>DATFMR010000117.1:0-3183 GCA_035266865.1 Ignavibacteriaceae bacterium | reverse complement strand
TGTTTGTGTTCTCGCCTTTGTTTTTCATTTTAAATATTCTTTCCCATTTCCTGCCGCTAAGTTGTTTATCAATAGTATTTATTTTTTCCATTACAGCTTTTTCATTTGATTCATCAATGCCAAATGAGTTTACCCTGATTAATTTCAAATTAGCAACAAGCTGTCTGAATTCAGGTTTTTCATCTCCACCTAATTTTGAAAGCATTTTCAGCATATTTGATTCAAGTTCAATATCGGTCACACGATCTCCCTGCATATATTTTGACATATCGCTTAAATCCAAATAACCCGGGTCATTTTTATAATCTTCTTTTTCCTGCGCTAATGCATTTGCCCCTGCAAATGTAATTAACATTAAAAATGTGAACATTAATTTTTTCATTTTTCTACCCTCCATTTAAATAATTGTTTAAAACTTTAATACTCTTTTCTATTGGTTCATTAATTTTTTCTTTTATTACGTTGTTTTCAATTGCATTGCTGGTTTGATTAAAGTAAGCGTTAATAATTGAAAATGATTCATTTAAATCTCTTTCTGCTTTTATCACTTCTGTTTGTGTGTAATTATAATTCGGTGAATTATTTGATAATATCAAATAAGATGAAATTCCACCAATCAACAAAAGTGTAAAAGCAGCAGAAAATACCGGCTTTCGAACAAAAGCTTTAATAAAGTATTCAATAAGATTGTTTTTTTTCTGAACTTTAATATTTGTCTGACCTGTATAAATTTCATTTTTTAATGAACGAACTTCTTTTGCAGTTTGCCTGTATTCATTCAGAAGTTTTTTTAATTCCGGATTTTTTCTCGCGTCCAGGTAGATTTTTATTTCATCCACAAACCCGCCATCACCATAAGCGACCAAAACTATTTTATCAATATATTCCTGAGATAAATTATTAAATTTCATGGCTTCTGTACTCTTTTAATTCATCCTGCAATTTGTGACGTGCGCGCATCAGATAAACTTTTACACTGTTTACCGGTATGCTCAATGTTTCACTTATTTCCTGGTATTTAAATCCCTGCAATTCATATAAAACAAAAACACTTTTCAGGTTGTCAGGAAGTTTTTCAATTCCCGTTTTAATTTTATCTTTTAATAACTCTCTTTTATATTTCACTTCAGTATCTGTCAAAGTTCCGGCTCCCGAGATTTCATTTACATATTCTGAATCAATATCAACAAGTCGTTTTTCATTTACCTGTCTTCTTCTTAAATAATCAATGCACAGGTTATGAGTTGATTTCATAATCCAAGATTTTGCTGATTTATAATTAAATGAACCAATGTTTTTCCAGATTTTTATGAATAATTCCTGCGTAATATCATCAGCATCCATCCTGTTTTTCATCATATAAAGAGCATAATTAAAGATGTTATTCTTATACTGCTTTATCAGAATTTCATATTTCAGAGAATCAAGCATCTTTATCTATAAGACGTTTTGAATAATCAAATTGTTACAAAAAATTCTGTTTTCCATTAATAAAGAATAGCTTTTTTTTATATCATTTTCGTTGATTTTAATGCAAATGGTCTATTTTATAAACAGAAGGAAATTATCTTATAAACAACGGTATAATACATTTTATTGAAACCCAATAATTGAAACTTTTGTTGTTTGTAATAACTCAAATTTATTATCTTGCATAATTCTAAAAACTCAGAGGTTATTTGTGAATAGATTAATAACAATTTCAAAAGAAGCTGACATTCCTGAAAAATACAGGAACACACCAATTGGCAGATTATTCCAGTATCATAATTTAAATTCTGAATTTGAAACTTATAATTCCGCTGAATTGCTTGTCGGGATGTGTATGGATAACAGGAAGCACCTGAATATTCCTGATAACTTTTCATTTATAATAAGATCCGGCGGAGCGAATCTCCGGTACAGCGAATTTAAAGTTTCTTTCGCAATTGCAGTAGGCGGAGTAAAAGCTCTTGCTTTAATCGGGCACACAAACTGCGGAATGGTGAACCTTGTTGCAAAAAAGGATTTATTCATAGAGAATCTTGTAAAAAATGCAGGGTGGGAAGAGAAAAAGGCAGAAGAACATTTTAATCAATTTGCTCCAATGTTTGAGATAGGTAATGAAATTGATTTTGTTTTAAGTGAAGTTAAAAGACTGAGATTGAGATATCCTGAAGTTTTAATTGCACCGCTTCTTTATAAAGTTGAAGATAATCTTCTTTACCTGATTAAAGAGGAAAATTAAAAATGAGTAAAAGGATAAACATTTCATCCGGTTCTCCCTGGGAAGATATTGTAGGCTATTCACGTGCTGTCAGAATTAACAATATTATTGAGATTTCCGGAACTGCACCTGTTAAAGATGGTAAAACTTTTGCACCCGGAAATGCTTGCGAGCAGGCAAAGTGTTGTATCCGGATAATTGAAAAAGCTTTAAAGCAGGCTGGTGCTGACCTCCACGATGTTGTGAGAACAAGGATGTATGTTACAGATATTTCAAGGTGGGAAGAATATGGAAAAGCTCACGGTGAATTTTTTGGAAAAATAAAACCGGCTACCACCATGATTGAAGTAAAATCTCTTATCTCACCTGATATGATGATTGAAATTGAAGCCACTGCGATTGTTGAATAAATAAATTGTGATTTTATTATGTCACTTTTATGGAGTTTCCCTTTTTTGTTAGACTGATTAATCATTTGCAGTCCACTTTAGTGGACTGCTGAAAATAATCACAAAGCTCAATGTGGACTTTAGTCCCATTAATTTATTTGGGCTAAAGCCCATATCCGGATTTGTCTTTTAATTCAGGCTGCTAAAGCAGCCTGCAATTGATTAGATTTCTAATTTATTTATCATTTACAGTTGGCTTCAGCCAACTGTAAAAAAGATGCCGGGGATTTAACGGACTTTAGTCCCATTTCTCACAGAGTTTTTATAATCAATATTAAATTATATATTCATTCATTAAAATATTTTTATTTATATAGCTATTGGATTTATGAAATATAAAATTTCTCCTAATGTGTCTATCGGTCATGTTCATCTAACAGTTAAAGATCTCAGCAGATCGATTAAATTTTATAAAGATATGCTTGGATTTGAAATTACAACCTGGTTTGGTGATAACGCTGTTTTCCTTGCTGCAGGTGATTATCATCATCATATAGGGTTAAATACATGGTACGATGAAAAATCAAC
>DATFMR010000116.1:0-49874 GCA_035266865.1 Ignavibacteriaceae bacterium | reverse complement strand
TCACATTTTTTGTAAAATCTTATTGAAATAATTATATTTACAATCTTCTATCTGGAGAGGTGCAAGAGTGGTTGAATTGGCTACCCTGGAAAGGTAGTGTATCCGCAAGGGTACCGTGGGTTCGAATCCCACCCTCTCCGCGATTTTTTATTCATTACAATAAAGTGTGCATTTATCGCAAATGATTATTTCAATAGGAGATTTTATCGTCTTTGTTTTGATGCTACAAATTACTGTTAGCAAAAATAATTCAACATTTCGTTAAACGGTTAATATTATCGACGAAGGCTGAATTATTGCTTCTCATTTCATTACTTACTATAGTTTTTCAAATTAACTATTGTTTATTCTTCCATTATTCGATATATTTCAAGTGAGTATTAGTTCTTGGGGTATTTTTTTAATAAATAATCTGAGGGAATTATGAAAAAAATTTTTGCAATTATAGCAATCATCCTATTAGTTGTTTTTGTCTCAGCTTGCAACGTTAGTGCTCAATATGCAACGAAGGGGGACATTGAACTTGGTGGTGCAATATCCTATTCCAGTACCACTGCTGTTTCTAATGGCAATACCGCAAGCGAATCAACAAGCCTCTTTCAATTTCAGCCATACGCCAGCTATTTTATCTTTAATGGATTTTCAGTAGCGCTAAGTCCGGGAATTGGTATTTTGAGTCCTGCCGGTGCAACTGAATCTACCAAACTCTACGGGATTTTTCTTGTACCTGGATATACATTTAATATGAAATCAAATATTTTTCCTTATGTACAGGGATTGGTAGGGTATACGGCTCTTAAGTCCGGTGCTACAGATAATAGTGGTCTAAGCTTCGGAGGTAAAGGTGGTGTTAAATTAGTTGCCGGTAAAAACGGGTTGGTTAGTATTGGCGTATCATATATGCTCATTAATTTAAGCCCGAGTGGAGCCAGTAGCAGAACCGGTTTTAATAACTTTGCTATAAGTTTTGGTTATTCAATATTTCTTGATAATTAATTAGAAAAACTGAAATTAATATTTTAAAAGAACCGGCAGTTTAGGTGAACATTGTTCATCTTTTCTGCTGGTTATTATTTTTTTAAGACCGCCTTTGTAAACTGTGATTCTGCGATTTTTGCATGCAGTGTTATTGAATCAATAATATATTCAGTACCCTCACCGTTTTTCATCAAATCATAATAATGAATTTTCTTTGGATACCAGCGGTTTTCAATTGAAAATACTTCAAGCATGTCACTTCTTTTTAATGGTTTGCCGCTTTTTGCGTACCTTATTTCTTTAAGAGGAACCCATCTTTCTTTATCCACCCAGAGTTTTCTGCTATAGTAAGTAATATCCTCCAATTTTGCTGTAAGCTTAATTATATAACAATCTCTTCCATCAATTATTTCCGATCCTGTAACTTCTGCATTATATATATCTATCATTTTCCTGTTTTCAGTTATATCCTCATACGAAAGATCTGAGCCCATTACCGGCTGCCTTAATAAATGGCCTGAAATTGAAATCACTCTGTCAGTCGGCTCCGGAACATAAATCCAAACGTGATCCTGAAGCTTCAGCATTTTTTTGCCTTCCTCCCGTGGGGGATAAGTATATTCAACAAACGCTTTATTTTTGCCTTCAATCCAACTCTTGGATTTAACTGTACGAGTGCCACTTCTTCCGTGAATAATCATTGTAGTTTGAGTTATTGCTTTATCTAGTACGAGGTTTTTGTCAACCTTCTTCAGTACTTCTAATCCTGAAGGTGTCTGAGCAGACGCATTAATTATTAATGAAAAAATAATTGCTGTTACAGCCTGAATTTTTTTCATACTTCCAATTCCTTAAAAAGAGTGGCAGTTTGTCTTTTGAAAATTTGTATTCCAGAAAATGACGTACCGATTAATGTTGCTAACAAACCTGGTATGAAGCCAATATAATAACTTGTTAAACTTATTCTTGCTCGAATTATATTAGGCATCATTGTTGTCGAATTTCTCATAGTTTCACTTACGTCTATTCCAAACTCCTGAAGATAAAAAGATATTCCTAATCCCAAAGCAGTACCTAATATGGAACCGATTAATCCTACTACTACAGATTCGTATATTAAGGATCTATAAATTTGATCTTTTGCTTCTCCAAGCGCTAATCTTACACCTACTTCTCCATAGCGCCTTATTCCGGACATTAATCCTGCATTTACCAAAACAACAGACATTGCGAAAAGGAATATGCCTATAATCAGGTATCCGATTGAATTTACATATTGTAAGTATTCTTTAAGACCGTTTTGATCTCCAAGTGTTAACATTAAAGGAGAAAATTTATCGTTTAGGTCGAGGTATTGACTATTAAAATCCCGTTTAATCTTTTCTGCTTCAGTTGGCTGGTAATAATTGTTTTTACTAAAGCCTAATACCTCTGCAGCACCATCAGGCATGTCTAAGGCATACTGAATATCCGAAATATCCGCTATTACTGCTCCGTTATCCATAGCAGCGATACCAAAATTGACCGTTCCGCAAACTATAAAATTTTGTACTGCCATACCTCCACCTGAGTTTGATGTAAGTAGAGTAATGGGCTGTCCGATGTTGGTAACAGTTTTATTTAATAAATTTTCACTAATTACAATTTCGCCGGGATTTTCCGGTATGCGTCCTTTTATTATCGATTTCCTAAGATTTAGTCTCTCTGATTCATGCGATTTTTCTTCAAAAAGATTAGCTGCAATCCCAAAAACATGATGTTGAGATTTTGTTTCACCATTTTCATCCGGAACATCGAGGAGTCCTACAAATTTGATTCTTGCTGTCCAGTCATATCCTGGATATTCATTTTTTAATGAGTTTATAAGTTTATCTATTTTTGTAAGTGCTAGATCATTGGGCATCTGACTTTCCAGTTTGCTATATGAGCGTGTCATTATTTTCAAATGTCCAGTATCAAAATTTGCATTAGAGGTGATAAGTTCATTCAAGCCGCCGTTTATAAAAGAATAAACAACGGTTGTTAATAAAACCCCAAATGCAACAATAATAATAGGGAATAAGCTTCTATGCTGATCTCGTAATACGCCTTTAATCAGAAATCTTATCATTACTATTTTCCCTTTAGTGCATCTGTGGGTTTAAGTTTTGTTATTCTTCGCGTCGGCAGGAAACTAACAATAATTACTGAAATAAAAAGAATGATGCTTGTTACAATATATAGATTAATACCGTATTTAGGATATAGCATTAAACCAATCGCAAATTGGGATTGTTGTACCATCCTTGGCAAGAGGATTCCTTCATTCGCCAGATAAGAAAGAATAGGTATTCCATAAATTGAACCTAAAATGAAAGCAAATATTCCCGTAATAGAACCTTCAATAGCAAATAAAACTACCACACTCCATCTGGTCATTCCAAGAGCCATAAGAGTTCCTATTTCCTTTCTTCGTTTGAAGATCGAAAGTACCTGTGTATCAAATATTGCAAGTAGTGCCATTCCAAGCAATATTGCATAAAAAATGGTTGAGTATATTTTTTTCCTGTTTATATTTTCATTAATGTCCTTCAATAGGAAATTCTGATCCTTAAATATCCAATTCTGAATACCTGTTTTAATCCTGTTTTTGTTCTCTTTTTTAAAAATAATTATAGTTGCCTGTTTTGGTGCCTGCATCATATCGCGAAGTTTTTTAAGTGGAACCCAGATTTGATCTCTGTCACTCAAAGGAGCATTAATATCTATTATACTTACAATTTTAATATCACCTGCATCAAATGTTCCATTTATATTTCTCCATCTGGCGCTGACAAAGTCCCCAGTTTTAAGTCCTGTGCTACTTGCCATTCTTGAACCTATAAATCCTGGAATTAAATTTACATCTTTATCTTTGTTGAGAATTGAAGTTGGTAGATCAATTATTTTTTGATCCGGATCTACTCCTTTGAGCCTCACAACTTGTATCTGATTTCTTGGAAATATTGATGCTTTGGTAATTAATACCGGTGTAGCTTTACCTTCATCGATTGTTTTTCCCAATTCAGCTGGTATTACTGAATGAGAATTTTCAAAGGTAAATGGATCATAGGGGTCATAATTTTTTTGCCAAAATTGTCCGCCACCCACATTAGTATCAATTTCAGCATCTCTCACTTGTTCAGACAATCCATCGTAAAGTCCCTCCGTCATAACTATTGATACAAAGGCAAATGAAAGCACAATAATATTTAGCCATATTCTTAGTCTGGCATGTGTAATGTTTCTTAATGCTAATTTTATCAAATACACTTTGCAACCAATGCTTAATTTATATTTAAATCATCAACAATTTTACCATCATTCAGTACTACTTTTCTGTGCAGGTACTTTATAACTTTTTCGTCATGAGTAGCAAAAACAAACGTAGTATTTAGCTCCAGGTTCAGTTTTTGCATGGTCTTTATAATATTGTGTGAATTCGCTGCATCAAGATTTGCCGTAGGTTCATCTGCCAGCACAATTTTAGGTAATTTTACCATTGCTCTTGCAACAGCAACTCTCTGGCTTTCACCTCCAGACAATTGTTTAGGTTTTGATTGTGCTTTATTTGAAAGTCCAACCCATTCAAGGGCTTGCATGACTGCTTCTTCCCGTTCATATTTATTTTTTTTCAAAAGGATTAATGGAAATTCTACATTTTCAAAAACTGTATAAACAGGTAAAAGATTATATGTCTGAAAAATGAAACCAATAGATTCATTTCTTAGTTTAGCAGCTTCCTTGTGTCTTAATGTGTTAACATTTCTTTCCATAACTTTTGCATTTCCCTCTGTTGGATTATCCAACGCACCTATGATATTTAATAAGGTGGTTTTGCCTGAACCGCTGGGTCCTACAAGTCCACAAAACTCTCCAGTATTTACAGATAAGTTAATGTCACTAAGAGCCCTGAAAAACTGTTTTCCCATTGCATAATCTTTAATTAGGTCTCTTGTCTCTATGATCCTAGGTCCCTTCATAGGAATTTCCTTTTGATAACGGGATTAATAATTAAAAATCAACATCAATTGTGATCCATAACCTGATAATAAGGAATATCTGCCGTTCAAAAATATTTTTTCTCCGTCTTCAGGATAATGGAAAAGTGCAAAATTAATGATAAACTTATCATAAGTTCTCTGGAATTGGAAATACTGATAAAGGTTTTTATTATCCCAATCGTAAAATTCCTGCAATATTAAATTATCAATTACACTAATGGAATGTGTAATCATCATTGCTGAAATTTGTCTGCTTAAATCTGTGTCCCAGAATGATTTTGAAAATGCTGTAGTCATATGTTCAGCTAAAATATATATTCCATTGCCTTCCGGAATAGTATAATCAGCTCCTATTGTGGTCATTCTGTTCCATTTGTAATTTGTTAATTTTGAAATGCTGTGCTGCAAAACCGATTCGAACCAAATACCGATACCTATATCCCAGCGTCCATCCAGAGCATAACGATTTTCTCGGTAATTGTATATAGTTGCGTCAACTCTTCTGGAGTGGAATGTTGCCCCAATTTCTCCCTCTAAAAACGGTAACTGAATACGTGCTCCAAATTCCGGATTTTCTTTTTCAGTTGGTAAAAGTTCAAATCCTTTAGTATCATTATTACCATATAAAATCCATAGCCAAAAAACTGAATTATTCAAAAAACTATATTTGTACCTCAGAGCATAAACGCCATCAGTTATTTTCAGAGGATCTCTAGGGTCTATTCTGTCAAACCACATTAAAGGGCGTAAAAGCTGCGCAGAACCGAAATTTATTTTTTGAAGGCCGAATTGAAATTCACTTTGAGTTGTGCTGTATCTTAAAATAGCACGATATGGATCAATTTTTTTTTCACTTGAATTGAAATCAGTTTCATAATAAGTATTAAACAGAACTTCGGCATTTATAACATCATTCTGATTCACAATATAATTATAATTAAATTGTGGAATATATCTTATACCGAATTTTCCATCCCATTCATTGTGATATCTGAAACCTATACCCCATGAAGATATCTGCCCATTGAATTGAAATCCCTGACTGTTACATTCCCCTGTAAGCATCAAGAAAAGAATCACAAACAAGATTAATCTACATTGAAGAATGGTAAATCTAAACACTTCTATTTACCTGCCTATATTCAAAACTGAATTCATAATTAAAATAGTAATTTTGATTTTCAAACTCTATTTTTCTCCCTCAAAATTAGCATATATTATTTCATTATCCTAAAATTGATATTGCGGGAGAAGTGGTTTTATTTTGGCTCTAGTGGGATATGATTTCTATAACATTAAACGGGAAAAAGATATATAATTATAGGAATTTTTAAGATCCATTAATTAAGATATGTTCTACTGCTGTCTTGTAAACTCAAGAGTTATTGGTAATATACCGCCACTATCCGGGTCAATAACCGTAGTTGAGGCGAGTAAAATATTTTCATTCAAGCGGCATGCAAAAGCAAATATGTCAGTAGAAGTAACCAAATTTAACACAGCATTTTCTATGCTCCAGTTGCCACTATCATTTGTTATTTCTCCATTTATGTTCTGATTTCTTTGGAAGGTTTTATCGTTATTTAGAGTTATAGTAATTTCGAAGTTTTCTGCTTCCGGAGTTGACTCTTGTTTGCCAGTAGGATATGATGCTATTATTTTCGTTAATACCCACGTGCCAATGATTTCTTCATCTGAAATGTCGGGAGCATTTATGTTCTCTTTACAACTTGGAATTAAAAGAAAAATTAAAAATATGATTAAAAATAGAAATGATTTCCTTTTAAGAAACATTTTCAATCCCAAATTCCGGTTTTTAAATAGAGATCAATTAGAATTAAAATATAAATTAATATTTTTTATAATAAAATATATGCAAATATAAATTATTCCTCTTTAAAGAGTTTGAAACTAACATCCTATAAACTAGATTTATAATTCTAACGAATTTTAAAACCAAGGGGTTTTTGCATAAATTATTAAAAAATAATGAAAGCAATAGAACGGATTTTCACGCTTCAGATATAAATTTAGCCCTTAGTCGAGCTTTTACAACCACATATAGATAATTGTATTGGATTTTTTTATAAACTTAATGATATTCTAATGTAGGAGTTGAAATAAATGCTATTTTATATAAGATTTATAAGAGGGTAGTAAATGGTTAAAACAATTGTAATGCTAAGTGTTGCATTTTTACTGGGCGGTATCATTGCTGTAGCATATTTCACATTTTTTTCAGGTACAAATGTTGAAAATGATAAGAATGTAAATATCCATGCAAAATATACTATGTCAATTGGTGAGAATAATTATTATTCAATAAAAACAATTGATAGCTTAACTGCGGCAACAAATTATCCGGTATCAGTTAGAAATAAAATCGTTAGATTAAATCCTGATTCGACCAATGCAGTAAATCTTTAAAGAATAAAATTCAAAATTATATCCCTCCGTCTTTTCCCATTCTTTATTTTTATTACTATTCCTAAGCTATGTGTATATTTGAATTCTGATTTTAGAAAACTATGCAGAATTTCAAAATACATATTAAAAATACTCTCATATTAGCGTACCCGGTTATTATCGGGCAGCTTGGATATATAATGATGGGAGTTGTTGATAGCTTAATGGTTGGAAACCTTGGTGCTACTCCTCTCGCTGCCGCAGCCCTGGCGAACAGCATTTTTATGGTAATTCTTGTAGTTGGAATTGGAATTTCTTTTGCTATAACTCCACTTGTGGCAATTTTAGTCGGAGCTGAAAAACATTCAGAGTGTGGTGTTATTTTCAGACAAGCGCTTTTGGTGGATATGCTTTCCGGATTAATCTTAATGTCCGTTGTTTTTATCGGAACGAACTTTCTCGCCTATTTAAATCAGCCTGAAGAGGTTGTAACTCTTGCCAGGTCATATCTAAATATTTTGGGGTTTTCCATTTTGCCTGTAATGCTTTTCCAGACTTACAAGCAGTTTATCGAAGGGCTATCAGTTATGAGACCTGCAATGATACTAACAATAATAGCCAATTTTATAAATGCATTTTTAAACTGGATATTTATTTACGGAAATTTAGGATTTGAGTCTATGGGATTGGACGGTGCAGGCTGGGCAACATTCGGTTCAAGGCTTTTTATGGGAATCGGGCTTATGTGGTTTGTTATGACTTCTTCAAATTTTAAACAATACGATGTTACTTTTCATTTCAGGAAAATTGATTATAAAGTTATTAAAAAAATTCTTGGTATTGGGTTACCAAGCGCATTCCAATATATTTTTGAAGTTGGTGCATTTTCTTTTGCTGCTGTAATGATTGGATGGTTGGGAACGAAAGAATTAGCTGCACATCAAATAGCTATTAACCTTGCGTCAATATCTTTTATGTGCGCATTGGGTGTATCTGCTGCAGGCAGTATCAGGGTTGGTAATGCAGTTGGCAAACAAGACATAAAAGAAATAAGAAGAGCAGGTTTCTCTGCAATATTTATCGGGCAGGTGATGATGGGCTCTTTTGGAGTACTTTTTATTATTTTTAATAATTTACTGCCTTCATTATATATAAGTGATCCTGCAGTAATTTCTATGGCTGCTACCTTATTAATTATTGCTTCCATCTTTCAAATTGCTGATGGAACGCAGGCTGTAGGAATTGGAATTTTAAGAGGACTCACGGATGTTAAGGTTCCTACAATAATTACATTTGTCGCTTACTGGATTCTTGGATTGCCGATAGGTTATGTGCTCGGATTTACATTAAATATGGGAGTCAAAGGTGTCTGGATTGGTTTGTTGATTGGATTAACCGGCTCAGCCATTATGCTTTCATTAAGATTCAATCATAAGAGCAGACAAAAAATTGCGATTTAATTGCAGAGACGAGGCTGCCTAGTCTCTGCTTATATTTATTTAGTAATTTCCAATATCCAATCTCCAATTGTTTTTAATGCGATAGGAGAAATTGTTTCTTCAATTTTATTGTATTCAATAGGAGAGCCTGTTTCAGCTGTTTGAAACAAATGATTCAATCCCGGCAGAATTTCTGTCTTATAATTTTCATTACCGCCATTTTTCAATGCTTTTTCAATTTCTTCAATATCTTCTTTTGGAGGTACCTGCAAATCTTTTTCCCCGTTTATTGCAAGGACAGGACATTCAACTTTCTCAAGCGTTGGTCTTGGATCATAAGTTATAAAATTTATGAACCAGGGACTTAAAATAGATGCAATATTTTTGTACATATTCTCTTTGCTGCCAATTTCTTTTTTATCTTCATCCGAAAGACTAACAAATGTTTTGCTTAAAATTTGTTTAATTTCATCATATGCTTCAGTACTGTCTTTACCGCTTTTAATTACCTGGTATATCTTTTTACTAACTTCAGTTGATTTTAGAATATCCTCTTCGCTTTCTCCATTTGCTCTGTCAATCAATGCAGATTGCATTAAAAGAATCTGATCGCCAGGTAATCCGGGTCCTGCCATCATTACTATAAATGCTACATCATCTGATTTTGTTGCTACAATTGGTGCAATTAATCCACCTTCGCTATGTCCAATTAATCCAATTTCATCTTTTTTAACATCGTCCCGGGTTTTTAGATATTTAATTGCTGCCATAACATCAGTTGCAAAATCTTCAGAAGTTGCAGATTTAAAATCTCCCGTGGATTTTGCAGTGCCTCTGTCATCGTAGCGTAGAACCGCAATTCCTTTTTTTGTTAAATAATCTGAAAGTACAAGAAACGGTTTGTGTCCGAGGAGTTCTTCATTTCGGTTTTGTGCTCCTGAACCGGTAATTAAAATTACAGCAGGAAAGGGTCCTTCTTCTTTGGGAGAAGTAAAAGTACCGGCAAGGGTTATGCCGGCTTCTTCATTTTTAAAAGTTATATCTGCTGAATTATAAGGATATGGCTTTTTCGGTTCTTGCGGACGATTTACTACAATAGGTTTATCCTTTTTTTCCAAATCAAGGTTAAATGTCTGACCAGCCTGCGACCATTTACCTGAAATTTTTGAACCATCATCGCTAAGTATGCCATTGTATTCACCCTTAAGCTTGGGCATTTCAAGTTTTATTTTATTCCCTGTTAGTGTAGCTTTTTCAACCGGAATATCATTTGCGCCCTGATCGGGGGAATCCATTGTTGCTTTTAAATTTCCATCATCAGATTTTAAAATATTAAAAACGATTCTTAATTGAATTCCTGAAACTTTCAATGCACCCTGCCAGCTTCCAGCAATATCTGTTTCCTGTGCAATCATTTTTGAAGGAAATGAAATGGCAAAGAGTAAAAGAAGAAATAATATTCTATTTATTAATATCTTCATATCTATCCCCATACTATTTTTTTGTTTTAAAATTTTCTTCATCCTACATTACTTTAGATTTGTATTGAAGAAATTCGTGATTTTATCATACAAATGATAAACATCAACACCTCTTACACCGTGCAAATGGCCTGTGTAAGGATAATAATCCAATGGAATTCCCAGGTCGGCTGCTTTTTTAGTGTACATTAATGTATGCTGCCAGACTACAGTGACATCTGAGGTTCCCTGAACCATTAAAAATTTCCCTTTAAGATCTTTAACGTAATTCAGCAGATTAGCTTTCTCATATCCTTCCGGGTTTGCCTGTGGGGTGTCCATGTATCTTTCCGTGTACATAACCTCGTAATATTCCCAATCAATTACCGGAGCACCCGCAACTCCGGCTTTAAATAAATCCGGAGTTCTAGTCATTAAGGATGTTGTCATAAATCCTCCAAAACTCCATCCAAAGACTCCCATATTTTTTGAATCAACATAAGGAAGAGATTTTAAATAATTAACACCGGTTGTCTGATCTTCAATTTCTTTTGTCCCGAGTTGTCTGAAAGTTTCCTGCTCAAATGCTAATCCACGATTCGCTGAACCCCTGTTATCAAGTGTGAAAACTATGTAACCCTGTTCAGCCATATAATTAAACCATGGGCTTCCGCCGCCAAGCCAGCGGTTAAATATTAATTGAACTCCCGGACCTCCGTAAACATAAACCATTACAGGGTATGTTTTTGTTGAATCAAAATCCGGTGGAAGAATCATTCTGCAGTAAAGATCATAACCATCGCTGCTCTTCAATTTGAAAATTTTAGTTTCTCCAATGTTATAATCTTTTAATGGATTGGTAGCACTAAAAACTTCTCTTATAATTTCTCCATCAGAATTTACAATTTGAGTTTTATTCGGAATGGATAAACTGGAATAAGTATCTAGAAAATATTCTCCGTTTTCATTCATTGTAACATTGTGATTTCCGCTTCCGCTTGAAATCCTGGTAATATCACCTGATTTTATATTTACGCTGTAAAAATCCCTGTCAACAGGGCTTTCTTTTGTTGAAGTGAAATAAACATTTTCTCCTTTTGAATCAAAACCATCAAGACTTGTTACAATCCAATTACCTTTAGTAAGCTGTTTTAATAATTTCCCTTCAGTGTTGTAAAGATAAAGGTGATCCCATCCGTCTCTTGCTGAAAACCAGATAAATTCATCATTTTTACCTTTAACAAAAATTGGTCCGTGCATTGGGTGAACATATTTGTCGTTTGATTCCTCAAATAATGTTTTAACTGGTTCGCCTGTCGCGGCATCAAACTTAATCTCTTTCAAATGATTTTGGTCGCGGTTTAAAATACCGATGAAAATATATTTTTCATCAGGACTCCAGGTTACACCTGTTAAATAGTGATCTTTAGGTTCGCCGGTTTTTAGCCAGACAATTTCATTTTGTTTGGTATTATAAACACCCACAGTTACCTGGTGGCTTGTCATACCAGCCATTGGATATTTAATTTCGTTTACCTTTGCAGGACGAACGGTAAAATTTATCACCGGATAATCGGCCACCATAGTTTCATCCTTCCTGTAAAAAGCGAGGTAATTTCCCGTTGGTGACCAGAAAGTTCCTTTTGTAATTCCAAATTCAACCCTGTGAACAGCCTGCCCGTTTACTATACCTTTATTTTCGTCTTTTGTTATTTGAGTATTTTCACCATTTGTTGCGAAATACAAATTATTTTCAATAGTATAAGCCACATTATTATTTGCCGCTACATCTTTGTTTTCAGCATCTTTAGGAACGGAATTTAATTCATTTGCAGAACCAGTTTTAATATCATATGAAATTAGTTTATCACCATTCCAAAAATTTATTGTAATTGTGTCTTTCCAGTCATATCGCGGAAATCTTTTTAATTCCTCCATTTTTGAACTTGCCAGCGCTTTATTTAAATCATCAAGTGTTAATAAAGTCTCAGTTTTTTCATTTTGAACATTTCCTTTTATCAATGAATTTCCGTCTAAATAAGAAAAATTATCTGTGCCCGGAATCCAGTCGGTTTGTGAAAGAGATTTTGGGTATAATCCATAACTTTGTACAGTTGCTTGTTTTAATGTTAAATCTTTCTTCTGTGGAAATACTGAAATTGTTATTAAAAAAATGGAAAGAATTAGTATGCGGGTTTTCATTTTTGCTCCTGGTTTGGTAGAATATGTCTAAAATTAAATGTATTACAAATCAGTTGCAAAGAAATTGGGATGGAGCAAAAACTACTATATTATAAAACTTCACCAGATTTTAAGATTTTTTCAGAATTATCTGATTTTTTATCAAAAAGACTAAAATAATTAATATTGCTAGTCGGAAACTAAAATTCTATTTTGCCCTTATTATATAAATCAATTTTGGTATAAAAATATGTTTTGGCTGAAGCTTCTAAAAAATTTTTTAAGAGTCCTGCAGGAAGGACAAACACCAAACCAGATTGCCTGGGGGTTTGCACTTGGTGCGGTAGTTGGCCTTTCTCCTCATTTTACTTTGCAAATTTTGCTGATCTGGATCATTATTTTTATTCTTGATGTCAATCTTTCTGCTGCATTTCTTGGAGCAACTGTTTTTGCAATTATTGCTTTTTTGTTAGATCCACTTTTCCATGCATTTGGATTTTTATTGTTGACTAAAATTAATTCATTAAATGGGATTTATACTTTTCTTTATAATGCACCAGTAGCTCCGTTAACTAATTTTAATAATACTGTAGTAATGGGGAGTTTTATTTCAGCAATGATTTTGATGGTTCCTGTTTATTTAGGGATGAAAACATTTGTCGTAAAGTACAGGCTTCACCTGCATGAAAAAATTGTTAAGTGGAAGATATACAAGGTTGTTAAGCAAAGTTCCCTTTATAATTTTTATGAAAAAATCAAAAGCCTGGGAGGTATAAGGTGAGAAAGAAATTTCTTAAAGTTGTACTTGCACCTCTCGTAATACTTACAATTATAGTATACATATTTATAGATAGCTGGATTACATCCGGCATTGAGTATGCCGGCGAACAGGCTATAGGAGCTAAAGTTGATATAGAAGGATTGCATCTTCATCTTTTTCCTCTTGGGATCGAATGGGATAAGATGGAGGTTGCCAACCCAAATAACACCTGGACGAATTTATTTGAAACAGGAAAAATTACATTTTTAATGGACCCAGGGCAGTTATTGAGAGGAAAGTATATTATAAATATTATTGAAGTAAAAGATTTTGTCTTAGGTACAAAGAGAAAAACCGACGGTGCTTTGCCCGGATTAAAAACTTCTTCAAATAATAATTTTACTTTTTCAAATCTTGCAGAAAATGCATTCAAAAACACCGTAACTACAACTCCGTTATTTGATCTTGCAAAATTAAAAAATGGTTTTGATGCCGATAGCTTGATTAGGATATTGGATCTAAAATCATTTAACCAGATTGATACTCTCAAAAATAAAATAGATAGGCTTAGTGGACAATGGAAAGACTTGCAAACAGATATGGAAACGCAGAAAAACAAAGTGCTCGATATTGAAAAGCAGATAAAAGCCATTGATCCTTCGAAACTAAATAATTTACAGAATTTAACAAGCGCCATAACTACTGTTAATAATGCAAAATTGACTCTTGATGAAATAAATAAGTTTATATCTGATAAGACTTTATCACTGGAAAATAATATCGTGTCAGTTACAGGATCAGCCGGAATGATAAAAAATTATGTATCGCAGGATTTTGACAGGTTAAAAAATATGGCAAGGTTGCCAAGTATAAATACAAGCGGGATGGCACAATTGCTGGTAGGTAATGAAATGCTGAAAAGGTCAAAAAATTATTTGTACTGGGTTGATGCGGCGCGTGCGAATATCAAAAAGTATAGTCCAGAACCTGATTACACGTATCCACCAAGATTCAGCGGGCAGGATATCAGGTATCCTGAAGAACATTCCTATCCAAAATTCTGGGTCAAAAAGATTGTCCTTTCGGGTGGTACAGATAAATCAGCATCAGATTATATAAGGGCAAAGGGTAATGCGGAAAATATTACAAGCAATCAACAACTTACTGGTAGTCCTATGACGATTGCGCTCGAGGGGACAGCAAATGAACAGAGAACATTAAAGCTGGGCGCAAAAATTGACAGGCGGAAAGAAATTTCCAAAGATGAATTTAATGTCGGTTTATACGGAGTTCCGGTTTCTGATTTCTCTCTGGGCAGTAGTAATTTCCTCCCCACAAAAATCACACATGCCGATATGGATACTCGCACAAATTTAGTATTAAATGGAAATAAAATAGATGTATCCATCCAGTTTGACTTAAAAAGCATCGATCTTAAATTTCAGGCAGAGCCTAAAAATATTGTTGAGAGGCTATTCAGACAGGTGCTCCAGAATGTTAAAGATTTTAATATTGGCCTCCACTTATGGAACACTAATGGTCCTTTCAATATTGCGATAAATACAAATCTGGACGAAATTCTTGCACAGAAAGTTTCAGATGTGGTAGGACAGGAAATTGGTAGGATACGCAGCGATCTTAAAAATAAATTTGATGCTGTTGTTAAGAAACAGGTAGATGACTTTAATAATAATTATCTCTCAAAACTGGATCAGATTAATAAACAATTGAGTGATTATAATGCACTTTTGACTGATCAACTAAATCTTGCAGAAAAGAAAAAACAAGAATTACTGGAAAAACAAAAGAAAGGATTTTTGGAAGGCAAGCTCAAGGACTTCTTAAAATAGTGGAATCAGTCACTTATAATTTTTGTGATTAAGTTGCTTTCTATTTCTTCAAAATAGGGATTTTGAATTTTCAGATTTTTTAATCTTTCATTTAATATATCTGCAGGATTTTCTTTTTTAATTTTGTAGCTCTTTTTTGATGAGAATTTTTCCTTTGCGGACAAAACTAAGAATGGTATTTTGAAATATTTTGCAATAATAGCAGCATTGCTACTGCCAATTTTATTAACAACATTTCCATTTCCCAGAATTTTATCCGCACCAATTACAACCGCATCTGATTTTCGGATATATTGACTCATTGACGCATCAGGAATTACTTTAGTCTTTATACCGATTTTAGAAAGTCTTTCTGCCAATATTATCCCTTCTTTGGCGGGGTCCGATTCGCAAACTGTTATCTCTAATTCCCCATTTAATTTTTTCAACCTTTTGAAAATTTCAAATAAAGTTTTGCTGTTTGAAAGTGTAAGTATCTTGCTCTTATCCTTCAGGTAAGGTACGCAATTTTCAAAAATCTTATTGAAAGTATTTTCTGTATTTTTTGAATAAACTTTCAAAAAATTATCCAATCCTTCTTTGTCATTTTTATCAATAAAGACATCTAATTGCTTTATGTAATTCATAATTGCAGTAAAATCAATTAATTCATTCTTTACTGTTTGAGAATCTTTCCTGATTTTTTCAGGATCGTTAATAATGCTCATAAAATAATCATTGAGATTTGAAAGCAGCTCGGTTGAACCGGAAGTTTCATCCGATAGAATTGAATCAAATGTGTCTTTTTTATTCTTTATACTCATACTTTAAAAATTAGTATTTTAATACGACATTTTCATCAAATTATTGACCGGGGTTAAAATGAAAAATGCTTTTGTTATAATCTTATTCCTTTTATTTGCCGCTAGCAATTCTTTTGCGCAGTATAATAAGATAGATTCAGAAAATATTAAAATTGAAAAATTTGATCCTGCCAGAGATGCTTCAAAGGATTTTCAAGAAGCGATTGATGAAGCCGAAAAGAATAATAAAAGAATAATTTTAGATGTCGGAGGCGAATGGTGCATCTGGTGCCACAGGCTGGATACAATGTTCATAAAAAACCCAGATGTATTAACTTTTATGAACGATAATTTTGTTTATCTAAAAGTAAATTACAGCGAAGAAAACAAGAACGAAAAATTCCTTTCGCAATTTCCGGAAATACCGGGATATCCGCACTGGTTCCTTCTTGATTCAGACGGAAAGTTGTTACTATCAAAAAGCTCCGGGGATTTTGAAGCAGGGAAGGGGCACGATCCGAAAATAGTTTTGGAGTTTTTGAAAGAGTGGACGCCAAAGAAAAAATCTTAACCAGATTTGCAATTGCTAACTTTGTTTTGTCCGTATGGACAAATTCTGATTAACCAACTTCTGCTTTCATAAAATCTTTTATATCAAAAGTACTCTCTGTGGAAGGTGCCTGGTTAAAACTATGCTTTGATAATTGAGCAAACAATTCTCCTTTGTCGACATAATCTTTCAAGTAATAGACTCTCACTTTGTTCCTGTTTTTAATCAGCCAGCTCAGAGTAATTTTCATCTTCTCAAGATCTTCATCATCCGGAAGAGAATTAATATTTAATGTCTCTTCGTAATAATCATCAATTGCATCTTCAAAGTAATCCCGGCTTTTAAGTGAGTATTTTTTTATAAATATTCTTCCGGCGAACATCAGTATGTAATCTTTGTCATATCCTGCTGAAATTTCAAATAATACGTTTGCAAGATTTACAGGCTCGGCAAGCAGAGAGGATTTGTGAGTTTGCGCAAGAATCATATCTATCAGTTCTTTCACCTCGGCGGCTTTTTCATATTTCTGTGTGTCAGAATAATACTTCATCTTATTCAGAAGCCTGTTCAGCGCTTCCTGGTTTTTTCCGTAGAGAAATTCGTAAACTTTATCCAGTTCTTCTCTGTAAAGAATTTTATCTTTGTTATCGCAGGGAGCAACACATCTTTCAATTTCTGCAAGAAAACATCTTTTCCCTTTATCCAGTTCTTTATTATCGCATTCACGAAGAGCAAATATTTTAGTAATTACATCAAAAACAGTTTCAGCTTTTCTCCTTGAAATAAAAAGACCAAAGTAATCATTGCCGTCAAAATCAAAATGATTACAGATTTCAATTGCAGGGAATTTTTCTTTTGCTGTGATTCTTAAAAAATACTTATTACCGTATCTTTTTAATTGTGAATTATGCTTCGGCTTAATTAGTTTTATCGATTCTGCCTCGAGTAATAAAGCGGTTAATTCAGAATTTGTTTGCTCAATTCTTATGCGGGATGCCTGTTTAATAATTTTTTTTGCTTTTCGCGGAGCAGTAGACGAAAAGTAAGACTTTACCCTGTCTCTTAAAGATTTTGCTTTCCCAATGTAGATTACCTGATCTTTTGAATTGAGGAAATAATATACTCCCGGGCTGTTCGGCAATCCAAAGACATCTTCACTTAATTTCTTTTTTATTTTCAATGGTTTATATAAACCGGGGGATGATTTTTGAAAATCAACAAATTCGTCAAGGTAATTTATGTTGTGCTTCTTTTTTGCTTCCTTAATCATTTTTATCAATGCTTTACCTGTAACTTCAGCATCCGACAACGCCCTGTGAGCGCCCGAATTTTTTAATTTTAAGTGACTGCAAACTGAACCGAGAGATTTACTTTTTAATGCAGGATAAAGTTTCCTTGCAAGTTTTAACGTGCAGACTTCACTATTTGTCGGTAGTTCTTTCCCAACACTCCTGAATTCATATCTCAAAAAACTTTTATCAAATGAAAGATTGTGTGCGGCAATTACTTTTTCCCCGATAAATTCAATTATTTCTTCAGCTATATCTTCAAAAAATGGCGCATCGTATACATCGTCGTCTGAGATTCCGGTTAAGTTTGTAATGAAATATGGAATTGATCTTCCCGGGTTGATCATAGAATGATAAGTCTCAACAACTTTTAATCTTGAAATTTTAACCAGTCCAATTTCAATTATATTATTGCTTCTTGGTGATAGTCCGGTAGTTTCAGTATCAACTACGCAAAATTCGGCTTCTTCGAGTGGAGTTTGTGAAAGTTTCTCTTTTGGCATAATTAAATTTATTACTAAATATCGTTACTATCAAAAGTAAAAATTTAAGGAGTATAAATTTCCAGGACTATTTGTTTTCTTTCAATTTATACCCCTTTTGGATATATTTATAATTCACAAAGGAATTATTATGACTCTTCTAAATTTACTTTTTATCGGCGACATTGTTGGAAAACCGGGAATGAATGTTACACAAACCTGGCTGCCCGGACTTATTCAGAAATATAAAGCTGACTTTGTAATTGCAAATGGTGAAAATGCCGCAGACGGAAAAGGATGTACTGCGAAAGAAGGAAAAGTCTTATTCGATCTTGGTGTGCACGTTATTACAGGTGGAAACCATACTTGGGACAGGCACCAGTCACAGGATTATTTGAAAAATGAATCCCGCTCACTTCGCCCGATGAATTATCCAAAAGGGGCTTACGGAAACGGGTTTTATATTGCCGAAACAGAAAAATGCAAAATAGGCGTTCTTAATTTGCAGGGAAGGACTTTTATGGCTGATATCGATTGTCCTTTCAGAACTGCTGACTGGGTATTACAGAAAATCAAAAGTGAAACAAATGTAATTTTTATAGATTTTCACGCTGAAGCAACCGCTGAAAAAATTGCCCTGGCAAATCATCTTGATGGAAAAGTTAGCGTGGTTGTAGGAACACATACTCACGTTCAAACTGCGGATGAGAGAATTTTTCCCGGCGGAACAGGGTTTATTACTGATGTTGGAATGACCGGACCGTATGAATCAGTAATTGGAATGAAAACACAGGCAGCGGTTAACAGGTTCCTGTACCAGACTCCGCAAAAGTATGAAACCGCCGAAAACGATGTACATATTTGCGGAATGTTTTTTAAGATTGATATTGAGACGGGCAAAACAGTAGAAATTGAAAGAATAGTATTCCCGGAATTTATAACTAAGATAAATCAATCCTGATGACAAATTTTCCACTACCAAGAATTGATCTCGATGATGAACTTCGGGATTTGCTTCTTCCTTTCAGCAGGTTTAAAAAAGGAAAAGTGTGGAAAGATCCTGAAGGGAAACATAAAATAGGTTGTCTTGATGCAACTAATTCAAATGATATAAAAAAGCTCTTTGGAAATCAAAAAGCCAGGCTCGCGATTCAGGATCCGCCATATAATTTTATAGCTTTCCAGGAAAAGCAATCGGAAGAATTTGCTGACTGGTGCAAAACCTGGATCAGGAATACCGAATCTATTTTAGAAAAGAATGCTGCACTTTATATCTGGCTTGGTGCCGATCAAAATAATAATTTTCAGCCACTGGCTGATTTTATTTTAATGATGAAAGATTCCGGTTTTGCTTCAAGAAGTTTTATTACGATGAGAAATCAAAGAGGATACGGCACTCAGAAAAACTGGATGTCAATAAGACAGGAACTGCTTTATTATACAAAAGGTAAACCTGAGTTTAATGTTTTAGCTGAATACACAGATATTCCAAAGGTACTTAAAGGTTACTATAAAAATGTAAACGGTAAGAAAACAGATAATACAGAAAGAAGTAAATCGCAATTTATTCGTGCAGGAAATGTTTGGATTGACATTCAGCAGGTTTTCTACAGGATGGTGGAAAATGTAAACGGTTGTTATGCCCAAAAGCCATTGAAATCTATAGACAGAATAATAAATGCAAGCAGCGAAGAAAAAGAAATAGTAACGGACTTTTTTTCTCACTCAGGTACAACACTAATTTCTGCCGAAAAAAATAATCGCAGATGTTTTACTTTTGACCTGGACCCTGTCTTTTGTGAAATTACTTTAAGAAGACTGCAAAATTATAGAAAGACAGGCAAAACAGGGTGGCAGAATTCAAATCCGTTTGAAGAAGAAATAATGGGAAATAAAAAAATCAAAAATTATTTAAAGAAAAGATATCAGATAGAGGTCATAGATAAACCGTTAAAACAATTTACTTAGTAATGCAAGATTCAATTAATCCCAAAGTTAAGTCAGGGGTTAGAAGTAGGACATATAATTTTTCAAACTGTTTCAACAGTTTTATTAAATTCATAGTAAGGGATTAAAATTAAATGGAACTTATCGACGGAAAAAAAACTTCGGCAACTGTTAAAGAAGAATTAAAGGAAGCAATAGAAAAATTAAAATCGGAAGGGAAGAAAGTTCCGGGATTGGTTACAATATTAGTCGGACATAACCCGGCATCAGAGATTTATGTATCAAGCAAGATCAAATCCTGTGAACAAATCGGAATGCTTTCCAAATCAGAAAAGTTAAGTGAAGATGTTTCGGAAGAAAAATTATTGTCCATTGTGGATTCATATAATAAAAACCCGGACTTTCACGGAATACTCGTTCAGCTTCCTTTACCAAAACATATTGATGAAGATAAAGTGATCGAGGCTATTTCGCCTATAAAAGATGTGGATGGTTTTCATCCGATAAGCGTTGGCAATCTTGTGATTGGTAAAGAAACTTTTTTATCCTGCACACCGGCAGGCATACAGGAATTGTTAAAAAGATACAACATTGAGACAAAGGGAAAGCACGTTGTGGTTCTCGGTAGAAGTAATATTGTCGGTAAACCAATCGCAAACATTTTACTGCAGAAAAAAGAAAATGCAAATTCAATTGTAACTGTCTGTCATTCAGCAGCAAAAGATGTCTCTTATTTTACAAAACAAGCTGATATTTTGATTGCAGCTATTGGAAGAGCAAACTTTGTAACTGCTGATATGGTAAAGGATGGCGCAGTAGTCGTGGATGTAGGAATAAACAGGGTAGAGGATTCAACCAGGAAAAAAGGGTACAGGGTTGTCGGTGATGTCGATTTTGAAAACGTTGCTCCAAAATGTTCGTTTATTACTCCTGTCCCCGGTGGAGTAGGTCCAATGACAATTGCAATGCTGCTGAAAAACACATATGAAGCATATTTAAAATATGGTGAATAAAATGAATTATCCAACACATACAAATCTTGATCCACAGGAACTTCTCGAAAAAACATTGCGGGAATTTTACTGCAAGGATGAATCCTGTAAAGGATGGGAAACGAATGTAGTAACACAACCGAAAGCTGTTCAAAATATCGTTCATCATGGAGCAGAAAGAATTGCTGCTGGATTGGGTATTGGAAATATCCTGGCGGATAAAAATCTTGCCGGCAAAATTGATCATACAATTTTAAAACCTGAAGCAACTGAAGATGAAATAAAGGCATTATGTGATGAAGCAAAAGAGTATGAGTTTGCGTCGGTGTGTGTTAACCCGGGATATGTTTCTCTTTGCAGCAAATTATTAAAAGGAACCCCCGTAAAAGTTTGTACTGTAATCGGATTTCCTCTCGGTGCTACAACTACAGAGACAAAAAGGTTTGAAGCTGATCAGGCGATTAAAAATGGTGCCGAAGAGATTGATATGGTTATAAATGTCGGCAGGCTAAAGCAGGGAGATTATGATTATGTCTTTAACGATGTAAATCAGGTTGTGCTTGCGGCAAAGAAAAAAGGAATGATTTGTAAAGTGATTCTGGAAACTGCATTGCTTACTGATGAAGAAAAAATAAAAGCCTGTGTTATTTGTAAATATGCAGGCGCACATTTTGTAAAAACATCTACCGGATTCAGCAAAGGCGGAGCAACAGCCGGAGATGTAGCTTTAATGAAATATGTAGTTGGAAGTACAGTTGGAGTGAAGGCATCCGGTGGAATTCGATCCCGCGAAGATGCTGAGAAAATGGTTGCCAGCGGTGCTGATAGAATCGGGGCAAGTGCAAGTGTAAAAATTGTCCTTGGTGAAAAAAGTGAATCCGCTTATTAGATTATCGATTTTTAAATTTTTACTTTTGATTTTTGCCCTATGATTTTAGATATAGTAGTAGAAAAAACTGATGATGGATGCAACGCTGAAATTCCATCACTTAAAGGATGTGAATGTTGGGCTCACGACGAGGATACAGTAATAGAAAAAATAATTGATCTCGCTTCTTATTATTTAAAAACTGAAAAAGATAAATTTAAAATTGATAAGGCGCGTGGTAATAAACATAAAGTAATTTATAAATTAGTTTTTGATAAAAATAATTTGTGAAAAAAGACAGAACTGAAAAAAGAAAAAGTAAAATTGAAAAGGTTGTAAAAGCCCGCCAGCCATCTCTTACCGTTGTTTTTGAAAATATTCACGATCCCCATAATGTAAGTGCAATATTCCGGACCTGTGATGCAGTAGGAATACCGAGAGTTTCTCTGGTTTATAATATTGACAAATTCCCGAAAATCGGTAAAAAATCTTCTGCATCTGCTTTTAAATGGATAGAAAAAGAAAAATACAAAACTGTTGAAGAATGCTATAATAATCTTCATCAAAAAGGATTTAAAATATACGCTTCATCAATCTCAGATGGAGCAAAAAATTTGTACGATTTTGACTTAACGGAAAAAGTTGCTATAGTGTTAGGTAATGAACACAGCGGAGTATCAGAGGAAGCTGCTAAATTTGCCGATGAAATATTTCTAATCCCGATGCAGGGAATGGTGCAAAGCCTGAATGTTTCCGTTGCTGCTGCGGTAATTCTTTATGAAGCATTAAGACAAAGAAAAGAAAAAGGGATGTATGAAAGTTCAGAAATGAATGAAGAAGAATTGGAAAATATGATTAAAATATGGAGCAATAAATAATTATGATACAAGAATTTAAGAAGATCAACAAAGTCCAGGGAGAGTTAAAATTACCGGGAGACAAATCTATCTCACACCGTGCAATATTATTCTCAGCCATGGCTGATGGTGAATCCCGGATTATTAATCTTTCCGGTGCCGGAGATTTAAATTCAACACAGGAATGTTGCAGGGATCTGGGAGTAAAATTTATTTATGATAAAAATGATTTGGTAGTAAGCGGTAAGGGGATAAAAAATTTTACTGCACCTATAAAACCGTTATTCGCGGGAAATTCAGGTACAACTGCCCGGCTGATCACCGGATTGCTTGCTTGTCAGGACTTTAAGTCAATTATTACTGGTGATTCTTCACTTTCAAAAAGACCAATGCAAAGAATAATTGATCCTTTGAAAGAATTTGGTGCAGAATTAATATCTTCCGAAAATAATACGCTTCCATTGACAATTTCTCCATCTAACAATTTAAAAGCTATAAATTATACATTGCCCGTTGCAAGCGCACAGGTAAAAAGCGGAGTATTAATTGCCGGGCTGCATCTTGATGAAGTTACATCTGTGACAGAAAAAAATCCTTCAAGAAATCATACTGAAAAAATGCTGGGACTTAGAGTTGAAAAATCAAAACAGGGGATAGTCAGCTATTCCTCAAAAAGTAATTATCCAAAGCCCAAAGAATATTTTATTCCCTCTGATGTCTCAACTGCAGCATTTTTTATTGTTCTCACATTACTTTCAAAAAATTCCTTTTTGACTTTAAGAAATGTTACTTTGAATGAAAGCCGGACAGGTTACCTGGAAATTCTTAAAAAAATGGGCGCTTCAATTGAGATTGAAAATAAAGTAGAAAAAGCCGGCGAAGAATATGGTGATTTGGTTGTGAAATCAAGTAAACTATCTAATATTAAAATACCTGGAAATTTAATCCCTAATATTATTGATGAAATTCCAATACTTGCCGTGGCAGGAATTTTTGCAGATGGTGAATTTGAAATTAGTAATGCATCAGAATTGCGTACAAAAGAAAGTGACAGGATAAAAACTATTTGTGAAAATCTAAGGCTGCTGGATTTAACTGTCGATGAAAAAGATGATGGATTTTCAATAAAAGGCGATATTAAAAATATAAAAGTTGAATTTCAGTGTAATGATGATCACAGAATAGCGATGGCTTTTAGTGTCTTATCAATGTTATTGGAGAACGGCGGAAAAGTTAATGGAATTGATTGCGTTAAAATTTCAAATCCGGGTTTTCTAAAACAAGTAAACCGGGTCGCAAAATAAATTAAAAGAAAGTATTCGTGCCGATAAGTAACAGAAATATCTATCTTTCAATAGAAAATCCTGTCTGCTTCTCCCAGCGGATCAGCACGAATATCTTTCAAATTTTAATAAACTGGTGTTCATATTTATTAATAGCCAGCTCTTCAAATATTTTTCCAATCAACTCATCCCCGTATTTATTTGAAAAATAGAGGAAATTTAATTCTCTTTCCTGAAGAGTTCCATTGGGAAAAAGAGCGGAAGAAACTTTATCAATTTGTCTTAAAGTAGTCTCATGCTTTCTTTTCTGTGCATCAAGAGCCTTGCCTTTTAGTTCATCTAGATAATTAAAGATTTTCTGCCTGTACTTTGTACTTGCATCACTTATAGTTTTATCAAATTCAAATAATTTTTCTTTTAACTGATCAAGAGCAACGTCAACCTTATCATTTGCTTCTGCGAAAATATCAGAGATTGTAATCTGTGACATTGATGAGAGAACTTTTTCTTTTAACGTTTCCGGGTCCCAGAAAACATGTTCCATCTGGAGATCATATTTATCAATTACAGATTGAATATTCTTTTCAACAATTGTTGCAGAAGAACGGGGATAAATAACAGGTGCAGCAATATCGAAAAAATCATATAGTGGGATTACCTGTGCAAAGTAGGCTATTTCACTCGGTCCGCCAATATAAAAAGCCGTTGGAAGAACATAATCCTGGCAAATAGGTCTGAGAAGAACGTTTGCACTGAAATTTTCAGGCTCTGTTTCTATTAGATTAATTAATTCATCATAGCTGAATTTCTTTCTTTTCTTTCTTAATCTGAATTCTTCATCAACAGGATCAATCAGAAATCTTCCGCCATCAGTATTGTAAAAAATATTAACAGGGCGAACTTTTACCTGGGCATGGTATTTATCATCCAGTTCTGCACTAACCCTTACTAATTTTTCCGTATGCTTCCTGAAATCAGTGAGTTCTTTTTTGAAAACCGGCTTCATTAATGATTTTATTTCTTTATCCTGCGGATCAAAAATTATTAAACCATATTTGTCAAAAAGCCAGAAAATCAGCTCTCTGAAAGCCTGCTTTAATGGTTTTCCATTGCTGTAAAAGGATTGAATTTTTTCAAAAAGACTATCTGTAAATTCCGTATTTCTAATATTATTTTTTATTTCGGCAAAAAATGTTTCAATACTTTCATTCAAATCCAAAAATCCAACGCTTCCGTGATCTTCATCTTCAGGAATTTCTTCTCCATATGAAAATTTCTGGGTTACATTTTCATTGTTAATCAGATCTACACTTCTTATCTCATTAAAATCGTGATCATCGCCTTCCAGCCAGAAAACTGGCACAAATTTGTAGTCATCATACCTCTCTGATAAAAAGGTACTGAGTTTGATAGCTGAGATAATTTTATAGAATGTATAAAGCGGACCGCCAAGCACACCTAATTGTTGTCCTGTGACTACAGCAAGAGTTTTTTTTGATTTCAGTAGTTCCAGGTTTGAAGTAGTCTTTTCAGAGATTTGTGCAGGGTCATACTGCTTCTGAATAATTTCAACAAGATTTACCCTATCAGTTTTATTTAATTCAGATACTGATCTGAAAATATTCAAGAATTCATCTTTATTCCTGAAATTATTTTTATAGAATTTACTTACGTTTTCAAATTCATATAAATAATCCAGGAATAAGTTTTGGTGACCCGGTATATCGCTAAAATTTACAAACATTCAGTCTCCGAATAGTTTTGATTTGGCTAAATAAAAGTAAGAAAAAGTAGGCTCCTTAACAATAAATAAAATAAATCTAATCCCTTTTTTTATATGTTCTTATAAGAATTGTGCACTTTCGGAAGACCAAATATTTAATTATCTTTCTAAGCAGATTTCAATAAATACAATGTTGGTTTGGAAATAAATATTTACAAATATTTAACGGTTAAAAGATCTCTAAATGTAATCAAAGTCTTAATATCTTTTGGTTTATCGAGAATTATCAGAAAACCAATAATCTGGGGTATGCCCATTTCATATTCTATTGAGCCAACTAATCACTGTAATCTTAAATGTCCAGAGTGTCCATCAGGATTAGGGACTCTAACAAGACCGCTTGGGCTTCTAAAATTTGAAGACTTTAAAAACTGGATTGATCAAATAAAAGGGACAGGTTTTTATATTCAGCTTTTTTTTCAGGGAGAGCCATATATAAATAAGCATCTTCCTGAAATGATAAAATATGCACAATCGCAAAACGTGTATATAAGCATTAGCACAAACGGACATTTTGTAAATGAAAAAAATGTTGAAGAGGTAGTTCAAAATGCTCCTGATAAATTAATCTTTTCAGTAGATGGGCTGGATGAAGAAAGTTATCAAAATTACAGGGTGGGGGGGACTTTTGCTCAGGCGGATGAAGGTTTAAGACTTTTGATAAACAGGAGAAATCAACTCGGCAAAAGAAAACCATTTGTTGAATTTCAATTTATTGTAATGAAACAAAATGAAGATCAGCTTGATGAAGTGTTAAAATACGGTAAAGAAGTAGGAGTAGATAAAGTTGTCTTTAAAACTATGCAGATTAGTTCATACGAAAATGCAGTTAAATTTTTACCCTCTAATAAAAAATATCAAAGATATGTTGTGGAAAATGGAACGTACAGAATTAAAAATAATTTAAAAAATCATTGCTTTGCTTTGTGGAGAACATCAGTTATTACATGGGACGGAAAAGTTGTCCCTTGTTGTTTCGACAAGGATGCAGAATTTAAACTGGGTATTCTAAACGGTAAATCATTTAAGGAAATATGGAAATCCGATGAATATTATAAATTCAGAAAAGGAGTACTGGATAATCGCTCTGGGTTAAGCATGTGCACAAATTGTACCGAAGGTTTGAAAATAAATATTCTGGAAATAGAACAATAGATGCAAAACAGTATTAAAGATATAAATTTTTCTGATTTGTTTCCTGATCTATTCAGGAAATATAAAACTGCTATCATCATTTTTGTTAAAATTTTAATTGCGTCCGGGCTATTATATTATGTCACAAGCAGTGTAAATTTAAATGAAATTTTTACTGCAATTGAGAATGCTAATTTGTTTATGCTATCAGCCGCCGTCATTTTGTTATTAGCAAATGTTTATTTACAATACTGGAAGTGGGAAGTAGTTTGCAGGGACATTTTAAATGAGACTAATAAAAAGAAGATTCTAATCTCTTTATTTTACGGCCTTTCTGCAGGTTCTTTTACACCTGTGAGAATTGGTGAGTATTTTGGTCGTGCAATAATGTTTAAAAATAAATCATTTATTCAGTTAACTGTTGCAACACTGATAGATAAATTTTTTTTAATGATAATTGTTGCCTTTTTTGGTGCTTTAGCCTCAATTCTTTTTGTGCACTATTATTATGGAATTACTGCTTACATTACTATAGCTCTCTTTGTAACTATATTTCTTCTTTTCTATTTATTGATATTTCTTGTGATAAATCCTAACATCTGGAAAAAGCCGATTTTGAAAAGAATTTATGCTTCAACTAAATTTAAAAGAGTAATAAAAAAGTTTGCAATTATTAAAAAATTGAATAAAGATTTGTCTCTCAAATTAGGTATTATCTCAGCTTTATTTTTCCTTTGTATTTTAATCCAATATGTTTTATTAGCATCAGCATTTTCGAATCAATTTGATCCGAAGAGTTTTTTGTGGGCTGGTATGCTTATATTTTTTACAAAAACAATTATTCCGCCTATATCAATTGCTGATCTTGGGGTTAGAGAAGGGGCATCTATTTTCTTCCTTTCTGTTTTTGGGTATTCATCTGCAATAGGATTTAATTCTTCAATTTTTTTATTCTTTATTAATATTCTAATTCCTGCTGTTTTTGGTTTGTTTTTGTTATTAAAAAAGAATAATGCTTGAACCAACACTCTTAATATTATTTACTTTAATTTCAGTTTACTACCTAAATTTTATCTTGAGAATTTATAGAGGATTGGGAAATCTTACTCATTCTACTGTGAAAAAAAAATTATCGGAGGAATTTATCTCGATTATTATCCCTTTTAGAAATGAAGAAGACGATATTTTAAAAAACCTGGCCTCTTTAGAGAAACAAAACTACCCTATAAATAAATTTGAAATTATTTATGTAAATGATTCATCGGATGATAGTTCAGTAGACCTACTATTAAGAAATAAAACAAAAGATAATATTAGGATAATTACAGTCCCTGATAAATATATTTCAACTGCACATAAAAAGAGAGCAGTAAAATTCGGGATAGAAAATGCTAAGGGAGAAATAATTGTCTCTACTGATGCAGACTGTACTTATGATCCGGAATGGCTGCAAAGCCTGGTTAATTGTATTGATAAGGATACAGGCTTTGTTTCTGGTCCAGTTGAATTTGAAGATTCTGAAAAGCTCTTTAGCAAACTTCAAAAATTAGAGTTTGCAGGACTTGTAATAACCGGCGCAGGACTTATAGGTATAAATGAACCAATTATATGCAACGCTGCGAATATTGCCTACAGGAAAAAAGTTTTTAATGAAGTGAAAGGATTTAGCGGGCAGATGAATTTATCTTCAGGTGATGATGAAATATTGATGCAAAAGATTTCTAAAGAAACCAAATATAAAATCAAATTTTGTCTTAATAGAAAATCAATAGTAAAAACAAGAGCAAATAATTCAGTAAATCAATTTTATCAGCAAAGAAAAAGGTGGGCTAGTAAAGGATTGTTTTATCCGGATAAAAAGCTTATAACTAAATTAATTTTAATATTTAGTTTTTACTTTTCATTACCTATTCTGATAATAATCGGTTTTTTGATTTCCAATAAATTTTTACTCATCCTTCTGTTAAGTTTAATATTTAAAATAATCACCGAGTTTCTTGTTTTGAAAAAAGGTACAGATCTTTTATTCAATTCTCAGATTCTTAAGCCTTTTTTACTGGCCGAATTGCTTCATATTCCTTATATACTTTTTGCTGGGATTTCAGGCGTATTTGGTAACTTTACCTGGAAAGAAAGAAGAGTAAAAAGATAATTTATGTCTATTATTTCATCCCTTCTGTATCATTACCTATACAACTAGCCGTTAGAAAATACCCCAAATGGCGTATAATTGGACCTTAATTAATGGCATAATCATTGAATTTTTAAATTCAAAAACCAATGAGGAATGCTATGAAACGTATAATAATTATCCTGTCCTTTATAAGCATAGGATTAATATTCGCAAAAGAAACTACAGCAAAGACAAATAATGGAGGAGTTTATTTTTATGCAGAACTTTCTCCATACGGAAGCTGGATGGAATTGAATACCGGTGTTACTGTCTGGAGACCAGCCGGTATATCATCAGATTGGCAGCCATATAGCGAAGGCCAATGGGCCTGGACTAATGATGGATGGTACTGGGATTCTTACGAACCATTTGGCTATGTAACATATCATTATGGAAGATGGTACTATGATGATTACTACGGATGGATTTGGGTACCTGATAATGAATGGGCGCCTTCGTGGGTAGAGTGGAGATATGATGATGATTATATAGGTTGGGCTCCATTGCCGCCTTATGCATCCTTTTCAATTCATATAGGAATTCACTTTACAAGTAGTTATTACACTCCGTATTACCACTGGAGATTTCTGAAATACAAGTATATGTGTGATCCTTACGGATATAAGAATTATGAAAGCAGAGCTTTTGTAAACAGATTTTTTAGCAGAACCAAGTACAGAACGAATTATGGTTATTCTAGTGGAAGAGTTTTAAACAGAGGCGTTGATGTTGATTATATTAGGAGAAGAAGTGGAAGGAGTATTAAAGAAAGAAAAATAGATAGATCGAATTATGCCAGTGATTTCAGGAATGGTAAAAACAGAAATTCTGATCATATCAGAACTTATAATCCCGGAAGAGATAGAATTATAAGACAAAATGTAGATGGGAGAAAGATCGATAGATCGGATAGAAAGACTACATTAAATCTAAGAAGAGATAGAACCGGAACCGGTAACAACAAGGATTACAATAGGAATCCGAATTACAGGAATGGTGATAATAATGCACGAAACAATAATAACAGGAAAAGTTATTCACCAAAAGAAAGATCAAATAATAAATCTTACAATGGGAATAGGCAAAATGTGAAAAAGGATAATCCCCGGAGCCGGACTATTGCTCCCCGGAGTAATAATAATGACAGGAAGAAGAATTATAATACACCCAGAAGTAATACAAATAGAAACAGAACATATAATCAGCCAAGAAATAATTCTTCTAACAGACCAAATGTGAATAAACCAAGATCGAATAATAATAGTAATAATAAGGGCAGTAAAAACAGAAGCAACAAAACAAATAAGGATCCTCGAAAAAGAGTCCGGTAATATTTAATCACCTCAGTACTTAAATGCTCTATCTATGCGGTATCAACCATTGGTACCGCTTTTTTATTCCAACAAGTAAAAATGATTTTCCATTAAAGAGAATGGAATTTAAAAAGCCATTTTAGAACTCTTTTAAATCCTTGGTTTTTGATCAAAATTCAAATAAAATACTATCCCCAAAGTTCAAAAATTTGTATTTTTTATTGGTACAATTTATGGCGCTATTTTGTGACCTGAAAAGATTTTACGAACTATTTTAGCAAGAATTTACTTAAGGAGATTATATAAATGAAAGTTAATAAAAAAGAGGCGCTGGATTATCATAGTTCCTCTCGAAAAGGCAAAATAGAAGTAGTTGCTACAAAGCCCTGTCTTACTTCAAGAGATTTATCCCTGGCATACACTCCAGGTGTTGCTGAGCCCTGCCTTGAAATAGCAAAAAACGAAGATATGGTTTATAACTATACTGCCAAAGGAAACCTGGTTGCGGTTGTATCCAATGGAACGGCCGTACTTGGACTAGGTGATATAGGACCTTCTGCCGGAAAACCTGTAATGGAAGGAAAGGGCGTACTATTTAAAAGATTTGCTGATATAGATGTTTTTGATATTGAATTGAAAACTAAAAATTCCCAGGAAATAATTAAAGCAGTGGAATTACTGGAGCCGACTTTTGGGGGAATAAACCTGGAAGATATTAAGGCACCTGAATGTTTTGAAATTGAAGAAACTCTTAAAAAAACAATGAATATTCCTGTGTTTCATGATGATCAGCACGGAACAGCAATAATTTCCTGCGCTGCTCTTATTAATGCTGCAGAAATTACAAAGAAAAAACTAAAAGATTTAAAAATTGTTGTTAATGGAGCTGGAGCTGCTGCTATATCTTGCTGTAATCTTTATGTGGCTGCAGGAGCAAAAAGAGAAAATATTGTAATGTATGATTCCAAAGGGTGCATTCATAAAGGAAGAAACGATCTGAATAAATATAAAATGCTTTACTCTTCTGATAGAGATCACGGAAATTTAAAGGAAGGAATGGTTGGCGCAGATGTATTTATTGGTCTTTCTATTGGTGGAGTTGTTAACCAGGAAATGATAAAAACAATGGCGCCAAAACCAATAGTATTTGCAATGGCTAATCCTGATCCGGAAATTATGTACGAAGATGCAATTGCCGTTAGGGATGATATTATTATGGCAACAGGAAGAAGTGATTATCCAAATCAGGTAAATAACGTACTTGGATTTCCATTTATTTTCCGCGGTGCTTTGGATGTTAGAGCATCCGCAATTACAGAAGAAATGAAAATGGCTGCTGTTAAAGCATTGGCTGAGTTAGCAAAAGAGAAGGTACCCGAAATGGTCCTTAAAGCTTACGGTGGAGAAGAATTTTCCTTTGGTAAGGAATATATTATTCCAAAACCTTTTGACCCAAGAGTATTATGGCACGTAGCACCGGCTGTTGCAAAGGCGGCGATTGATTGTGGTGTAGCAAGGATTCAGATAACTGACTGGGATGCCTACAAAGAAGAATTAAAGGAAAGACTTGGGCTATCTAAGGAAATAGTTAGAGTGATGGTACACAAGGCTAAAAAAAATCCCAAAAGAGTCGTATTTCCTGAAGGAGAAGAGGAGACAATTATCAGGGCTGCTCATTCAATAATAAATGAAAATATAGGTAAACCAATTTTATTGGGTGATGAAGAAATCATCAGCAATATAATTAAAGAACTTGGGTACGATCAAAAAGAATTTGAAATTATTGAACCGGTAACAAGCCATAATATTGAAAAATATGCGCAGCTATTTTACAATGAAAGACAGCGAAAAGGAATGACAATCCGGGAAGCAAGACAATTAATGCAAAAACGCGTTTACTTTGGTTCTATGATGGTTGAGAACGGTGATGCTGATACAATGATTAGTGGTTATACTACACATTATCCTAATACAATAAAACCTGCCTTACAATGTGTTGGATTAAAGGATGGGTTTAATATTGTATCTGGACTATACATTGTGGTTGCTAAAAAAGATGTATATTTCTTTGCTGATTGTACTGTAAATATAGATCCGACCTCCGAGCAATTAGCAGAAATTGCTATATCTGCTGCTGATACGGTAAAAGAATTTGATATTATTCCAAAGATCGCGATGTTGTCATTCAGCAATTTTGGCAGTTCCGCTTCTCCACAGTCAATAAAGATAAAAAAAGCGGTTGAAATTGCTAAAGCAAAAAGGCCGGAATTAATACTTGATGGTGAAATGCAGGCTGATACGGCAGTAGTTCATCAGATAATCGAGCAGGATTTCCCATTCAGTTCACTTAAATCAAGAGCCAATGTCTTAGTATTTCCTGATCTAAACTCAGGAAATATAGCATATAAGCTTATGGCGAGAATCGGGCAGGCTACAGTAATTGGTCCTATTTTAATGGGAATGAAAAAGCCTATCCACGTGCTTCAAAGAGGTGCATCTGTTGATGATATAATCAATATGACGGCAATCGCTGTTGCAGAAGCTAACCTAAAAAAATAGGAATAGTTTCTTTTCAATAAAAAGTCACTTCAATAATACGAAGTGACTTTTTTTATGTCCTGACGCTTAGATTACAAGTCAGACTAATTCGGACATTTTATTTTAGAATCATTATATTAAGCAAATCAGAGTTATCTTAATTAACACTTAAACCGGATTTTAACATACATGATCAATATAAATGAAATTGAGATTTAAATCATCCTGGGAATTTTTAATAGAGGTAGTTGAAAAATTTATTGAGGATAATGTTCCTAAATTAGGGGCTGCTTTATCTTTCTACACAATATTTTCTATGGCTCCATTACTTATAGTTATTGTTAGCCTGGCCGGAATATTTTATGGAGACGCAGCGGCCCAAGGGAGAATAATTTCTGAAATTCAGGATTATGTTGGCAGAGAAGGGGCTGCTATTATTCAAACTGCTCTTAAAAATGCATCATATGAGTATACTGGTTTAATTCCAATTATTGTTAGTGCAATCACCATCCTTATTGGTTCAACAATAGTATTTGTGGATATCCAGGAATCGTTGAATATAATCTGGAAGGTTAAACCGAAGTCTGAAAGAGGCATGGTTAAAGGATTTCTAAATGACAGGTTAATTTCATTTGTTATGGTTTTGGGCACTGGACTACTATTGTTAGCCACAATGATTATTAGTACAATAATTTCTTCGTTAAATGATTTTATAAGTGAGAAGTTCTTTAATGTTCCGGTAGCCGCATTACAAAATTTAAATCTAATAATTTCTTTTGGAGTAATTTTTGTATTGTTTATGGTCGTATATAAATTTCTACCGAATGTACACATAAGGTGGAAACACGTTTGGGCAGGGGCTCTGGTTACGTCGATATTGTTTGTCCTGGGACAATATTTAATAGGGTTATATATAGGGAAGAGCTCATTGAGTTCGACTTACGGCGCAGCGGGCTCTTTAGTAATATTTCTGCTTTGGATTTATTACTCATCTCAAATATTATTTCTTGGAGCCGAGTTTATTAGTGTATATGTGAAAAAATCGGGTGATGTAATATTGCCAAAAAACAAGTTTGTAAAGTTTAGTGAATCATCGATTAATTTAGAGGAAATAAAAGAGCCACCTCTAAAAAATAGAAGTGGCTAATAATTAAAAAAGATAACATATCTTATGACTTTTTATCTTCTTTTAAAATCTTAGCGTTTTCAATTAATACTGAATAAGAATATCCGGCACCAAAGTCCTGATTGATTGCGACTTTACCTTGAATTGTAATTACATCTCCAACATTTGCTGTTTCAGTTGTAGTTATTAATAAGTCGTATTCGTCATTAAATTTGGTCCCGTCCTGAATATGGATCCAGTTTCTGTTCATAATTCCGACATTAATTTTTTCCACTTTGCCTTTGATTGTAACTACCTTGCCGTTAAGATCTACTCTTTTTTCAAATATATCTTTTACAGTTTTTCCACCTGGATAGGGAGCAACACTAACATCAGCTTTTTGAACTTCTGGAACTTCCGGATGCACAAAATCCGATTTTGCCTGTCCCGGGGATTTTGCAGCTCCATCAACAAACAAAACTTTGTCAAATGTTCTGTCTAATTCTGCGCTGTGAAAATTTAACATTTCCATACTTTTTGCAAAATAAAGAGTCTCACCTTTTTTTACATCCATTTTTGTAACAGCGATCCAGTAATCTGCATTATTTTCACTTACCTTTATATAAGTATAATTTGATGTGTCAAGCGTTTCCAGTACTTGTACAGTATGCATTTGGGGAGTCTCGGATGTTACCTCTTTAGTTGGAGCAACTTTTGTTTCAGTCTTATTATTATTAAAGGCAAATATTCCTAAAACCACTATAATTATTACTGCCAGTCCGCCGTAAATATACTTTGTCTTTTCCATTCTATTTAATCCTCAATTATTTAGAATTATTAAAAAATTAACAGTTTCTTAGATTTGGCAAAAAATATACCACTAAATAAATTCGCTATTCGTGCTGCAAATTTAATGAAAATAAGATTCCCTTTCTATGTTTTCCAATTAACAAGAATGGTTTTTAACTCTAATTCTCAATCCTGGTAAGTAAAAATCATTTATGTCGATTTTGGACCCTTTTTAAGTGATTTTTAAAATGGTATTAATATTGCTGAATTATTTAAAAAACAGTGGGGTCTGATTATGTCTGCTATTTTTAGTTTAAGAAAAATTGCTGATTGGGTTAAATCCTATGACGTTCTGCTCTTTATTGTTTTTATTGGATTTGGTTGGCTGATTGCCTGGCTAGCTTTTGTTCTGTTTGCCCTTATATTTGTTAGTTGATCTGAGTAAATAATTAGAACATAAATTTTGATTCATGCTGATCATCTCTTTTTCCAGTAAGAATCTGTGCAATTCTCCATCTGTCCTGACGAAAGGGAATACTTTGCACATTCTTAAAAACCATAGTTTCTCCATTCGTCTCCCCCTTATCATTTGATTTCCTAAATATTATACTGCCTGAACTATAGATCTCATATCTGCCGTGCAAACCTATATAGATTTTTGCCATTCAAATTTCCTTTTTCCTCTTAGTTATTCAATAGGTGTGCCTGAAAAAATCTTTCATAATTACTCTATAATCAGCTTTTTATAATCAAGCATGTATTAAAAAAAGAATGGTTTCTAAAAATTAAACATTATTAGTTTATTAACTAACTTTTATTAAATTGGGAAATCAAAATTTTTTAGTTGAATATCAGGACGATGATAATACTATATTTTAGAATACTTTTTGTTTCCCTAATGTTAAATACTCTTATATGTGCTCAGCATTCACTAATAGACTTATCTGAATATAGTGTCCGTGGCTATTTAAATAATAGCAGTGTTTTTTTGTCTCCAGATAATTCAATGGGATTACTTGCAGCAAACAAAAATGAACCAATAATTTATTCAGGAAAATTTTTAACAACTTTAGGGAATCAATCTGTTTCGCCAAAAAATAATCCTGATACTTTAACAGATTTTGAAAATAATAGTAAAGGATATTTTAATTTTTCAGGCGGTGCAATTAAATATCTGGAGCCCAAGCAATTAGCAAACTTGAAGGAAATAGGATTATCGTTTACTGCAGATCTTAATTATAAGGCAGGAAAGAATTATTCGATAGGTTTTTTGATAGGATATACTGAAACAAATTTAAAGACAAATAAATATTTACAAGCTAATAATTTTGTTCCGGGTGATTCAGTTATGATCTCGGGTGGCAAGGAATACCTTTTACGGTATGGCATTATAAACAGAATATTTCTTATACCTTCTTCGCCAGTTGACCCTTTAATCTCAATTTTTATCGGGTATGCAAATATGTTATCATCAGAAATTAATATTGAAGCAAAATCAGGAGTAACTAAAATATCAGATGAAAGCAGAATGGGATTTACAATTGGTGCAGGGTTAGGTTTTTTTATCCATACTGGAGAAACAGCAGGATTTTTATTAAATGCAGACTATAATTTTTTCTTTTATAAAAACGAAAAAATTAAATATGGTACTGCATCTATAAGCTACTCTTTACCGATAAATTAATCCTTTATTTTTTTTATTTCCCATTTTTGGCAGTCATAAATAGGACCAATAGGGGTAATCTGAATATTATTTATCCTTGAGTTATAAGCAACTACGTTATCTTTCCAGTAAAGAAATGAGACCGGTTGATCATGATGCAGAATTTTTTGAATTCTGCGAAATATTTTTATCCTCTTCTGACGTGGTATTCTCTTATCCATTTCGTTCAATAATGAATCAACTTCGGGATTGCCGTAACCCGTTAAATTAAAAGGTGCCTGCTTAAGGTCCGAATTCCAATAGCTTTTCAATTCAATTGGAATTGGAACCACCCAACCAGCAATCCAGGCATTAAATTGGTTACTAAATGCCTTCTGGAAAAAACTTCCTGTTTCCTGTTTCTCTATATTAACTTCAATACCAATGGCTTTTAAGTTGTTTTTGTAAATTTGTGCCGCAAATTCTCTACCGGGATTTCCAGTTGCTATATTTAAATTAATACTAAATCTTAATCCATCTTTTTCCAGTGTGCCGTCTTTATTAGAAGGAGTCCACCCTTCTTCTGCCAACAATTTTTTAGCTTTTTCAGGATTATATTCATAAGGTATTAGAGTAGAGTCATAAATGCTTTTAAAAATCGGAGCAATGGGGCCAACGGCAATTTCTCCTCTGTTTTCCAGGTAATTTTTTATTACTTCATCTCTATTTAGTGCATAAGTTAATGCCTGCCTGACTTTTATGCTGCCAAACAATTTGTTAGGAACTTTCTTATGTGATTTATTGAATTCAACCAAATCAATATTTGACCATCCAAAATAATCATATTCATTACCTTTAACAGGAACAATCTTTAGATCTTCTTTTGATTTCACAGTTGATACATCGTTAGGTCTGATATCAGTCATAATATCTATTTCACTATTTTGGAGCTGAAGCAATCTCGAGTTATAATCAGGAATAATTTTGAAGATTAATTCATCAATCCCGTTTTTATTAAATAAGAATGAGTTTTGATCAGCTTTTAGAATTACTGATTGATCTTTATCCCATTTATAAAATATAAAAGCTCCGTCGCTTACTGGTTTGAAATTAATTTCAGCATTTTTAATTTTATTTCTATCAATTTTATTAAAAATATGCTTCGGCAATACAGGAAGGTCAATTGCAAATAAAGAAACCGCTCTATCAGGTAAGAAATTAATTTTTAATTCATTTTTTGAAATTATATTAAATGACCTTGTTAAGTCTATATGTTGGTTCTCTTCAAGATAAAAATTCTTAAATAATCCGAAAAATCTACTCTCAACAGCTGGATCGGAATAAATATCAAATGAATAAACTACATCTTCAGCAGTTACTGGCATTCCGTCAGTCCACTTTACATCTTTTCTTAATACAATATTTATTGAGGTTGAATCACTATTCCATTTCCAACTTTCAGCCAGCATTGGCTCGCTTTCAATTTCTCCTAGCTCGGAATTCCAGGTATGGTGAATAAGCGGAAGAAATATCTGGTCTGTAATGTAGCTCTCTGTAACCGAAAATGCGTAAAGTGGATTTACAGTTTCAATGTCAGATGAGATACCAACAACTACGCGATTATTATCCAAATGGTTGTTTGAATCTGAACAATTTAAGGAAAGTAATGCTAGTGCAGTTAAAGGGAACAATAAATATTTAAAGAATCTCATTATATTCTTTTCTGATTTTAGTGAGATTTATATTATTTTATTTCCCCGGGATGTTTTAGTTAATAATTTTCTTTAATTATCAATATTTTAAGTTATACTTAAAGATTATTATTTGCAAGAGTAATAGGATGGAAGGAATATTTTAGTGATAAATTCGATTATTATGACCAGTTGCAACAACTATTACAATTACTTTAATACAAAATAAATTACTATAATAAAAACATTATATAATTCTTTTAAAATTCAATTAAAATATCTATATTTTGACTTCCAAGTTTTATTAAATTCAGCTTCGGAGAGGTGGGTGAGTGGCTGCCATCGCCTGAGGCGTGGTTCCTCTGAAAGCGGAAAAACCAATGTTATATGTTTTTAGTCTATATATTAAAGAGTTTAATTACAGCAAGATATTATATCGGCCATACTTCAGACTTAAATAAGAGACTAAAAGCACATAATTTTGGTAATGTAAAATCTACAAAAGGATATAAACCCTGGGAAGTTATTTATACAGAAAAATTTGAAACAAAATCTGAAGCATTTAAAAGAGAAATGCAATTAAAAAGTTATAAAAGCGGGCAAGCACTTAATAGAATAATTGGGAATAAATAAGTCTAAAAATATTTTATTAAATTGAAGCATTCAGTTTTGGAGAGGTGGGTGAGTGGCTGAAACCAACGGTTTGCTAAACCGTCATACTCTGTAAAGGGGTATCGAGGGTTCGAATCCCTCCCTCTCCGCAAAATAAATAGTCCCGCTATTGGCGGGATTTTTTATATTAATTAGGATTTCAGAAGTGAACGTTAATTCTTAGTTGCCTCTTATTTTCCTATATAAATAAACTAGCAGGAACAAAATAAAAGCAGTAACCACTGCAGCCGGACCACTCGAAAAATCATATTTGAATGCAAGAAAAATTGAAATCGGAGGAATAATAGCTCCTACAACAACGGCAATCAGGAATACCTGCCACACTTTTTTTGATAATAAAATTCCGATTGAAGAGGGAATAATTAAATAAGCAAATGTAAAAACATCTCCAACGAATCTTGTTGTAAGTGAGATTCCCATCCCAACTACAATATAGAAAATTAAAAGCCAAAAGCGTGAATTTATTCCGTGTGCACTTGCCGATTCTGCATCAAAAGTGACAAACTTTAATTGTTTTTGAAAAACAGTAAACATTCCAAGTGTAAAAATGAAAATACCAAGAAGTGTATAAAATTGTGATTGTCCAATGAAAAGAATATCGCCTTTAAGAATGGATTCAACTTCCGATACTTCAGCAATCGGGCTTTTTTGAATAAACATAATTCTTAAGGCAACTGCAACGACGAAAATAATACCGAGAATGCCATCCTGTGTCAGGATTTTTTGTTTGTAAGTTTGTGAAAATATTAATACCACAATTACAGCAAAAAGGAGAGAATAAAAAACAGGCTCAAAGTTATGTGCAATGGAATGATCTTTAATTCCCAATAGAGAAGTTAATATTCCCTCAAGATTAATAGCATGGAGAAAAGAAAATGCTACACCGGCAACTGCCACCTGGGTTAAAGTTGCTCCGAGAAAAACTACCCGTTGTGAAACAACAAAGGTTCCAAGAAATCCGCATATCATTCCTGCCAGGATACTACCAAGTACAGCGTATGGGAAAAGTTGAATTAATTGATTAATAGTTTCCAATTTTAATTCCTGTGTTTTGAAGTTATTATATATTCATCGTCAATTTTATTTACATGGAATTCCGAATTGTAAGTTTTCTGCAAATTACTTTCCGATAATACTTCTTCTATTGATCCTGCCTGAAAATAATTCTTATCTATTAATATTAATTTTTTAACACCATTTGCTACGTCACTAAGTAGGTGACTGACCAATAGTATAGTCAATTTCTTTTCAACGTGTAGTTCTGAAATTAAATTAAGAAGGGAATGGTGTGATGGAGTATCCATTCCGTTGGTTGGTTCATCAAGTATTAAAATATTGGGTTCAACAGCAAGAGCACGGGCAATTAATGTCCTTTGTCTTTGTCCACCAGAAAGGCTGTTGTAATTATAACTGCTTAAATGTTTTATTCCCACTTTTTCCAGGCTGGCACTGGTTATTTCGTAATCCGTTTTAGATGGTTTACTTAATAATCCCATAAGTGAATATCTTCCCATCATTACTACATCCTGGACCGTATAGGGGAGAAGTGGCTGTACGGTATCCCTCTGGGGAACATATCCGAATCGTAGTGGATCTCTCTTAATTTCACCGCGTAGATTTTTTAAGTTACCCAATAATGTCCTTAGTAATGTTGTTTTACCTGCACCATTGGGACCAACTAAACCAACAAAATCATTTTCATAAATTGAAAAACTTATATTTTCAACAATTGCTTTTTTACCGTAGCCAATTGTTACATCCGAAAATTCTATTATTTTTTTTCCCATTTCAATTAGTCATCTCTTTTTTAATGATTTTTATATCTCACTTTAGCTGTTATTTACAATCTGGTCTATTATGTAATCCATCATCTGAAAGTAACTGTCGATTCCATCCATACCATAAATTCCAACCGGTACTTTTATTACTTTTGCTCCAGTTATTCCCGCAATTTGGTTGGGTGCAGAATCACTATAATAATTTTCCATAACAATTAATTTTATTCCACCTTTTTTTATCAAGTTTATTACATCTGCATTATGAGATGGAGTTGGCGGGATCCCCGGTTTTGGTTCAACATATCCGGCTATTTTAATACCGTATTGATTAGCGAAATATATCCAACTTGAATGGAAAAAAACGATCGGCTCGCCTTTCACTTTAGTCATCTTCCTGTTCCATTCTTCAATCTTAGTATTTAGTTTTTTTAAATATGCTTCGTAATTTTTTTTGTAATAGGCTGTATTTTCTGGATCCTGAGTTGCCAGTGCATCGAAGATCTCTTTTGCCATTATTTTTACATCAATTGGATCAAGATAATAGTGAGGGTTACCGTATGGATGGACATCACCATATCTGGCATCCATTTTAGTTGTTGGGACTTCCAGCTTTTCTATGTCTTTTGAAAGATCAATCACCTCTAAGTTTGTATTTCTCGATCCGTCAATTAATTGTGGAAGCCATTTTTCAAGATCCAGACCAATTTTAAAAACAATATCTGCATTTCTAAGTTTTAACATATAGCTTGGCATAACCTCAACAAAATGAGGATCCTGGTTTCCCCTGCAGATATAATCTACGTCGACTTTATCTTTACCGATATTCTTTACGAGATCGTGAATAATTGTTGTTGTTGCTACAACTTTTACATCAGCAAATACAAAGGTGCTAGTGAGTATAATTAATAAGACCAGTATTTTTTTCATTTTAACCTCTTTTTCAATTTCAATTTTAAAATGGATGAGCCTTGTGAGGCCCGAGTGAAAAAATCATTTGAAGAGTGAATAAAGTAGAAGGGGCTCTATGGGGACCATTTGCATAATGATAGATAAGATGTTGAACATTAAATCTGAATGCCAATGTATGCTCAATTGGGTAATAGCCAAACCAGGCTGTTAAGCCTTGTGTATTATTTTTATCATCGTTTGAACGTGTACTAATACCTGGAATATCATCTAATATTCCGTTCGTGTAGTCATACTTTGCACCAAAACTGAACATTTTTTTGAAAAGGTAGTCTAAATACAAAAAAGCACCGTATGTACTTATTCTTTCCTTATTCTGCATTGGAATATCGACTCCAAACCTTCCGTTTCGTACTACATCTCTATTATTCAGAATTCCTTCCCCCTGTATTGTCAAAGATGTATAATCATCGGGCTTGTATTTGTATTTAAAATCTAATCCCAGATAGGTATAATACAAATTTTCATTTACAGGTGTAAAGTTGGAATTACCTGTAATATTTAAATCTGATTTTGCATGAATTCCATATGAACCATCAACTCCTATTCCTAGATTTCCATAATCCCCAACTTGGAAAAACGTTCCGAGCCTTCCAACAAATATTGGACTTCTTCCACGATGATCTGCTATGCTCTCCTGATCATCAGGTGTTGTAACTTCATTTTTGCCTATTGCGTCCCCTTTAAAAATTCCAAGATCTAAATTGGAATAGAATGAAGTAGTTGGAAGAATAAAACTGAAATTGAATCCAATATCATTAAAGCCTTCCGGTCCAAAGTAAATTTGATGAAAAAGTGGGCGTCCTACAAAGGCCCATGCATGAGGGTGAACAATATTCAATTGTCCGAATCCGACTAGGTATTTCCCTAATTTAATTTGAGCATCAAGCGGAAGCCCCCTGACTATATTTGCATATAATTCTTCTACGGAAAATTCACCATCCTCGTAGGCGATATTGCCTGTTGCGCGTGCATAAGGATTGAGATATCCATCAACAAACAATTCCATTTCGGGGACATTAAAATTTATTTTTCCTTTTTCAGGTGAATTTTTAGTAAGATCATAAGTAGTATTGAATGTCCCAATCAAACTTATATCAGGGTTCACATTTGATTGTGAAATACTTGTTGTGCTAAAAAGTATAAAAATAAAAAGCCCATAAATGTAATTTCTCATAAAATCTCCAATTGATTCAATTAAATTTTCCAATTCTGTCAAGCTAGTTGACAAAATTAAGATTTTTATTCTGATTATTATTCAGAATAAATAATGAAAATTGCTTGATAAATTAGTTATGAGAATATCGGAGGAGCTCTTGGGGGTGTATTTGATAAAATATCAGAATCATGAGTATTAAAATTAATTCTGATAGAAATAGTTTGCAGTTTAACAAGTGTTTGAATTATGTCTGAAGAAGCATAGAATGAACTTGTAATAGTTTGTGAAAACTGATGGAGGCTACATACGCTAAAAAAGTCAGAATTAAGGTCTGTGTAACTATTATTAGTTTTAGTGTTAAAATTATTGAGAGGGTTTAGGTCGTAAGTATGATAATGAAATGTACCTACAAGTACAAATAACAAATAAGCTGTTAGGAAAAACAGACCAACTCTATATTTATTAGAATTCTTAGGCATAATTCAAATATTAATATATAAATCTTATTTTGATTGGTCAATGCTAAATTGATGATAAGTTTAATTTTGCTGATATAATTGCTTGTAAATCAGTTAGTCTTTAACTTTGTAAATCAATATCAAATCGAATTTAAAATTAGAGGGCTGAATGCAAAAGTTTCATGGAGTGGATTATTTTAATGTTGAGTCACTATTGTCAGAAGAAGAGATAATGATCAGGAATTCGGTGAGAGAATTTGTTTCAGAAGAAGTTATCCCAATCATTGAAAAATTTAACCGTGAAAGTAAGTTTCCGATGGACTTAGTTCCCCAAATGGCAGAATTAGGATTATTTGGCACCAATCTTCCTCAGAAATATGGATGTGCAGAATTAAATAATGTTGCCTACGGATTGGTAATGCAGGAATTGGAAAGGGGAGATAGCGGAGTTAGAAGTTTTGTGTCTGTTCAAAGTGCCCTTGTTATGTATCCAATCTACACTTTCGGTAGCGAGGAGCAAAAAGACTTCTGGCTTCCTCTACTTGCGAAAGGTAATAAAATTGGTTGTTTCGGACTTACTGAGCCGGATTTTGGTTCAAATCCGGGTGGGATGGTAACAAAAGCAGATAAAGCTGACGGCGGCTTTAGATTAAATGGAGCCAAAATGTGGATAACAAATGGTACTATTGCTGATGTTGCAGTTGTCTGGGCAAAACTTGATGGAGTTGTTAGGGGCTTTTTAGTTGAAAAAGAATTTGAAGGATTTACTGCACCTGAAATGAAGGGAAAACATTCCTTAAGAGCTTCTGTAACTTCAGAGCTTGTTTTTGATAATGTATTTATTCCAGAAAAGAATTTGTTACCTAAAACAGAAGGATTAAAAAATGCATTAATGTGCTTGAACCAGGCAAGGTATGGAATAGCCTGGGGAGTTGTAGGCTCTATGATGGCATGTTACGATGCTGCGCTTAATTATGCTAAATCAAGAGTGCAGTTTAGTAAACCAATTGCTGCTTATCAAATGACCCAGCAAAAGCTTGTATATATTTTAAGTGAGATTACAAAAGCTCAGTTGTTGAATCTGCAACTGGGAAGAATGAAAGACAATAAAACGATGAAGCATACACAAGTATCGATGGCAAAAAGAAATAATTGTGAAAAAGCCCTGGAGATTGCGCGAATTTCCAGAGAAATTTTTGGTGCGAATGGCATTTTGGATGAATATCCGATAATGAGACATTCAGCAAATCTTGAATCTGTAAAAACATATGAAGGTACTCATGAAATGCATACTTTAATTATAGGTGAAGATATAACCGGTTATCCAGCTTATGAATAAAGACTTACTAAAGCCATTTTAATATGGCTTTTTTGCTTTAATAGGAATAATATTATGAAAGAAAATATATCAATTAGAGAAGGCTTAACATTTGATGATGTTCTGTTGCAACCCTCTAAATCAAGTGTGCTCCCTAGAGAAGTTGATATTTCAACTAATTTAACACCGGAAATTAAATTAAATATCCCGATAATTTCGGCGGCGATGGATACAGTAACAGAAGCTTCTCTGGCTGTTGCGATAGCTCGTGAGGGAGGGATAGGTATACTTCATAAGAACATGTCAATAGAAGAGCAGTGTGGTGAGATTGATAAAGTAAAAAGGTCGGAAAGTGGGATGATCCGTAACCCGGTCACATTAACTTCAAATAAAACAATAGGCAATGCTCTTGACTTAATGAAAAAATATCGCATCTCTGGAATTCCTGTTGTAGATAGTAGGGATAAACTTGTAGGAATCATCACAAATAGGGATTTAAGATTTGCGCCTAATCCTCGATCAAAAGTTAAAGACCTGATGACTACTGAAAATCTCATTACTGCTCCACTCGGAACAAATCTTGAAAAAGCTGAAAAAATGCTTCAGAAATATAAAATTGAAAAGTTACCTGTTGTTGATAAAAATGGAATTTTAAAGGGGCTTATTACTTTTAAAGATATTCAGAAAAAGAAAATGCATCCATTTGCATGTAAAGATGAACATGGGAGATTGAGAGTTGGAGCAGCAGTAGGAATAACTATTGATACAATTGAAAGGGTAGAAGCTCTTGTAAAATCCGGAGCAGATGCAATCGTTATTGATACAGCTCACGGGCATTCTATTGGAGTAATCAAGATGATTAAAGAGGTGAGGAAAAAGTTTAAATATGAACAGCTAATAGTCGGAAATATAGCAACTTATGATGCCGCACTTGAGTTATATAAGTGTAAAGTTGATGCTATAAAAGTGGGTATAGGGCCAGGTTCGATTTGTACAACACGCGTGATTGCAGGTGTTGGAGTTCCCCAAATAACAGCAGTTTCAGAAGCCTATAGGGCGATAAAAGGAAAGGGAATTCCAATAATTGCTGATGGTGGAATTAAGCAGACAGGCGATGTTCCAAAGGCAATTGCTTCGGGAGCAGACTCTGTTATGGTAGGCGGATTATTTGCCGGGGTTGAAGAAAGTCCGGGTGAAAAAGTTTTATATGAAGGAAGAAGCTTTAAGATGTACCGAGGTATGGGTTCTCTCTCTGCAATGAAAAAAGGAAGCAAAGATAGATATTTTCAGGATGCAGAAGATGATATAGCAAAACTTGTTCCTGAGGGAGTGGAAGGACGTGTTCCATTTAAAGGACCAATTTCAGATACAATTTATCAACTTGTCGGGGGATTGAGAGCTGCAATGGGTTACTGTGGTGTAAAAAATATAAAAGAATTGAAGACAAAATCAAAATTTATAAAAATTACACTTGCCGGACTTAAAGAAAGTCACCCTCATGATGTTATAATCACAAAGGAAGCTCCAAATTATCATACCTGATAAATAAATATTTTTTGTAATTTTAATTATTGTAATTAATTATTTTCAGGCTGGGCACAAATCTATGTTTAAAGTTTTAGTTATTGCCTACTATTATCCACCAATAGGTCTCAGCGGTGTTCAAAGAACAATGAAATTTACCAAGTATCTTGGTATGAACAACTGGGAACCCACAGTTCTGACAACAACTGATATAGGGTATTACGCACACGACTACTCATTACTTGATGAGGCAAAAAGTACGAGCATAAAAATTATTCGTGCTAGTGGAAAAGGAATTAACACCAGGCTTTCAAAAAAAGGTACTATTAAAATGCCACCTGAAATAATAAGGAAGGTATTTAGTAGACTAAACAGCACAATATTTATACCTGACAATAAAATTGGCTGGTGTAAACAAGCTCTCAATATAGCGAATGAATTACTGACTAGCGAAAAGTTTGACTTAATCTTTGTCTCAGGACCTCCGTTTTCCTCATTTATTATGGCAACTGAGCTTAAGAAAAAATTTAATCTTCCTCTTGTCCTTGATTATAGAGATTTGTGGTATGGCAACCAATTTGGATTTTATCCCACTCCGCTTCATAATTATCTTCATAAAAAGATGGAGTATAAAGTATTAAAGACAGCAGACAGTGTAATTGTTACCAACCGCAGAATAAAGGAAAAATTATTAAATAATTACAAATTTCTTACCTTTAAAGATGTTTCAATAATTCCCCATGGATATGATCCGCAGGATTTTGAAAACCTACTCCCTGAAAAGAGAAATAGCTCCAGGATGAATTTGACTTATACCGGCATTTTTTACGAATTTATTACACCAAAATATTTTCTTAGAGCCTTTAAGCAATTATCTATTGAAAGACCGGATATAGCGGCAAATATAAGGTTGCATTTTGTGGGACTTTTAAGAAATGAAAATGTAAAGCTAATACGTCAGCTGGAATTGCAGGAATTTGTAAAAGAACATGGATATCTTAATCATAAAGATGCACTTATTAAAACTGTTTCAAGTGATGTTTTGTGGATGATGGTAGGAAACGGCCGAAATACCGATACAATATCGAGCGGAAAACTTTTTGAATATTTTGGTTCTAAAAAGCCGATTATTGCTTGTTTATCTGATGGTGCCTTAAAGAATGCACTTTTGGAATACGGAGCTTCTTTTTTTACAGAGCCTGATAATATTGAACAGATAAAAAATATCATTTTTAAAGTATATGAGCTTTTTGTAACAGGAAATCTCCCTTTACCAAATGAAGATTTTATAAATAAGCACAGACGTGATTTTCTAACTGAACAATTAGTTAAGCAATTCCAATTTTTAGTAAAGACAGAGGTTCAATGAATGTACTTTTAATAGGTGGAGGTGGACGGGAACATGCACTTGCATATAAAATTTTTAAAAGCCCTAGCCTGAAAAAATTATTTATATCACCTGGAAATACAGGAACCGAGTTATTAGGCAAAAATATAGACCTGGATAATTCTAATTTTGAAGCTGTAATAGAATTTTGTAAAGGAAGTGGAATTGATCTAGTAGTTATTGGCCCCGAACAACTCTTAGTCGAAGGTATTGCTGACGCTTTAAGGGGCAAAGGTATTAATGTCTTTGGTCCAAACTATAAAGCTGCTGAAATTGAAGCTCATAAATCTTTTGCAAAAAAAATTCTTCAGAAATATAATATCCCAACCGCCGATTATTTTGGATTTGATTATACTGAACAGGAAGAAGCGCTTAATCATTTAAAACATAGAGATTATCCTTGTGTAATTAAAGCGGATGGACTTGCAGCAGGAAAAGGTGTTTTGATCTGTAATAATTTTCCTGAAGCTTCAGCTGCAATTAATGAGATATTTGTTAAAAAAATTTTTGGGATTTCCGGAGAAAAAATAATTGTAGAAGAATTCTTGAAAGGCGAAGAGGCTTCAATATTTGCAATTACTGACGGGAAAAATTTTATATGTTTGCCGGCATCTCAGGACCACAAAAGAGTTGGTGATAATGATACGGGTAAAAATACTGGTGGAATGGGTGCATATGCCCCTGCTCCTTTAATTACAACTGAACTTCAAAAACAAATTGAAAAAACAATTATTGAACCTACTATTAATGCACTGCAAAAGGAAAATAGACCATTTACTGGTTGCCTTTATGCAGGATTAATGATTACAGCAACAGGCCCAAAAGTTGTCGAATTTAATTGCAGGTTTGGTGATCCCGAAACCCAGGCAGTACTTCCTTTGCTTGATGGTGACTTTTTAAAATTACTTTATTCCACTGCAAATGGAAATTTGGACAAGAATGCTGTTAAATATTCTGGAGGTAGTGCAGTTTGTGTAGTTGCAGCATCAAAAGGATATCCCGGTAGTTATGAAAAAGGATTTCCAATTTCCGGTCTTGATCAATTTAATAATAATGAAGTAATAGTATTCCACGCAGGAACTATGAGAAAAAACAGTCACGTTGTCACAAATGGAGGAAGAGTACTTGGACTTACCGCAATAACGAATCAATGTGACTTAAAATCAGCACAAAAAATTGCCTATGAGGCAATAAAAAAAATAAAATTTAAGGATATTTATTACAGAACTGATATAGCTAATAAAGCATTTGGTTCATAGAATGAGATTAATTATAATGAAAGTATTGCCAATATTATAGCAAACAGATTTTTTGAGATACCAAGATAATAGCCAACCTTTCCAAGGTTATATTTTGTAAACTCCTTATAAAACTATCCATTTGATAAAGATAAATTTTTCTTAAATTCAACCAAATCATCTTTTTTATTTAATCCTCCTAAATTATGCAAATTGTCAATAAAGCGATATGAAGGGTATATAATTGAATTCCCATCAACTGAGTCAAGTCTCTTTAATAAGAATTTATACTCAATTAGTCTAAATTTAATTGATTGGAAAGTCAAAGAATCCGGCATTCTATAGATTGATATATTATCCTGATGTTTTTGTCCAGATAAAGAATCAACAGAATTTATTGACTGTGCATATGATACAGAAGTTACTAAAGTTGAAATTATTAAAAAAATAATATTTAGATAATTGAATTTTGGCAAATTTATTTCCCCTACCCAAATAAGCATATCAAATTGTACAATAGTAAATTAAAGGTAGTTCCCAATTTAGGAGTGGATTTAAACTAAAAAAGTGATGCTTAAAATTTAAACATCACTTTAATTTTTTGTACCGAAGGCCGGACTCGAACCGGCACATGGTTTAAGCCATACTGGATTTTGAGTCCAGCGCGTCTACCAATTTCGCCACTTCGGCATTAATTCAAAATTTCTTCTTCTTTATTTGATTCAGTAAATTTGTACCCAAAAATAATAAACAATACACTATCTATCAATTAATTCAAGATTTATGTCTTTTCTTAAAGATGATCAGAAATATTATTATAGGAACTGTCTGTAGAAAAATTATCAATAACTGTAAGACTCTATAAAGACGCACATTATCAAAATAACTGATAATATCAAAGTTGAATAGTATCCAGTGTGTTAATGAAATAATAAGTAAAAAGAAAACACCGTAAAGAGCGATTGTAGTTGCTTTTTGCAAACTCATAATTGTTCCTTTAATCTATTTCAGGTTTTATGGGATGGCAATTGTTCTGCAAATTGGATCTTAAATTTTATTT
>DATFMR010000115.1:0-34832 GCA_035266865.1 Ignavibacteriaceae bacterium | reverse complement strand
TTGCGCGCGAGGTGGAATTATCAATGAAATAGAATTACTGGCTGCTCTTAATTCAGGGAAAGTTTCATCAGCCGCTTTTGATGTTTATGAAACTGAACCACCCGACGTTAGTAATGAATTATTGAATCACCCAAAAGTCGTGTGCACTCCGCACCTTGGCGCATCAACTGAAGAAGCACAAATAAAAGTTGCAATTCAAATTGCTGAGCAGATAGCCGAATTGTTTTCTGGGAAAACACCTACCGGAATTATTAATGCTTCTGCTATTGCTGCCGGAAGCAATAAAGAAATAAGTGAATATGTAAAGTTAGGTGAAATTTTAGGAAGCCTTAGTGCACAAATGTTATCGGGGCAGTTAAAGCAAGTTAACTTAAATTATTCAGGTGAAATTCTTCACACTTCAATGAATTTATTGTCCACTGCCGTAATGAAAGGATTTTTGTCAAAGACATTAACTGAAAATGTTAATTTTATTAATGCACCATACTTTTCAAAGGAGTTAGGTATTGGTTTAAATGAAACAAAATCAGAAACCGATACTGATTATAAAAACTCTTTAAAAGTTGAGTTCATTACTGAAGAAGGCAAAAAAATAATTGCGGGTACCGTGCTTGGAAATGCCGAAATAAGAATTATCCAGGTAGATGAATTTCACCTGGAAATGAAGCCTGAAGGAAATATGATTTTCTATACAAATGTTGATAAACCCGGAGTACTGGCGGCTGTTGGTAAAATTCTGGCTGATGCCGATATAAATATTGCCGGACTTTCTCTAGGCAGATTGGGGATTGGCAAAAAAGCTTTAACTGTTGTAAGTGTTGACAATACCGTTGATAAAAGCATCCTTTTGAGCATATCCCAAATAAAAGGTGTAGAAAATTCTTTACTTGCAATTATTTAAATGATCATTCATTTTTGCCCCAACTTAGTTGTGGGGCAATTAAAATTCATATGTGGAAAATAAGAATTGATTGTTTTATATTATTGCTCAGGATGTCAGATAATAACCATAATTGTCTGCAATTTATTAAATTTTTATACTGGAAAACCATGAAAAAACTCATTTTTATTTTTGTTATTATTCCGTTTCTTTTAATAACTGCGCAAAGCAAATTCAATTTTAATGTTGATTATTCTAGATATAAATATAATGATAGCTCAAGTTATGTAGAGTTCTATTATTCTTTTCCTCAGAGTCAACTGGCTTTTGTGAAAAAAGATAATGTTTTTCAGGTGGACGGTATATTGCATATTGAAATTAAAAACAAAGGAACAAAAGAAGATTTTATAAATAAATCGTGGAAAATACCAAACCAATTTAAGGATACATCTGATGTAAACATGCAAAAAGATTTAATTGGTGTGGTTGGATTTGTAATCCCTTCAGGAAATTATTCCTGTAAATTTGTTGGTTCCGATTTAAATAACGAAAAGACAAAAAAAGAAATTGCATTTCCTTTAGTTGTTAAACCTTTTACACGGGATTCAATTGTTTTGAGTGATGTTGAGTTAGCATCAAGTATCAAAAAGAGTGATGACAATAAGTCTATATTTTATAAAAACACATTAGAGGTTTTACCACACCCAATTAATATATTCGGAGAAAGTGACCCTGTAATATTTTATTACCAGGAAATTTATAATGCAGATAAAATTGATGAAAATGCTCCTCTTAAAATTCAAACTGTAATTCTAAATTCTCAGGGGAAACCCGTATTTTCGCGTGTAAAAAACCTTCCCGGCAATCAGACAGCCATGGTGGATGTGGGTACTATAAATGTTACTAAATTTTCAAGCGGCAAATATATATTTCATTTAGTTTTACTTAATGAAGCTAATAGTTTAGCCGGTATCCAGAAAGAATTCTTCATATTTAATCCACAAGTAAAAGATACAATTGTTGCATCTCAGGGATCTGGTGATGTTTTGAGCAGTCAATTTGCTTTTATATCGAACGAAGAATGTGATGAATATTTTAAGAAGTCATCGTACATTGCCTCTAAAGATGAACGGGATCAATTTGAAAGAATTCATACCCTTGATGGAAAAAGAGAATATTTATATAGGTTCTGGAATAAAATAGAAAACGATACGACAGAAAACGATATTCATTATAATTTTACCGATTATATGAACAGGGTTAAAATTGCAAATGAAAAATATAAAAATATAGGAATGGCTGGCTGGAAAACAGACAGAGGAAGAGTATACATACAATATGGGGAACCATCTGAAATTGATAGACATCCAAGTGAAAGTAATTCACGCCCGTATGAAATCTGGAAGTATAATGAAATAGAAAGTGGTGTTGAGTTTGTTTTCGGTGATATTACGGGATTTTCAAATTACATACTTTTATCTTCTACTAAACGGGGTGAGTTGAATGATCCAAACTGGAAGGAAAGAATTACAACAATGTTTTAATTAACAAGCATTAAAAAATTTAGCTTATGCAATAAAAAACAGCCTAAAAGGCTGTTTTTTATTTTAAACTATTTCATAATGAAAATTAAGCCATAATTATTTTTTAAGTATCTTTGTTATAATCTTTTCTCATTATACTAAAACAATGAAAAATGAAATAGAATATATCATATTTTTAGGGTTCAGCTATCTTACAAAAATCCTTGGGCTAAATTTTTCTAGGAAATTGTCAACATTATTAGCTGCTTTTTTTTATTTTCTAATTCCTATTAGAAAAAAGGTGACAATTGATAATCTAAAAGGAGCATTTCCTAATTATTCTGAAAAAAAAATCCATAAAATTGCATTTGCTACATACAGGAGCTTTGCAATTACATTAATTGAGACTCTTTATGTACCTCATATAACTAAAGAAAAAATGATAAATTCCCTGAAATGTGTTAACATTGACGTGGTGTCTAAGAAAAAAGCTGAGAGCAAGGGAGTGATTATTTTGACAGCTCACTTCGGCAATTGGGAATATCTTGCAGCTTCACTTGCTCTTCAATTAAATATACCATTCTATTTAATGATAAAACCACAAAGAAATACCTACGTTACGGACTTTTTAAATAAGACAAGAGCAAAGTGGGGGAATCCTGTAATTCCGCTTGGAGTTTCAATCAGAAAAATTTATAGTGCACTAAAAGAAAACAAATTTGTCGCAATGGCTGCTGATCAGCGCGGAAATCCTGATGGGCCCCGGATAAATTTTATGGGTAGGTCGTCATCAGTATACGAAGGCCCCGCTGTTCTGGCGTTAAAATCAGGCGCTGATATCGTTTTATCTTTTTCTATCAGGCAACCAGATTATAGTTACAAAGTTGTTTTTTCAGAGCTGAAAATTGAAGATCTTCCTGATAGTGAAGATGAAAAAATCAAAGAAATTTGTAGAAGATATCTGGCGAACCTGGAAGAATTAATAAGAAGATATCCTGAGCAGTGGCTCTGGATGCATAAAAGGTGGAAATATTAATTATTGATGAAAAATATTTTAGTAATTCAAACAGCATTTATTGGCGACGCAATACTTACATTGCCGATGATTGAAAAGTTGAAAGAAAAATACTCAGGAATAGCCATTACTGTTTTATGTATTCCAGAGACAAATGAAATATTTATTAACTCACCATTTGTTCATGAAACTATTATAATTGATAAAAAAGGGGATGACAGATCTATCTATAAATTGATCAGATTTATTTTAGAGATAAGAAAGCGTAAATTTTCAAAAATTTATGCTTCACATAGGTCATTCAGAACTGCGCTAATAGTAAAATTTTCCGGTGTAAAAGATTCCATAGGCTTTTCAAATAGTAGCTTTAAGGAGGCATATGGTTCTCTTGTTAAGTATGATTCTACAAAGCACGAAATTCAAAGAAATCTTGACCTGATTGGTTATACTTATAATAATGAAAGCTGGAAGATCATTCCCAAAATTAAGCAAACTTCTAATTTTACAAAACCATTAAAAAAATATTTTGTAAATTATAATGCAAATTCAAAATTGGTTGTGGTAGCACCTGGAAGTGTTTGGGAAACCAAAAAATATCCGGCAAAATATTATGAAGATATTATTAATTACCTATCTACGCGTAATTATTTTGTACTTTTAATAGGTGGAACAAAGGATAAATTATTGTGTGAAGATTTAGCGGCTAAATTTGGCAAATCGGTTGCATCAGCCGCCGGAGATTTTTCAATTGTTGAGTCAATAGAATTACTTAAAGAGTCAGAAATACTTATTTGTAATGACTCAGCACCAACGCATATGGGAATGTGTGCAGATATTCCTGTCCTTACAATTTATTGTTCAACGGTGAGTGATTTTGGGTTTTTTCCATATAATTTTAAAAGTAAAATTGCTAGTTTTGATGATCTCAGCTGTAAGCCTTGTGGTATTCATGGTTACAATAAATGTCCCATAAAAACATTTGAATGTGCCTATAAATTAATACCTGAGGTAGTAATTAAGAAAATTGAGGATATACTTAATGTTTAATGTGAAAAATTGTGAGTATCTGAATGTTGATAATAATTTTGATAATTCAATTCAGCTTGCTAAAAAATTATATCTTGAAGGATCTGTATTTGTCTATCCGACAGATACAATTTATGGATTTGGAGGGAATCCATTTAATGAGGATGCAATAAAAAAAATAAATAATATAAAAGGCAGGAGCAGCAGAAAAAAATATATACTTTTAATTAACAATATTGAAAATCTTCTTAGATATGTTGAACTTAAATCAGAAACCCATATTGACTTTCTTTTATCTATTTGGCCTAACCCGGTTTCTGTAGTACTACCATTAAATTCTAATGCAAAAAATCTATTAGGAACACAAACTGCCGCATTCAGAATCCCTAATAGTAGATTTTGTTTAAAACTCCTTGCTGAATTACAAATGCCTCTCATTTCTACAAGTGTAAATAAAGCAGGAGAAAACCCACTTCTGGAACCTTCATTAATCAAAGATGAATTTTCATCATTAATTGATGCTATTTTTTATACTGAAAGGAAATCATTTATTAAAGCATCCACTCTTATAGATCTAAATGACTCCAGACCAGTTCTTTTGCGTGAAGGGAAATTTAAATTTGAAGAAATTTTAGGAAAATATAAATAGCCAGATTTATGCACAGAGTTAAAAAATATTGGGAAAAATTAAAAAACCTAAAAAGTTTTTCCCTTGCAATTATACCTGATTATTCCGGAGTAAAAGCCAAATCTCAAAAATTTTCGGTAAAAATAATTTTTATTTTTGTTATAGCCTATTCTATAATCATTTTCTTCTTGAGTTATCTTATCTTTTCGTATACACCAGTTGGAACGTGGATGAATGTTAAAGGCGGAAGTTTGACAAAAGAGGACCTGGCAATTGTAGATAAATTAAATGATCGAATGATATTTCTGGCAAGAGAGCTTGAAAAAACCAAATCAGATAATGAAAAACTAAGATATGCAATTTCACTTGGAGATTCTTCTTTAATAGATTCCTTAAGGAATCTGGATTCGACAAATGTTAATGACAATTCACCAGATCTTAAAGGTGGAGGCAATATATTCGCAGTAATTAAGAAACTTTTTTTTGAACCCAAAACTGTGAAATTAGAAACAGGTCAATTATTTAGTAAGCCAGTAAATGGATTTGTCAGCAGGGAATTTAATCCGGGAAAAGGCCATATTGGCATAGATTATGTTGTAAAAACAGGTACTCCTGTATATGCATCTGGCAGCGGATATGTTGTATTTTCTGATTATACGGTAAAAGATGGGTATATGTTAATAATCAATTTACCCGGAGACTACGTGATGGTTTATAAACATTGTTCTGCGCTGTTAAAAAAATCCAGAGAAATAGTAACCGAAGGAGAATTAATTGCACTTAGCGGAAATACAGGGGAGATTACAACTGGTCCACACTTGCATTTTGAAATTTGGAAAAACGGGTATCCGATTGATCCCAAATCTGTATTGATAAATTATTAAAGGAGAAGGTTCAGTGAAAAATAAAATTACAACTCCGGACAACAACGAAGTTACAATTATCAGCTCAGGGGTAAGTATTGAAGGAACACTATCTAGTAATGGAAATGTTCGCATAGATGGAATAATTGAAGGGGACGTAAAAGCTCACGGCAATATAACAATTGGAAATCATGGACAGATTAAAGGGCAGGTAATTGCAGACAATATTGAGGTTGGAGGAAAAATCTTAGGGACAGTTCAGGCAAAAGAAAAATTAGTGCTTGAAGCAAATTCTGTTCTGAAAGGAGATATAATCACAAAAATTTTGATAATTGCATCCGGTGCTAAATTTGAAGGAACAAGCAAAATGAATCTTGATAATTCTCAGTCTGCGGGTGCTGCTCAAAAATCATCTGAGAAATGATTAAAAAGTTCTTCAACCTTAAAGGTGAGAACAATTCAGATCAATCTGAAAAATTGAGAGATATTGGAAATTATCTTGGTCTTGGTTTACAACTTGCGGTTACAGTAGTTGTTATGGTATTTATAGGGATTTGGCTGGATAAGCAATTTAGTACAAATCCCTGGCTCACTATAACTTTTTCCTTCCTTGGTATATTTGCTGCTCTTTATTCATTCCTTAAAACAGTATTAAAATCTAAAGAATGAAAAGAAAAAATGTAGTTAAGTACGCACTTTTTGCGGTGTTTGCTATACTGCTGATTTTTGCAGTTAGCTGGCAATTGGAAAAAATTTCAGATCATAATTTTTATTCAATCTTTAGTGCTGGACTAATAACGACATTAAATTTTTCGTTTGGTATTTTATCCATTAAAATCGGTATAAGTAAATCTGCAAAAGTATTTATAATGGCATTTCTTGGAGGTATGGTAATACGCCTTTTTTTGATGCTGGTCCTTGTATTTATTTGCTTGAAATTCTTGGATTTAAGCGGGAATAATTTTATATTTTCAATCCTCTTTTTTTACGTTTTTTACTTAATTAGTGAGATTTTATACTTAAATTTGAATAATAATTTATAGCAATTTATGTTTTATAGTAATGTTGGGGAAGCAGTAGCCGATACAGTCAAGCAAACTGCTGGAAAATCTGATAGCGGATGGATTCTTCATCACGTAATGGATTCCAATACAATTGATTTTGAACCTTTCGGAACCTTGCATTTACCTCATTTGCAACTCTTGGGTTTAGATATTTCTATCACAAAACACATTTTCTTTATGTGGGTTGTTGCGTTGTTGTTGATGCTGGTTTTATACATCGGTTCAAGAAGATATAAAAAATCTTTGATTCCACACGGACTTTCAAATTTACTTGAAATTGTTATCCTTTTTGTTCGTGATGAAATCGTAAGACCGACAATTGGGAAAGGACACGAAAGGTATCTTCCATACTTGCTTACAACATTCTTTTTTATTTTAACAAGCAACCTGTTTGGTTTGCTTCCGTATTCTGCAACAGTAACAAGCAACATTGGAGTTACGGCAGCTCTTGCTGTTCTTACTTTTATTATGACGCAATATGGAGGAATGAGGAGTCACGGAGTTATTCATTACTTTAAAGGTTTGGTGCCAACGGGAATGCCTGTTGCTATTCTACCTTTAATAATTCTTGTAGAGATTCTTGGTTTATTCACAAAACCATTTGCATTGTGCATTCGTCTTTTTGCTAATATGATTGCAGGTCACGTAGTAATTCTTTCGTTACTTGGATTGATCTTTATTTTGCAAACAGCATTTGTTGCACCCGTTTCTATTGGATTTGCAATTTTCATTTATTTGCTTGAATTGCTGGTTGCATTAATTCAGGCATATATTTTTACAATGCTGTCATCACTATTTATAGGAATGGCAGTTCATCAGGAACATTAATTTAAATAATTAAAATAAAATCAGGAGAACATAAAATGGATTTAGCTTGGTTAGGCGCTGGTATAGGTGCCGGAATTGCGGTAATTGGTGCTGGAATCGGTATTGGTAAACTTGCTGGTTCAGCTTTGGAAGCAATGGGAAGACAGCCTGAAGCTGCTGCTCCAATAAGAACTGCAATGATTATTGCTGCTGCGTTGATTGAAGGTATTGCATTCTTCGCACTCGTTATTTGTATCCTTTTAGCAGTAAAATCATAAAGTTTTTAATTGGCAGGTCTAAACAGCCTGCATAATTTTTAATTTAACAGGAATTGAATTTATGCTAACAGGTTTAAGTTTGTCTTTTCTTGCGTTTTCGGAAGGCGGAGGTGGAAGTTTAATAGATGTAAACCCGGGATTAATTTTCTGGACGTTTATTACTTTTATTATTCTTGCTGTTGTTCTAAAAGTTATCGGATGGAAACCTTTTCTCAATGCACTCGATCAGAGAGAAGCTGCCATTAAAGAAGCTTTGGAAAAAGCCGACAGGGCACAGGAAGAAGCAAGAAAAGTACTTGATGAAAATAAAGCAAGTTTAACTGCTGCTGAAGAAGAATCAAAAAAGATTATTACTCAGAGCAGGGAATATGCTGAAAAATTAAAAGAGCAAATGCTTCAGGACAGCAAAGAGCAGGCAAAGAAAATTATTGATGATGCATCAGCAGAAATTGATAGAAAGAAAGAAGCTGCTTTTGAGGAATTGAGAAGCCAAATTGCCGATATCGCAGTTAAAGCTGCTGGCAAAATATTAAATGAAAATCTGAATGATAATGTTCAGAAAAAAATTGCAGATAAATTTATAAGTGAAATCACGAAAAACTAATTATGACTGAATCGAAAGTTTCTACAAGGTATGCTAATTCTCTATTGGAATCTTCTTTGGAGAAACGAAATATTGAAACGATTTCCAAGGATATGGACTTGGTTTATTCTGCGATAAAAGGAAACTCAGAACTTGCAAGAGCTTTAGCAAGTCCTATTGTAAAACCCGGGGTTAAATCTTCAATTCTTGAAGAAATATTTAAATCAAAGGTTAGCAAAGAAACAATGGAATTTCTCAATTTCATTGTTGAAAAAGGACGTGAAGATTTGCTTGCCAGTATAGTTCAAAAATTCCTGGAATTGATGGACAAGCATAATGGAATTGTAAATGTTAATGTACGTTCGGCTGTAGAACTGGCTAAAGATCAAAGAGAAAAACTAAAACAGAACTTTGAAAAAATATTAAACAAAAAAGTAAGACTTAATTTTATTATCGATCAAGACGTAGTTGGCGGATTTGTTGCAAAGGTCGGTGATACAGTATATGATGCATCACTAAAGCATCAACTGGAAATTTTAAAGAAGCGCTTCCAGGAAGGCGGAGCTTCGTTAAATTAAAACAAGAAATTAAAGGGAATAATTATGGCAGAAGTAAGACCGGATGAGATTTCCGCGATACTAAGAAAACAATTATCGGGCTACGAAAGCGAAACTGATATTTACGACGTTGGTACCGTTCTCCAGGTTGGTGATGGTATCGCGAGAGTTTATGGCTTGTCAAAGGTAATGATGAGTGAGCTTGTTGAATTTCCGAACGATGTTTTCGGAATGGTTCTTAATCTTGATGAAGACAGTGTCGGTTGCGTTCTTTTTGGAGATTCTACTCTTATTAAAGAAGGCGATACTGTAAAGAGAACCAAAAGGGTTGCATCAATGCCTGTTGGAAATGAGATGCTCGGCAGAGTTATAACTCCACTTGGTATTCCTGTTGATGGTAAAGGTTCAATTAATTCAGAAAAGTTTTTGCCGATTGAAAGAAAGGCGCTGGGTGTAATTCAGAGACAACCGGTTAAAGAACCATTGCAGACAGGTATCTCAGCTATTGATGCTATGATTCCAATTGGTCGTGGACAGAGAGAATTGATTATCGGCGACAGGCAAACAGGTAAAACCGCTGTTGCTGTTGATGCTATAATAAATCAAAAAAATACACATACGCCTGAAGCTAAAGAATTAGGCATAAATCCGGTATTTTGTATCTATGTAGCTATTGGACAGAAAAGCTCTACAGTTGCACAGGTTGTTGCAAAACTTCACGAACACGGTGCAATGGATTACACAACTGTTATTGCAGCAACCGCAAATGAACCGGCTCCGCTTCAGTTTATTGCTCCTTATGCAGGCGCAACTTTGGGAGAATTTTTCAGAGATAATGGCAAACACGCTCTTGTAGTTTATGATGATCTTTCAAAACAAGCAGTTGCCTATCGTGAACTTTCTCTTCTTTTGAGAAGACCTCCGGGACGTGAAGCTTATCCTGGTGACGTTTTTTATCTTCACTCAAGATTGCTTGAAAGAGCATCAAAACTTAATGATGATTTAGGTGGCGGAAGTTTAACAGCTTTGCCTATTATTGAGACCCAGCAGGGAGATGTTTCTGCATATATTCCTACGAACGTAATCTCAATTACTGATGGTCAGATTTATCTTGAATCAAACCTGTTTAACGCGGGTGTAAGGCCGGCTATAAACGTTGGTATATCAGTATCTCGTGTGGGTGGTAATGCCCAGATTAAAGCTATGAAAAAAGTTGCAGGAAGTTTGAAACTAGACTTGGCTCAGTACAGGGAACTTGAGGCTTTTGCAAAATTTGGTTCTGATCTTGATGTTTCAACTCAGAAAACACTAGCAAAAGGTGCGCGTCTTGTAGAATTATTAAAACAGGGTCAGTACTCACCTGTCCCGGTTGAAAGGCAGGTTGTTAGTATTTATTTAAGTACGAACGGATATCTTGATAATATCCAGGTTTCAGATGTAAAAAGATTTGAAAAAGAAGTGCTTGAATATATTGAAGTAAAAAACAATAAAATATTTGAAACTATCAAAAAAGAAAAACAATTAAGCGACACAACTATTGCTGACATTAGAAAAGTTGCAGATGAATTTCTGACAATTTTTAAGTAAGGGTATCTTTACACTATGGCTACTTTACGTGATATAAAAACGAGAATCTCAAGTGTTCAGAATATACAGAAGATAACCAACGCTATGAAAATGGTTGCTGCTGCAAAGCTGCGCCGTGCTCAGGAAAATGTTATCAATGCTCGCCCCTATGCTAAAAAGATTTCAGTTTTGCTTTCGCATCTTGTAACAGAAAATGATATAAATAATAATCCTTTTATTACTCCGCGCAAAGTGGAAAATGTTGCAGTTGTAACATTTAGCGCAGACAGAGGTCTTTGTGGTGCATTCAATACAAATATTATAAAGGAAACTGTTCGTTATATTAACAAAGAGCTTAAACCTGAAAATATAAATGCACATTTGTTTTGTATTGGAAAGATAGGTTTTTCTTTTTTCAATAAGCGAAATTATACAATATTCGGCAAAAGAATCGGGCTTTTTTCTTCATTGAATTATAACCAGGTGCAGGCAATTACTAATGAATTGATACCCGGATATCTTGAAGGAAAATATGACAAAGTCATATTAATTTTTAATGAATTTAAATCGGTTATTTCTCAAAAAATTGTAATTGAGCAATTTCTTCCTGTTCCTATAAATTCGGAATCTGAAGAAAATGAGAATAAAGGCGATTATATCTTTGAACCTGATCAGCAGTCAATATTTAATTTTTTGCTACCAAAACAATTACGGGCACAGATCTGGCGCGCATTACTTGAATCGAATGCTGCTGAACTTGGTGCAAAAATGACTGCCATGGATAATGCAACAACAAATGCGAAAGAAATGATCAGAACTTTGAAAATAAAGTTTAATAAAGAAAGACAGGCAGCAATTACAAAGGAAATCCTTGAAATTGTTTCAGGTGCAAATGCACTTAAAGCCGAATAAAATTCAGATTATTGAAATTTTGAATTTAGTATATAGTATAAAGATTTAATGTTAGAAGAATTAGCTCTTAAATTCGAAACGACACTAAAGAAAGTTCGTGGACAAGGAAAATTAACTGAAAAAAATATTTCCGATTCTTTAAGAGAAATTCGACGTGTTCTTTTAGATGCTGATGTAAATTATAAAGTTGCAAAAGAGTTTGTTGAAAACGTTTCTTCCAAAGCACTCGGGAAGGAAGTTTTAAATTCAATTACTCCCGGTCAATTAATAACCAAATTTATTTTTGATGAACTTGTTGTCCTCTTAGGAAATAGCCACTCAGAAATAAAACTTAATGCTTCCGGCTTAACAGTTATTTTAATTGTAGGATTGCAGGGTTCCGGTAAAACCACTTTTAGCGGAAAGCTTGCTAACAAACTAAAAAGTAATGGAAGAAAAGTTTTACTGGTAGCTGCCGATGTGTATCGTCCGGCTGCAGTAGATCAATTAAAAACCCTTGGGTCACAGATTAATGTGCCGGTATTTTCATTGGAAGAAAAAGATGCAAAAAAAGTATCCGGTGGATCATTAAAATTTGCAGAAGAGAAAAATCTTGATACTGTAATTATTGATACAGCTGGTCGTCTTCACGTAGATGAAAATATGATGACTGAAGTTGCTGATATCAAATCTCTTGTAAAACCCAACGAAATTCTTTTTGTTGTGGATTCAATGACAGGTCAGGATGCTGTAAATTCTGCAAAGGCATTTAATGAAAAAGTTAATTATGACGGAATTGTTCTTTCAAAACTTGACGGCGACGCTAGAGGTGGTGCAGCCCTTTCTATAAGAGCAGTAGTCGGGAAACCGATTAAATTTATTAGTAATGGTGAGAAGTTAAGCAATTTGGAGGCTTTTTACCCTGACAGACTGGCATCCAGAATTCTTGGTAAAGGTGATGTAGTTTCCCTGGTTGAGAAAGCTCAGCACTCATTTGATGAGGGTGAAGCTGAAAGGCTGGAAGAGAAATTACGTCGAAATAAATTTGATTTTGATGATTTTCTTAAGCAAATTAAAGCAATTAAGAAAATGGGTTCTTTGTCATCCATACTCGGGATGATTCCTGGACTCGGATCGCAGGTGAAAAACGCTAAAATTGATGATAATGCACTTGTAAAAGTTGAAGCAATTATTAACTCAATGACTTTTGAAGAGCGTTCAAAACCTAAAGTTTTAAATGGCAGTCGCCGAAAAAGAATTGCCAGAGGCAGTGGGACATCGATTCAGGATGTTAACCGCCTTATAAAACAGTTTGGTCAGATGCAGAAAATGATGAGTAAGTTTAGCAAAAAAGGGCTGGGCAGCTCATTTAATAATTTAAATTTTAATTAGAAAGTTATATTTGGAGGTTCAAATACTTTGGCTGTAAAGTTAAGATTAAGAAGAATGGGAAAGAAAAAGCAACCTATATATAAAGTAGTAGCTGCTGATGCCAGAGCACCGCGCGATGGTAAATTTCTCGAATCAATCGGGTTATATAATCCTTTAACAAATCCACACACGTTAAATATAAATGAAGAACGCGCGATGTATTGGTTAAATGTTGGTGCTCAGCCAACAGATACTGTTAAGAGTCTTTTGAGACAAAAAGGAATAATTCTAAAAAGAGAATTAATTAAAAAGGGTTTATCTGAAGATAAAATTCAGACAGAATTAGAGAATTGGGAAAAATTGCGTGAAGCAAAGGCTAACTCAAAGGCAGGCAAAAAATTATCTAAAAAAGCCACTGCAAAAGAGAAAGCTGCTAAGGAAGAAAAGGTAAAAGAAGAAAATACCGAAGATCGTGCAGCAGAAGTAACGGGTACTACTTCTGATGAAAATGAAGCTGGAAAAGCATAATCTTTAAAAGTTCCATTTTTCTGTGCTTAATTTCCAATGTTGCCCTTGTCTAATATAGGAGGCTTCTTTCATGAAAGAATTCATTGAATTTATCGCAAAGCACTTAGTTGATACTCCTGATAGTGTTGTTGTTGAAGAGAAAACCCCTGAGGATAACAAAATTGTGCTTTCTCTGAAAGTTCAACAAGATGATGTCGGCAAAGTGATCGGCAAGCAAGGCAAAACCGCCCAGGCAATGAGAACTCTTTTAACGGCGATAGCAGCTAAAGAAGGTAAAAGAGCAATATTAGAAATTTTAGATTAGGGGAATTGAACCTCTATCGTGAGTGACTTTTTTCTAATTGCAAAAATTGCTTCTGTTTATGGGAAAAATGGATTTGTTAAAATAATTACATTTTCCAGTTTCCCTGATCGATTTCAAAAACTGGGAAAAGTCTTTATCGACTTTTTTGATGATAAAAAAGAATTTTTTGTTGAAAAGGTTATTAAGCAAAAAGATTTCTTTATTTTAAAATTTAAAAATTTTGATAATGATGGGGATGTTACTGTATTAGTTGGAAAAAAAATTTTCGTTGATGAAAATAATTTAGTAAAACTACCTGAAGGTTATTACTTTATTCATGATATGATTGGTTGTAGAGTTTTCAGGAACGAAACAGAATTTGGCACCCTTAAAGATGTTCTTAATTTTCCTTCAAATGATGTTTATGTAATAGAATCTGCTGAAGGGAATGAAATTTTAATACCGGCTGTTGCGGACTATGTTGAAGGCTTTGATCAGGATAAGAAAATATTATTGCTAAAGCCGGGAGAAGATATTTATGAAGATGATGAGGATTGATATAATCTCTGCCGTTCCGGATCTGCTTTTAAGTCCGCTTCAAACCAGCATAATTAAAAGAGCTCAGGATAAAAAGAAAGTATCAATTCAATTGCATAATCTAAGAGATTATGCTTACGATAAGCACAAACAAATTGATGATAAGCCTTTTGGCGGTGGGCCCGGAATGGTGTTAAAGCCGGAACCGTTCTTTGAATGTATTGAAAAACTTCAGCAGAATGTAAAATATGATCACGTGATTTTTACCACGCCAAAAGGTAAAATTTATGATCAGAAATATGCCAATAAACTTTCGCTTGGTGAAAACATCCTGATAGTTGCCGGGCATTATAAAGAAATTGATGACCGCGTAAGAGAAAAATTTGCAAGTGATGAAATATCAATTGGAAATTTTGTTCTTACAGGTGGCGAACTTCCTGCACTGATGATTGTTGACTCAGTTGTTCGTTTAATACCCGGTGTTCTTAATGATAGCGAAGCAGCGCTTGATGATTCTTTCCAGGATGGCGAGAGGCTTGAGGCTCCATATTATACAAGGCCTGCAGAATATAAAGGTATGAAAGTTCCGGATGTCCTATTATCTGGAAATGAAAAAGAAATAAAAAAATGGAAAGATGAACAGTCAGAAGTTATGACTGATCGTTGGAAAAAATTTAATAATTAGCGGAGACTATAATGATAGATATAAATAATATATTGCCGGATCAGAAGAGGTCCGATTTTCCAAAATTTAACCCGGGTGATCGTATCCGCGTTCAGGTTAGGGTAATTGAAGGTGATAAAGAAAGACTTCAGTCTTTTGAAGGTGATGTAATTAGCATTCGTGGAAATGGTTCCAATAAAACATTTACAGTTAGAAAAATGTCGAGTGGTGTAGGTGTTGAAAGAATATTTCCAGTAAACTCGCCAAAAATTGCTAAAATTGAAATGGTCAAAGAAGGCGATGTTAGAAGAGCAAAACTTTATTACCTGAGAAACCTTTCCGGTAAAGCAGCAAGAATCAAGGGCAAGGAAGCTTGAGGTCATACAATTTTGCTATTTTTCCGCGCGTACATCCCGTACGCGTTTTTTTTAAAGCATTTCTTTAACAACAATCTGTAATTAGATGTTCTACAATTGATTAGCTTGACTTTTTAACTCACGCGAATTATATTTATTTACAGCTAAACTATTTTCTCTCTCACTATACTTATAAGACATTGTATTCTAAATATTTAGCTATTTTCTAAAATATTTTAGAGGTGAGTTATGGGACAGCAACAACTTCTGCTTATTGTATTGGGTATTATTGTGGTTGGCGTTTCAATACTTGTAGGTTCTACAATGTTTAATTCAAATCTTGAAGGAGCCAATAGAGATGAAATCATTGCTGATATGAATTCTCTTGCTACATTTGCTCAGGCGTATTTTAAAAAACCGGCAAGTTTAGGTGGTGGAGAAGGAAGTTTTACGGGTTGGGAAATGCCAGATTATTTTAAAAAATTCGAAGCCGGTAAAATTAAATTCAAAATCCAAAATAATAAAGATAGGGTTGTAATAACAGGTACCGGCACTGAAATTGGCGTTGATGGAAAAACAAAGGTGAAAATTAAAGCTTTTGTTTATGCTAATGATATTGAAATTCAGACAAAGAATTGACTGCTTACTTTTTTTTGTCTTGTTAACATTTAATTTTTTACAAAAGTACGTTTTGCACAGATCTATTTTTTGCTATTTTGTATCTGGATAATAAATACTTTGATACAACTTGGTCACAAAACAAAATAAAATAGCGCTTATATTTCTTACATTATTGTTATGGATATCACTTCCAACTTCTCAATTACATTCTCAAAATGATCCCGTAAGATTTGAATCACTTTCGCTACAAAATGGAGTTTCCTTAAACCTAACATATTGTATGCTTCAGGATTCCCGTGGATATATTTGGTTTGGCACTATGTATGGATTGGTCAGATATGACGGTAAAAATTATCTGACCTATAGGAGCAATACACTGGATTCTACATCCATTACATTCGATGATATTACTTCTCTATTCGAAGACAGCAAAGGATATATTTGGGTAGGAACCTGGGGAGGTGGATTGAATAAATTTAATCCTGAAACGAAAAAATTCACTAGATTCCTTTATAATCCGGATAATAGTAATGGGATTTGTGACAATATAGTATGGTCAATTAATGAAGATAATGAAGGAAACATTTGGGTTGGTACAGACAAAGGCGGCGTTGATAAGTATGATCCAGGGACAAAAGAATTCAAGCATTATTATGATTATGAAAATGCAGAAAATTCTATTCCATCCAATACTGTAAAAAAAATATATAAAGATAAACAGGGAAACATCTGGCTGGGCACAAAAAAAGGGCTGGCAAAATATTTACCTTCTACAGACAATTTTAAATCCTATCTGATTACTCCTTTCATAACAAAAGATGAAAATATTAATGTTGTCCAGACCATTTATGAAGACAGTGATAATAACTTTTGGATTGGAACCTGGAATGGTCTATTTAAATTCGACAGAATAAAAGAGAACTTTTATGAAATAAACTATGAGCCAAAGAATGAGAATTTTCAAAACATAGTTTTTTCACTACTCGAAGATCAAAATCAAAGTATGTGGATTGGTACAAGTTACGGGCTTTATAAACTGAATTTACGTAGACAGCCTTCAACAGTGGTTTACAGGCACGAGTATGGAAACTCCAACTCATTAATGGGAAACAATGTAAACCAGCTAATGGAAGATAATTCAGGAACGATGTGGATAAATTGTAATCGAAGCGGAATTAATAAATTAGTTACCAGGAAGAGAAACTTTAATTACTACACCTACGATCCGAATAACAATAATACTTTAGGTGGCTATTATATCTATTCGTTAAATGAAGATGATAACGGAAATATTTGGATAGGCACGGCAAATAATATTTTAAATAAGTTTAATAAAAAAGAAAATAAAATTACAAGATACTTTTTGTCTGATTCAAAAAAAGGTAACAGGTTTTCTATACCGAATCTTGCTGTGTCGGGTGATAAATTATGGCTAGGTACAACGCGTGGAGTAATGTTATTTGATAACAAAACAAGCAAAATAATTAACCTGCCGATGGTGCTACATTCATACCAGGATATCGTTAATGGAAATGTAACCAGTTTGCTTATCACAAAAGACAATAAACTGCTTATCGGTATTTATGAACATGGTTTGTATTCATATGACCTTTCTACAGGAGAAGTCAGGCATTATATCTATTCTACCTCTCAACTGGTTAATTATATGAGAAATACCAAAATTACATTATATCAAGACAGAGAGAGAAATATTTGGGCGGGTACATTCGGAGGTCTTGAAAAGATTGATCTTACAACCGGAAAAATTGAAAATTTTTTCCATAAACTTTCTGATCCTAACAGCCTTAGTAATGATTATGTTTATTCAATCTATGAAGATAAAAATGCGAATCTCTGGGTGGCTACAAGTAATGGTCTCAATCTCTTTAACAAAAAAGATAAAACATTTAAAAACTATTTTGTAAAAGATGGTCTTCCAAGTAATGTGATAATGGGGCTGGAAGGGGATAATGAAGGGAATATCTGGATAAGTACTTACAAAGGGCTGAGCAGGTTTGATGTAGATAATATGACGTTCAAAAATTTTGATATTGATGATGGACTCCAGAGCAATATATTTTTCCCTGATTGCGCTTTAATGGCCAAAACAGGACTTTTATATTTTGGTGGTAATAACGGGTTAAATAGTTTTGATCCTCAAAAAATTAAAATCAATAATTTTATTCCACCAGTGTATATTACACAAATAAAAGCCGGTAAAGATATTGGCAACCTTACTAAAATTAATGAATTAGATAACTCTCCTGAATTCCCTTATGACAATAATTTTTTTGACATAAGTTTCGCAGCATTAGACTATTCAAATCCTGATAAAAATGCTTACAAATACAAATTGGATGGAGTTGATAAAGACTGGGTTTATGGTGGCAACAACACAGATGTAAGTTACACAGATCTTTCACCCGGGGATTATACATTCAGAGTTATGGGAAGCAACAGTGATGGAATATGGAATGAGAATGCAGCGGTTTTCAGCTTTGTTATTACCCCTCCTTTCTGGAAGACCTGGTGGTTTATAACTTTAGCTCTGCTGCTTTTCCTTGTAACAATATATACAACTCATCTTGTTTGGGTAAGGAATAAAATTAAACTTGCTCTTGAAATTGAAAAAGCTCGTGAGGAAGAAAGTGAAAAAGTTAGAAAGCAGACTTCAGTAGATTTTCACGATGAATTGGGACACAGGTTGACAAGAATTTCTTTGCTGACTGAGATCGCTAAAAGAAAAATTGGACATGACGATAGTATAATCCCTTTGCTTAAAAAAATTTCCGAAAATTCAATACAGCTTTATGAGGGAACAAAAGATTTTATCTGGGCAATTGATCCTCAAAATGATTCCCTTTATGAATTATTGGTGAGGTTAAAAGATTTTGGAGATGAAATATTTAATGATTCAAATATCGATTTTCTTGTAAAAGGGATTAGTTCAGAACTTGAAAAGACAGAATTATCTACAGATATGAAAAGACATCTTACTTTAATTTTTAAGGAAGCAATGCATAATTCATTAAAACATTCACACAGCAAAAAGGTTATGCTTGAATCCAAAATAGTGGGAGACGAGGTGGAAATTGTTCTGGAAGATGATGGAAATGGTTTCGATGGTTCAATTAGTTCCAACGGGCATGGCCTGAAAAATATGGCAAAGAGAGCCGAAAAAATTAACGGTAGTTTGAAAATCACCTCATCTCCCGGTAATGGGACAAAACTATTATTCAGGGGGAAAATAAAGGAAAAAGTAGCCTAACCGTTCACGTAACTTCATTTTACATTTACATACCTTATATATATAATATGTTATAATTGAAATAACTTTTTAGAAATGTCAAAAAATCACATCATAAAAGTTGCCATCGTAGAAGATGATGAGCTAATCAGAGAAAGCTTTGTTGAATTGCTTGGTTCTTCCGGAAGATATGACTGCGTTGGAGATTATAATAATTGCGAAGATGCAATTAAAAATCTTGATAAAGATTTGCCTGATGTTATAATGATGGATATTGAACTTCCGGGCATATCCGGAATTGAAGGAATTATAAAGATCAAGAAAAGCCACCCTGATATTGATATAATTTCCGTAACTGTACATGATGAAGATGATAAGGTGTTTGAGACATTATGCGCAGGTGCATGCGGTTATTTAACAAAAAATGTTTCACCAAAAAAATTAATGGATTCTATTGAGGAAGCATATTCCGGAGGCGCACCAATGTCTACTAATATTGCGAGGAAGGTGGTAAAATCTTTTCAAAGGAATATAGAAACGCCACTGTCCCCAAGGGAAACTGAAGTTCTTCAGTTACTTGCTAAAGGGAAAAGTTATACAATGATTGCCGATGAATTATTTATTGATAAAGAAACAGTTCGTTCCCACATAAAGAACATTTATATGAAGCTTGAGGTCAATTCCAAATCCCAGGCTATAGAAAAGGCGACAAAGGATAAACTCATATAAAACAATAAGTTTCGGTAATTTCTATCAGGATTTTGCCATTCATAAAAATCCCCCATTTTGTAGGATACCGCACTAGCTTTCAATATAGTAATATGGTACCAACCTTAGAATAAATAATTAATCTTTTAACCAGGGAGGTTACCATGAATACTTCAATGCATAATCCGGCACAAAGGGAACCAAAGCACAGCCACAGGATTGTCAGTCGTAATTCCCAGATCAGGGAAGATTACAGGCAGCTTAGGGAAAAAGGATTGAAGAACTGGGAAGCATTTGGTCAACTTTCAGAAAAATACTTCCTTTCTGAAAATACAATTGACAAAATAATCTACACAAAAAGTTAATTTTATATTAATAAACTTTGTTGATTTAGAAGTCAGATTGTAGTAAACCTTTTAGTGCTATTGCCTTATCGGTTTTAAAATTAAAGAAAATTTTTAACCGGTAAGGCAATTAACTTTTTAAACCCTATTTAATTTTCTCACTACTTCTTTCATTTTCAAAACCTAAATGCTATTTTTACTCAAATTTATAATCCGGATTTGAGCTAAAATGAATGTTTACTTTCCTAAAAATATTTTTACTGAATTAATTCTAAATGTTCTTCCTGAAGAATTAAAATCAAAGACCAGTTTTTTACCGTCTTCTTTGATAAAACAAAACATCCTGAAGGACGAAAATTCAGTCGGGCTTATACCTACGTTTGATCTCATAAAAAATAAAGAGCTTGTTGTTTCAAAATCATTTGGAATCTCTTTTGAAGGTTCACTGTGTAATTCTTATTTCTATTTTCAAAGTGGTGAAAAAATCTTAAATGAAATCAATTTGTTGGGAGATATTTCGTCAAACGAAATTATAGGAGGAAAAATTGCAATTAAGGAATTATATGCCACTGAAGTTAATTTCCAATTGCTTACAAATGAACAAAACACTGACGGAAAAAATTTATTAATTGTAGGTAGTGATAATTTTAATAATGACCGGTTACTCGAAGGAATCAGTTTCTCTGAAGAAATTATAGAAGTGCTTTCATTACCATATGTTAATTATATACTGGCTTCAACAAATAAATCAAATATTGAAAACTTTCACAATTCTATTAACGGGATACAAAGTAAAATTTACAGTAATGTAGAAAAAGATAATTTTGGCGAAAATGTTTCGGAAAGTTTACGAGGATACATAAAAGATAATATTTCGTCATTTATTTGTAACCTGGATGAACAGGATATTGATGGAATAAACCAGTTGTTACGACTTTCTTATTTCCATCAAATTGTTTCCGATATAATTGAAGTGAATTTTGTTTAGAACCGGCTCATCAATCAATTGACTGATGAGCCTTTGATGATTAAATGGCTACATGAGAAACGCTGAGAATATTTTTATCTTCATTCATTTTTTTCAAAGTATCGGCGTTTAATGGACTCATCAGTTTTAAAGTACAGCAGGCAGCAATCCCACCTTCAAAAATAATATTTTCAATTTCTTCAATATTAATATCATTCTCTCTGATGATATCCAGAATATTTGCCAAAACGCCCGGTTTATCAAAATGTTTTACAACCAACTGGTATTTAGCATCCGTAATTTTAGCCCTGTTTACCCAGTGAGCAATAACTCCGCTAGTAATAAAATCTTTTATTACTCTAACTGTTTCTTCTGCAACAGCATTTTGTGCCTGCTCAGTTGATGCACCAATATGGTGTGTAACATAAATATTCGGATTTGACTGAAGCTTGGATTTAACTTCGCCCGTTTTGGATTCGGGTTCATCTTTAAAGACATCCAGTGCAACCCTGATATTTTTCTGTTCTATTGCTTCAAGCATTGCTTCTTCATCAATAATGTCAGGGCGGGATGTATTGATTAACAAAGAGTTCGGTTTCATATAGCTGAACATTTCTTTATTAAATAGTCCTTTTGTATCCGGAGTCGATGGAAGGTGGATTGTAACAATATCACAAAGCTGAAGCAGTTTGTCCATTTCAGAAAAGTCTTTTATCATTTCGCCTTCAATACGGGAAATATCTTTTCCATAAACTTTCATATCAAATGCGAGTGCTCTTTTTGCTACTTCTTTACCAATTGCGCCAACTCCAATTATTCCAAGAGTTTTGCCTTTTAATCCTTGAGCTTTTGAATATTCACCTTTATTCCATTTCCCGTTTTTAAAATCGATTACGTTATCCGGAATTCTTCTGTCAAGAGAAATCATATGTCCAATTGCTAATTCAGCAACAGCAACTGAATTCATACCCGGACAATTTGCAACATAAATTCCTTTTTCATTTGCTGCAGAAATATTAATATTATTTACACCGGCTCCGGCACGGATTATTAGATTTAAATTTTTTCCGTTTTCGATCGTCTGTTTATTTACTTTTGTAGATCTTACTACAAGTATATCTGTTTCCTTAATTTCATTTGGAAGGTCATTCTCACCAAGTTTAGGAGAATAATTAACATCGAGATTTAATTCTTCCATTTTCTTTATGTATTGATCAGGAAATTTATCAGCAACTAAAACTCTTACTTTCATTTTATTATCCTCACTTTTTTAATTCAATTAGCAAACACAAATTCAATTATTAAGAGTTACTAAATTACAAACTATTATTTCAAAAATTAAGAAGTATGCTAATAAAATATTAAGAATTGGCAGGTATTTAATAAAAAAGGGTGTTTGGACTAGCTCAACACCCTTAAATAATCAATTCCAAAATTTTAAATCAGGTAATTAAATCATTGGCACCTTTACTCCGTGAGTTCTGGCATTTTCAATTGCTCTTTCGTAACCTGCATCTGAATGTCTCATAATTCCCATTCCCGGATCATAAGTCAGTACTCTTTCTAATTTTTCTTCCGCTTCTTTGGATCCGTCTGCAACTATCACCATTCCTGCGTGAATGGAATTCCCAATTCCTACACCTCCGCCGTGATGGACTGAAACCCAGCTTGCACCTCCTATTGCGTTCATCAAAGCATTTAATATCGGCCAGTCAGCTATTGCATCACTTCCGTCTTTCATTCCTTCCGTTTCCCGGTTAGGGGATGCGACTGAACCACAATCTAGATGATCTCTTCCGATTACGATAGGTGCACTGATTTTACCGGAAGCTACAAGGTCATTAAATATTTTTCCCATTTTTGCTCTTTCACCATAACCGAGCCAGCAAATTCTGGATGGCAATCCCTGGAAGTGTACTTTCTTCTGTGCCATATCAATCCATTTGCAGAGAGGTTTATTTTCCGGAAAAGTATCTTTTATTGCCTGGTCAGTCGCATAAATGTCTTCCGGTTTTCCTGAAAGAGCTGCCCATCTGAATGGACCTTTTCCATCGCAAAAAAGTGGACGAATAAATTCTGGAACAAACCCCGGGATATCAAAAGCATTTTTAACTCCATTATCTTTTGCTTCTCCCCGAATATTATTTCCATAATCAAAAGTTTTGGCTCCATGTTTTTGTAATTCGAGCATTGCTTTTACATGTTCAACAATTGTTTTTTGAGAAAGAGAAATATATTTATCAGGATCTGTTTTTCTTAATTTTAGGGCTTCTTCAAAACTCATTCCCATTGGAACGTAACCATTTAATGTATCGTGTGCAGAAGTTTGATCTGTTAAAATATCCGGGATAATATTTCTCTTAAGAATTTCCGGTAATATCTCCCCGGCGTTTCCGACCAGCCCAACTGATAAAGCTTTGTTTTCATTTTTAGCTTCCGTTACAAGTTTTAAGGCTTCATCCAAATTTTCAGTAAGTACATCCAGGTATCCTGTATCAATTCGTTTTTGAATCCTTGAACGATCAACATCAATTCCCAAAAATACTGCATCGTTCATAGTTGCAGCAAGGGGCTGAGCTCCTCCCATTCCACCAAGCCCGGCTGTTAAAACAAACTTGCCTTTAAGTGAGCCATTGAAATATTTTTCTGCACAAGCAGCAAAAGTTTCATATGTTCCTTGTAAAATTCCTTGGGTGCCAATGTATATCCAGCTTCCGGCAGTCATCTGACCGTACATTGTTAACCCGAGGTTTTCCAGTCTTCTGAATTCGCTCCAGCTTGCCCAATTGGGAACGAGCATAGAGTTTGAAATTATTACTCTCGGTGCGTTTCTGTGTGTTTTGAATATTCCAACCGGTTTGCCGGATTGAACTAAAAGAGTTTCATCGTTTTCAAGATTTTTAAGTGAATTAATTATTGCATCATAACTTTCCCAGTTTCTGGCTGCTTTACCGCTTCCGCCATAAACAATTAATTCCGCGGGGTTTTCCCCAACTTCAGCATCAAGATTGTTCATCAACATTCTCATTGCGGCTTCCTGTATCCAGCCTTTGCAAGCTAATTGATTTCCATGTGGAGCTTTTATTTTTGTCCTTTCTTCCGGTGCTAACATTTTAAGTCCTTTTAATTCCTGAAATGAGTTTCTAAAATATCTTCATATTGTCTTGCCATAGAACGATACATCCATTTCTTAATGAACCAGCTTTTTTTTACTTCGGCATTTAAATATTTAACATTTTCCTCCAGCTGATGATTCAGTTTAGTCCTTTCCTCTTTTGTCAGCTTTATGGTTGGTTCATTATCGGCTAGTTTTGATATTATTGAATTGAAGGTTTTTATTTCGGAAAAGAATTTATTATTTCCTTCAATTTGTTTTAATGTTTGTTTGCAAAATGTAGTTAATAATTTTTTTTCATTTTTTGAAAATTCAAAATTATAATTTGTGAATAGTTTTTTCATTTGTCTCTGAATTTTTTAGTGATAATAATTTTTCTTTTAATTGCTGGTAACCCGGTTTGATAACTTTATAAATAAAATCCAAACGTTTTTTATAAGGGATAAAAGCAGACTTCATAGAGTTGATAGTTATTTTTTCGATGTCTTCCATAGTTAAATTGAAATGTTCAATGGCAACAAGAAATTCTTTAGTCATTGTAGTGTTGCTCATCAACCTGTCATCTGTATTTATTGTCACACGAAATTTTTCTTTAAACAAAAGTCCAAACGGATGATTTTCAATTTTATCAATTGCACCAGTGTGGACATTACTGAGCAGGCATATTTCCAGTGGAATCCTTTTGTCAAGAATATACTGAGCAAGATCACCAAACCCGGCAATTCCACCTTTGTCATCAAAAATAAAATCCTCTTTCAAATGAGTTGCGTGTCCAATCCTGTGAGCTCCACACCATTGAATTGCCTGCCAGATTGATTCCTTGCCAAATGCTTCCCCTGCATGGATCGTAATATTAAAATTTGCTCTTTGAATAAATTGAAAAGCATCAATATGTTTTTTAGGAGGGTATCCGCCTTCTTCTCCAGCAAGATCAAAGCCCACAACACCTTTATTTCTGAAATTTACCGCAAGTTCAGCAATTTCAAGTGTGTTTTTCATATTGCGCATTCCGCATAAAATCAAACCGTATCCAACGCCAAAATCTTTTTTACCTTTTTCTAATCCGCTTAATACGGCTGTAACAACATCTTCATTGTATAAACCTTTTGAAGTATGAAATACCGGAGCATAACGAGTTTCAACATAGCAAACACCATCCCTTTTCATATCCTCCATCATTTCATATGCTACACGCTCAAGATTTTCTTTGGATTGCATAACTGCACAGGTATGTTCAAAGCCCTGAAGGTATTCTACAAGGTTGCCTTTATTGGCGCCCCTATGAAACCATTCTGCAAGTTCACCAGCATCTTTGGTTGGAAGCTTATTGTACTTTTGCTCTTTTGCAAGATCAATTATTGTCTGCGGTCTTAAACCACCGTCTAAGTGATCGTGGAGCAATACTTTAGGTGCTGCTCTTATTATTTCTTCTGTAGTCAAAATAACCTCAATTGAATTTTGAAAAATATTCTTTTTAGTGTCTAAAATCAATTTAAATAACCATGGATGAACTTAGAGGTTGTTGTTTTTGCAATTTCAATTCTAAAAAAAAGTGTATTATTTTTTAAAAAATGTGCCCCAAATGGAACTAATTACAGCATTTATAACGTTTTTGGGATAGTACATTATCTTGACTATAGTACCCCAAAGTACTAACTTTAAATTCATTTTTTAAAATAAGTTATCACATGGAGTCAGAATGCAAAGATCAAAATTAATATTAGCCTCATTAATTTTAGCAGGCTTAATGTTTGCCGGTTTTGATTGTTCTTCTTCCAGTTTAACCGGAGCCAGGCTTTATATTCAACAGAAGAATTACGATAAGGCTTATGAAGTACTTCAGACAGAAGTAGCTACAAATCCTAAGAGTGATGAGGGATATTATCTTTTGGGATATGTTTACGGGGAAAGAGACCAATATGATAGTATGATGGTCGCATTTAATAAGTCACTGGCAATATCAAATAAATTTGAAAAGGATATTAAGGATCAAAAGTTATATTATTGGGGAAGTTCATTTAATAAAGGAGTTGCATTTTTTCAAAAAGGAAATAATTCAACAAATGCCGATAGTATAAAACTCTATTATAATAAATCTATAAACGAATTTAAGATGGCTACTATAATTGAACCTGATTCAGCAGCAACATTTAAGAATCTTGCATTTGTATATATGAATGCTGGCGAATATGATAATGCTATTGAACCACTTCAAAAGATCATTGATATGGAACATTCCAGAGATGGATATAGATTTCTGGGACAAATTTATTATGAAAAAGCAGTGAAATTTAAAAATCAATTTACCTCTTCGGGTGATCAATCTGACAGCCTTAGGTATATGGAAAATTACGGAAAAGCAATTAAGGTACTTGAAAAAGGCAGAAACTTTTATCCAAATGATTCAGATATTCTTGTAGCACTTTCAAATTCTTACATTGGTTCTCATCAGATAAAAATTGCTATGGATGCATTTAAGGCAGGTGTTGAACAGGATCCAAATAATAAATATTATCATTATAATTATGGTGTTTTACTATTAGGCGATAAACAATTTCAAGCTGCAATAGACCAATTTGAACAAGCGGCCAAAATTGATCCTAATTATCTTAACGCAGTTTATAACCTTGGAGTCGCATATCTTAAGTGGGGTGATTTCCTGAATGATGAAGCTGATGAAAAAGGAATGACAAGCGACAAATATAAAACTAAAATTGAGGCAGCAGTTCCTTATTTGGAGAAGGCTGTTTCAATTGACGCAAACCAGGCTGATATGTGGGAAACACTTGGTAAGGTTTACTCAATTATTGGTAAACAGGCTGAGGCAAAAGCTGCTTTTGATAAATCGGACGAATTGCGAAAATAGCCAATTGATTAAATTTAGAGATAAGTATGAATAAAAACGAACAACAATCTGGACAACAAATAAATATTGAACTTGGTGAAAAAGAAGCAGATGGGATCTATTCCAATCTAGCTATTATAACTCATTCACCTGCAGAATTTATAATCGATTTTACCAGGATTGTGCCAGGCGTACCAAAAGCAAAAGTTCATGCAAGAATTATTTCAACTCCGCAGCACGCAAAAATGTTTTTGAAAGCGCTTAAAGAGAATATCGAAAAATATGAAACCAGGTTTGGAGAAATCAATATTGATACGCCACCGAACCAGCATTTTGGTTTTACGCCTCCAGTGATAAAAAAGGATGAAAAGGTCAACTAAATCCGATATTTTTAATATGTAAAAATTAACCCTTTGAATATTTTTCAAAGGGTTTTTTATTTGTAAATACATTACGGAAAATGGTTTAGGGTAAAATAACCTAAATTGCATTTCAGAACCTCAATACTTAACTTTCAAAACTCAATTTTCCCAATGGAGAAAGACTAAATAATGATTAATGTAATAAAGAAAATTTTTGGTGATAAAAATATAAAGGATATAAAAGCGCTTTGGCCAATTGTTGAGATGATTAATGATGAATATGAGAAGATTAAAGATTTTACGGAAGATCAATTAAAAGCTAAAACAGTTGAATTTAAGGAAAGAATCCAAAACCATACCGCAGAATTAAGGGGAGCTATATCCGAAAAAAGAGAGAAGTTGCAGTCAGATGATGATGATTTTGACAGGCAGGCCATTTATGATGAACTGGATGAATTAGAAGAAGAACTTAATGAAAAATATGAAAATATACTTGATGAAATATTGCCCGAGGCATTTGCCGTTGTAAAATGTACCTGCCAGAAACTGATTGGAAAAAGCTGGGAGGTTGCAGGTGATAAACAAACATGGAATATGGTTCCATATGATGTCCAGTTAATGGGTGGAGTTGTTCTGCACCAGGGGAAAATAGCAGAAATGGCAACAGGTGAAGGCAAAACGCTTGTTGCGACTTTACCAATTTATTTAAATGCACTAACAGGTCGCGGCGTACACCTTGTTACAGTAAATGATTATCTCGCTCTTCGTGATAGCGAGTGGATGGGGGAAATCTATAAGTTTCATGGTTTAACTGTTGGTTGTATTCTCAATACATATGATCCGGATAAAAGAAAAGAAATGTATGAAAGAGATATTACTTATGGAACTAATAATGAGTTTGGTTTTGATTATCTGCGTGATAATATGTCAATCGATAAAGAACAACAGGTCCAAAGAAAATTTAATTACGCCATAGTGGATGAAGTCGACTCTGTATTAATTGATGAAGCCAGAACACCTCTTATTATCTCCGGACCGGTAGATGTGGATGATCAGAAATTTGATGAAATGAAACCGAAAGTTGAAAGATTATTCAGGTTGCAATCAAGTTTTGTCACAAAAATTGCCCAGGAAGCTGAGGATATTCTTAGTTCTTCTCAGGACAAAAATGATATGAGGCAGGCTGGGATTCAATTATTGCGTGCATACAGAGGATTGCCTAAAAATAAAAAGGTTGCAAAAGTTTTAAGTGACGGACCAAACAAAAAACTTATGCAAGACACGGAAATGGAATTTCTTAGGGAAAAAGCTAAAAACATGCACGTTATAGACGATGAACTTTATTTTGCGATTGATGAAAAAAACAATACGATTGATTTAACGGACAAAGGAAGAGAAGAATTGGCAAAAGGATCGGGTATGGAAAAAGATTATTTTATTCTCCCTGATCTGGGAACAGAAATCAGCCATCTTGAAAATGATGCTTCATTAACAGATGAAGAAAAAAATAAAAAGAAAGATGCGTTGTATGCTCGTTATTCAGAGAGCAGCGACAGAATACATACCATAAATCAGTTGCTAAAAGCATATACTCTTTTTGAAAAAGATGATGAATATGTAATTACTGAAGAAGGGAAAATTGCAATTGTTGATGAATTCACTGGTCGTGTTTTGCCCGGTAGAAGATATTCAGATGGACTTCACCAGGCGATTGAAGCAAAGGAAAATGTGAAAGTAGAAAGAGACACCCAAACTCTTGCCACAATTACCTTACAAAATTATTTTAGAATGTATAATAAACTTGCAGGAATGACAGGTACAGCTGAAACTGAGGAAGGCGAGTTTTTTGAAATTTATAAATTGGAAGTTGTAGTTGTTCCTACTAACAAACCGGTTGTAAGAGATGACCAGGATGATGCAGTTTACAAAACCAAACGAGAAAAATATAATGCTGTAATAAATCATATTGAAGAATTGAGAAAACAGGGAAGACCGATATTGGTTGGTACAACTTCTGTTGATGTTTCCGAAACATTAAGCAGAATGTTGAAAAGAAAAAATATACCACACAATGTTTTGAATGCAAAACAACATCAACGTGAAGCAGATGTAATTAAACATGCAGGTGAAATAGGAGCAGTAACAATAGCAACAAATATGGCCGGACGGGGTACAGATATTAAACTCGGTTCGGGTGTGGTTGATCGTGGCGGACTGTTTATACTTGGAACTGAACGACACGAATCACGAAGAATAGACAGACAGCTAAGAGGCCGTTCAGGAAGACAAGGTGATCCCGGGACTTCAAAATTTTTCCTTTCTCTTGATGATGATTTGATGAGATTGTTTGGAAGCGACAGGATTTCATCAGTTATGTCCCGAATGGGTATTGAAGAAGGAGAAGTTATTCAACACCCATTAATCACAAAATCAGTTGAAAGGGCCCAGAAAAAAGTTGAAGAGAATAACTTTGCTATAAGAAAAAGACTTCTTGAATATGATGATACAATGAATCAGCAACGGGAAGTAATTTATAAAAGAAGAGGGCATGCGCTGGAGGGTGATAGACTTAAAGGGGAAATTCTTGATCAACTTGAAGATTTGATTAGTGAAGTTGTTGATAGACATTTTAGCGAAGTTAATGCCGAGGCTATCAGCGAAGAAATTCGTCATAATCTTCTAGTTGATATGAAACTCGATCCAACTGAATTTGAATCACTTGGTGACCAGGGATTAAAGGATAAAATAATTAATGAAGCTAAATCCTTTTATAAGAGAAAAGAAGAAATACTTGGCTCTGAAACTATGGCTAGGCTTGAAAGATATGCCACACTCAGTGTGATTGATCATAAATGGAAAGAACACTTGCGCGAAATGGATGATCTTAAAGAAGGTATTGGGTTAAGAGCTTATGGCCAAAAAGATCCACTGGTTGAATATAAAACAGAAGCTTTTCAATTATTTATGAATCTTGTTGAAGAAATAAGAAATGAAGTGGTTTCCTTTGCTTTTAAATTCTTCCCACAGGCACCCGAAGAAATTCAGGAAAAAAGAAAAAGACAACCATCTGGCAGGATTACTGCAATGAAAGCCAGTACTGATAATATTGGATTGAATTCAAGCGGAAGACAGAGCGAAGGCGAGCAACAGGCTGGCAAACCTCAACCTGTTCAAGTTCAGGAAAAAATAGGCAGGAATGACCCTTGTCCTTGTGGCTCAGGCAAAAAATATAAACATTGCCATGGTAGATAAATTTTAATGAGATTTACATGAAAAAAATTGAAGCTATTATTCGTCCATTTAAACTTGATGAAGTAAAAGAAGCTTTAGTAGAGGAGGGTGTTAGAGGATTGACCATTTCTGAGGTAAGGGGTTATGGCCGGCAAAAAGGCCATACCGAAACCTACAGAGGAAGTGAATACAGAATCGAATTTATCCCCAAAATCAAAATTGAAGTTGTTGTAGAAGATAATAAAGTTGATAGAGTAGTAGACGCTGTATTAAGAACAGCAAAAACCGGGCAGGTTGGTGATGGTAAAATATTTATTTCAGATGTAAATGAGGTCATTAGGATTCGGACAGATGAATCGGGAAAAGAAGCATTGTAAACTTGCTGGCTTGCAGGTTGGATATTTTACCTTTTTCTTTACAAGCATCTTTGATAATTTTTCATATGCTTTCAAAATATAAAATACATTTACATATTACATTCCTCGTGGTAACAATTTCTGCATCTGGTTGCGGTGTATGGGGGAATTTCACAACTTATTTTAACAGGTATTATAATACTGTTCAACTTTTTGACGAGGTACAACAATCTATTCAGAAATCACGAACTGATTTATTTGCTACGACAGAACCAAATATTGCTTATGCTGATAAACAAAAATTAGATGCCGTAGTTGAAAAATGTTCAAAGATACTTCAATTTAGTCCCGACAGTAAATATGTAGATGATGTGCTACTTATACTAGGTAAAACGTTTTTCTATCAGCAAAATTATTTAAGATCATCTAGAGAATTGGAAGAATTATTAAACACACAGGATGAAAGTGATTTAAGGTTAGAAGCCGCGTTCTGGTTGGCAAAATGCCAATTGATGCTAAATAAATCAGAAGACGGTATAAAAACACTTAAAAGTGTAATAGAACAGGCAAAACAGGAAGAAGAAAATGATATTCTACAATTAGCATTAATAGAGGAAATTAAATATTACATATATCAAGCTCAGATTGATAATGCTATAAAATCTTCTGAAGAATTTATCTCGATTACTGATGAAAATGAAAGAAGTGAAAAAATTGAATATGAATTAGGTCAATTATACGAAGAGAAAGATGATTATGCTAATGCAACTAGAATTTACCAAAATCTGGTAGATTCCTCTCCTAGTTTTGATATGGAATTTAATGCAAATCTAGCTCTTGCTAAGGCATATCGTAATAATGGACAGGTGGAAAAATCACTGGAATTATTAGACGATATGTCCTCTGAAGATAAAAATAAAAATTCTTTGGATCAGATAAGTCTTGAAAAAGGTATCTCACTTTTTAAAGTTGATAAATATACGGACGCAACTGACGTATTTATTTTTGTTGATACTACCTATAAAAATTCAATGTACTCGGGGGTAGCTAAATATGAGCTGGGTAGAATTTTTGAAAACATATATAATAATCTTGATACCGCAGGCTACTATTATTCAAGAGCTATATTAACTCAATTGCCTGAAGAATATTATAAGGTTGCTCAATCTAAAGCATCTAAGTTTACAAAATATAAAAATATTAAAACTGAATTAAATTTTAATCTAAACCAGTTAGGTTATGCATTAAATCCTGAAAAATATATAATGGATTCCACAGAATATTATGATAAGAGAAAAGAACTTGAAGTAAAAATAACCAATCTAAGAAATCAACAGTCGGATGATAAAAATAGATTTATTTCTCCCGGAACTGATACACCTCAAAATCAACTTGTTGAATTGGGTAAACCACCTGTAAAACCGATTGTTTCGGCGGATTCTATTAAGAAAAAAATTGCAAACAATGAATTTGATCTTGGGAATTTCTACTTAACAGAAATTAATAGATTGGACTCTGCTTATTTCTATTATATGGATATTATTAATAATTATCCTGAATCCAATCAAATACCGAATACTTTATTTGCACTGGGTAATTATTATGTGAGTGTCGGTGATTCACTTAAAGCGGATAGTCTTTTTAATGTTATATATATTAAGTATAAAGACAATAAATTAGTAAATTCTGTTGCTAATATTTTAAATAAACCCTCTATCGATTTTGAATTTGATCCAGCAAATAATTTTTATGTGGATGCAGAAAGGGAACTCAAACAGAATAATTATTACAGCAGCGTTAACAAATTATTTAATATTTATAATAAATATCCAACCTCTGTAAGTGCGCCTAAAGCATTATATACGAGTGGATGGATTTATGAAAATAAATTAATGAAATTGGATTCCGCTGCAACGATATATGATACTCTTATTAATAGATATCCAGGCAGCAAATATGCTAAAGACATAGCACCAAAGGTGTTAGAATATCATAAGGAAATGGGATTGAGGGAAAAAGCCATATCTGATTCTATTAAAGCTTTTGCCGAGCAAAAAAATAAAAAAGATAATACCGATTCATTGAATACTAATAATGAATTAACTCTGGAACAGAAAAAAATACTTGAAGATAATAGAAAACTACCCCCCGCACTTAGGAGCGATTTGGATGAAAATGGTGTTAGAAATAAAAGGTTATTAATTGATTCACTTGAAAATAATAGAAGTGTGTTACCAGAAAAAGAAAATATTTTCAAAAATAAGAAAACGATAAAGGATACTCTCAGAGAACCTGTTAGGTACCCATAATTTTTATTCTATTTATATTTATTAGATAAGCAAATGAAAGTCTCACAATTTCCGCCTTTTGAAGTGGAGTTGTATCTTGATAAAACTTTACCATCCATAAAATGCAAAAAAACACAATCCTTTCTTCTGTACTTACTCTTTATCCTGTATTTTAGCCTTCCTTCATTTCAAATACCTTTGCTTGAATATTCCCATTTTAGTATTACTTCCTTGATGCAACAACGTGCGATTGAAAAAAAACTGAATTTTTATCCACAACAATCTTGGGTAAGTATAGATGAAGTTAATCCTAATTTGCTAAAAGCAATAATCTCAATGGAAGATGGGAGTTTCTTTATACATAAGGGAATTGACTGGAAAGAATTAAATACTGCGCTAAAAATAAATAAAAGAAGAGGAAGGTCTGTAAGAGGTGGAAGTACACTGACAATGCAGCTTGCAAAAAATCTTTACCTTACAACTGAAAAGAGTATATTTAGAAAAGCGAAAGAATTCTTGATCGCTTTCAGAATGGAAAAAGAAATTTCAAAGAGAGCAATACTTAAGAATTATATAAATGCGGTGGAATGGGGTGATGGAATTTTTGGAATTGAAAAAGCTTCTGAAATTTATTTTAATAAACAGCCTGCTAATCTAAATATAAATGAATGTGCCAGATTGGCAGCAGTAATTCCCTCACCGCTTGTTCATTCCCCGGCAAAAAATACACCGTATGTAATCAGAAGGTCTTCAATAATACTGGGGAGGCTGAATGATATTATCCTTTTCCCCGGTAAAAAATGACAAAAAGAAAAACACTTCTCAAATTAATTGAACAGGGCGAAAACCTCTCCTGCGAATTTAAAAGAAAATTCTCAACTCATGAAAAAATTGCTAGAGAAATGATAGCCTTTGCGAATACAAAAGGAGGCGTAATTTTATTTGGAGTTGATGATGATAAAGATATTGTCGGTGTGCATAGCGAAAAAGAGGAGGCGGAACTTATTCAACAAACAGCTAATGAATACTGTGAACCATCGGTTAATCTAAACATTAATTTTATAGAGGTGAATGGAAAGGAAGTGGTAATTGCTGAAATTTCTGAATCTGATGATAAGCCGCATCGTTTGCAGGATTATGAAAAAGAACTGGAAATAAATAAAGCTGTTGTTTGTATCCGCGTGAATGATAAAAGTGTGCAGGCGAGTAAAGAGATGGTGCGGATTCTCCGGGTACAGAGCAATGATATGAAACTGAAAAAATATTTTATTGGGGATAATGAAAAGAAAGTATTTGAATATCTTGAAAAAAATGAAAGAATGAGTGTA
>DATFMR010000114.1:0-14757 GCA_035266865.1 Ignavibacteriaceae bacterium | reverse complement strand
ATTTATCACAGCCGGAACAGCTTCCTTCATTATCCCTTTTCTCTGAAATTCCGGTAAAAGTTCAAAACCAATCTCTGCTTTTGATTGTTCCTCTGAAATTTGCCAGATACATATTGTTCCTACAAGCTTTTCATTTCCTTTAAAAGATATTCCCCAATAGAAAGTATCTCCCTTTTTTACACCTTCAATAATATTATTAATAAATCCAGCGGCTTCTTCGGGTTTTGTATAAAGTGGACGATCCAGGTATTTAGCAATTTCTTTATCAGAACGAATTGCAAAAATTTCATTTTGATCTTCAGGAGTAAGGCTCCGTAAAACCAATCTTTCTGTTTTTATTACGGGAAAAGTTGTAAAATTTATTTTATTCATTTCATTTTTTTTATTATTGAAATATGTTTGAGTCACGATTTATTACCATCATAATTGCCGGACCATCCGGGTTAGTAATCGGCTGTATCTGATTAAAGCCGGCTTTTTCATAACAACGAATTGCGCGAAAATTATCGGGGCGTGGATCTACTCGTACCTGCATTGCATTTTTTTCATCAAAAAGAAATTTAACAAAGTGTTTCACCATTTCGGTTCCCAAACCTTTATTAAGATTTTCTTCTTCAGCAAGGAAAGTGTCAATTCCAAAAACATCGGAACCCGGTTCATCCGGCCACCAGTTTGGATTTCCATTTGTAACTGAATAATATTGAATAAATCCCACAGCTTTTTCTTCCAGCACTGCCAGGTATGGAATTGCACTGTCTTGCTCGATAATTCTGGGCAGGTATTTTTCTCTGACTTCCTCCAATGTAATTTCCCCTTTCCTCCACCATTTTTGCAGATGCTCATTATTTAACCATTCACACATTAATGGAAGGTCATTTTCTGTAAGCAAATTGAATTTAAAAGCCAGGTTTTTCATTAATATAAATTTATAATTAAAAGATAGACTACTTATTCTGTTTGGGATGTCTAAATAATACAAGTCCGAATAAAATTGCAAAAACCAAATAAAAGAGACTTAAGATCCATAGAGCTAATAAATCCGGACTTCTAAATGCTGATTTTATTAAAGCCATTCCGCCAACGAAAAAATTAGTGAAATTTGCAAGTGCAAGTGGTCTGCTGTATACTCCCCCGATAATATTACCACGAGCCATATAATTTAATATGGCAAAACCTAAATAGAGCGCGCCGGTTAATTGAAATATTACTTGCAAATATATTTCATCCGGTAACTTTAAAAAGGCAATTAATTCACCTGGAATAAAAATGAAACATATTCCAATAATTGCCAGCATTGCGGCGCTAGCAGTCATAAGAGTTTTTGAGTACAAATTACTTCCAAATATTAAGATTGGAGTGTATAATTATACACACTTTTGAGAGGCGTTTCAAGAATAGGATTAAAAACTTTACTAAAATTTTCTTACAAATAATTGGAATCAAGCAATAAGGATTTTACCAACCCACTTATTTTTTTGCAATCTCTATTAAAGCGTCAAAGGCTCTTTCATCATTTGAATTACTAAGGCTGTAAATTGCACTTTTTCGTACCGCAAGGCTCGAATTATTATTAGCAATATCAATCAGGTACTGAATATTTTTAGGGAGATTATTTCCCAGCGCATAAACTGCTGCTTTTTTAACTTCAATATCAGGGTCATCGTCAACAATATTTTTCAAAGCTTCTTCAGCTTTTTTTACTGCTTTATTTCCCAGTGCATAAACTGCATTTTTACGTACTTCCATATTTTTATTATTTTTTACAATAAAAATAAGTGCATCAGTGGAACCGGGCAGATCCATACTGCCAATACTAAATACTGCACTTTTCTTAATTTCAATTAATGGTTCATTTTTGATGATTCTTTTTAATTCTTCAAATGCAGAAGTATTATCCTGATACCCGAGCCAGTATGTTGCATCCTTTCTTAAATCAGTTTTTTCATCCTTATCATTTATAAGATCAATTAAAAATGAAGTAACTTTAGGCTGATCAGTATGAATACTTATGCCTGAAATAATTCGCTTTCGTAATTTATCTTCCCTGGTATTGTTTTCAAGACTGAATAAAAAGTCAACACTGCTTTTGCTCTCTTTTTCGCCCAGCCAGTAAATAGAACATCCTCCGAGGAAATAGAAATATGACAAATTGCAAACTGAAATTTCTGTAAAATCATTTATGTTTTTGGGGTTTTCGTCATAATAAAACAGGATTGCAGTTTCTTTATCTAATACTCTATCACTATTTCTGCTGCCGTGATTAATCACTAAATAATTTCCGGATTTTTTCTTAGTCTTAACTTCATTGTATGATGACTTAAAATTCTGGTACTTTTGTGTATTATAAATTAAATCTCTTAAACTCAGGTCATCAAATTCATCGTTGAAATAAAATGACCCAATCATAACATTCCGATCATTAATTTTTTGTATACTGTATCCAATCCAGAACCCATTGTTATGATCAGCTTTATTAAATGCAGATTCAAATTGTGAAGATAAATCACCCGGGAGATTAGTGAGCAAAATTGAGGGCTGCGCTTTTAACAGCCCTGTTATTATTATAATTAAAAGAATGACTAAATATTTTTTTGATTTCATTTTAAGCCTACCCATTTTTATTTTTGAAGTATTTTCAGAAGTGCGTCTTGTGCTTCAGGAGTATTGATATTTCCTAGAGCCGAAACCGCAGCTTTTCTTACTTCAATACTTTTATCCTCGTTTATTATTTTTACCAGCATATTTACTGCATCTTTACTATCAAGACTTCCCAACTGGTAGACTATTGTTTTGCGAAGATCAGGGTCAGTTTCTGAATTTAACATATCAGACAGCATTTTTAAATCCAGGCTTCCTCTTGATGAATTAAATAAACTGTAGATTGCAGCTTTCCTGGTATCCATTGATTTTGCATTCTTTAGTATTTCTTTCAACGCATCTCTGGATTCTTTTGAATTGTAATTTCCAATTGCATAAACTGCTGTTTTAGAAAGCTCTTTGGATGATTCATCTAAGGCAATTGATTTTAGATATGGGATCAGATCACTGATATTAGAATTGCCAAGCGAATAAAGTGCTGCCTTTCTAATTTCAATATTTTTTGAATTTTTTAATATTTCTTTTATTGCTTCGACTGACGCTTTAGAATTAAAATTTCCAAGGGAATACAACGCAGCTTTTGCAAGTTCAGTATTTGTCTCAGTTAACGCAATTGTTTTAAGGAATGGAATAATATCTGATATATCAGAATTTCCTAATGAATAAATTGCTGATTTTCGAACATCAATATTTTTTGCATTCTTAAGAATACTTTTTATGGCTTCAACAGATTCATTGCTTTTAAAATTTCCCAGTGAATAAACTGCAGCTTTAGATAATTCCTTTTCAGTTCCGTTTATTGCAATTTCAGAAAGCATCGGAATTATATCGGATATGTCGCTATTGCTCAAAGAATATATTACTGATTTTCTTACGTCAATACTTTTTGAATTTTTCAGAATTTCTTTTAATGCATCAACTGAAATTTTGGTTTTATTATTACCTAAGGCATAGACTGCTGCTTTCGATAACTCGATGTCTTTATCGTTTATTGCAATATTTTTCAGAATCGGAACTATATCAACTGATTTATCATTTCCAAGTGCGTAAATGCAGGTTTTACGAATTTCTGTATTATTTGAATTAGCTAAGATATCCTTGAGAGTTTTAATTGCTTCAGGATTGCGTTTGTTACCAATTGCATACACAGCTTTTTTCTGTAAATCGGTGTTCTTTTCAGTTTTTGCAATCTCTACAATTTTATTGAATGCAGCGGGTGAATCGAAATTGCCAAGTACATAAATAATTTTTCCTTTATAATTTTCATTCGTAGTAGAATCATATAATTTAAGAATTGCAGAAACCGCTTTTTCATCTCCCATATTTTGAAGTGCATAAAGTGCTGTAATACTTATTTCTTCATTCTCCTCTTTTTTAAGATTTTCAATCAATTCTTTATATTCGCTTTTTCCCTGCTGTACAAGTTTCTGCCCGATCAAAATCATGTTTGCCCTGGCATCATCTGCCCATTTGCTGCTACTATATTTTGAAATGAAATCCTGGTAGCTTTTAAATACTTCTTCCGGGTTGTATCCTCCTTTATCCATTGAGTAACATCTCCAGAAACTTGCATCATCTCTCCAGCTGCTTTTAGGGAAGTTTTTCAGGAAGTTGTCAAACCCTGCAATTGCCTCTTTCCATTTTTCATCCAGCACAAAATTGTATGCTTTTTTATAAGCATCTGCATCGGGTCCATCTTTATCAACTTCTCCTGTGACAAAAGTTACTTTGATATTATATATCGAACTTTCACTCCCACTTGAAACCGCAGCAGTTGATAAATTTGTAAATCCCGCAAGATAGAGAGCTATTAAAGCTGTCAATTTGATTTTCTTTAACATTTTATTTCCCGCCTTATATATTGTTACTTTTATTAATTTTCTTTTTGTTTTCTTCTTCATATTTTTTACTGCTTTCCTGCATCTCCCTGATATTTATTTTCATAATAATTCCTCGGCTGTTAACCCCGTCTTTAATTAATTCTATACTTGTCAAATCGTATTTTTCATCAAGGTTTGCAATCTGCATAAGGACTAATTGAATATCGGAGATTAGTCTTTTTAATTGCTGCTGTGATGGATCACTTAGATCAGTAGAAAGTGTATTAGCCTGTGTTAATAATTTTTTAGAAATTTCTTTTTGACGCGATAAACTAATAGTTTCAAAATCATCCGATTTCGGATCAAAATTCATAAGACTCATCATAATCATTTTCGATCTTTCGATGTATCGAGTAGCTTCTGCATTTAATTTTGCCATTTTTGCATTTTCATCATTTGCTGCAATTTGGTTATTTACAACAGGCGAATTATTTATGAATAATTGTCCAATAAAAATTCCAACAATTATAAGAACAACAGCACCTGCAAACTGGTATTTCCAGGAATATCCAAACCGCAAATAACTAATTAAATCTTTTAACCAATTAATTAACAGTGTATTTTTCTTTTCCAGGCTTGGCTCTAAATTATTCCAGAAGTTTGCCATATAATTTTCGTCAGGTTCCGGTCTAACTCTTGATTTTACAAGACTGAGCGTTTCTTTTAATTCTTTAAAAGATTCTGAACATTTATTGCACGATTTTAAATGTTCTTCAAAAAAACTTGCTTCACCATTTTTTAATTCATCGTATAACGCTTTTTTAAACAGGTATTCACATCTTTTACAATTATTCATTTATTCCTCGGATTAAATTTCATCTTTATAGAACGCAAGCTCTTTCCGGAGTTTTTGCAGAGCTTTAAAATTCGTACTTCTAACTGTGCCAGGCTGTATTTTTAATACTTTAACAATTTCATCGAAAGACATCTCATTAAAATTCCGCATTATAAAAATGGTCCTTTCTCTTTTTGAAAGTTTACCCAATGCTTGTTCAATATTTCTTTGTATAAAACCAGACTCAACTTTCTTTTCCGGTGCCGTATTTTGGGGTGCTGTCATTTCTGTTTTTGTATCAATTATGTCGTCTAAACTTTCACTTTTTTTCATAGTTGAATAACTCTTACTACTTTTTAACGAGAACGAAGTATTTACTGTAATTCTGTAAAGCCAGCTGCTGAATTTCGCATCACCCCTGAAATTTTTCAGGGAACGAAATGCTTTAATAAAAACTTCCTGCGAAACGTCTTCCGCATCTTCCCTGCTGCCTGTCAGATCATACGCCAGGTAGTAGACATTTCTTTTATGTTTTTCCACCAATCGCCTGAAAGCTGTGAGATCTCCGTTTTTTGCTTGTTCAACAAGTTCTGTGTCTTTATCCAAAAACTATCTCCATATTCTGTTATTAAGACCGGGATAACTGTAATAATGTTTATTTAAATTGAAAATTATTTTAATAGAAAATAGCTTTTTTTGAAGTTACAGGGTAGGAAAGTTGTACAGATGGTATAAACAGCATAAAAAAGCCCGTTCATTTTTTAAAAACGAACGGGCTTTTTGAATTATTCTTTATTTGGCTTCAAGATCCTGGATTTTTTTGTTTAAAAATCTCCCGGCTTCAGGCATTAGTTCTAATGCCTTTTTGTACTCTGCAAGCGCATTTTCTTTGTCGCCTTTTGCTTCGTATGCCTGTCCCATTCCAAAATGAGCAACCCCTGAATTTGGATACATTTCAAGATTTAGTTTACCCATTGCAATTGCGGCATCATAGTCTTTATCATCATTTAGTTTATGAATTACACTTACAAGTGTATGATCCCGGAAATCATATGTATTTCCACCGTAATATCTATCGTAAAGTTTGTGATATGTATTTACAGCTTCTTCAACACCTTTTCTTTTTACGGTCATATACATCACATCGTCCAGCATTTTCGGTTCATTAGCACCACGGTGACAGGTCGCGCATTCAACCTTGTCAATATGATCGCTGAATTCTTTCAATTCAGAAAGATATTTCTGATTAATATCTCTCGTCATTTTTATCATTACCCTGGCTTTAAGTTTATGCGTTTTTTTATCTGAAGCGAAATCATATGTGTCCAGTGGCTTCCCCTCTTCACCATCGTGACAGTAGGAGCATCTTACACCTAAAGCTGCAGTAAATCCTTTCATTATAGATTTAAGATCGTCCTTTGAAATATCTTTTGGTAAAACTTTTAGATTCTTGAAATTTCCGGCTTCCTGTGCCGGTGTCATTATTCCTAAAAGAATAATAAAAGAAAAGAGTAATGTCATCTTCCTGAACATTGGCTACCTCCGGTAAAGATTTTATGTGTGTGTAGTTTTAATAACAAATAAACTAAGGCTAAAGTTTAATTTTATTCCAAAAAAGATATTTTCCTACATATTTTTGATAAACGGTTTTATTCTGTCTTATTCTGTCTTATTCAGTTTTTTTATTTTATTCCCAAACATTTTACCATTTATTGCCATTAATGGTCCGAGTAATACATAAATTATCCCTGCATAAAATGCATAATTTGAGCCAAGAATAACAGAGATTAAAATAGAAATAAAAGATACAAACATATGAATTGAATAAACCAAAATATTATTCTTTGTATGAAGGATTTCTAAATCATTCAATTCCAAAATATCCTTTAATTTGAAAGCATGAATATGCATTACTAAAAAGATAAAAAACACAGCAAAATATCCGGCAGAATAAATTATCATTAATGTTGAAGTTTGACCTAATTGAATAATTTCGGCGACAGGCCTGCTATCAAAATGAAATACCTGGTTTATAAGAAAAGTGAATAAAAATTTTAGCGGATATATATAAAAGAGTACAACAAAAAGTAAAATTGAATTGAAAACAATTATAAAATTATCTTGTAGTCCATATTGCCGGAAAAACAGGTAATGAGAATGCCATATCATAACAAGCAGTGCAAAGCAAATACCAAAAGCGCCAAAACCCTGCATCAGTTTCAGCAATTCATTAAAATTATTTGGTACTTCCAGGGAAACAACCAGTAAGGTTATTGCAAAAGCAAATACCGCATCACTAAAACCTTCAATCCGGGAAACCTCGCCGCCTCTCCATCGGAAGCCATCATTTTCCCCATATTTTTTATTTATTAATGATTTTCTAATCATATCATAAACCTGAATTAATTATTATGGTTTTACGATTTTTGTTTTTCTGAACCCTGCTTTAAATTTTAATTGTACAAGTACAGCTCCAAATCCTGCTATTAGAAGTCCTACTCCTTCTTTTAACGAAACTGATTCACCAAGGAAAAAATAGGCTAGAATTGCAATTTGAATCAACATCGTGCCATTAATTATGCTGGATTCCATAGCAGTAAGTGAACGCAAAGTAAAATTCCAAATAATAAAGGCAAAAGCAGTATTAATTATTGCCAGCCACAAAAGATACATTAAATTCAAAATACTTATAGAAGGCAATCCCTGCAAAACAATTCCTGTTGATAATAACAATACTGCCCCGGTTCCCATACTCACTACGGTAACTATAAAAGGTGAAATGTTTTTTTTGCTGTTAATATTTCTACCAAGAACTGCAGATAATGCATTAGCCAGCACACCTATCAACATAATGATCAACCCGGTAATTTCATTACTTCCAAAATTAACCGGGAAAAAATAAATAACTACTCCGGCAATAAACATTGCTGCCCCGCCCCACTGCAGCGGAGTAGGAACTTCATTTATCAATAAGATAGCGAGAACGGCTACAATAACAGGAGTAAAATTTAATACCAGACTTACAGTAACGGATGTCAATAATGATAAACCAATAAATTGTGCCCCCTGAGTAAAAAAATAAAATAACAACCCGAGTGATAAAAGTTTGTACCAATCCTTTTTGCTAAGAGTTTTAATTTTCTCCAGGTTGCTTTTCTTGAAGGCAAAAGGAAATATGCAGAAAAAAGCGATTGAATATCTAAGCCCCGCGAAAGTCAGCGGCGGAATTTCTACAAGGCCCCATTTAATTATTATAAATGACGTGGACCATAAAAATGTTACCAATAGAGATAGCAAAATCGCCTTAATATTAGGAATCATAAACTTTCTATTATTGAATAGTTTACTTCTTTATTTCTAGGGAATTAATAGAAAAGCATTATCATGTGTGAATTTAATTGAATTCAATTAATATGCAAAGTAATAATTCACTTTCCATCACTAAAATAAGCCGGATATAATTAAGTATTTGGAATAATCCTATTATTGGACCAAATTTTACAGGTAGAATAAGCAATATGGTAATTTAGTAACCTATTCTGGATAAATCAGTCTAAATAATAAAACAAACGAATTTGAGGATAAAAATGAAAAAGAGAAGCAAATTATTGAGCATTTTGTTGCTTATAGCAGCAATTTCGCTTACAGTTTTTTCTGCCTGTCATTTTAATTACAGCACTAAAGATCTGAAAGTGCTTAAAGAAAAGAACTTTACAATTACACCCGGAAAAAGATTAATCGTTAAGACTTCTTCCGGTGATATCAGCATTTCTACCTGGGACAAACCTGAAGTTTATATAAAAATATTAGGAAATGAACGGGCTGCGAGAAAGGTAGACTTTACATTTAATGCAACCGACGAATTCATTGAAATGATTGCCGAAGGAGACAATAATTTTAGTTTTTTCGGAAACAATATTCAGCTAAGGTATGAGATTACTGTTCCACAGAACTTTAATAGTAAAATAAAAACCAGCGGTGGAGATATTCACCTTAAAGACCTAACAGGAATACAGTCAGTAAATACTTCAGGTGGAGATGTGCGTGCATATTCTATTGTAGGCGATCTTGATATCCATACTTCTGGCGGCGATATTTATATAAAAAATTGTAAAAGTAAAAACGTTCTTAAAACAAGCGGCGGAAATATTGATGTCAGAAATTTCTCAGACGATTTAACCTGTTCAACTTCAGGTGGCGATATTACTCTTTTCGGAAAAGATTCAAAAATTGATGCACATACTTCGGGCGGAAATATTCGCGTTAATTATTCCGGCGAAAACAGGGGAATGGATCTCAGTTCCTCCGGCGGTGATATTACAATAAAAGTTCCTGATAATTTCAATGCGTCTGTAAATTTCAAATCATCTGGTGGAGATATTGACAATAATATCAAATCAACTAATGTAACTGAGATTTCTGATCACAAACTGATAGCTGATCTTAATAATGGAGGTAATTTAATTAGAGCTACAACCTCAGGCGGAAATATCAGGATTAAGTAAATAATTTTGCTAACGGGTTAAAGCTCCGGTTGGATAAAATTTCAGCCGGGGCTTTATTATTTTAAATATTTTCATTCCTCATTCCCCTTAAATTTTTAATCCTATTTTAGTATATTTAATACGGTATTAATAAAAGTGAAAAAACGAGATAAAAATGGAAGAACAATTAATTTACAAGTTTGTAGATGACGATGAGTTGCTGAGGATTTCCAATAAAATTAAGGAAATGGAAAAACAGACGGCAGGTGAAATTTGTGTTAGCATAAAAGAAAAAAGAAAATTTGCAGAAAAGAACAAATCTCTCCGGGAACTTGCTGAAATGGAATTTTTTAAACGTGGTGTGGCAAACACAAGAGATAAGACAGGGATATTAATTTTTCTTCTTCTCGAAGACAGAAAATTTTATGTTCTGGCAGATAAAGGAATCAATGAAAAAGTCAGCCCAGATACCTGGGATAAAATAAAAGACGATATGCAGAAAATGTTTCAGAAAGGAAATTTCAGTAAAGGATTAATCTACGGAGTTGAGGAAGTTGGAAAAATTCTTTCACAACACTTTCCTATTAAACCGGATGACACCAACGAACTTTCAAACAGGGTTGCTTTAGATTAAGTTAATACCGCTGACGGATATAGAAATTTTCAGATTAACCCCGGGATTAATCCCGGGGTTAATAATTTTAAATCATCGTATCTTATTTTGCTTCAACTTCAACGTATTTCGGTTCCTTATTTAGCTTTTCTTTTTTCTTAAATTTCCTCTGAAGAAAAGAATTGAACTTTTCTTTCCAGTGATCTACCTTAACATACATAACTGGCACAAGTACTAGTGTAAGAAACATTGAGCTGATAAGTCCGCCGATAATTGCCCAGGCTAATCCTGATTTCCATTCAGAACCTGAGTCGGAGGAGATTGCAAGCGGGAGCATTCCGAACACCATCGCAGTTGTTGTCATAACAATAGGTCGAATTCTGCTTTCACCGGCTTCCATCAACGCATCAAAAACACTAAGCCCTTCTTCCTTTCTAACTTGGTTTGCCCTGTCTACCAAAAGAATTGCATTTTTGCCCACCAATCCAATCAGCATAATTACACCAAGTATTGTAAAAAGGTTCAGAGATTTCATAGTGAGTGCAAGTGCTAGAAACGCTCCAACCATAGCTACCGGGATTGAAAATAATACGATAAAGGGATAAACGAATGAATCATACAATGCAACCATAACCATATAAACAAATATTATTGCGGCAATCATTGCCAGCCCAAGACTTCCGAAAGAATCTGCCTGGTTTTTCAAATCACCTTCGTATTGTACTTCAACTCCTGCAGGCAAAATTCCTTTTGCAATTTCATTTTTAATATCAGCACCAATGCTTCCGGTTGGTCGGCCAATCACCTGCGAATAAACTGTAACAGCACCGATCCTGTTTCTTCTCTGAAGTTTTGTCGGTCCGTTAGTTTGATAAACATCAGCAAATTGTTGAAGTTCAATTAATTGTCCTCTCGGATTTTTGAATGTAAGATGTTTAATATCCGATATTTCCGATTTATCAAAATCATCCAGCGAGATCATAATTGAATAATCATTTTCTCCGTCCCTGTATTTTGAATCATCGTCGCCCGTTAGAGCAACTCTCAAAGACGCACCAACTTCTGCAATGTTCAATCCGAAATTAGCCAGCTTTCCCCTGTCAATATCAATCCTTGTTTCAGGTTTTCCTTCTTCTGTTGATAATCTTACATCAGCAGTACCGGGAATTTTCTTTACAACATCTGCTAATATTTTAGCTCCCTTTTCAACATCCGTTCTGTTTGAACCAGCGACAATAAGTTGAATAGGTGTTTGGTTTGCAGTTCCAAAAATGCCAATCGGATTAACACGCACTTTAATACCGGGAACAGTGTTTACAAACCTTTTTATTTCTTCGCCAATTTTATCGGTTGATTTTTCCCTGTCTTCTTTCGGTACCAAAGTAACATCTATTTCTGAAGAATAATTTGAAGTTTGTCCAACCAATCCTTCATTTGAAGCTCCAACTGTAACGAATGCTTTCTTCACTTCAGGAAGAGTGGAAATATATTGTTCAACTTTTTGAGTTAAAAAATTTGTGTTGTCGATAGACGAACCGGATGGCATTTCGAGAATAACAGCAAATTCACCGCGATCAGTCTGTGTCATAAATTCTGCACCAATAAAACCTAAAGGTGCAAGCATCAATGAAGCAACAAATAAAAGGAATACTGCAGTCAATACTTTCCATCTGTTAACGAGGCTCCATTTCAATAGCTGTAAATATTTTTGAACAAGAGATTTAAATTCCTTTTCAAACCATATTGAAAATCTACCGATTAAAGTATTTTTCGATAATTTTTCAAGCTTACCGATTCTTGAAGCAAGCAGCGGCGTAAGAGTAAATGAAACAAACAAACTAAGCAGCGTTGCAGTAACAACCACAATAGAATATTCTCTTACAATGTTTCCAACAAGTCCGCCAGTTAAAGCGAGGGGCACAAATACTGAAACATCGACAAGTGTAATTGCAAGTGCAGCAAACCCAATCTCATTTCTTCCCTTTAATGCTGCAACTCTCCTGTTCTCCCCTTTTTCAAGGTGGTGATGAATATTTTCGAGTACAACTATCGAGTCATCAACAAGAATACCGACAATAAGTGATAATCCCAGCAACGTCATTAGATTCAAGGTAAAACCAAAGGCAAGCATCATTGAAAAAGATGAAATCATTGATGCCGGAATTGCCATCATTACAATAAAAGAATTACGAATACTGTGAAGGAACAAAAGCATTACTATTCCTACAAGTATAACAGCAAGCATCAAATCAAATTTCACGCCGTTTGCAGCATCAATTGTAAACTGTGAGCCATCCTGTGCAATATCAAAATTTACATTTTCTGATTTATAATCATTTTGCATTTTTGCAATTTCTTCGCGCACAAGTTTACTAACATCTACAGAGTTTGCGTCCGTTTGTTTCTGAACAATAACGCCAACTGATGTAACCCCGTTAATTCTATTTATAGTCGAATAATCTTTCTGCCCGTCTTCCACTTCCGCTACATCGGATAGTCTTATATCTCCGCCTTCACGGGATTTGCCAACGATAAGGTTCCTTAAATCATTTACAGATTTGAATTTACCGGCTATTCTTACAATGTACTGATCGGTATCATTTTTAATTTTACCCGTCGGGTAATCCAGGTTTGAAGTTTTAATTGCCTGCGTAATCTGCATAATTGATAACCCATAAGCCTCAAGTCTGTCCCTGTTCAGATTAACTTTTATTTCCCTTTCATCACCACCGATCAGGGAAATCTGTCCAACACCGGAAAGCTTTGCCAATCTCGGTTGAATTCTGTCTTTAATGAACTGGTAAAATTTTGTAGAGGGCATATTACTTGTTACACCCATCCTGATTACCGGAAGTTCATCAAGTGCAAATTTTGAAAGAGTTGGAGTTTTTACATCAGCCGGTAAATTTGCAACAATTTCATTTACTTTTCTCTGTGCATTTTGCAATTGAATATCTACATCCGCAGCCTGATTAAAATTGATAACAACAAACGATACACCTTCTGCTGATGTTGAAGTTACGTTATCAATTTCATCAAGTGATGAAATTGCATCTTCAACAGGTTTTGTAACGGAAGTTTCAACCTCCTTAGGTGAAGCGCCAGGATAAATTGTTGTTACAGTAATTACGGGCGGAGTAATTTTCGGAAGCAGTTCGTAATTTAACTGAGTGTAGCTATACAAACCCACAAGAGTAAGTAATGAGAATATCACTACAATTAGCGTCGGTCTTTTTATGGATAGCTCTGTAATAGTCATATCAGATTCCTTTAAAATTCATTTTAGCTTATGAAAGATTAAGCATTGTTATCAATTTTGTTTGTTAATTATTGTAACCTTGCTGTTGTCTTCAATATTGTTCTGCCCGTTAATTACTATTTGCTGTCCTTCTTTCAGTCCGCTCAGAACTTCAAGATAATTATCATAGGTATTACCAATAACCAGATCTGTAAGTTTTGCAGTGTTGTTTTCAACCACAAATACTTTAGGATTTTTAATACTTCCCAGCAAAGCTTCTCTCGGTATAAGAAGGATATCGCCTTTTGTTTTAGAAACAAAGTTTGCTTTGCCAAACATTCCTGCTTTCAAAGGATGTTCTTTGGAATTAGGCAGAACAATTTCCACAGGGTATGTGTGTGCTTCATCCGCTTTTGCACTGATTGTAGCAATTTTGCCATTAAAAACTACTCCCGGGTAAACTTCTGTCGTAATTTCGACTTTGTCACCGATTTTCATTTTAAATACATCACTTTCTGCAACGTTTACAACAACTTTTAATTTTGAAATGTCCACAACATTTGCAACCGAGCTGTTCATTTTTACGTAGTCCCCAATATCAACCAAACGTGAAGTAACCACACCTGAAATAGGGGTTGTTACCTTTGTATCTTCATACTGACGTTTAGCAGTGATGTACTGAGATTCAGCCGATTGATATGCCAGCTTAGCATTTTCAAGCTGGGAATCTGTAACTGAATTTCCCTTATACAATGCTTTAAATCTTTCGTAATCTTTTTTTGATTTTTCATAATTTACTTCCGCAGTTTTCATCGCAGTAAGTTTTAACTCATTGTCAATCTGAATCAATACAGAACCGGCTGGTTTATAATCTCCAACTTCTGCATTTACTTTTACGACTCTTCCCTGTGCCTCCGCAACTATTGAGACGTCGTTGTTTGCGTGAATAGTTCCAACCAATTGAAGATCCTTACTAACCTGTTTCTTATCTACTTTTGTTACGTTAACAGGATACGAATCAAATTTCAGGTTAGCTGTATTGGCTTTCATCCTGGCTTTATTATAAAATAGCACAGCAATAATAACGGCAAGCACTACTAATGTTATAGATATATATTTTGTCTTTTTCACTTTGTCATCCCGCTTAAATTCTTATTCACCAATTGATT
>DATFMR010000113.1:0-16360 GCA_035266865.1 Ignavibacteriaceae bacterium | reverse complement strand
AACCGGTGAAAACCAACAAAACAAAAATAAAATGGAGACCCCAGTAATGGCTGATACAAACAAAGCCGATCAACAAATGGATGTAGCGATAATTAAGACAAATATGGGAACGATTCAACTTCAGCTATTCCCCGATAAAGCTCCGCTTGCAGTTCAGAATTTTGAAGAACTTGCAGCAAATGGATATTATGACGGAGTAATATTTCACCGCGTAATAGACAATTTTATGATCCAGGGCGGAGACCCGACCGGAACCGGCAGAGGTGGTGAAAGCATTTGGGGTCATGCTTTCAATGATGAGTTTACGACCGATTTAAAGTTTGATGAACCGGGAATTCTTGCTATGGCAAATGCCGGACCAAATACAAATGGAAGCCAGTTCTTTATTACACTTGCACCGACTCCATGGCTTAATGGTCATCATACAATTTTTGGTAAAGTAATTAAAGGAATGGATGTTGTACAGGCAATCGGAAAAGTTGCAACTACTAAACCGTACGATAAACCTGTAAAAGATGTTGTGATGGAAAAAGTAACAACTGAAAAGAGATAAATTTTTCAACTGTCATTCCCGCAAAAGCGGAAATCCCTGTTCAATAATTTGTGTTATCCAGCCGCGACTAAAACCGCGGCTGGATTTTTTTAAATAAATTTAAATTAAGTTCTTAATTCCGTATTCTTTTTTTATTTTACGGTTAATTCTAAATTCATTCCTCATTCATAAACTAACGGCTGATTTATGAACAAAAAGGACTCATCTTCAAACGAATTTTTCTCATCCCGCTGGGCTTTAATAATTGCTACGATCGGCATTGCAGTGGGAACGGGCAATATATGGAGATTTTCAAGGATTGTAGCACAAAATGGAGGAGGTTCATTTTTAATTCCCTGGGTAATTTTTCTTTTAATCTGGTCTGTTCCATTAATTATTGCCGAGTTTGCAATCGGAAAATCTACGCGCTTCGGTCCGGTAGGAGCAATTGCCAAAACGGCCGGGAAAAATTTCGCGTGGATGGGCGCGTTTATCGTTTTTGTCTCAACAGCCATTATGTTTTATTATTCCGTAGTTGCAGGCTGGTGTCTCCGGTATTTTGTTTCAGCCATTTCAGGAAGTCTTTTCAGCGTTAAAGATCAGTTAACATACTGGAATGATTTTTCGGCAGGTTATGAACCACTCGTTTATCATTTTCTTGCAATGGCTCTTGTTGCTTACATAATTTACAGGGGCGTAACAAACGGAATTGAAAAAGTAACGAAATTTATGGTACCGGCTCTCCTTGGAATTTTATTTATTCTGTTTATCCGTGCAATAACATTGCCGGGATCTTTTGAAGGGATCAAGTATTTCTTCACTCCTGATTTAAATACAATACTCGATTATAAAGTCTGGCTGAACGCATTAACACAAAACGCCTGGGATACTGGAGCGGGCTGGGGACTGATAATGACCTACGCAATTTATATGAAAAAGAAAGAAGATATTTCTTTAAATGCCGCTCTAATCGGTTTTGGAAACAACTCTGTTTCCCTGCTTGCAGGAATAACAATTTTTTCAACGGTGTTTGCACTAAGTTCAGTCGATGCTATGCAGCAGGTTTCGCAATCGGGTCCGGCAAACACCGGATTAACATTTATTTATCTTCCGCAGTTATTTGCAAAAATTTCATCCAGCTATGCGGTAAATATTTTCTTCGCATCAATTTTCTTTATTGCACTATTTTTTGCCGCGGTTACTTCACTTATGTCAATGGTTGAACTTTCTACAAGAACATTAATTGACTTCGGGCTAAAAAGGAGCAAAGCAATTTTAATTGTAGCAGTTCTTGGTTTCGGACTTGGAATTCCTTCAGCACTAGACCTTGATTTTTTTGCCAACCAGGATTGGGTTTGGGGAGTTGGATTAATTTTAAGCGGCGCATTTATTTCATTTTCAATAATAAAATTCGGTGTGGACAAATTCCGTACTGAAATTATTAACGGTATCGGAAGTGATATTAAAATTGGCAGGTGGTACAATTTTGTAATAGCAATATTAATTCCTATTCAGGCTATTGGTTTGCTCGCCTGGTGGTTGATTTCCTCGGTTGGTTGGGATCCTGAGTGGTGGAATCCATTTCATTCAATTAATACAGGCACAGTAATTTTCCAGTGGGTAATTGTACTGGGCGCATTTATTTTATTGAATAAAGTTATGTACAGGCAGATTTTTGAGAGAGAGAAGTAACTCTCCAAAAATCTTTATCGTATTGAGACTGGAACCATTTTGTATATGCCTCCCTTTCTCTTTCCAAGAGAAGGAGGTGGGGGATGAATTGTTAAGTATAAAGGAAAATAAATTATGAGCATCTTCGCTATATTTACAGCAATAATTATACTCGGCATTGTGTGGGGAGGATTAACATTCTTCTTAACACGTGCTATGAAATACGAAAAATTAAAATCAGATAATGGCAAAAAACAGAGCTAATATACCTTCAATATCGGAAGCCGTTAAAAATTTAAAGAGGGGTAATATTTTACCCGTTTATTATTTTTTTGGTGAAGACTCATTCAGTATTGATACATCACTTAAAGCCATTGAGGAAGCAGTAAAACCATTTTTAGCTTCAGATTTTGATCGCGAAATCTTTTATTCAGAAGAAAGAACGTTAATTGAAGTACTGGATGCAGCCTCTGCATTTCCCTTTGGTTCAGACAAAAAGCTCATTATTTATAAGGATTTTGAAAAAGTAAGAGATAAAAAAAATCTTTTATCATATATTGAATCCCCCGCTGAATTTACGGTTCTTGTTCTCGTACATAATGGAGCTGTGTCAAATCCCGGAACAAATCTTTACAGCGCTTTAATTAAAAACAAATTTCTATATGAAGCAAAAGAGCTGAAGGGAAGAAATCTTATTACCTGGCTTGTTGATTATTGTGAAGAAAACAAGAAACAAATTACTTCGGGAATTGCCCAGGTGCTTGTAGAGATTGTCGGTGAAAACAGGAGCATGCTGGAAGCACAGCTTGATAAAATTTTCACTTTCGTCGGCGATAAAATTGAAATTACTATCGACGATGTAAGAAATTTGTCAACTTCTTTAAAAGAGTTTTCTATTTTTGATTTGCAGGATGCAATTTCTAAAAAAGATAAAAGACGTGCTATGAAACTTGCATATAATCTACTCGATAAAGGACAGGAACCGACTTTCATTATTCATATGCTTACCAGGTACTTCTCCGGACTTGCAAGGATAAATGAAATGACTGAGAAAAAAATGAATGAATACGCCGCAGCGAAGATTATAGGTACACATCCCTATTATTTGAAAAATTATAAGTTTGCCAGAAGAAATTATACTGACGGGGAACTATTTAGTGCTGCACAAGCTTTATTAAAAGCAGATCTTGCCATTAAAACTTCTTCGACGAATAATAAAGAAATTATTACACTTTTAATTTCAGAAATGGTTAATTGATACTATGCGCAAATATCATCACCTCGGAATTCCAACAAAAGAAAAGAAACCGGGCGAAAAATATATCCCACATTTAAAGATTTTTGTTTCCGGTTACGATACAAGTCAGTACAAAATTGAATGGATGCGTTTTGAAGAAAATGCTAATTTCCCTGAAGTTGTAAAAACCATTCCGCACATTGCATTTGAAGTTGACAATCTCTATGAAGAAATAAAAGACAAAGAGATTTTAATTGAACCGAATTCACCGACACCGGGAATTACTGTAGCATTTATTTTAGATAATGGTGCACCTGTTGAATTTTTGGAAATCGATCATTCGGTTTATAAAGAATAGAAAAGGTGAAAATATGAAGATAGAAAAAGTTTGCGTCTATTGCGCATCAAGCAAACAAAGTGATAAATCATATTACGAAGCGGCTAAAAGAATGGGTGAAGTATTGGCTGAAAATTCCGTTGCGCTGGTTTATGGTGCAGGTGGTGCCGGTTCAATGGGATACCTGGCCGACGGTGCTTTATCCAAAAATGGAAAGGTTATAGGAATAATACCCAAATTTATGGTAGACCTGGAATGGGCTCATAATGGCTTAACAGAAATGAATATTGTTAAAAGTATGCACGAAAGAAAAAACCTGATGATCGCCGGGGTTGATGCTGCAATTGCTTTGCCCGGAGGTTCCGGCACACTTGAAGAATTAATGGAAGCAATTACCTGGAAACGACTCGGGATATTTTTAAAACCAATAATACTAGTTAATACAAACAATTTTTTTAATCCACTTGTTGATTTGCTAAATAACTGCATAAAGGAAAATTTTATGGATGCGCGTCACAGCGCAATGTGGACGCTCGTAAATTCACCTGAAGATGTTCTGCCGGCAATTAAAAGTGCGCCAATCTGGTCAAGCGATGCAAGGAATTTTGCCACAATCTGATTGATTGTAATTTCTAAATATTCTCTTTCTCCAATATCTTTACATCTTCTTTTAACCTTTCCATATCCGCAGGAAGTGTTCCATTATAAACGCCTCTTATTCTTCCGTGTTGATCAACAAGAGTGAAATTTTCACTGTGGAAAAATGAATTAACATCAAATTCAATATTGTAATTTCCATCAGCAAAATACGATGTCCGGGCAAGCTCATATATATCATCTCTGTCACCAGTTACAAAATACCATTTCCATTCAATTGCATATTTTGATTTAGCATACTTTTTTAGAACTGAAACAGAATCAATTTTGGGAGTTACTGTATGCGACAATAATAACACGCTGCTGTCTTTTTCAAAATAGTCCTGTAAAAGTTTCATAACCTGCGACAGGTTTGTACAAAGTCCCGGGCAGGAAGTGAAGAAAAAATCCGTTATGTACATTTTTCCTTCAAAAGTGTTATTGGTAACCACGTTACCATTTTGATCCAATAATGAAAAATTTGCAATCTTGTGAATATTCTTATATTCATCCGAATTTTTATTTATCCATACTGGAGTAAGATCTGACGAAACAAAATATGGGAGTTCATCCGAAACAGTTTCAGCTTTATTATTGCTACAACCTGTCATTACCATTGTTGCTCCCATCAACATTATTAGTAACAGTACTTGTAAATTGGCCCTGACCATGCTGAACAGAATAGCAAAGCCGCGATTTAACCGCGCCATATATTTTTCCATTTTTCACCACGTAGTTTATAAATAATTCTCCGTTATCACGCCAGCCCTTCTGGCTCCCGTTTTCTTTACCGTTTTTATAATTGAACCAAACGGATATATTACCATCCTCATACCATTCTTTAAAAAATCCATCATAATTTCCATCGGAAAAACAATACTCAAACTTTTTATTTCCGTTTGGCCAATAACCTGTGTGAACGCTGTCCTTGAATCCATTTTTATAAAATCGTACTGAATAAAGCTGCCCGCTGTAATACCAAATTAGCTCTTTACTATTTTTTGCTCCATTTAGATATTCAGTAATCGATCTCTCCTTTCCATCTTCAAATTTCTCTGATAATACTCCGATGAATAATTTTTCTTTATAATAAGTCAATCCATTAATTGTACTAAACAGGGAATCATTTCTATTTACCGTCATATATTCAGTTGAAGGAATTGAAATTTCTTCCTGTACATTATTACATCCAGTCCAGGAAAAGAGAGCAAAAATTAATATGGCTAAAGATTTTTTCATTTTTAACCTATTGAGTTACAGTTCCTGAAGTTCCAAAATACTGTCCGCCGTTTATATACGGTGAATCACTTGTTATATGATAATGATAAATCCCGTTTGGATAATCCGCTGTTACTGCAAAGTGTCCGTGATATTCATCAAGATCTGTATTGGTTATTATTTTTCCGTTTTCTGTTGGACCGTAAACAGGAAATCCATCAAGTAAAAATCCAATCAAACCATCCAGACCTTCTTCGGATGTAATGTGCAATGGTTCAACGTGATAATGATACATTCCTGTTTGCTGGGGATGTCCATTATATTGATCGAAAGAATTTATTTCATCACCAAGCGCCCTGTTTGGACCGGCATATTGATTAAATAATGCAACGCCGTTTACTGAAACACCAATTGGTCCAAGCTGAGTATAACTGTGTGAAGAAGCTTCAGCCGGATTAATAGGAATTCTAAATACTAGGTTCTGTTGTACAATCGTATTAGGATTTATTGCAAAATTAGGGTTGCTTCCGTTATAAGCTTCGTAATTTGAACTTCCCGCCCCGAAATACGGGCTTTTGTGATCAGGAACATCAGTAGTAGAAATTACAACATAATCACCCTGGACAGACAAATTAACACTTGAAGAAAATTTGTTGAATACATCGGGCAGATTTTGTGTTGATCCTGAACCATTTCCACCGTCAGTAGTTTCACTAACAGAACTTGTTGGATTACTGCATCCCACTGTTAATAACAAAACGAGTAAAAAACTTAATAGTGTTTTCATAGCATATCTCCTTTTAATATTATATAGTCACTTAGGCTTTAAAAGGTTAGATGCTGTTTTTATGAAAAACTTGCGGAGGAAAATGATTTTAATTTTTCATTGTAAATTATACATTCTACATTTTTATCTTGGCGGTGGTAGCCTTTCCGGTGGTGGTCTTCGTCCCGGATCAGGTCGTCCTTCCTGTGGACCAAATGAAGAAACAAATATTCTTTTCAATTTTTCTTTTTGTTCCGGGTTGCAGACTGAAGCAAGATTTTGAAAATGACGCGACAGGAATTCTTCATATTCCTTTTGAATAGAACCAATTTTTGCTGACAATGCATTAATTTTATTTAAATCGGGATTCTGATTAAATGATTCAGCAAGAATTTGTTTTTTTAACCCCCCTACTCTTTCATTAATAATTATTGTCGAATCGAGATGCTCCTGCCTGTATTTATTAAATAATTTGTTTTGCTCAGGTGTTAGCTTTAATTGTTCCCCGAGAAAATTATTTAACTGTTCTCTTTTAGGCGGAGGTGGTGGTGGCTTTTTAGGATTTAATTCTTTAAACCATATTACAGATAAGCTTAAAGCATTTGTTATAATAAGTACTATTATTAACACGCCAACAAATTTTTGCTTTGTAAAAATATCCATATCATTCCCCATTTAAATTACTTGTATCAGGATAGTATGAATGACTTAACGAATACTCAGATGAAATTATCGAAGAATAATTTACTTCCGCTGTGGTTGTTTGTTCATTATTATTCATTACATACAATACTGTGAAAATATTTAATAATAAAATCAACATAAGAACAGCCGGCTTTAAAATTAAACCGGAAAGTCCCTTCTTTTTATTTTCAGGAGATGCTCCGAATTCAGCCTTAATTCTTGTAAACAGGTAAGGATTTTCTTCTATATCCTCTAAATTATCAAAAGCCTCCATCGTCTTTTCGACTTCATCTCCTATTTTTTCTTTACTTTTCATATTTTTTGCCTTAGATATTTAGTTAGACGACAGTTTCTACAGAAACTTGCGCTTCATATTAATTTTTTTTTATAATATTGTGTTAATTTCTTTTTCAGATTAACCTTAGCCCTGTGAATCAAGGATTCAACCGATGAAAGCGAAGTATCCATAATTTCAGCAATTTCCGCATAACTCATTTCATCATATTTACTTAGCGTAAAAACGGTTCGCTGATTTTCGGGCAATGATCCCAGAGCTTCATTTAATATTCTTATTCTGTCTTCATTTTCAAGATTTGTATCGGGATTAGAACTCTCGGAGGATTTTACCTGAATTGCCGGGTTTTCCTCACTAAAAATATTTTTTAGAGTTCCGAATCTCTTTTTCCTTTTTTTCTTTCTTAAATAATCCAATGATTTTGTAACTGCGATCCGGTATATCCACGTTGAAATTTTTGAATCTCCGCGGAAATTTGATAAAGACCTGTAAACTTCAATAAAAACTTCCTGGGTCAGATCTTCAGCATCTTCCCGGTTATTAACAAACCTGTTACAGGTATTTAAAACCTTTTTCTGGTGCTCGTCAACAAGCGCCTTAAATGATTTAAAATCACCACTTTTTAATTTATTTAACTGGATTTCTTCAGGCATTAATAATTAATAATTCTCTGATAATTAAATATGCAATTTTTCATTTAAATTTCGGTAATTTATCAGAAATAATTAAAGGAATTTATATTTATTTTAGGTATAATTTAAGCAGCCGTTTTATCTGAAACTAAAAATTTATTAAATAGAGAACTGATGTTCGAAATGTAAGGAAATGTTAAATATCAAAACTGATCTGGATAAGAAATCAAAACCAATGGAAGAGCAGATTGAAAAAATGATAAAAGGAACTACCATTAAATTTAAAATCTGAGTCATTAAAATTTTACTTGTATAAAAGTTTAAGGATAGATAAATTTGAACGTTATGCAGGAAGCTGACCTTAATAAAAACATAGTAGTTCTGCTTGAAGAAGCCGGAAAGGCACATAGGACTGAATTTAAAACTGAGTTCATCGAAGATCCTGAATGGTCACTATGGTTTTCAGAGCATATGAAAGATAAACTTGAAGTAATTCTGAACAGGCATTACACTATAGGAGAACTTGTCTATTTATTAACATCTGCCGAAAAAACACACAAAAAGAGCTATCCAGAAAAAGACTGGCTTTCTTACTGCGCAGATTATCTCATCCAGAAACGATAAAATTTCTTCCATTTTTTAATATTTGTATTGCAACTTTAAAAAATTCCGCTATATTTCTTTACGGATATTAAGTTATTCCTCACCGTAGTATTTAAATCTATTTTCCTGAAATTAAATAAAGCCTTTTGCAATTCACTAATAAAAAAAGGAGCAAGTTATGATTCGTTTTAGAATTTCTGCCGTAATTTTATTGATTCTCTGCGCTGCTATGATACTCCCGGTTTATGCACAGGATATGGATCCTGAAATGCAAAAAGCATGGGAAGAATATATGACCCCTGGTTGGGCTCACAAAATGATGGCTTCACACACAGGTGAATGGAAAACCGTTTCAACTATGTGGATGGATCCCGCAGCACCTCCTATAATAATGGAAGGAGTTGCAAAAAGTGAAATGATATTGGGAGGAAGGTATCTAAAATCAACTCATTCAGGTGTGATGATGGGAATGCCTTTTGAAGGCATGAGCCTGGAAGGATATGATAACGCAAAAAAAGAATTTACCAGCATTTGGATTGATAATTTGGGTACGGGCACATCTGTGAGCACAGGCACATATGATAAAAAAACAAATACTATCACGTATATAGGAAATGTATACGACCCAATGCAGGGCAAAGATGTAAAGATAAGAGAAATAATAAAGCTCGTGGATAAAGATAAATATACAATAGAAATGTATAATTACATGGGTGACCAGGAATTTAAATCAATGGAAATTAAATTTGAAAGAATAATGTAATGCTTACGATACTGCCCGGTATTTACCGGGTGGTATCTCATTATTTCAATTAAGCTGCATTAATAAATATTTCACAATTTCCTCAACTGATTCGAAATTCTTTATTAAACCTGTTATTCTACCCTCTTTTTCAATTTGTTTTTCCATTACGGACACAATCTCTTTCCACATATTAGAATGACAAACAACCGGTTTTCTTTCCATTAATTTTTTGTTAAGCATTTCCCAGACGAATGCTAATTCAAGCAAAGCTCCGGTTCCACCCTGCAGAATTACATATCCGTCTCCTTTGCCAATAAGCTTTTCAATTCTCTCTGGCAGAGTTTTACAAAATATTTCGGAAGTAAGATATTCGCTTGGTTTGACTCCCCAAAGATCAACCGTAATACCGATTGCCTCGCCGCCGCCCTCGTTTGCTCCTTTTGAAACTGCATGCATAATTCCCCTGTAACCACCTGTACAAAGGTTAAAATTATTTTTTGCAAGCTGTTTTCCCAACTCGTAAGCAAATTTAAATTCATCATCTCCTTCAACAGGAAGCGAGCTGCCGAAAACTGTTATAGTTTTTTTCTTCAATTGGATATTAAGTATTTAGAAATTAGGATTTCGTATTTAATATACTATTCATAAAAATTTCTGTACCATTTATGCACTTTAAGTTCTTTTAACATTTCATTTGGTAATGAACCTTTATTGACACTGGCAATATTTGCAACAAGATTTTTTTCTTTTCTCATTCCAGGTATTACTGAGGTAACTGCATCAAAACTGATTATATACCTCAATGCTGCTTCAGCTAGTGAATCAACTTCTGTTTTAACATCGTGCCAGATATTATCAGCACGAATTTTAACTTCCATTTTCCTATTGCCCCGGAAGTAATTGTTCCGAAAATCACCTGATGGAAAATCAGTATGCGGACCAATATTTCCAGTTAACGCACCTTCATCAAAGGGAACTCGCGCTATTATGCTGATTTTATTTTTTTTACAAAAAGGAAAAAGCTGCTCAACTGGTTTTTGATCAAATATATTAAAGATGACCTGGTAGCTGTCAATGAGGCCTGTTTTTCCTGTTTCAATTCCATTTTCCGGCTGATGGTCATTTATTGAAATTCCCCAATATTTTACCTTTCCTTCTTTCTTTAATTTTGTTACTGCTTCTTTCCATTCGTCTTCATTTGCCCATTTATCATTCCAAACATGGAACTGCATAAGATCAATATGATCACGTTTCATGTTTATTAAACTCTGTTCAGTTCTTTTAATTATGTGGTTTTTTGAAAAGGCATCCTTTAGTTTAGTATTCTCATCAGCGGGCCATTCCATATTTTCTGGGGGTACCTTTGAAGCAACAAACAATTCCATACCTGATTCTTTTTCAACTTCACCAACGAGTGATTCACTGTGCCCCATTCCGTATACAAGTGCAGTATCAAAAAAATTTATCCCTTCATCTACCGCCCTGTGCAAAGCTTTTTTGGATTCCATATCATCTGCCCCAATCCACATTGTCTTACCGATTCCCCAGCAACCGTATCCAAGTAAAGAAATTTCTTCATCAGATTTTGCAAATTTTCTTTTTTCCATTATTTGGCCTCCCTTTATCCAAATTTATTCAATAGAAGTTATAATTTATAAAAAGTAAGAATATAATAGTATGTATGAAAACCGGCAATTACTTTTAAAACCCGGGTTTTCCGCCTAATTCGTTTAGAATCCATTATTTATAGCGCTTTTGCCGTATATACAAAAATAACAGTTTTATTAATCTATTTTGCTAAATTTAATTTATAAAATAGATTCTTCACAACCTTTTAACTCTGAAATTAGTCTAAATCAACAGACGGACGTAAAGAAACAAATGCAACAAGAAGAAATTGATTTAATAAAAAATGCACAGCATGGTGATTCTGCTTCTTTTGAAAAGCTGATATACCAGTATGACCGTAATGTTCTTTCACTTGCTTATTCATATATCAATGATCAGGATGATGCAAAGGATATTTACCAGGAAGTTTTTCTAAGAGTTTTTAAAAGCCTAAAGAAATTTGAATTCCGAAGTGAGTTTTCAACCTGGCTGTACCGGATAACAGTTAATGTTGCTCTGACTCACAAAACAAAAAAGAACAAATATTCTTACGCTTCACTCGATGAAGAACAAACGAATGGCGATGGTGAATCGAGATATATTTATGAAGCCATTGAAGATAGTTCTTCAAGCGATGAAAGAGCAATAGGTTCAGATATTTCAGAGAGTATAAAAGAAGCAATAGAAAAACTTTCACCGCAGCAAAAAATGGTTTTTTCTTTAAAACATTTTGAAGAATACAAAATTAGAGAGATAGCAGAAATGATGAATATATCAGAAGGAACAGTAAAAAATTATTTATTCAATGCTACACTTAAAATGAGAGAATATTTAAAAGATTTTGATAGTTAAGAGGAGATGTTAAAATGAAACATCAAAAATATAAAGAAATGATGGAGCTTGCGCTTCTTCAGGAATTAAATGATGCAGAACTTGAAGAACTGCACAAACATTTAATTGACTGTGAAGACTGCCAGTATGAATATGACAAGCTGAATGATTTTTATAAGTCAATCGATAATATTAATAAAAAAGAGCTTAATGAAATTTCATTACAAAATGCAAGACGCGAATTACGCCTTGCGCTGGACAAGGAGACTTCCAGCCGCTCTTTTTTCGAAAAAATAACTGACGGGGTAAAAAACTTTACATTCTATAATTACAGACCATTAATTACCGGCGCATCAACTATGGTTATCGGATTATTTATGGGATATGTCTTTTTCCACACCGGAAGCCAAAATGATTTTATTGAAACTGCACAAATAGATCAAACAGCGACTAAAATTACAAACGTACGATTTATGCAGACTGCCGGAATTAACGGTGAAGTTGAGTTTACTTTTGAGGCAATAAAGCCTATGACTATGAAAGGAAAAATGAGTGATCCAAAAATTCAAATGATACTTGCTCAGGCATTACTGAATGAAAAAAATGCCGGTTCAAGGTTTAATACTGTAAGCGCTATTGAAAGTCAGACAGTGGACAATAATAAAACGGTGGATCCAAAAATAAAATCTGTTTTAATTTCCACACTTAAGTTTGATGAAAACCCGGGTGTAAGAAACAGAGCTTTATCAGCATTGCTAAATATTCCATACGATCAGCAGGTTAAAGAAACTCTTCTATATGCATTAGTAAACGATAATAATTCCGGAATAAGAATAGCGGCAATTAACGGTTTAACATCCGCTTCAATGGAAGGCAATAAATTTGACGAAGAAACCTTAAAAATATTAAAACAAAAATCACTTGACGATGAAAATGAATATATCCGGATTCGTGCAGCATCGCTTGTTAAGGAGGCACAACTATAATGAAGAAATCAATATTAATAACAACAATATTTTCTTTTATGTTCTTTTCGTCACTACAGGTTAACGCTCAGGATAATGCAGACACAAAAACCAGGTCATTTAATGTTAACAAGGGCGGAACACTCAACATTTCATTAAATGCAGGTGATGTTAAAATTACTACCTGGAACAAGAACGAGGTTTCTGTAAAAATAGTGTCTGAGGACAAAGAAGAAATAAATAAAATATTCAGCAGCCTGGAAAACAACACAGTTAAAATTTCAAACAAAGGGAATTGGGGCTGGGGCTGGACTGGAGACCTTATTATTTATGTAAGTATACCATCAGAATTTAATACTGAAATAAAAACACAGTCCGGTGATGTTTCACAAAAAGGATATCTTAAAGGAAGAGCAAATATTTTTACTGCAGGAGGCGATATCACAATTGAAGATGTAAGTGGTCAGACCGTTCTTAAATCAAATGGTGGTGATATAAGAACCGGTAATGTTGATGATGATCTGACCCTTTCAACAAACGGCGGCGATATTACAACAGGAAATGTCAAAGGCAAAACTATAATTTCTACGATGGGTGGCTCCATAAATGTAAAAAATTCCGGGAAAGACTTAAACGTTAACACAATGGGCGGTGACATTAAAATAGGCGACGTTGGCGGCAAAGCAGAAATAAAAACTATGGGTGGAGATATTTCTGTTAAAAACATTTCCGGGAATGGAAGCATAAGTACATACGGAGGTGACATTACTCTTTCCGGTGCAAAAGGATTAATTGAAGCAACTACATACGGGGGTGATATCAGAATGAATAATATTACCGGTTCTGTTAAACTTGATACCAAAAGTGGAGATATTTACCTGGAATTAAATCCATCCGGTAATAATCAGAGTGAAATTAAAACTATGAACGGTGGAATAAAATTAATTCTGCCCGCCAATGCAAAAGCTGAAATAAAAGCAACTGCACGCGATAGAGGTTTTGGTAAATATAACAATAGCGATCAAAATATTATATCTGATTTTGATTCCAAAACTTTTGTAACGGATGATCGGAAAAATGAGACACAAGCAACATATTTAATTAATGGCGGTGGAAACGGGATTGAACTTTTTTCAATCAATGGTACAATCGAAATTAGAAAAAAATAAACAGAAAGGATAATAAAATGAAAAAAACATCGTTAACTCTTGCATCGTTATTAATGCTGATTTTCTTTAGCGGTTCTTCCTACGAACCGGGAACGGGATTAAGCTTTGGATTTATTTCAACAGATAATTCTACAACCACACAGAAAGAACAAAAAATTCATAAAGAATTTAAGGTAGAAAGCGGAAAGCTTCTCAATCTTAATTGTGATACCGGAGCATCTATAAATGTTGAAGGCTGGGACAAAGATATTGTTTCAATAGATGCGGAATTAGGGGGCAGAGACTGGGAAGATATAAACATTAATTTCGATAAATCTTCATCCGGCGTTACAATTACAACGGAATATGAAAGACATCAATCTAATAGAAGTTCCAAAGTTGATTTTACGATTAAAGTTCCTAAAAAATTCGATCTTAAATTTGAAACAATGGGCGGTGGCGTAGATCTTAACAACCTTGAGGGTGAATTAAAAGGCACTACAATGGGCGGCTCAATGATCTTGAAGAATTTAAAAGGAAATCTTTCGCTAAAAACCATGGGTGGAAAAATTAAATTAACCAATTCAGATGTTGACGGAAAAGTTTCAACAATGGGCGGCGAAGTTAATATTGAAAATGTAACAGGTAATGTAGATGGCAAATCAATGGGTGGAAACGTAACTATAAATAACCTGAAAAGACGCGATGGTAATTCAATTGGAAAAGAAGTTCACATTTCAACAATGGGTGGCGCAATTGATCTGAACACAGCACCTTTTGGAGCCAATGTTCATACTATGGGCGGCGACATTACAATAAACTCCGCCGAAAAATTTGTAAAAGCAAAAACAATGGGCGGAGATATAGTTATAAAAACAGTTAATGGGCGTGTAAATGCTACCACGATGGGGGGAGACATAAAAGTTACAGAAACCGGTACCGGTGACGATAGGGATATTGAGCTTAAATCAATGAGCGGCGATATAACACTTTACGTTCCGTCGAATTTTTCAATGGAGGTGATTGCTAAAATAACTTACAACAAAGAAGATCATGGTGATTATCAAATAATTAGTGATTTTAATCTTGATGAATCCACTAAAACTGAATCACAAAACAATCACTGGAATATAAATGAAATACTGACCGGAAGCGGGAGCTTTAACGGCGGGAAAAATAATGTTATAATATCAACGATAGTCGGTAATATTTATATAAAGAAAATTAATTAAATTACAAGGTAACCTTGAAGGTCACTGGAATGATCTTCGAGGTTGCTGCACAACATTTTACTTTCCTGCTCTTCTCATCTGTTTAATTTTTAATCCCGCTTCCGAATCTTTAATTAAAGTATTTAGTCTTCTTAAGCGGGTAATTTCCTGCTTTGCACTCATTACCCAGTGAGTGACTGCTTTTCGATAATACGGAGGCTGCTTTTGAAATCCTTCCCAGGCTATTTTATTAATTTTAAATAATTTCAGAAATTCTTTACTAAACTTCACTTCTTTTTGCTCAAATGAATAAATCTTTGAATTCTTTTCCTCCCTTTTATTAAATGCAGCTAAACCGGCTGGTTTCATTAGCCTTGATTTTTTCAGTTGTTCTGCTTTTTTAATATTTACCGCACTCCAGGTGCTTTTAGGATTTCTTGGAGTAAATCGAATTGAATAACTAATATCATCTATCGATCTGCGTATTCCGTCTATCCATCCGAAACATAGAGCCTGGTCAACTGATTCCGGCCAGGTTATGCTTGGTTTACCCGAAGATTTTTTATAAAATCCAACCAGCAATTCCTTTTTTGATTTGTGATTGGCTTCAAGCCATTTTCTGAATTTTAATGGGCCTGATAAGAATTTAGGTTTCATAATATTATGCCGACGCTTTTTCTACAATTTTGCAAACTACATTCCAGTTGCGGGCGGTAGCAGACACACCAAAATATTTTTCTATTAAATCATTTGGTGAGGATGCTTTACCGGGTATCTTTATTACAAACAAAAATAGCTGAAGACCTGCTTTCTTAAAAACGTTTACATCTCCTGTTGAGGAAACAAATGGGATATCAATTTTGCTTTTAGGCTCTTCGTACAAAAGGAAAACATAAGTTTTTATCTTATCATCAGCCTTTGTTTTGCCAAACGGATTCTCTTTAACAATTTTAGCGAGTTCTGAATGAGTTCTTACAAATACTTTTATTTCCTTTCCCATTAAAGCGCTGAGTTTTTCTTCAATCTTGTTTGTAATAGTTTTTATGTCTTTTACGGAAGAATCAAAGATTACATTTCCACTCTGAATTACAGTCTGGACGTTTTTATGTCCGAGCGAGATAAAAAGGCTTTTCAACTCATCCATTTTTATTTTATTGTGTCCTCCGACATTGACAGCACGCAGAAAAGCTATGTATTTCATACCCGACCTCAAATAGATGTAAAAACCTGTTGATAATAAA
>DATFMR010000112.1:0-29080 GCA_035266865.1 Ignavibacteriaceae bacterium | reverse complement strand
GTCCGTACCGGCCAATAGAATATTTTCATATCCATATTCTTTTTTTATTGGTTGCAGGCCTTTTAATAGATTTAATTTTAAATTGTCGTTTCCTGGATCTGACTTCCATTTTGATACTTCATCTGAAAAAAAATGCAGATTGGCTGTAACTTTTATATCTGCGGTTCTTTCTTCCAACCAACTTTTTAACTGGTTTTCTTTGAGGTCAGCTACAGCCATTAATTTACTGTACTGGTCCTGGCGAATTGTGTTTTTTCCTGATAAATAAAAAATGTAGCTGGCAGAAATTACAAGAAGACACAAGGTGGAAAGTAATAAGACAACTTGTCTTTTGGATGGAATATTCGCACTATTTTTAGATAGCATATGTCCTCTGTTATGCTAAAGCACTAATTTACTGTCCCTCAGCATTACTTAAAATAGACTATAGAATATCTATTAAATAATAGATCATTCGTAAATCGTTTTCAGCTAATCTTATATTATTAACTGAAACTATAATGGATGATTCCAAAAAACCTGGAAATTAGAGACAATTTTTTTGCAAAAAAGCGCAATAGAATTCTATTCGTATTAATACTTAGGCTGGTTCTAAATTCGCTAATTTGCCTGTAAAGTGCAATGCAAATGTTATTGAGGATATAAAAGATTACTAATTAAATATCTGCCAATAACATTGATAGAAAGAGAAAAACATTTGTGTTTAATTTATTTGTCCTCTGGCCAGTAGACTATATTTTTCTTAAGTGTTTCAGATTGTTCGTCGAGGTTTGCTACAGTATTGTGAAGTATTTCAACGTCCGATTCCTCAAAATAGGTGTATTCGCAGTTCGGACAGATCCACGAGGGGACTTCCTTAAATGTCAATTCATAACCGGAGCGTTTTATTGTAAAAGGAGTGAATTTTCTTTCCGTATCGTTGTAACATTTTATACAGACCATATATCCTCCCGGTTTCTGAAATCAGCGCTCCATTTTATATCGGAAGGAATATAAGCAGTAATTATCATAAGATAAAAATCTGTTGGTATGCAGACTACATGCAAATGTCTTTTTTCTGAACTCATACCTGAAATTAAAACGGTGTGCCCCCGGTCGTCGAAAGGATAATCTTCAATAATTTCCCCGGAATCTATAATGCTTCGGATCTCTGCAGGTGTAATCATTCTATCCGGACTAATAGATTGCGTCAGTGCGTGCGGGGAATAGAGTATCCTTTTTTTTGCGGCAATCTTTATTTTATCGAGCATTTAATAAATCTTTCTTTATTTTAGCTTAATTTTATAGTATCAAAATAATAAAATTCGGATGAATTTATCATAAAATTTACGGTATTGATCCTTAGTAAATTAAATATTCCTTTTTTGATTTAATAGGCTTGTAACTAGAGTTCCTTAAATTTAGATTAATTTTCAACAAATAAGTTCCATCATTTGAAATTCATTCTAAAGACTTCCACAGTAATAATTTTAACATTTATTTTGCAGTTTCCAACATCTGCTCAATCAAAGTATTATACAAAATCTGTTTCGGACACTCTTGCAATAAATTTTAATAATCAATATAAAATTTCTGCTTTATCAATTATTCCTTTTTCGGAAACAATCTATCTGAACAATAAGCTGATTGATAAATCAGATTATACAATATCCTACGCTAAGGGAGAATTCACACTTTCAAAAGAGATTAATCCGGCAAGTTTCGATACACTTGTAATTAATTATCGTACTATAAAGCTTTCATTGAAAAAAGAATATAAAAAACGAAGCCTGGTTTATAAATATGACGAAGCAAATCGTGATACAATAAGAATAGTAGAAAAAGATGGTGGAGGATTATCCTCAGAGTCAATTTTCGGGAGCAATCTTCAAAGAAGTGGAACACTCGTACGCGGATTTACTGTTGGTACAAATAAAGATTTTTCACTCAACAGTGGATTCAGGCTGCAACTTTCGGGAAATCTTACGGATGATATTGAACTGGTTGCAGCATTGACCGATGAAAACACGCCTATTCAGCCGGAAGGAAATACAGAAAAGCTTGATGAGTTAGATAAAGTTTTTATTCAGTTAAAACATTCAAATGCCCAGGGAACTTTTGGTGATTATCAATTACAAAAGAGATATGGTGAGTTTGGTGTCATAGATAGAAAACTCCAGGGATTGGTCGGCGAATATTATTCCGGAAATGACAGTGCATATTTTTCATTAGCCAGTTCCAGAGGAAAATTTAATACTAATAAATTCCAGGGACAGGATGGTGTACAGGGACCTTACAGGCTCTCCGGAATTAATAACGAACCGGATATAATTGTAATTGCAGGAACCGAAAAAGTTTATGTCGATGGTGTTGAAATGAAAAGAGGCGAAAGAAATGATTATGTGATTGAATATTCAAATGCTGAAATAACTTTTACACCAAACAGGCTAATAACTTCGGCAAGCAGAATTTCTGTAGATTTTGAATACACAGACAGACGTTATGCAAGGACTTTTTTGGGTGCAGGTACTCAGGTTAGGCTCTTTAATGATAAACTGGGGATTAAATTTCAATATTTAAGAGAAGGCGACGACCTTAATTCGCCTATTGATATTGCTCTTTCTGATTCTGATAAAGCAATTTTAAGAAATGCAGGGGATGATAGAAACAAGGCTACCAGAAGCGGTGCTACTCTCGCTGTACCCGATTCACTAGGTGAAATCCATGGTATTTATTCAAAAATTGACACAATAATTAACAATCAGCCGTACACCTATTATAGATATAATCCGGGCGATACTACTGCAAAATATAATGTATCGTTTAGTTTTGTAGGTACAGACAAAGGGGATTATACCAGAGAAAGTCTTGGGAATTACAGATGGGTTGGAATTTCTCAAGGAAGCTATTCGCCTATTGTTTTTCTTCCAATGCCGGAATTAAAGCAATTCGGCAATATTTTATTCGATTATTCCCCTGTTGATGATATTAAAATCTCATTTGAATTTGCAGGCAGCTTGTGGGACAAAAATCGTTTTTCAGAATATGATCAAAATGATAATTTTGGCGCTGCTGCAAATTTTTTCCTGGATATAAAACCACAAAATATTTCACTCGGAAATTTTAATTTTGGAAAGGCAGGTTTGTCTTATAAAGACAGATTTATTCAAAGCCGGTTTACATCTTTAGACAGGTTTAACCAGGTTGAATTTAACCGGTATTATAATATCTCAGATATTCAGCAGAAGGTTGATGAGCATTTGAGAGAATTAAATATAAATTATCTGCCGATTGAACAAATTAATATTACTTCATCTTTTGGCTTTCTGAAAAGAGGAGAGGAATTTAATTCAATCAGATACAACAATACTTTAAATGTTACAGACAATAAAAAATATAATTTTTTCTACAATTTCGATTATGTTGACTCTAAAAACTTTTCTCTTTCCAGTAAATGGCTTAGACAAACAGCTTCCGGTTATTATACTGTTGGCTATATTAAACCCGGCTTTGAATTTCTGGCTGAAAACAAAGAAGATAAAAACCAATCCGCAGATTCTTTACTTGCAGGAAGTCTGAAATATTTTGAAGTCTCTCCGTACATAAATCTTATTGGCCTTACAGGGTTTAAAGTTTCTATAAAATATACTTTAAGGAATGATTACCTGCCGTTAAATGGAATAATGCTAAAACAGGCGCAATCAACAACTCAATCTTATGAGGTTACATATGATAATATCAAAGAAATAAATTCCACACTTACAATAACATTAAGAGATAAAAAGTTCACCGAAGCCTTTAAGCAACAGGGATTTTTAGATAATCAAACAATATTAATCAGATCAAGAACGAACCTAAGGTTGTGGGAACCTGTACTGAACGGTAATGTTTATTATGAAGTTTCAACTCAGAAAACCGCAAAGCTGCAAAAAGTCTTTATAAGGGTAGAAAAAGGTACCGGAAATTATAAATATCTGGGAGATCTTAATAATAATGGAATTTCCGATGTTAATGAATTTGAACCCACCATTTATGATGGTGATTACATTCAGATAACTGTTCCAACTGAGGAATTGTTTCCTGTCATAAATTTGAAAGCCAGCACCAACTGGCGTATTAAATTTGGTGATATTTTTGAAAAGAGTTCATCACTCTACGATATCTTTTCTCCACTATCTTCTGAGACCTTCTGGAGAGTTGAAGAAATAAGCAGGGAAGAGGATTATAAAAAAATCTACCTTTTGCAATTCTCAGATTTTCAAAATCCCGATAAAACAATCAGCGGTACAAATTCTATTCAACAGGATTTCTTTATTTTTGAAAATCGTCAGGATTTTTCTTTGAGATTGAGATTCTCTCAGACAAGAGGTTTGAATCAATATAATGACGGACCTGTTTTCACTTATAATCGTGAGAGAAGCATCAGACTTAAAATTAGGTTATTGCCGGAAATAAGCAATCAGACAGAATTTATAAATAAAAATGATAATTTAAGTACAAGCCAGCTAACAGTTTCAAACAGGGCAAGATTAATTACCAGTAATTCAATCAATACCGATTTCTCTTACAGGCCCGAAAATAATGTGGAAGTTGGCTTTGCTTTCAAAGTCGGAAGAAGTACGGACGATTATCCAGACAGGCCTAGTGTGATTGATTTCAATGTTGAGACTATAAGGATGAATCTTTCATTTGCCGGGTCAGGAAGACTTAGGATTGAACTTGAAAGAAATGAACTAAATGGAAATTCAGAAGGGAATTATTTACCGTTTGAATTAACCCAGGGAAATATAATAGGCAAAAATTATTACTGGAGATTAAATTTTGATTACAGGATATCTTCAAATCTTCAATCAACTTTGAGTTATGATGGAAGATGGCAGGGAGCAGGAAAAGTCATTCACACAGCTCGCGCAGAATTCAGAGCATATTTTTAAAAGGAAAGTAAGATGGATCTAATTACAAAATTAATAGAAGCACACATATTCAGGGAACAAGATAATGTGCTGGAATTTTTATTATTGAAAAGATCGAAGGATGAATATTATCCAAATCTCTGGCAAATGGTATCCGGAAAAATTGAAAAGGATGAACCAGCATTTAAAACTGCTCTTAGGGAAATTAAAGAGGAAACAGGGCTTGTCCCTGAAAATTTATGGGCAGCTCCAAATGTTAATTCGTTTTATTCAGTGGAAGATAATGCTATATCTTTTCTGCCTGTTTTTGCAGCAAAGGTAAAGCTTGATTCCAGAGTTGAACTAAGTAAAGAACATTCAGAATTTTTATGGGTTAGCCCTGAAAAGGCCAAAAAATTACTAGCCTGGCCAGGACAGAGAAATTCCATAGAAATTATTACTGAATATTTTATTAATGAATCAAAATATTTAAAATTTGTCGAAATTATGCTTTAATTTTCAAATTCCTTATTTTTAATATCTTAATACAAATCAAATATCAGGAGAAAATTTTGGGTTTACTTGTAGTTGGATCAGTTGGATTGGATACTGTAACAACGCCATTTGACAAGGTTGAAGATGCACTTGGAGGTTCAGCTGTTTATATTTCTCTTTCTTCCAGCTATTTCAGTGGACCTGTTTATATGGTAGGAATTGTTGGTGACGATTTTCCCAAAGAATATATAAATATGCTTGAAGATCACAATGTAGACCTGGAAGGATTACAGATTGTTGAAAACGGAAAAACTTTTCGCTGGTCGGGCAAATATCATTACGATCTAAATGTGCGGGATACTCTGCTGACCGAATTGAATGTATTTGAATCATTCGATCCGATTATTCCAGATAAATTCAAAAAATCAAGATTTGTTTGCCTTGGTAATATTGATCCTGTTTTGCAAATAAAAGTTCTTGATCAAATGGATGATCCTCATTTTGTTGTTTGTGACACGATGAATTACTGGATAGAAGGTAAACGAGATGAATTGCTCAAACTTTTAAAACGAGTTAATGTATTAATTATTAATGATTCCGAAGCCAGGCTTTTGGCACACGAGCCAAATTTAATTAAAGCCGCTAAACAAATAAGAGAGCTGGGGCCGGAATTTTTAATTATTAAAAAAGGTGAACATGGCGCTTTGTTGTTTGCGGAAGATACTATCTTTTCCGCCCCTGCCTATCCACTTGAAATGATTTATGATCCAACCGGGGCAGGCGACACATTTGCAGGTGGATTTATTGGATACTTATTTAAAACTCAGGATACTAGCGCGGAAAACATGAAAAAAGCAGTTGTTTATGGATCAGCAATGGCCTCATTTTGTGTTGAAAAATTTAGTACAAAAGGGCTTGAAGATCTGGATTATTTACGCGTTCATGACAGATATAGAGAATTTTTAAATCTTTCAAAATTCGATGAATAAAAAAGATTATTTCTCAATTAAGTTTGAGGATGGTAAATTAATCTTTCTTGATCAAACTAAACTGCCGTTAAAAGAAATCTACATTGAAACTGACAGCTACGAAAGAGTTGCTGAAGCAATTGAGAAACTAGAGGTCAGGGGAGCTCCGTTGATAGGAATTGCGGCTGCATATGCCGTTGCACTTGCTTTTAAGAATAAACCTGAATTTCCTGAAATGAGTTTCCAAAAAGTTTATGACAGGATAAAAAGAACCCGGCCTACAGCAGTTAATCTTTTTTCAGCATTAAATGAGATGAAAAGTATTTTTGAGAAATCAAAAACTGATAAGGATAATCTTTACAGAATCCTGCTGGATAAAGCAATAGAATTCCATAATAACGATATTAAAATGTGTGCAAACATTGGGCACAATGGACTTTCTGTTTTTAAAAAGAAATCAAAAGTGCTCACACACTGTAATACCGGCAAACTGGCAACCGGCGGAGATGGAACCGCTTTCAGTGTTATTAAAACCGGATTCGAGAATGGTCTTGTTGAGTTTGTTTACGTAGATGAAACGCGCCCTCTACTTCAGGGTGCCCGCCTTACTTCTTTTGAACTTGAAAAATCAGGTATACCGTTTGCTTTGCAAACTGATTCGATGGCTGCATCTTTGATGGAAGCCGGGAGAATTGATTTTGTAATTACCGGGGCTGATAGAATAGCATTGAACGGGGATTCAGCAAATAAAATTGGAACATATAATCTTGCAATATTATGCAATTACCACAATATCCCGTTCTATATTGCAGCGCCGACTACTACAATTGACAGGGAAATGGTTTCCGGCAATTATATTGAAATAGAGTTCAGAAGTAAAGAAGAAATCTTAAAATTTAATGGCATCCCGGTAACTCCACAAGAATATGAAGCCTATTCTCCTGCATTTGATGTTACACCGGCTCATCTTATTACAGGGATAATTACAGAAGAAAAAGTTTATACTTCCCCCTATAATTTTATTAAATGAGTGAGATAATAAAAACTGAAGCCGTGGTTTTAAGTAAATTAAACTACGGTGATACAAGTTTAATAGTTTCTTTATTTACAAAGGAACTTGGCAAGGTTTCTGCAATTGCAAAAGGTGCCAGAAATTCTAAAGCAAAGATAGGTGCAAAAGTTGATCCTCTGAATTTCCTGGAAATTGTATTCTATAATAAAACAAGCCGTGAACTTCAAATAATATCAAGTGCTGATATTATTGATCATTATCCTAATTTGAAAAAAGACTTTGATAGGCTTAAATATGCTTACTCGGTACTTGAACTTATTAAAAAGTTAACAGTAGAGCATGAACAAAATTTAAAATTGTTTAAGGGAACAACGAGAATATTTTCCCTCATGAATGAATCTAATGAATCACCTGATATATTGTTTGCCAGATTCTTTCTATTTTTACTGGATGAAATCGGTTACCAGGTTCAAATTGATAGATGCATTTCGTGTGGCAGAAAAGACCTCGAAAATATGGCTCTTTCGTACAATTTTGAAGGAGGCATTCTGTGTGAAAATTGTAAAAGGGATTATATAGAATCATTCGAAATAAATTCGGAACTTTTTAATGCTTTAAATGGTCTAAAAACTAATAAAAATTTAGATGATATTGACAGTCGGATTATAGCTAAAGCAGTTGCTTTTATGGAAAAATTTTTGAAATATCATGTATCCGATTTTCAAGGTATTCAGTCACTTCAATTATTTAAATAGGAGTAAGCTAAGAAATTTTTACAATGCAGTAATGCAAAAGTGAATGTAGTTTAAAGAAAAAATCAGAGGAATAGATATGAAATCAAAAAGATTGTTTGGTGCAGTTGCACTAATTGTAGTTGGAATTGTTTTCGGTGCAGTTCTTGTCTCAGGATTTGGATTAGTAAGGCCGGGTTTAGCAGATGTAAAGATCGGGGCAAGTAATCCTCCTGTAAACCTGGATGCAGATGCAACCTCATTCAGTAAATCATTTATTGAAGTAGCAGATAAAGTCACTCCCCAAATTGTTCAGATCGAAGTAGTTTCAGAAAGAGATAACAGCAAAAATCCACACAGCGATTTATTTTTCTTTCCTTTCAAAGATATGCCTAAAGAAGAAAAAGGTTCGGGTAGCGGAATAATTATTTCACCGGATGGATATATTGTAACAAATAATCACGTTGTTGAAAATGCAACAAAAGTTACAGTAGGTCTTTCGGACAGGAGAACCTTTGATGCAAAGGTGATAGGAACTGATCCTTTAACAGATCTTGCTGTTATTAAAGTTGATGCAAATAATTTACCAGCTGCTTATTTGGGTGATTCAGATGCACTTAAAGTTGGTCAGTGGGTAATGGCAATTGGAAATCCTTTATCTCTTTCTTCTACAGTTACTGCAGGAATTGTTAGTGCAAAAGGAAGAGGACATCTGGGCTTGATTAAAGATTTGTACGGGGTAGAAGATTTTATTCAAACTGATGCTGCAATAAATCCCGGAAACAGCGGTGGTGCCCTGGTTGATCTTTCAGGTGCAGTTGTTGGAATCAATTCTGCAATAGCATCATCGGGAACAGGTACGTATATAGGTTATGGTTTTGCTATACCAATAAATCTTGTAAAATCTGTTGTTAAAGATCTGATTGCTCATGGTAAAGTTACGCGCGGTTATATAGGAGTACAAATTAGTGAAGTGAACGATGCAATAGCAAAATCGATTGGTCTTGACAAACCAAAAGGTGTAATGATACAGGGACTTGTTAGTGGCGGGTCTGCAGAATCAGCCGGAATAAAAGAAGGAGATGTTATTCTTAAAATCGATGGACGTGAAGTCAATCAATCAAACGAATTGCAAAGCTACATTGCTGGTAAAACAGCAGGAACAAAAGTAAATCTTACTATTTATCGAGATGGTGAGGAAATTGAAAAAACAGTGACTTTAAAAGCAAAAGAGGATAATAAGTCTGTTCAACCTGTAGTTGATAAAAATAATTCTGATAAAAATAATGATTCAAAAATGGCAACTGCTAGTTTTGATGATATAGGTTTGACCGTTAAAAATATGCAGTCAGATGAGAAATCAGAATTTAATGTGAAAAACGGTGTTCTCATTACAGGTGTAAAACCTTACAGCGATGCAGCTGATCAGAGGCTCGGACCTAACCTTGTTATTGTTGAAGCAAACAAGAAAAAAATAGATAATGTAAGAGAGCTGAAGGAAGCATTTAAGTCCAAGAAGGGTTCTGCCGTTTTACTTAAAGTTGTAGATAACAAAGGTAACAGTGTTTTTGTCGGACTGAATATTCCCGAAGACTTCAAATAGGCTGAACATAAATTAAATTATTAAGCGCCCGATTTGTTCGGGCGTTTTTTTTATATTTAAAGATCATATATAAATGGATTTCAAATGATCAGATTTTTAACGGCAGGTGAATCACACGGGAAAGCTTTGATAGTTATTGCTGAAGGTTTTCCCTCGAATCTTAGAGTTGAAAACGATTATATAAATTTTCATTTAAGAAGAAGACAAACAGGCTATGGTCGTGGATTAAGAATGAAAATTGAATCCGATACTGCCGAGATTATTTCAGGAATTCGGTTTAAAAAAACTCTTGGTTCGCCAATTTCTCTTCTAATTAAAAATAAGGATTGGAGAAACTGGGAAGAAAAAATGTCAGCGGATTCAGTGAATAAAGTTGATAAAATTACAATCCCGCGTCCCGGACACGCTGATTTAGTTGGCGTGTCTAAATATAATTTTGGTGATATCAGGAATTCAATTGAAAGATCCAGTGCAAGAGAAACAGCAGCTCGTGTTGCTATTGGATCCATAGCAAGAGGATTTCTTGAGGTGTTTGGAATCTCAATAGGAAGTTACGTTGAAAGTATAGGCGGCATAAAATCACGGAATGATTTATTGCAAAAACTTTTTGCAAATAAATTTCCTAAAAAATTTACCGGATGGAGTTTATCAGAAAAATCTGATAAAAGTGATGTGCGTGTGCTGGATAAAGAGACTGAAGAAAAAATAATAAAAAAAATAAAGCAAGCTAAAAAGAAGGGGGATACACTGGGAGGGACATTTGTAACAGTTGCTACGGGTGTTCCTGTTGGACTTGGAAGTTTTGTCCATTACGATACTAAGCTTGATGCAGATATTGCAGCATCATTTATGTCAATTAATGCAGTTAAGGCTGTAGAAATCGGAAGTGGCTTTAATTCTGCTGACATATTGGGATCTGAATCGCACGATGAAATTATTCTAAAAGAAAATGAATTTTCCAGAAAAACAAACAGGGCAGGTGGAATCGAAGGAGGGATTTCAACCGGACTGCCGATAATTGTAAGATCAGCTATGAAACCAATAGCAACCTTAATGAGTCCAATTCAAACTGTAGATCTTAAAAATATGAAGCGTATTCTCGCAAGAAGGGAAAGAAGTGATTTCGTTGCGGTTCCTGCTTGCGCAGTAATTTCCGAATCTATGCTTGCTCTAAGCTTGGCTAAGTTCTTTCTAAAAAAATTCGGCGGCGATTCCATGCAAGAAATACAGGACAATTATAATAATTATGTTAAAAAGTTGAACAATAGAATCAGGAAAAATTTTAAAATATAAATTATGTTGGTATTTAAGAAATTTGTATTCAATGCTTTTGCTGAAAACAGCTATATAATTTGGTGTAGTGAATCAAAAGAAGCTGCAGTTATAGATCCGGGCTGCTCAAATAACGATGAAGAAAATGAATTCGCAACTTACATTAAACGGAATGAGTTAAATATTAAATATTTAATCAATACGCATTGTCATATAGATCACGTTTTAGGGAACTCCTTTGTATTGAAAACATATAATCCTGAATATCTTATTCCGGAAAAAGACCTAATACTTTTGGAACATTTTGAAAAGCAGTGTGAAGCTGTCGGGTATAAAGTTGATCCTCCACCGCTAGCGGAAAATTTTATTACGGAAGAGACAAAAATTAAGATTGGAGAAATCACGCCTCAATTTCTTTTCACACCAGGGCACACTCCGGGAGAGTATTGCATTTATTTTGAATCCGAGAAAAAATGCTTGACCGGTGACGTACTTTTTCAGCAGAGTATTGGTAGAACCGATCTGTGGGGAGGAGATTATGAAACGCTTATAAATTCAATCAGATCGAAATTGCTTCCTCTTAATGATGATGTTATTATTTATCCAGGTCATGGTTATGAGAGTACAATTGGTGAAGAAAGAAATCATAATCCCTTCTTGTAAAAAATTAATGTTTTGTTGTGTCTAATGAATGTAAAATCAATTGATATAAAGCGCTTCTTTCGATATATTTAATTTGATTTTAACAATAATTTAATAGATAATCTCCCGGTAATATGATCAAAAAAAAGAACAGCAATAATTCTTCTTATATCTACGTATTGGTTTATTTCATCCTCTGGGTGGTTCTATTTGAATTCATTCTTCCTGTAAACAGTATTCTCCCAAAACCCTCAATTGTTTATCAATCTTTTAGCGACCTCTGGACGGATTATCACCTCTTTTCGAATTATTTAAGCACTTTATCCGGGATTTACATCTCATTGTTTGTAGCATATTTTTTAATGCAGATTTCCTGCAGCTTTTTTATCAAGGGAAAAACTTTTCTGTCTGATTTTATTGGTTCATTAAACTGGTTCTCAAAGTTTTTGCCAGGAATTGTTATTGGTTTGTTGTTCATTTTCTGGTTCCCCAATTCTGAATATATTGAGTTTATTTTCCTTTTTGTAACTGCATTTACTTCCATAGTAATATTTGTTGAAAGCCAGCTTGAAGATTTACAAATGGAATATATAGATTCAGCCAGATCTCTGGGTGCTGATGAACCAACAATTAGTAAACAGGTTGTGTGGAAAATGATTCAGCCCAAAATATTTTTACATATACTTGAATTAAATACTTATTTATGGTCGCTTGCAATAGCGTTTGAAACAATAAAAGGTGGTTCAGGCCTTGGTGATATATTCAGGCTAGCACTTAAGTATAGGGACCTTTCAGCTTTATTTTCGGTCTTTTTGATTGCGGGTATTACCGTTTTTATTGCAAAATCAATAATTAAATTTTTGAAAAATAAATTTGCATTCTGGAGCTAAGCATTGGTTGATAAATTTTTAATAAAGTTAGAAAATGTTTCCAAAGATTTTACAGGAACTGCAGGTGCAAAACGAAATGTACTTGAGGATATTAACCTGGAATTATTGCCTGAAGATTCCGGGAATATTATTTCACTCCTGTCATCTTTCGGAAGTGGAAAATCTACATTGTTAAAAATTATCGCTGGTTTAGAAAAGCCTTCGGAAGGCACGGTTTTGCTAGGTCATAAATTTTCAAAAGAAAGAAATAATGAAATAATCTACATCCCTGAAAAGCCTTCCTCATTTCCCTGGTTGAATGTTGAAGAAAATATAAAATTTGCTCTGAAAGAAGTCAATAATAAAAATATTGTTAAAGAATTCATTGATATGGTTGGATTATCAGGATATGAGAATCACCATCCAAATAATAAAAGCCTTGGGTTCAGATTTAGAATTACACTTGCCCGCGCTCTTGCTGTGCAGCCTAAACTGATATTGCTTGATGACCCGTTTAAGAGAATGAGCAATGAAACTAAAGATGAGATTTATGGGTTGGTAAAAAGTGTTGGTAAAAATTATAATATTGCTATGATTCTTGGTACTTCAAATATTTCTGAAGCAGTTTATCTTTCAAATAGGATTTATTTAATGAAAAAGAATCCCGGGATAATATTTAATGCTATTGAAATGAACGCAGAAACAATGAAAGAAAGGGGTTTGAGCAGACACGATAGATTTATTTCTCTTAAAAATGAAATAGAGAAATTATTTTCTTCAGCCGGTGAAAACTTCCATTCTCAATAACTATTACTGCAAAATAAAGGCGAACAATAATGCATAAAAAAGTTGAAGAATTATTAAAGAAAAAAGAGAATGCAAAACTTGGCGGCGGAGCAGATAGAATTAAAGCTCAGCACGACAAAGGTAAATTGACCGCTAGAGAGAGAATTGAACTCCTTGTTGACGAGGGCAGTTTTGAAGAAGTTGATATGTTCGTTAAACACCGTGCTACAGATTTCGGTTTGAGCAAAAAACATTACCCCGGTGATGGAGTTGTAACTGGATTTGCTAAAATTAATAATAGACCTATTGCATTATTCAGTCAGGATTTTACCGTTTTCGGTGGTTCTCTTTCCGAGGCGCACGCTGAAAAAATTGTTAAGATTATGAATATGGCTATGAAGATGGGTATTCCTGTAATCGGTTTAAATGATTCAGGTGGCGCAAGAATACAGGAAGGTGTAGTAAGTCTTGGAGGTTATGCTGATATATTTCTCTTAAATACACTTGCATCCGGAGTTGTACCACAGATATCTGCTATACTTGGGCCATGTGCAGGTGGTGCTGTATATTCTCCTGCAATTACTGATTTTATTTTTATGGTCAAACATACAAGCCATATGTTTGTTACAGGACCGAATGTTGTAAAAACTGTAACTCATGAAGATGTAACTTTTGAGGACCTTGGTGGAGCCGAGACTCATGCAACTAAAAGTGGAGTTGCTCATTTTATTTTTGAAAATGAAGTTGAAACAATTTTGAATATCAGGAAGTTGATTGGTTATTTACCTCTTAATTTTATGGATAAACCTCTTGAGAGTAGTTTTGATGAAGAATCATTAATTCCTATTAAAAAGCTGGATGATATTGTTCCTGACAATCCGAATAAACCGTATGATATGAAAGAAATTATTAATCTGCTCGTTGATGAAAACGACTTTCTTGAAGTACATGAAAATTATGCTGGGAACATTATTGTCGGTTTTGGCAGGATAGGAGGAATGTCGATCGGTATAGTTGCAAATCAACCTTCTGTTTTGGCTGGAGTTCTTGATATTAATGCATCAACAAAAGGTGCAAGATTTGTAAGGTTTTGTGATGCATTTAATATCCCTTTACTTGTACTTGAAGATGTACCAGGCTTTTTACCGGGGACTGAGCAGGAATGGGGGGGAATAATTCGCCACGGTTCAAAATTACTTTATGCTTTTTGCGAAGCCACTGTTCCAAAAGTAACAATCATAACCAGGAAAGCTTATGGAGGAGCTTATGATGTGATGAACAGTAAGCATATTCGTGGCGATTTTAATTTTGCCTGGCCATCTGCAGAAATTGCTGTTATGGGACCAAAAGGAGCAGTTGAAATAATTTTTAAAAAGGAAATTTCTTCTGCAAAAGATCCTCAAAAAGAAACGGATAATAAGTTATCAGAATATATTGAAAAATTTGCTAATCCATATATTGCAGCAGAAAGAGGATATGTTGATGATGTAATTCTGCCAAGGGAAACAAAAAGCAAACTGGTTAGTTCATTCAGGTTTTTAAAAACAAAAGTTGATAAAAACCCTAAAAAGAAGCATGGAAACATTCCGCTTTAGAATTTTAATAAGCATAATGAATTATTTTATAATGCTTTACCAGCTTTAGTTAAAATATAGCTTGATAAAGCGAAAACTAAATCTTATATTCGCACGAAATAAATTTAATTTGGAGTCTGGATGAGTAAAAATGCTCTACTATTTTTTATAGCTTCATTTATAGCAATATTCTTCTATTCCTGTAGCGGGAATAAAAATTTAGTAAAAGAAGAAGCTCAAAATGAATCTCCCACTGTTAAAAAGACAGGGATCGTTTCAGAGATGCTTGAGCAAGCAAGGCATTATTATGTAGATGCTCTGGCAAAACAAGAACTGGATTCTACAACAGAGACCATTTCTAATTATGAATCCGCATTAAAAATAATTAATAGTCTGAGTTATTATCCTGGCATAGAAGAAAATGAAGCTTATGAAGAACTGGAAAACTCAATACTAGATGATTATAAAAAATATGTAGATAGCCTTCCGGAATTACCTGTAGATATATCCTTTGCTGCATTAGAAGAATGGATGGGAAAAACAGTTCCTGAATTGCAACTTGATGAAAATGATGGAACCGGACTTGCAAATTACAAGCCGCTGGTTATTCCTGCCGAAGTTCCTCTTGAAGTAAATCCTATTGTAGAACAATGGTTAGATTATTTCACCGGACGTGGAAAACGCCATTTGGAAATCTGGTTTGAAAGATCGGGAAAATACTTCCCTATGATTACTCGTATTTTTAAAGAAGAAAAAATACCCACTCAGCTTGCCTATTTAAGTATGGTTGAAAGCGGATTAAATCCTTCGGCACGTTCATGGGCAAGTGCGGTTGGAATGTGGCAGTTTGTCAAATCAACCGGTAGAATGTACGGGCTTGAATCCAATTTTTATTATGATGAAAGACGTAATCCTGAAAAAGCCACCCGGGCTGCAGCAAAACATCTGAAAGATCTGTATGATGATTTGGGAGATTGGTATTTGGTACTTGCTGGATATAATGCAGGTGAGGGTAGAATAACGAGAGCTATTAGGAGAAGTGGAAGTACGGATTTTTGGAAGGCAAGGAGATACTTACCAAGAGAAACCAGAAATTATGTCCCGCAATATATTGCAGTTTGCATTATAGCAATGGATCGCCCAAAATACGGTTTTGAAAATATAGATTTTGAAAAGCCTTTTGATTACGATATCTGCAAGGTTTATGAAGCCATAGACCTTAATTATCTTGCTCAGAAATCGGGAATTGATGCTGACCTTTTGCAGGATATGAATCCGGAATTGACTCAAATGAGTACCCCGGCTAACTTTCCTAATGGATTTTCATTGAAGATTCCGAAAGGAACTTTGGACAAAATGACCGCAAGCCTGGTAAATGTTCCCAAATCTGCTCAAAGAAATTTTCTTGTTCATACAATTAGAAGAGGCGAAACTTTATCTGGAATTGCATATCGATATGGAATTTCCACTTATGATCTTGCAGAAGCAAATAATATATCTGTTAGATCTAGAATATATATTGGAGTTAAATTAAAAATACCGGTACCGGCCAGTGCCGCAACTAATAATTATGCTTATAATACTAATGTAGAGACAGCAGAAATTGATACTTCAAACGATAATGCTTTAGCAGTAGAAAATTCAGATGGATATGTTTCTCCATATGCGGCTATCGGAAGCGATTCAACAAGAATATACGGTGATCAACTTTCGCCTGATGAAATAGCATCCGTTGATTCCGATGTTAATGAAACAGAAAATGAAAATACAGGAGAAACTAAAATTGTAGTTCCTGCAGGAAAAGTAGTAGTTGCCTACCATGTAAAGAAAAAAGATAGTCTACTAAAAATAGCACAGTTATTTGATGTAAGGGTCAGTGATATTAGAAACTGGAATAATCTGCCTTATACAAATGTGATTCAGGTTGGCCAGGAACTTTCGCTTTACGTATCCGAAAGCAAAAAGGATTTTTATGCCAGTCTTGATAATCAATCAGAAACAGAAAAAGAAGTTGCAAAATCCGGGATTGCTTCTAATTCTAATACCTGGACATATCATAAGATCATAAAAGGTGAAAGTTTGAGTTATATAGCAGCTAAGTATGGAGTTGATATATATTCGCTCAAAGAATGGAATGATCTTTCGGGCTCGAGGATTTATGTCGGGCAAACATTGAAGGTCCTTGCTGATAATTCTTCGAGAAATATTGCAGAAAATGAAACTCCACCGGCAAGCACTCATTTATATAAATACAGGATTAAAAGAGGTGACACAATTAGTGAACTTGCTGAAAAATTTGGAGTCCCTTCGGTACAAATTAAAAAATGGAACGGACTCACGAGCGCCAGACTTGTTGCCGGGCAGGTACTGAAAATATATAGTAATAGTTCAAGCGCTTATGGTGATAATACCATGAAAACTACAGCAAATGTTAATTACTATCAGGTCAAAGAAGGAGATACAATAAGTGAAATTGCAGAACTTTATAAAGTCAGGATTTCGGATATTAAAAAATGGAATAATATGTGGAGTAACAGAATAAAAGCCGGAAAAACATTGAAAATATTTTCAGACGTTGATATAAATGATCTTCCTGAGAAAGTCTCTTCCAATGAACCTTCCGGGAAAAAATTAATGGTTGGGATAAGAAAGCATATAGTGACAACTGGTGAATCTCTTTATACTATTGCAAAGCAATATAACACAACAATTGCGAGGTTGAAAGAAGCGAACGATTTAAAAAGTAACAAAATTATTATAGGGCAGGAATTAATTGTTGAATAGAAGCTGAGAAATTTTAAAGTTTGTTTTGGTATTAAAAGTTCTTAATAAATTATGATTTAATTCTAACAGCCGTTAGGGGTGTTATCCCGAATCTTCGGGATATCTGAGATAATACCCTCAAACCTGATCTGGGTAATTCCAGCGTAGGGAAATGGGCAAAGATCTTATTAAGTTTTTTAGCCGTTTCTCTGAAACGGCTTTTTCATTTTAAAGGAGTAAAAAAATGAAATACTTAATTGGTCTATTTCTTTTTGTTTGTTCTTCCATATTTGCACAAAACATTTCAATAACCGGTCGCGTAGTCGACAGTGAAACAAACCAGCCGCTGCGTGGCGCTAATGTCTACCTTTCGTCCGATAAATCAACAGGCACTATTTCAAATAAAGATGGTCAATTCAGCTTAAATGATTTGCAATTAAATTCTGATTTAATAATTAGTTATGTCGGGTATTCGCAGGTTACTTATACTGTCACAAAAGCAGATTCTAAAAGCATAATGTTGATCAGGCTGTCACCTAAAATAATTCCTTCACAAACAATCCTGGTTGAGGGAAATCTTGGAAAAGAAAAAATCACTCCACTGGCATTTGATAAAATAAAAAGAAAAGACATCGATGATAATTATACCGACCAGGATATTCCGGAATATCTTTCTCAACTCCCTTCAACAACATTTTATTCTGAAAACGGGAACGGGCTCGGGTACAATTATTTAAGTATCCGCGGATTTGACCAGAGAAGAATATCTGTCTCAATAAACGGAATACCTCAGAATGATCCAGAAGATAATAACGTTTACTGGCTCGATTTTCCCGATCTGCTTGCCAGTACAGAATTAATACAGGTTCAGAGGGGAGCCGGTTCAGGTGTAACCGGATATCCGGCAATCGGCGGTTCAATAAATATTATTACTTCTACATTTTCAAATAAACCGAAGCAGCAATTTTCTGTCTCTTTGGGCAGTTTTAACACAAGGAAATATTCAGCGCAATTTTCAAGCGGGTTAACAAATAATAAATATTCTGTTTATGCTAAACTTTCAAAAACATTAAGCAGCGGGTACAGGCAAAAGTCTTGGGTGAAATTTAATTCTTATTATTTATCAGCAGTAAGATATGATGAAAATCTGACAACACAGGTGAATTTTTACGGGGGACCAATTGAAGATGGTCTGGCGTACACAGGATTGCCGAAGTTTGCGGTGAAGGATAAAAAACTAAGAAGAGATAATTTTTCATACTGGGAAGCGGATCAAAATAATTACACTTATACATTGGCGCGGAGACCGGATGAAATTGAAAACTTCTCACAGCCTCATTATGAATTATTGAATGAATTTAATGTGAGTGATAATGTTACAATCAATTCCGCTTTGTTTTTAGTAGTCGGAAACGGATTTTTTGACTTTGACGGTTCCTGGGCTGATACTTCATATTTGAGATTAACTCACGAGAATGGTTTTAATCCTAATGGAAATCCACAGAATGTGTTGATCCGTGCCCAGGTTGAAAATACCCAGTATGGCTGGATACCTCGTGTAAGCTTTAAACATTTAAACGGTGAATTGATTGTCGGAGGTGAATTCAGAAGACATCGTTCCGAACATTGGGGAGGAATTAGTTTTGGAGAAAATCTTCCTGCCGGAGTTACAAAAGACTACCGCTATTATTTTTATAAAGGCGGCAAGGATATTATAAATGGGTTTGTACATGAAAGTTATAAATTAAACGATTTCTGGAATTTTCTCGGAGAAATCCAATTAGCTTATCACAACTACAAATTATTTGATGAAAAATACATTGGAACAAATTTTAATGTAAGTGATCTATTTTTTAATCCCCGTGTTGGAGTAAATTATAAATTAAATAAGGATCAAAACATTTATTTCTCATTTGCCCGGGTATCGAGAGAACCACGTTTATCAAATTATTATAATGCTGACGAATCGGCAGGCGGATCAACGCCGCAGTTTGAAAAAAACAACGACGGTTCATACAACTTTGATAAACCTTTTGTTAAACCTGAAACAATGAACGATATAGAAGTTGGAACTTCGATCTACAAAAATGATTATTCACTTTCTCTTAATCTTTTTTATATGATTTTTAATAATGAAATTGTGAAAAACGGTAAAGTAGATATTTTTGGTCAGCCGATTACAGGAAATGCCAAAAGAACGACACACGGAGGAATTGAGGTTACAGGCACAGTAAGAATTATTGACGGACTAACAGCATTTGCAAATGCTACATACAGCAACAATAAAATAAACGAAGGCGAAACTTTTATACAGTATTATAATTCAACTACTACAAATTATGAAACTGCACAGCTGGACCTAAGCGGGAATAAAATAAGCGGATTTCCTGAATTGCTCTCAAATTTTGGAATTACATACGACAAAAATAATTTTTACCTTAGGTTCACCGGAAGGTATGTTGGCAAATTCTATTCTGATAATTACGGTGAAAACCTGGATGATTATTTAAATAAATATCCCGGTTTTGTAAGCTATGCAGATAATGTAAATGATGCATATTTTAATGCCGACATTTATATAAGTTATAAAGGGAAACTGTTCAACTCGTTGGAGTCTTCAAAAATTTACGTACAGGTAAATAATGCTTTTGACAGATTGTATTCGGCAAATGCAATAGGCGGGGAGTTCTTTCCCGCCGCTGACAGGAATTTCCTGGTTGGATTGGAAATCGGGCTTTAGATTCAATAGGTATTTTGCAGGGGAGGGTTTCAAACCCTCCCAAAGAAACATTAATTAAAATGAAAAAATGCATAATTATAGCAAACGGCAAACCTCCTTCAATAGGGGTGATGAAATTTCTTCAAAAAGAAAATTATTCAACTATAATATGTGCGGATGGCGGAGCAAATTCTGCTTTTAAACTCGGTGTTGTGCCGGACTATATTATTGGCGACCTCGATTCAATAACCGATAAAACAAAGAAATATTTTAATAAAAAGTCAAAAATTGTAAAGATAAAAAGACAAAATGACACAGATGTTGAAAAATGCCTGAAGTTTGCAATTAAAAAGAAAATTGGAGAAGCTGTACTGGTTGGTGTAACAGGGGACAGGCTCGATCACTCGTTCTGTAATCTCGGGATCGTGTTAAAATTCTTCAATAAAATTAAAATGAAAATCATTGCAGAAAAATCCTTATTAACTGCTCATACCGGTGCAGCTGAATTCAAAACTATAAAAGATGAAATATTTTCTATTTACGGATTTAATAAAAAAACAAAAATTACTTCTACAGGACTGAAATATCCCCTGGAAAATAAAGCACTGCCATTCGGGGAAAAGGAAAGCACAAGTAATGTTGCAACCGGAAACCGGATGAAATTAAAAATAAACGGCGGAAAAGTTTTTGTAATAAGAGATTTTAAAACAGTGAGCGGAAATGGTCACTTTTAGTCCTGCCGATATCGCTGTTGTAATTGGCTTCCTTCTAATACTAGTGCTCATCGGATTTTATTCGGGTAAAAAAACTTCAATTGATGCAGACGATTATTTGCTCTCAGGCAGAAAAATCGGGCTGCTGCTTTTTGTATTGACAAATGTTTCCGCATGGTACGGCGGAATTTTAGGAGTGGGTGAGTTTACCTACCGTTACGGACTGGCAAGCTGGTTTACGCAGGGATTTCCATATTATATTTTCGCGTTTTTGTTTGCGCTCTTTTTTGCAAAGAAAATAAGAGAAGCATCCCTGTTTACAATACCCGACAAACTCTCAAACATTTACGGTGAAAAAGCAGGGCTTTTTTCAGCATTGCTGGTTTTTATACTTGTTTCACCAGCTCCTTATTTACTGATGACCGCTGCTTTAATTTCTCTAATATTTAAAGTGAATATTTTCATCTCACTCGGAATCAGTCTATTCATTTCATTGTCTTATTTATTCAAAGGGGGATTCAGGAGCAGCGTTTTTACAGACTCTTTCCAGTTCTTTGTGATGTTTATTGCTTTTATAATTATCCTGGTTTTCAGTTACACAAAATTCGGTGGAGCTGATTTTTTATCAAACAATTTACCAGCTACACATTTGCAGCTTACCGGCGGAGCTTCCCCTACTTTTATCATTGTCTGGTTTTTAATCGCGATGTGGACATTTGCAGATCCCGGGTTTCACCAGAGATGCTATGCAGCAAAAGATGGAAATACAGCAGTGAAGGGAATTTTAATCTCTATTTGTTTCTGGGCTTTGTTCGATTTTTTAACAACCTCGACAGGTCTTTATTCCCGCGCTGTTATCCCGAATACAGACCAGCCTGTTCTGGCGTTTCCTTTACTCGCGGAAAAAATTCTCGGTCCCGGATTTAAGGGAATTTTCTACGCCGGACTTTTTGCAACAATAATTTCAACACTGAATAGTTTCCTTTTCTTGAGCGGAACAACGATCGGCAGGGATTTCTTTTTCAGGTTGACAAAAAATTCCTCTGAAAAGAAACTGAAACAGTACACGGTTTATGGACTGATAATTTCCGGGATAGTTGCTGCAATTCTCGCCTATACAATTCCTTCTGTTATTGAGATATGGTATACCGTCGGTTCTATCTGCATACCGGGAATGATAGTTCCTGTCATTTCTGCTTATTACACCAAAATTAGAATCCATAACAAAATCCTGCTGATTGAAATGATAGCCGCTGTGCTTTTCAGTCTTTCATTTTATTTTATAAAAGGATACTTTTCATCAATTCCAATTATAAATGAGATTGAGCCTATGTTGGCTGGCCTTGCAGCGTCGGCTATCATCCACATTTTTGGCATTCTCAAAATTAAGAAAACCCCCAAGTTTACATAATAATGTGGATAACTTGACCGTTAACTAACTCAAACCTACCACAGGATAAATGGCTATTGACATGGCAGCCAAATTAAGGTAATTTCTAAAATTATGAATAATGAGTAGGTGCCCGAATTAGCACAAAATTATTCAAATCCGGATAAAATCCTGATTTGGGCGAAAATTGAGGGTCTGTTCCTCGGCAGGATTAAAAACACTCAGATTTAAATCTTACTGACAGGTAACATCGGCTATTATCAAATATCGGCTTATTAAATGGGGAAAATGAGTCAGCTTAAAACTTATTATACGAGATAAATGTGAAACAGTCCCAGCATAAAACTACCCGGTTAAAAGGAAAAATTTTTGACAATCCTGATCTAATCTTTAAAATATATAATAATTCCAAAAACTTAAATTTTGTTATTGACTCTGAAGGAATTCTCAGATCTGTCAACCAGGCTTTTGAAAAAGAACTTGGAAATAGCAGACAGCTTATTAACATTATTTCTATTGCTGATTTATTAGATCCCGGTAGCGTAGATATAGTGAATAATGAATTAAAAAAAATAATTTCAAAATCATATTGTTTTATTGATGAAGTAAGATTAAAAGATAAATTTCAATCAAAAAAATACGAATTAAAATTATCATTATTAAAAAATGACCTGATTCTGGGAAATCTTAATGAATCTATTAAAGAAAATTTAAAAGATGAACTCAATCTATTTAGATCATCGCTGGAAGTAATAAAAAATGCAGTTGTAATAACGGATGCAGATGGTAAAATAGAATGGGTCAATAGTGAATTTCTGAAAATCACGCAATATTCATTACCTGATGTAATAGGGAAAAATCCCAGGATATTAAAATCCGGAATCCAGGATATAAAGTTTTATGAGGAAATGTGGGATACTATAAAAAATGGCAGGGTATGGAAAGGTAAATTATTTAATAAAAGAAAAGATGGAAGTGTTTATTTGGACGGACAAACAATTATACCATTTAAAAATGAAAATAATATTATTACACATTATATTGCTATCAAGAGCGATCTTTCAAAGCAAGCCTATACTGAGGAAAAGATATTTGCACAGAATCAATTATTAAATCGCCTTTCTGATGCAGTCATTACTACAGATGAAGATCTAAAAATAACGGATTTTAACAAGGGGATTGAGAAAATATTTGAAGTTCAAAGTGAAAGTTTGCCAGGAACAAATGCTATGGATATTGTGCAGGGAAGTATGCACGATAGCCGTAAAAACAAAATATTAAATTCTTTAATTAAAAATGGACATATAAAATTTGATACGATTATAGAATCTCAAGCTGCATATCCAAAATATATACAAACAGAAATATCCGCATTAAAAGATAATTCGGATTCAATATCCGGGTATATCTGGCTTTTTAAAGAGATACGTGAAGAAGTTGAATTTATTTCTGGAATAAAGAAGAGTAATAAGTTTTTGAATTCTGTATTCGATTCTATTGCTGAGCCAATTTTAATATTCGACAAACAGCTTAAAATTATAGCCTCAAATAAATCACTTCTTAGTCGGCTTAAAATAAACTCAAATCAGATCTATCAAAAGAAAATAGGTGAAGCCTTTAATTTACCGCAGGAATATGCTAGAAGAGCCGAAGATCACATTACAGGAATATTTAAAAACAATAAACCTCAAAAATTCATCGATAGATTTGATCACCTGGAAAATCCCAGGATAATTGAGGCTATCTTTTTCCCCATAAGTACCGGCCATACAGAAGTCGATTTTGTGGGACAATTGTATAGAGATATCACGGAGCAGAAATTTAATGAAAAATCGGATATTGAATCTGATAAATTAGCTGAAATAGGAAAGATGGCGGCATATCTATTGCATCAAATGAAAACCCCACTGAATTCTATTAAAATGAACATAGATATGCTAAGCAAATATGAAGTTGAAAATCCTGCAAGAGAAAAGTCTATTAAACTTCTTCAAAAAGAAATGGCCAGACTTTCACGATTCATGAAAGAAATATTACAGTTCTCACAAACCAAGGATGCAAAACCAATTAAAATGAATATTAATTGTATAATTAACGATATACAGCTTCTTTTAAATCCGCTGCTTGAAGAAAAATCCATAAAATTTTCAAATAATGTTGAAAACAGAAATATTATCGGAATAAAGGACAAGTTAATTACAGTTTTCTATCATCTAATTGAGAACTCAATTGAATCTATAGAAAGTAGAGGTAAAATTACATTGTCATCTTCATATAATGAAAATAATCATGAATATAGTCTTTTTATTGAAGACACCGGTTCCGGCATTAAGGATGCTGAAAGAATATTTGAACCTTTTTTTACGACTAAAAAAGAAGGCACCGGACTAGGGCTGTCAATTATCAGGGATATCCTGGAGGCAAATAGAGCGGGAATCAGACTTGTTAAAAGTATTCCCGGAAGTACAATATTTGAAATAAAATTTAATTGTGAATTGTAAATGCCAAAAAATAAAATCTTAGTAATTGATGATGATGCTTCAACGAGAGAGTCACTGGAAATATTTCTGACACAAATAGGATTTAGTGTTTTTTTAGCTTCTAATGGTAAAGAAGGATTAAATTATTTTATAGCGCATGACCCTGATATTGTTTTGACAGATATTAAAATGCCGGAATTAAACGGAATTGAATTACTTAAAAAAATAAAAACCATAAATCCCAAATCATTAATTATTATGATAACTGCAGTTGGAGAAATGGATTCCATTATACTTGCAATGCAGCTGGGTGCCTATGATTATATCGAAAAACCGATTGATATTGATAACCTGAAGACCACAATTGACCGTGCAATGGAAACCAGCGCTCTTTCCTGCAAACTCGAAGATGTAACTAATTATTTTCCAATAGATGGCAGTGAAGCAAATATTTTGGTTGGGAAATCAAAACAGATAAAAGAAATCCTAAAGAAAGTCGGACAAATTACATCAAGCAGAGTGAATGTATTAATTCAGGGGGAAAGCGGGACCGGTAAAGAATTAATTGGCAGAATAATTCATAGTAGTGGAGTTACAAAGGGCGAACCATTTGTAGCTGTAAATTCAGCTGCAATTACAGAAACTTTGCTGGAAAGTGAATTCTTTGGTCACGTTAAGGGCTCATTCACAGGTGCAATAAGGGATAAAAAAGGAAAATTTGAACTTGCAGGCCACGGGACAATCTTTCTTGATGAAATTGCTGATATTAAACCTGATCTGCAGGTAAAATTGTTGAGAGTCATTCAGGAACGTGAGTTTGAAAGAGTAGGCGGAGAAACAACTATTCCTATGAATGCCAGGATCATTGTCGCGACTAATGAGGATCTTGAAAAGCGCGTAAAAGAAGGAAAATTTAGGGAAGATCTTTATTACAGATTAAAAATATTTGAAATTACTGTGCCACCGTTACGAGAAAGAAAAAGTGATATACCTCTTTTAGTTGTCCATTTAATTACGAAGATTAATAAATATTTAAATAAGAAAGTTAACAAGATTCCGTATGAAGTTATTGAATTGCTTCAGAATCATGAATGGCAGGGTAACGTAAGAGAGCTTGAAAATACACTTATGCAGGGAATTGTGTTAGCCAAAGGTGAAGTATTAGAGAAACAAAATTTGTATTTAGATAAACCAATTGAATTGAAAATGAAAGAATATTCTGAAAATTTAAGTCTTGAGGATGTTGATAAGCTACATATAAAATATGTTCTGGATAAAGTTAATTGGAATAAACAAAAAGCTTCAAAGTTATTAAAAATCTCAAAGCAGACTCTTTACAATAAGATTAAAAATCTTAAAATATTTCCATCTTAATCTTAATTTATATTCTATTATGCTCATTTAAATTTTAGTATGGCACTGTATTTGCCCCATATTGTTTATTTGCTATAAACTTTTAGTAAGAATGGCCTATGTACATCTACCATTTGACATCCCAATTATTATTAGTGTCATTAGCCTTGTTTATATTTATAATATTTATATCATACCTGGCTTTTAAATTTAAGAATCGTTAATAATATTGGAATTTTTAGCAATAGAGCCTTGATATAGACCTAATCTCTTTTAATTATTTTATAACACTATACATAAGTAAAATTAGTAAATATTAATATTTAGAATATCATGGAAAAAGTAGATCTCATTTTGACAAATACCATCAGCTGCAAAATTTATAATTTAGCTTAATTATTATACACCTAAAGAGAACGATTATTCATTCTATCTCAGTCTAACTTTATTTAAATCAACCAATTAGCAGAATCATTTCAATTTATTTATTTAGACATCCAATAATTGGACTAAATATCCGTCCTATTTTTACTATTAAAGCAAAAAAAATAATGTTACGAGCTATAATTGAGCAAAAAGAGGGCTTTAATTGGTGGTATGATAAATGAGCAAATAATTTGAGTGTGTCAATGTATCTTAATTGTTTTTACGGTTAAATCATAAATGAGTTTAATCAATCAAAGCCTAAAAGGAATCATTGGGTTGTTGGTATTTAATTTTTACAACAATGAATTTTGCATTGATTTACAGAATGTCACCGAAGTGAAAAAAGTTGATGCAGTACAAATTCATTTTAATAAACGTAACGAGGCCGTTATAAATTTGGATACATCCAAATACAAATTGATTCAGTTATACAAACTAATGGGATATGTGAATCTTAAAACTGCCAAAGATAATAGAGTAATATTTGCAGATATATTTAACAAGAAAATTGCCTTCTTCGTTGAATCGGTAACTGAAGTATTAACTACACGGTTATTATTTATTGATGATACATTGGATATGGAATTATTATCTGATAAAAAATATCTTAAAGGTATAATTAAATACCAGGGGAGAAAGATATATATACCGGATTATGAAAAAATATCAAGAGAGCTAGTAAAATTGGTACAGGTCAGGTCAATTACCGGAGTTTCCAGAGAATATCCGAAAGGTTCTAATTACCTGGATCAAAGAGATCATTAAACCAGGCTCAAACACTTGAAAACTTTAACTAAAATATTGTTTGCATTTTTAATATCAATAGCTCTGGATAAATATTTTGCACAATGCATCTATCCCCAGGATAATTCCAACTTTTATAATAAAACAGATGTAAATAAGACTGATACTACAGGCCGAAGCTCTATACCAGAAATAAAAAAACTAAATTTGGAAGATTTTGGAATCGGTGGACTGGTTATTGACAGGACCCAAAGTAAATGGGGAAGAGATTTTGTGGATCTTTTTAATAAAAGCTTTAATGCACCCGTTCAGATGAATTATACCATACTTGTTGAAGAAAAGCCATTGCCAAGATTTGGTACAGTAATTTTAATTAAACTGAATGGCAATTATATTTATCAAAAATTTATTCAACCGAGGTATGAAACAATAAAAAAGGATGCTGAACAGGCAAGCCTGATAGCTGGTTCATACCTGGCAAATTACCAGCAAATCCAGAGAGAATTGCAGGGAGATGATTTAAAGGGGTCAGGTATTTTTTAATTAAATAAATATTCAGTGAGAATTATATGAAACATACAGCAATTAGTATCTGCTCATTATTATTTCTTTTCGTTTTTTTTAGTAATAAATCTATTGCACAACAACTTGTATATACTCCAATAAACCCAAACTTTGGTGGCAGTTCATTTAATGGAGCCTGGCTAATGGCTGAAGCAACAGCAGAAAAACATTTTACGGCAAGTTCTACATCTTCATACAACCCTTATAGTAATGATCCACTCCAAAATTTTCAATCTAACCTCAACAATGCAATTCTTAGTCAGCTTTCTCAAAAAATTATTTCACAGGTATTTGGAGAAAGTGCATTGACAAAAGGCCATTACCAGTTCGGTAATTATATAATAGATATAAACCCCGGTAATGATGGTATTCACATTAGCATTCTTGACAATTTGACGGGCGGGCAAACTAGTGTTATTGTTCCATTTTATTAATAAGAGAAAATTAAATGCATAAATTTCTTAAAATTTCATCCGGCTTATTGTTCTTAATACTCTTGCAGGTTTTTAACGGATGTGCATCACTTGAACCTTTTAGAACTTCTAATGCTACTCTGGGGGAAAGGACGGAAATGGATAATAGCCTGGGAACTTTACCTCCACCGAAAGACCCTGTGATTGTTGCGGTTTATACTTTTAGGGATCAGACAGGGCAATATAAAATATCGACTACAGGTACGAGCTTTTCAACTGCAGTAACTCAGGGAGCCACTTCTATATTGATGAAATCTCTTGAAGATTCGGGTTGGTTTATACCTATTGAAAGAGAGGGATTGTCTGATCTTTTAAATGAGAGAAAAATAATTCGCTCCAGCAGAGAAAATTATTTGGGTGCTGACGGCAAAAAATTGCCTGATCTTCCACCATTATTATATGCAGGGGTGATATTTGAAGGTGGAATAATTTCCTATGATTCAAATGTATTAACCGGAGGTGAAGGTGTTAAGTATTTAGGGTTAAGTGCCTCGGGACAATATCACCAAGACAGAGTATCTATATACCTGAGAGCAGTTTCAACACAAAATGGAAGAGTGCTAAAGACTGTTTATTCTTCAAAAACCGTTTTATCACAACAGATAGATGTCGGTTTATACAAATTTGTTTCT
>DATFMR010000111.1:0-3939 GCA_035266865.1 Ignavibacteriaceae bacterium | reverse complement strand
CCAGGGATAATCCATCAATTTATTGAATGCATTACTGGATATCTCCTTAGTCTTCTTGTTGTATTTACTGGAATAAATTTTTAAGAAGTGCTGGCACAATAATGGGATATCTTCTTTTCTTTCTTTTAATGCAGGAAGTTTAATTTCAACAGTATTTATTCTGTAAAGAAGGTCCTGTCTGAATTGTTTTTGATGGGATAGTTCATTAATTGAAGCATTTGTGGCACATATTAATCTAAAATCTACCGACTTTGCTACATTTGATCCAATCCTGGTTACCTGCCTGTTTTGTAACACCGTTAAAAGTTTTGATTGCAGGTTGGGTGAAATATTTGCGATCTCATCAAGAAATAAAGTTCCCCCCGAAGCAATTTCAAATCTGCCGGCACGATCTTCCTTTGCATCGGTAAAAGCTCCTTTTACATAACCAAACAATTCACTTTCAAAAAGTGATTCTGTTATAGCTCCCATATCAACGTTGAGAAAAACATCTTTTGCACGGTTTGAATTTCTGTGGATTGCCCTGGCGACAAGTTCTTTGCCTGTGCCGTTTTCTCCAAGTATAAGAATATTCGCGTCAGTCTTTGAAACTTTTTGAATTACATTAAAAATCTCTTTCATTGAAGGGGAGGTACCAATTATATCGTGAAAGTTCTTATCAAGATCTTCGCTTAAGACTTCCTGTCTTGATCGTAATTCATTTATTTCATTGTTAGATCTGCTCAACTTCATTGCTGAGGAAACGGTGGCAAGTAGCTTTTCGTTTTGCCAGGGTTTTATTACAAAATCTGTTGCACCCTCCTTGATTGCTTTGATTGCCATTTCTATATTTCCATAAGCAGTAATTAATATTACAATCATAGAAGGGTCTAATTTTAATATTTCATTTAACCAGTGAAAACCCTGCCTTCCGCTGGTTGTGTCACCGGAAAAATTCATATCAAGCAAAATGACATCGTATTTTAAATTAGAAAGTAGAGTTGGTAATAATTCAGGATTCTTTTCAATGTGGACGATAGCATAATATTGTTTCAGTAATAATCTCGCTGAATATAAAATGTCGTCGTCGTCATCAATGATTAAAATATTTCCACTTTTTTTAGTCATATAAATCTTTTTGTAAATAAAATGTCAATTTCTGTTCCGCTAATCATTTAGTTAATAGGTCAAAAAAGTGTGCGTTTTTGACCGATATATAGTACGGAAACGGACAATTATGTTCGTATACGAACATAATTATTATCATATTTACATAAAAGAAAATAATTATAAAACCTTGTAATCAATGATTTTTTGTACATTTCCGTGATCAGCGGAACTATAAATATGTGAACGGGAAACCCAATAAACTGAAAATATCCAGGATATTCCGGGCACAGGAGTTGATATATAAATAAGACCAGGAATCATAATTTTTTACATCAATTAAAAATACAGGTAGAAAATTGGACAGAAAAATAGAAAAAAAGCCTCTGTACAAAAGAAGAAACTTTCAACTGGGAGTAGGGGGAGGAATAATCTTTTTACTTCTAATAATCCTGATACTAAGTGACACAGGATCTAAATTAAATGTTGAGACAGACAAAGTAACTATTTCTGAAGTGAAGATGGGAGATTTCCAGGAATTTATTCCTGTCACCGGAAATGTACTTCCCAAATCAACTGTATTTCTAGATGCTGTTCAGGGTGGTGCAGTTGAAAAAAAATACATTGAAGAAGGCGCAATGGTTAAGAAAGGGGATAATATTTTAAAATTATCGAATACAAATGTACAATTGAATGCACTTCAACAGGAAACTTTTGCTTATCAGCAAATAAATGATGCTAGAAATAGTCGCCTTTCAATTGAACAAAATACAATAAACCTTAAAAGAAATATGCTCGATGTTCAATTAAATTATGAAACTGCAAAAAGAAATTATCAAAGAGAAAAAGCAATGTGGGAGAAAAAACTCACATCGCAGGAAAGTTACGACCTTTCAAGAGATAGTTATAACAACGCGGTTTCACAAAGAATGCTGGCAGAAGAGAATTTAAGAAAAGATTCTCTTCGTAGTGCTGCTCAACTTGAACAAATTGATGAATCAATACAACGTTTACAGGTAAACCTGGGTCTAATAAGAGAAAGTATTGATAACCTTACAATTAAAGCCCCGATTTCCGGCCAGTTAACTGCACTGAACGCAGAAATTGGTCAATCTAAATCAGTTGGTGAAAGGCTTGGACAGATTGATGTACTAAATGATTATAAAGTACGCGCAGATATTGATGAATTTTATATCTCAAGAGTTAATACAGGTCAGGAAGGTTCTGTAGAAATAAATGGAAAGGAATATCAGCTTGTAGTCAAAAAAGTTTTTCCTGAAGTAACAAACGGCAGATTCCAGGTTGATATGGTTTTTAAAAACGATAAAGCTCCCAATAATCTTAGAAGAGGTCAAACTTTACAAATAAGGCTTGTACTGAGTGATTTAACTAAAGCATTATTGCTGCCTCGAGGTGGATTTTATCAGAAGACCGGCGGACAGTGGGTGTTTGTAGTAGATCCTTCCGGAAATTATGCTGAAAAAAGACAAATAAAACTTGGAAGGCAGAACCCGGATTATTATGAAGTTCTCGATGGCCTCAAATCTGGTGAGAAGGTTGTAACTTCTTCGTATGATACTTATGGAGATATAGATAAACTGGTTTTGAAATAAAATAATTATTCTAAAAATAAAAACTAACAGAAGGGTGAACACATGGGAAACAACATGATTAAAACTGTCAATCTGAAAAAAATGTACACCACTGATGAAGTGGAAACGACCGCATTGAATAATGCGAATATTGAAATCAGGGAAGGGGAATTTGTAGCGATAATGGGTCCATCAGGATGTGGAAAATCAACTCTGCTTAATATTCTTGGACTCCTGGATAATCCATCAGAAGGTGAATATCATTTCCTTGAACACGAAGTCTCAAAACACTCAGAGAGGGAGCGTGCTAATTTAAGAAAATCAAACATTGGTTTTGTTTTTCAGAGTTTTAACCTGATTGATGAATTGACGGTTTTTGAAAATGTTGAATTACCATTGTTGTACCTGGGTATTTCATCTTCTGAGAGAGAAAAAATGGTAAATGAAGTTCTTGAAAAAATGCAGATTATGCACAGGAAGGATCACTTTCCTCAGCAGTTATCAGGTGGTCAGCAGCAGAGGGTAGCTGTATCAAGAGCTGTTGTTGCAAAACCTAAATTAATACTTGCGGATGAGCCAACAGGAAATCTTGATTCAAAGAATAGTGAAGAGGTTATGGATATTCTTACCAAGCTCAACGATTCAGGTACAACTATAGTGATGGTAACTCACTCGCCACACGATGCAGAATATAGCCACAGAATTATTCATTTATTCGACGGACAGGTTGTTACTGAGAATATTAAAGAGGGTTACCACGTTTAATAAATTATTCAAAATGTAAGTGTTTTGTTCGATTGTTTCCCGTTAGTCATGGCAGCTGAATTAAGATTATAAAATGAATTTATGACTTGTTCAGTTGCCTGGCTGACTAAAAATCCAGGGAGTTTTGATAATTAAGAAGTATTTGAAAATTGCGATGAGAATTCTGAAAGCAATAAAGTATAAATAAGAAATAATATTAAAGAAAGAAAAGAAAGAGAATTAGTAAAGATACATTAATAGGGAGGCAGTTTGTTTAAGAACTATTTAAAAATAGCATTCAGAAACATATGGTCTCAAAAGGGGTATTCATTCATAAATATATTCGGACTTGCTGTCGGACTTACCTGTTCGATATTAATAATTACTTTTATTCAGAATGAATTGAGCTATGATAAATTCAATAAAAAATCTGATAAAATATACAGAGTTACAAGGGAATGGTTTAATGAAAATGGAGAAAGCAGTTTCCATCTGGCGCGTGTTGCTCCTCCTGTAG
>DATFMR010000110.1:0-3762 GCA_035266865.1 Ignavibacteriaceae bacterium | reverse complement strand
TACAAAGATAGATTTATAACCTTTTACAGCAGCGGCAAGAGCTAATCCTATTCCTGTATTTCCGCTGGTTGCTTCAATAATTGTCCCGCCGGGTTTTATTTGTCCATCTCTTTCGGCGGCTTCGAGCATTGAAAGTCCAATCCGGTCCTTTACACTACCACCCGGATTTGCTGATTCGAGTTTCGCGAAAATCTGTGGTTTTAGTCCTTTGTTAAGTTTATTTAATTTTATAAGTGGGGTATTTCCAATCGCATCAAGTATACTATCTTTAAAAATCATAAAAATATCCTGCGTATTTTATCCAATAAATATTTGCCTCCCCGTGAATTAAAATTTAATCATAATTAAGCTACAATTATAACTATTTGGAGTGAATGATTAAAGCTAAAATATTACACCATTTTACCCGCCTTTCGGACTAATTATTTTTTTATCTTTGACCGTCATGCAAAATTCCAACAAAAATAAATACCGCGGCCGCGGAACCGGAGAAAATCCCCCGAACAGGTTCGAGAAATTTCATGTGGAGGAAACTGAGGATATCTATGATGAGCACAGCTATGAAGATGATTCAGAAAGGAAAATAGAAACTGTGTTCTATAAAGACCATTCAAAAACAGTTATATCAAAAAACAACAGTTCCGACATTCCGTTCGATTATTCATTTAATCCTTACCGGGGCTGCGAGCATGGATGTGTTTACTGTTACGCACGACCAACTCACGAATTTTTGGGGTTTTCTTTGGGGATCGATTTTGAGACTAAAATAATGATAAAAGAAAACGGGGCGGAACTTTTAAGGCTGGAATTTGAAAAGAAAAGCTATGTTCCGAAACTAATAATGTTTTCAGGCGACACCGATTGTTACCAGCCGATTGAAAAGAAACTTGAGATCACTAGAAAAGCCCTGAAAGTATGCCTTGAATACAGGAATCCTGTTTCAATAATTACAAAGAATTCTTTGATCCTGAGAGATATAGATATTCTTAGAGAGATGGCAAAAATGAATTTAGTTACTACTATGCTTTCAATCACATCATTGGATAAAATTCTTATTTCTAAAATGGAACCAAGAACTGCGACTCCGGAAAGGAAGCTGAATACAATTCAAAAACTTTCTGAGGCAGAAATTCCGGTCGGAGTAAATATTGCTCCGGTAATTTCGGGATTAACAGACGGGGAAATTCCTGAAATATTAAGACAATCGGCAAAACGAGGTGCGACATATGCCTCGTATATTTTGCTCAGACTTCCCCTCTCTTTAAAGGAAATATTCATAAAATGGCTTGAAGCAGAATTCCCAGACCGAAAAGAAAAAATATTAAATAAGATAAGAGAAATGCGCGATGGTAAGTTGAATGAATCAGAGATAGGTAAAAGGTTTAAAAGTAAGGGGCAACAGGCCGAAGCAATAAGGAATTTGTTTTACATAAGTTGTCGGAAATACAACCTAAATCAACGCAATATTGATCTTACTACCTCACTTTTTAAGCGCCATCCGGGTAACCAGCTTGAAATGTTTTAACTTGTATAATGATAATGCTTATTATAGTTAGTCCCTAATGTTATAGTGGTTAAGGAACTTTCATCTTGAGAAATTGTTGATAGATATATACCGAATGAAGCTAAAAATTAAAGAAATATTTATTTTATCACTTACGGGAATAGCTGCGTATATGTTTGCAGATACTATTCACGAAGTGATCGGGCACGCAGGCTGATGCTTAATCATAGGCCAGCATATCGATCTCATTTCTTCGGTATTTTTCAGAAGCAGCCCGGGAAGTTATGTTACAGATCTTAGCGGGCCTGTTATAAATTTAGTTGCAGGCTTATTAATTTTAGTTTTGCTGAACCGGGGAAAAAAGATTAACCCGGTTTACAGGTTCATGCTGATAATTACAATGGCTTTTAATTTATTCTGGTTTTCAGGAACTATACTTCAGTCGAGCTTTAGCAAGCATGGCGACTGGACATACTTTATATTACAAATGAATTTTGGATCAGCCGGTAAACCGGTCCTGGTTATTGCGGGAATTGCAGCGTACTATTTTTCAATAAAACTTTTAGGTATACAAATCTTAAAGTTTAAGTCGGAGACTCCGGAATTTCCTTTAAGGAAAAGTATTCACTATTCCTATATTGCGGCAGCGGTCGCAGCAATAGTTGCAGGATTATTTTTTGCACCCGACAGAATTCACGCCGCTTTCGAAGGGCTCCTGGAAATGATCGGCTCACTTCCCTTACTTTTTATGAAATTCGATAAGAGTGCAGAAAATACAGAACTTAAAATCGGAACATTTACAACAATGAATTTGGTTGTCAGCATTATAATTGTTTTATTCTGTCTTACACTTGGACGGGGGATCTTTAATTAGTTAAATATAGGACAGGACAATCTTTTTATGGATGAAAACTTATTCCTCTTTGCGCTAACCGTATTCACAGGATTCTTTGCTATAATGAATCCAATAGCAAACACACCTGTATTTTTAGGACTGGCCGGCGACCGGGATAAAGCCGACAGAAAAAAAATAGCAAAAACATCCTGTGTTACGGCGTTTATAATTGTAGTGTTTTTTGTAATTCTTGGTAAATACATTTTTGAATTATTCGGGATAACAATACCTGCCTTCAAAATTACTGGCGGATTGCTTTTGTTCTATGTCGGCTTTGAGATGCTTCAGTCCAAAAAATCAAAAATTCATCATCAGGAAAATGTTGAACCAGATGACGGGGTTGCTATATCTCCACTAGCAATTCCAATACTTGCGGGACCCGGCACAATAGTCACAGCAATGAACAATGTAACAAATGGCAGTTTCATACATATTGCAATCGACATTGTAATTTTCGCAATTATGGTTCTGCTAACATACCTGGCTTTCACATTAAGCGATGTAATAGTAAAAAGAATTGGTGAAAATTTAATAACAGTAATCGGTAAAATAATGGGACTTATTCTCGCCATAATGGGAACACAAATGACAATTGAAGGGATTAAAATTGCGTTTGGAATTAAATAGGAATTACTAGCTCCCATAATTGCTTATAAACAAGGCAATTACGGGGAGTGCCTAGTCAATCCCCCGGATTCTTCGCCACTGATTCCTGATCTAGCTTTCTGAAAGATTTCTCTGGCGTTTTAAAGATAATTTCCGCAATATACACACGAAAATATCTGGGGAGTTATAGTGATGGAAAAACTAACCACAGCCCATAAGGAAAAGTGGATCACAGTCATTTTTTCAGTCCTTCTTGCTCTTCCGTTCGGCCTTGTAGGGTCAATTGTTCTGACACCATTTTTCTGGTGGATTGAAAAATTTATTCCGTTTAAACTTACCGGGCACACCGGTCCCGAAACCTGGGTGACCTTAACGGTTACATTTATTACCGCGAACCTGCTCTATATTTTCTGCAATAAACTATTACACAGAATTCCTGATGAACAAAATACCATACCAGCAGATAGACTGGTCAATAATTCCAAAAGTTGAACACAAAGGCGAAACCGGGACATCTTTCTGGCAAACTATACAACTTGAGGGGCTCAGAATCAGGATTGTAGAATACTCTAAAGGCTATCTCGCCGACCATTGGTGCAAAAAAGGACATATTGTACACTGCCTGGAAGGAGAGTTTACCACGGAGATGGAAAACGGCGAAAAGTTTTCTATGAAACCCGGCATGTCATACATCGTGTCAGACGAAATGAGTTCCCACCGCTCAATTTCCCAGACCGGGGTTACGTTACTGATTGTT
>DATFMR010000109.1:0-2007 GCA_035266865.1 Ignavibacteriaceae bacterium | reverse complement strand
GCTCTTGAAATAACGGGACCATTCAATATTCAATTCATTGCGAAAGACAATAAGGTGAAAGTTATTGAGTGTAACCTGAGAGCGTCACGAAGTTTTCCTTTTGTCTCAAAGGTTCTGAAAATAAATTTTGTTGAAATTGCAACAAAGTTAATGCTCGGCGAAAAAGTACCGAAAATTGATAAGTCATCATTTGATGTTGACTATGTTGGAGTTAAGGCACCGCAATTTTCATTTACCAGATTGAAAGGTTCCGATCCGGTACTTGGGGTTGAGATGGCATCAACCGGTGAAGTTGCATGCCTCGGTGATGATTTTAATGAGGCTTTTCTCAAGAGCTTTATTTCAACCGGTTATAAAATTCCGCAGAAAGGTGTTATGCTTTCAACGGGTACTCCCAAAGACAAAGCAGAGTTTCTAGAAGATGCGAAAACTCTCTACGAAATGGGGTATAAGTTTTATGCAACAAAAGGCACAGCTGAATTCCTGAAAAAATATGGAATGAAAGTAACTGTTTTACACTGGCCTTTAGTAAATAAAGAGCCAAATATCTTAACATATCTTGAAAATGGAAAAATTGATCTTGTAATAAATATTCCTAAAAGTGTGGATAAATTTGAACTTGATAATGATTATCTTGTAAGACGAAAAGCAATTGATATGAATATTAACCTGATAACAAACGTTCAGGTTGCAAAAAGATTTGTAAAAGCTATGGAACGATATAAAGAAGAAGACCTCACTATCAAAAGCTGGGATGAATATATTTGACGATGAGTTTATTTTTTATAGTTTTTTTCGCGCTTTACACTTTAATTAATTCATATGTTTTCATCAGGGGATGGCAGGCATTAAGCTATCTTCCCTTTTTGAAACCTTTCTTTGTACTGGCTTTTCTGGTCTTTTCCTTCTCATATATTTTTGTAAAAATATTTGCAGAAAAACTTCCGGCCTATATTCACGATCCGTTATTGTGGATCGGTTCATTCTGGTTTGCATTTCTACTTTATTTCGTACTGTTTTTATTTTTAATTGACCTTACAAGACTGGGAGACAATTTTTTCCATCTCCTTTCTGCATCATTAAGAGATCCTTCCCCGTTAACAAAATTATATACAGGGATTATTGTATGTTCAACAGTATTGTTAATTGTTGTAGCAGGATTTATTAACCGCTCAAACTTTAAGATAAAGACACTTGAATTAAATCTACCAAAGAAAGAAAGCATACTGAAGGAATTAAACGTTGTAATGTTTTCTGATCTCCATTTATCACCGATAAATAATGAAAAGTTTTTGGGAGATATTATTGATAAAGTAAATTCTCTCAAACCTGATATTGTACTGCTGCCGGGTGATATTGTTGATGATAAAGCCGCTATCTTAAGAAGAAACGGCATCGGTGGTTCATTCAGAAAATTAAATCCGAAATACGGTGTGATCGCCTGTACGGGCAATCATGAATTTATCAATAATGCGGATTCAGCCGTAAAATTTATGGAAGAATTCGGAATAAAAGTCTTGAGAGATTCGGCACTTAATATTGATAACGCATTTTATGTAATAGGTAGAGAAGACAGGAGTGGAAATAATTTTTCCGGAAAGAGAAGAAAAACTCTAAGCAATTTACTTACTACAGAATCTGAAAACCTGCCGAGAATTTTACTAGATCATACACCGGTACAATTAAATGACGCGGTAAAAAATAATATTGATCTTCAGCTTTCGGGGCATACACACAACGGACAGATGTTTCCCTTAAACTTTATCACAAAAATGGTTTATGATGTAAGCTGGGGTTATCTTAAAAAAGAATTAACACAATTTTATGTTTCCTCCGGTGTTGGAACTTGGGGCCCGCCCGTTAAAATTGCAAGCGATGCGGAGATAGTAAACATAAAAATAAAGTTTAATTAAAATTCTTTCCTGTTCTTAATTTACTCTGTATTAATTCAGATTAAGCTTCTAAAACACAAAAGTCACTCCAAATTTAAACTGATCGTATCCAATT
>DATFMR010000108.1:0-4660 GCA_035266865.1 Ignavibacteriaceae bacterium | reverse complement strand
AAAGTTGTTGCTACAGACAGAAATATTTTCATTGCTATACCTTTGTTAAACTATAAATATTAAAAGAGTTGTGTACAGTAATGTATAACGAAAAATAGTTAAATTAAAGTAAATAATTTATAGGCAAATAAATTAATCTAATGGCAAATATAGATTAAAATTTCCCTTACCAAACCTGACTTCATCAAGGTGTCCCATTTTTGTTTTATCTTCTGTTAACAAATGGACGTGAATGAATGAATCGTGATGGGTAAATATTCCTTTGTGTTCTGTTGAAAAGAAACCGATAAGCTGAACGGCTTCATTTGTAATTTGAAATTTCACTTCACCAACATGTGCATCTTCTTTAGAAGTAACTTTTGAACCCGGAGATAAATTTACTAGGTGATAATTTGCCGATTCAATTTTGCCCGTTAATTTAAAAGCGAATGGCCTTTCAGCATTTTTGGTTAAAGCATCTAAATAAGATTCTAATTGTTTCTGAGATTGCACACTATCGGGCAGTCTTTGCTCCCGCCAGTTACTTACATTTGCATAAACCAAAAACGGCGCTTTAGTTTTAAATGTTTCTGTAACATTCATTGTTGAATCTGACTTCACGGAGGCGACATAGGATTTGCCGTCGGCTATTAATATTTCACCTGTCAAATATTCAACAGGACCCAATCCGTACAAGTGATCTTTATTTGAAATTGTATCAAGATCTACTGTTCCGAATAATTCCCCTTTCATCATTACATTTTTCATTGCACCTGCAACATAAACTTTGGAAGATATTTTTGTTCCTTTTGGCTGATTGGAATCGCAGCTTATTAATGTAAGTGCTATCAGTACCATTATTGATACTAGCAGTGATTTATACATAAAGGTGTTCCTTTATTAATTAAAAATGAGTGCAATTAACTATGCCATTTCTTAAAAGTGTTGGAAAAAATATTGAACAATTATATTTAGGCTAAATAATATTTCTAATCTATTTTTAATAATTTTGCATTGATAGCGACAATAACTGTACTCAGCGACATTAATAATGCTCCAGCAGCAGGACTTAATAAAATTCCATAGTTATAAAGAACACCCGCGGCCAACGGAATAGCAACAATGTTATAACCTGCCGCCCATATTAAATTCTGTACCATTTTATTGTAGGTTGCTTTTGCAAGTTTAATAATCGAAACGACATCGAGTGGGTTACTATTAACCAGAATTACATCGGCAGTTTCTATAGCAACATCAGTGCCCGCGCCAATTGCAATTCCCACATTGGCAGTCGCAAGTGCAGGTGCATCATTGACACCATCACCAGTCATTGCAACTTTTAGTCCCTGTTTCTTTATTTCATTAACTTTATCTGCTTTCTCAGATGGGAGTACTTCAGCATAAAAATCATCGAGATTTAATTCATCAGCAACTTTTTTTGCAACCTGCTTGTTGTCACCTGTAATCATTATGCATTTAATTCCCATTTGCTTTAATACTTTTACAGCTTCTTTTGATTCACTTTTTATTTTATCACCTAATTCAATTGCTCCAACAATTTTATTGTCTAAAAGTATAAAAACTACTGTGTTTGAATCGTTAAGCATTTCATCAAATTTATCTGAGTCTGCCGACAAGTTATTTTCTTTTAAATAACCGGGACTAACAATCATTACTTCTTTGTTTTCGATTACCCCTTTTGCTCCTTTACCAGCAATTGACTCAAACGATTCAACATTTAGTAATTTTCCATCAAATGATTCTGTAATACCTTTTGCAATCGGATGTTCAGAATATGTTTCAATTGATGCTGCATAGGCAAGTAACTGGTCATCAGAGATAGACTTATCTATACTTACAATTTTGCTTACTCCGAATTTACCTTCTGTTAAAGTTCCGGTTTTATCAAAAATAACAGCATCCAGATTCCTGGCTGTTTCAAATGCAGCACGGTTTCTGATTAATAATCCCTTTTTTGAAGATATAGCAGTAGAGACTGCAACTACAAGGGGTACTGCCAGCCCCAGTGCATGCGGACAGGTAATTACCATTACAGTAACTGTTCTTTCAAGCGCAAAAACGAACTCCTTTCCTTCAAAAACCAGCCAGGCAAACATTGTAATTGCGCCGACGGAGATTGCAATAACAGTTAACCAGAAAGCAGCACGGTTGGCTGTGTCTTGTGTTTTTGATTTTGATTCCTGAGCATTTTTTACTAGCTGTATTACTTTAGATAAAAAAGAGTCTTTGCCTGTATTTTTTACTTCAACGGTAAGTGAACCCTCGCTGTTGATTGAACCTCCGATTACCATATCGCCTACTTTTTTTGAGACAGGTTTTGATTCTCCTGTAAGCATTGATTCATTAATCGTGGTAGAGCCTTTTATAATTTCAGCATCAGCAGGAATTTTTTCTCCGGGCTTAATAACAAGTTTATCATGCTCTGCAATGTCTTCTATTTTTATTTCAGTAATTGAACCATCATCATTTAATTTATTGGCTGTTGAGGGCATTAGCTTGGCGAGTTCCTCTAAAGCCTTTGAAGCACCCATTACTGATTTCATTTCAATCCAGTGACCGAGCAGCATAATATCAACTAAAGTAGCGAGTTCCCAGAAAAACACTTTTCCGCTTACACCAAAAACTACCGCTGAGCTGTAAAAATATGCCGTGGAAATGGCTACGGCTATTAATGTCATCATGCCGGGATTTTTAGAAGTTATTTCAGTAAATAAACCCTTTAAAAACGGCCAGCCGCCGTAAAAGAAAATAAATGATGCGATTGCAAATAATAGATATTGGCTTCCTTCAAATTTAAATTGAGATGAAATACCGAATATTTCCTGCAGCATCGGTGAAAGGAATAAGATAGGAACAGTGGCTATTATTGAAATCCAGAATCGTTTTTTAAAATCAGCAACCATGTGTGCATGATGGTTGCCGTGAGAATGATTATGTTGTTCCGATTTATGTTCAATATGTTCGCTATTGTGCTTATGGTCAGTATGGTCTTTATTTTTCATACTATGACCGGAATGATCATTTCTATTTGAATTATTTGATCCCATCATCCAACCTCTTATAAAAAACGCTAATCATTATTTTAAATAACCCTTTATTAAATCTTTTTTCTTTTCTTCAAATTCTTTTTTATCTATTTCTCCAGTGGCATATCTTTTCTTCAAAATATCCAAAGGAGTTTCTTTTGCTGAATCGGAGTCGGAATTCTTTTGTGATCGATTGCTCATATTGACAATCAGCCAAATAATTAATGCAAATAAAACTATCCAGAATAACCAGCTAAACCACATTCCACCAAAAAACATATTGTGATACATAAATCCCTCTTACTTTAACTTTAAGAAAATGCAGCCTGTCAAATTAGGCTGCATTTCTAAATTAGAACAAATGTTATCTGTCATTATTTTTATCAGAAATATGATTCATCATCTTTTCATAATTATTCATCATATGCTTCATGTCTTTCTTCATTGAATTCATTTGTTCATTCATTTTATCATCTTTCATAATTGTTTTATTGTTCATCATCTGGTTCATATATCCGAGCATGGATTTAATATCTTTACCCATTGCACTCATATTTCCCATATATGACATCATTTCGTTTGAATGATGCATTTTCCCCATATCCTGATTCATTTGTGACATCATAGCAGTCATTTGTCCATACATCTGGTTCATATTTTTCATCATTTGCTGCATGTTCATCATATGTCCACCCATCATATCCTTATGATTCATCATTCCATTGTTCATCATTTGATTACTGCTGTCCTGTGCATTTGATGAAAATGAAAATGTGAACGCAAGAAGAGCTGCCAAAAACATTTTACTTATCGTGTTTTTTACAAATTGCTGTAACATCGTCTCAACTCCTTTTTTTTATTCTTTTAGCATTACGTTTCAACTAGTATCTGATGTTGTAATGTTATTATTTAGTATTATGTCTCCGTAGGGACTTCTTTTTACTATTAATAACTTAGATATTACTACTTTCGAAAGCGTTACAATATTTTGTAAAAATTTTATAAAATATAGTTAACTAATAATTCAATTTATCATTTGTATAGAAATCAATTATTGCTTAAGAACAATTTTAATGCAGCCTGAACTAACAGGCTGCTTATTATATTAGTTGAAATAAACTTCCCTGAAAACCTGAGGCATTATTCCTTAACTTTATATCCGTTTTTAATAAGGAAATTTTTTGCTTTGTCTAATGAGACTTCCTTTAACGTCATTCCACAAAGCGGGCATTTACCGGCTTTGTCCGAAATAACATTGTAATCCATCATATCCTGAAAAACTTTTCCGTCATTATTTTTGTCAATTGCTTCAAGGTCAATTACACCTTCGCGGACGATCGAATCATTTTCATCTGTCATTTTATTATTAGTTGAATCCATCATAGTTGAGTGGTTTTTCATTTTCATTTTATGCATAGATGAATCTTTCATCATATCCATATTGTGCATCTTTTTATGGTCCATCATTTTGTGTTTAGTCGAATCCATCATCATTGAGTGATCCATTTTTCCCATTTTACATTTGGTGGAATCATCGCAGCAATTTTCTTTCTTATCTTGTGCAAAATTATTTGCAGAATAAAATAATATGGTTCCTAATATTACTATGGTTAATAAATTGAACTTTTTCATTT
>DATFMR010000107.1:0-5060 GCA_035266865.1 Ignavibacteriaceae bacterium | reverse complement strand
TAGATAATCTGGAAAAAGAAGGGAAAGAAAATCCTCTTGATGATCCTGACTTTGCAGCTTCAGAAAAAAGAAGACTCGATTACAGAAAAAAGGATGCTGCAAATTCACTTATTGCATTGTTAAGATATTCCAAAAAATATGGAATGGATCCACTTAATCAGAAGGGAAGCTGGGGAGGAGCAATTGGTTTTGTTCAGTTTATGCCCTATAATTTTCAATATATAATTGATGCGGATAGTAACGGGGAGAAAGATCTTTTTTCCTGGCCGGATGCAATTATGAGTGCGGCTAACTTTTTGAAAAAATATGGTGGTTATAAGACAAATAAAAGCAGCAGAAGAAGAGCGATGTTAAGGTATAATGCAAGTGAGGAATATGCGGACGGTGTAATTTTATATGCTGATAAAGTATGGGAGAAATATTTAGCTTCTAAATAATTTTTATAGTCAAAGTAAGAGCCAGTTTTTAATTATATTCTTACCCTCTTCCGTAAGTATAGATTCAGGATGAAACTGAATTCCCTCCAGCTGAAATTTTTTATGTCTAACTCCCATAATTGTACCGTCTTCTGTCTCTGCTGAAATTTCAAGTTCAGCCGGCAAAGATTTCTTTTTGATTATTAGTGAATGATATCTTGTGGCAATAAAATTTTGGGGTATTTTATTAAATATAGTCTGATTATCGTGACTAATCCTGGATACTTTCCCGTGCATTAATTCAGGCGCATTGATAATTTTTCCGCCGTAAACATAACCAATTGCCTGGTGTCCCAAACAAACACCTAAAATCGGAATTTTCCCAGCCAGTTTTTTAATTATAGGTAAGGAGATTTTGGAGTTTTCAGGGCGTCCCGGGCCGGGTGAGATTAATATTTTAGCAGGATTTAATGATATTACTTCGCTAATTGTAATATCATCATTTCGCCTGGTAATAACTTCATTCTTATAACCTCCCAGGAGCTGGACGAGGTTATAAGTGAATGAATCGTAATTATCAATTACTAAAATTTTCATCTGGGAATAACAAAAAATTTAATGTACAGGTTAAATCTAAATTTCGTTAATCCGGACAAATAATCAAAACACAATATTATGTTTTCAATAGGAATTTATAGCTTTTAACTATACCTGTCCCTTTCTTTTGCGGGGCTTCCTGGTCCATCTTTTTTTATTGTCCCTTGAAAAACCGGATGATCCCGATTTTCTTGAAGATCTGTATTTCTTAACAGGTACATCAAAACTATTACTATCAGCCTGACCTGAATTAAAGGGATGGTCTTCAATAACAGGGATAGTCGTTTTTATCATCCTGTTGATATCCCTCAAATAACTTCTTTCTTCAGAATCACAAAATGAAAGTGCGGTACCTCCAAGGCCGGCTCTCCCGGTTCTTCCAATCCTGTGAATATATGTTTCAGACATATCAGGAATATCAAAATTAAATACGTGTGATAATTTATCTATATCAATTCCTCTTGCGGCAATATCGGTGGCAACCAGCACCCTTGTGCGCTGCAGCTTAAAATTATTTAAGGCCAGTTGTCTTGCACCCTGCGATTTATTCCCGTGAATTGCAGCAGAATTTATTTTCTCAGAATTTAAAAACTTTGTAACAGAATCCGCGCCGCGTTTCGTTCTGGTGAATACGAGTGCAGATTCAATATTTTCATTTTTTAAAATATGAATCAACAGTTTCTTTTTATTCGGCTTCGTAACAAAATAAACTGCTTGCTTAATTACTTCAACAGTTTTTGTTTCCGGTGCGATTTCAATTTTTACCGGGTCTTTTAAAATTGTTCTTACCAGCTTCATAATTTCCGGTGGCATAGTAGCTGAGAAAAAGAGAGTCTGTCTTTTTTCAGGAACTTTTGCTATAATTTTCTTTATATCATTAATAAATCCCATATCAAGCATTCTGTCCGCTTCATCAAGCACAAGAAATTTTACCTGGGAAAGATTAATGTAATTTTGATTTATAAGATCAAGAAGTCTGCCCGGTGTGGCAACAAGAATATCCACGCCCTGTCTTAATTTATCAGTTTGTGCTTTTTGAGAGACTCCACCGTACACAACTGTGTTTCTGAGCCCGGTATGTTTACCGTATGTTGTAAAGCTTTCGCTTACCTGAACAGCAAGTTCCCTTGTTGGAGTTATTACCAGGGCTTTTATTGATTTCCTGTTTCCTGAACGGGAAGGGTTGCCGTATGATTTACCGGTATTCATCGCTCCGCTGAGAATTTGTAAAATCGGAATTGCGAATGCGGCGGTTTTCCCGGTGCCTGTTTGTGCGCTTCCCAGTATATCTTTTCCCTCAAGAATTACAGGAATTGCCTTCTGTTGAATTGGTGTCGGTACTGTATAACCTTCGTTTGCCAGAGCATTTAAAATTGGTTTAATGATTTTTAGATTTTCGAATGACATATATCGTTCTCTATAATTAGTATTTTGCCGTATTAAAAAATGTATCGGTAATAACCGCACAGTTTTGTCTTAATACAACCGTTTGTTTAAATAATTTATTAAATTTTTGTAATCAGAAGGGGAATGTGTGGTAGCATACTTGTGTAGTTGTCTGTCCAAAGGGCTCCTTTCGGAGGATTCCCATAAAAATCACGCGGAGAAATATACACAATAAAAAACTGAGTTCATGCTATTATATTGTTAGATTTTGACTCGTTTTGTAGTTTGGGACCGAAATAAACGAGTAATTTAAGATTATAGCTGTCGAATCTGATTATTTTTGTAGCGACTAATTAAATAATTAACTCCCGCAGATGTATATTTGCTTTTCTACTAATTGAATGGAAATTTTTTAGAATGTCCGATAATGTAACCCCTGTTATTTTAACTGCGCTGGAATTAGAAATTCACTTTGGCGAGCAGATAATTCTCGATAAAGCATCACTGAGTGTTCATGAAGGCGACCGAATAGGATTGGTCGGCAGAAACGGTGCCGGTAAATCTACTTTCCTGAAAATTATTTCAGGAATAATGCCGCCTGATTCCGGAGAGGTTGCAAAGAAAAAAAATCTTATTACCGGATTTTTATCACAGGAGTTTACTCTTGATGAGACAAAAAATGTATATGAAAATATTTTGTCAGGTGCTTCTGATGAACTGGATTTAATTCAGCAGTATGAAAACACACCTTTTGATGCACCCAATAAGCATCACCTGGAAGAGATGATTTTAAGAAAAGATTCCTGGCATCTTGAAAAAAGAATCAATGTTATTATTAACTCTTTAAGTGCGCCTGATGGTAACAGGGATATTGGAACTCTTTCAGGGGGAGAAAAAAGGCGTGTAGCACTTTGCAGTGCTTTAATTTCCAAACCAGATTTATTAATACTTGATGAGCCGACGAACCATCTTGACACAAAATCAATTGAGTGGCTCGAAGATTTTCTCTCAGGCTATAAAGGCACCTGCATTTTTGTAACTCACGACAGGTATTTTCTCGATAGAATTGCAAACCGGATTGTTGAACTTTCTACAGGTAGTTTTTTCTCACACCAGGGAAACTATACAGATTATCTTATAAATAAAAGTGAACGCCTGGCGATTAAAGAAGTTGAAGAACATAAACGCCAGGTTTTCTTAAAACGTGAGCTGGATTGGGTAAGGCGTGGGCCAAGGGCAAGGAGGACAAAATCAAAAAGCAGGCTGGATAGTTTTTATGAATTAGCATCACAATCAAACGATGAAGTTGAGCTCGATGTTGAACTTATAATTCCACCTGCAGAGCGACTGGGTAAAAAAGTTGTTGAGCTGAAGAATGTAGGAATTAAACTTGGTGATAAAACTCTTTTCGATAAATTTAATTTCAATTTTGAAGCGGGCAAGAAAATCGGTGTAGTGGGGCATAACGGTGCGGGAAAAACAACACTGCTTAAAATGATTTTGGGCGAATTGAATCCTACAAAAGGGAAAATTGATATTGGTGAAAACACGCTTTTTAACTATGTAGATCAGGCCAGGCTTTTACTTAATGAGGATGATACTGTTATAAGGGCGATTGGTGAAGGAAGTGAGACAATAAAATTTGGAAAACACCAATTAAGTATCTGGACGTACCTAAGACGATTTCTTTTTACAGATGACAGAATAAATACACTGGTTGGCAGACTGTCTGGTGGTGAAAAAAGCAGGCTGACACTTGCAAAAATTTTATGTGCGGGTGGAAATTTTCTTATGCTGGATGAGCCAACCAATGATCTTGATCTACCGACACTGCGAATTCTTGAGGAAGCCCTGGTTGCCTTTGAAGGATGTGTCATGGTTGTTAGTCACGACAGGTATTTTCTGAACAGGGTGTGTAATGGAATTCTTGCGCTGGAAGGAAACGGTGAAATTTATTACAGCGAAGGCGGGTATGATTATTATATCGAAAAAAAGAAAAAACGTAAAGCAGAAAAGGGGGAAATTAAGAATAAAGAGGTCAAAGTTTCCACTTCAAGGGAAACACGAACCAGATCAAAGCAGAAAAAGCTAAGTTACAAAGATGCGTTGGAGCTAGAAGAGATTGAAGAAAAGATTATTGTGGCAGAGTCAGAAGTTGAAAACATAGAAAAAATATTTACATCACCTGATTTCTATGAAAAGTATGCAGAAAAGACTAATGAATTAACACAACAGCTTGAAGAAGCAAAAGCAGAAGTAAAAAAACTTTATGACAGGTGGGATGAACTGGAGAGGAAGAAAGAAGATTTTTCCTGAATATTCATTTCATAGTTCTTTTTTATTAAAGCCTGCCCGGGTTTACCATGTCTTTTCGTTTGGAGCTAAAGGAATTGTGAAATAAAAAGTACTTCCTTTATTTTCTTCGCTTTCTGCCCAAATTTTTCCACCATTTCTTTCAACAAATTCTTTGCATAAAATTAATCCCGGTCCTGTACTTGGTTCATCCTCGGTACCTTTTGATCTGACTTTTTCTTCCAATTATAAAGTATAACCCGACTCTGAAATTTCAGAACCGGGTTTTTTATTTTAAATTCTTCGAAAACACGCCATATATCAATAATCAAGTAATATTTATTGTTTATCAATAAAAATAACTTGATA
>DATFMR010000106.1:0-3564 GCA_035266865.1 Ignavibacteriaceae bacterium | reverse complement strand
AAGTTGTTCGAATAAAAATTAGACATTCACTGAACAATTTATTACATTCGCAAGAAAATGTTCAGGAATTTTTTCTTAATCGAAGAAGATTAACCTACTCATAATCAGAGGGTCGGTGGTTCAAGTCCATCTGGGCCCACTTAAAAACCTCGAATATAAAGCATATTCGGGGTTTTTAGTTTTAAAGCCAATAAATAATCCTGCTGATTTACTAGTTTTAAAGTAGAGACTGGGTAGGGAGTACCTTCTCCTTACTGGTTCATTTATGTTATTAATTGAAAACATTAATTAAAAAACACTAATTGAATATATTAACTTTCATCTTGAATATCTAACAAAAGTATAATTTTATCCTTTTCATAAATTATTTTGAATTCTTTTCCGATCTCAAAACCAGAATTTAGCAAATTTGAATTTTTAATTTTGATTTGTGGGACTTTCTTATAATCCCTTTTGATACGAGCACAGTGTTTTATCTATTCTCGTTTTTTTTGTTCACTTTTTATTTTTTTACTGTGCGAGGAATGGAGCAAACAAATTCAATTAGGTGTGGAGTTCAGATGATTTGTTTTTAATGACTATGCAGGTAGTTGCCCCGACAAGTCGGGGTAGCTACATTTTGTAGGCGCTAAATGATTTGAATCACGCCGGAGGCGCATAAGTATGAGAGCCTTATTGAAGTGAGTGATGGCGGAATTATTATTTCAATAATTATGCGCAGAGCGAACGTAAATAGGGCGGGGTAAATGATCCCGTTAAATATGCCGGCGCATTTAACGGGACAAGAAGAATTACAAATGTTTAGTGCTAGGGATAATGCATTTCAAAAAAGCTGCGAAGGGAAACCACGCCTAAGGCGGGCAAGTGGAGCCACGCCAGATGCGGGTAGACAGCGATAACTTACGAGTCCCGAAGGGCGAAGAAGCTCAAATGTGATTAATATTAATACCCCCGCCCATTCTTCACTTGCTCTTCCTGTATTCTTTCACAATATCCAATACCAGCAAAATTTGTTGTAAATATTTTATTTGAGCAGTACCATTTTCCGGGTATAACTTTCATTATTAATTTTAAATTGATAAAAATATACTCCGGAAGAATATCCAATAGCATTAAAAGTGAATGTGTTTATGCCAGAGGCGATTAATTTATTATCAATTATTTTTGCTACTTCTTTTCCTAATACATTAAATATTTTTAGACTCAAAACCGAGCTTTGAGTAAGGTCTATTGTAATAGTTGTACTTGAATTGAATGGGTTTGGAAAGTTCTGGTACATTGTCGATTTTGCTGGGCTTTCATTTTGGATTATATTATCTTGCCATTTTTGTTTTACAACCCTGTATGAATATATTCCAGAATCAAAATTGAATTCATAGACTTTTGCTCCGATAGGATTAATTTCAGAAAATGTATAATCAGACATTCCCCAGGAAATTGTTGTATTCCCATTTTCAAGCCTGTCGACATAACCCAGAGCAGGCGAAAAACTAACCGGATCGTTCCTATATTCCCAGACTAAAGTGGAAGTTTTTGATTTATCATCAATTTTATATTCGACTCCCCTTGAAAATGGGGGCGAATGAAAATTTCCATTATCAAATAATGTGTATGTACCAGAATTAGTTCTTCTAATAGCATGCTGGTATGAAAAGCCAATTGGATCGTTAATAAAAATAAACTGGTTATTTTTACCACCAAGCCGCCAGATAATCTTGCCGGTTTGCCTGTCTATTTTTGTTATTTCAGATAAATGTCTTGATGAAAGCAAAATATTGCCGTCATTGTCTAATTCTATGGCATTTGAGTGTACATAGTCGATTGTTTGTTCTGTTAGATCAATATGCTCTGCATCTGTTATATTAAAGTAATCCCAGGTGCGCCACTGGAAGACTACATTTTTGGAAGGATCAATTTCCTGTAATATCACTCCGATTACTATAGCATCAGTCTTTGCACCAGGAACTATTTTTGACATATCAACTACCTGAGGATCAAGCCCTAAAAGTATTGCATTCCCATTTGGTAAAAGCAGCAATTCATGAGGATCGGTCTGATAGCCGTTTCCACAATAAAAACTATCGGTGACAGCATATGATGAATCCATAGCATAAAATTTGCGTGTGCTGGTTGTAAAATATGTAAGCATACCATTGTTCTGAACTTTAAAATCTGTGCAGTTTCCATTCATTTTTCTGTAGAATATAGGTTTGCCGTAACTATCAAGAATCATTAGATATGGAACATTTGATGACAGCGGTGATATATTTGAACAAAATATTTTTCCAGTTGAAGGAGTTGTGTTTATCGTAACTTCTATTGCGGGGAAATTAAATGGAATGGAATCTGAATGTATCTTTGACAATTTATCCCCGGGTTCATTTACAGTGGAAAACAAATCCCTGTTTATTTCATCCGCAATTTTATCAGCTTCTGGTATAGGGACAGTCTCTTTAGAAATAATAAAGGTGAATTCTTCTAATAATTTTTTTTTAATTTTGTTTATATATAATTTCACATTAATTTTAGCTGAATTTGCAAATTGATGGTCAGGATTAAATATAATCGTCCTTCCGTTACTTAAATAATTTAATTTCCCGCTTACAATTTCATTTTTCTCGTTTGATACAACTAACAAAAAATTGCCCCTAAATTCCTCATTCAGTTTGTCTTTAAAAGTAAATAAAATATTGGTGGATGGATTATTATATTTAGAATTATCTATAGGATAATGATAGATAACAAGTCTGGATTGACCGTATAAATTTATGAAAAAAGAAAGGGGAAGCATAAACGTGATTAACAGTGATTGTGATGCCTTGTGAATACTTAATTTTCTCATTTCTCATTTAATCTAAAATTTAATAGTAATAATAGAACTAATAATAAAGATGAATCTGCATTACAAAAGAATTATTTTTTACTTCAGGAGTTTCCCATTGAAGTCTGTATTGCGGAAGTATTTCAATAAAGCTGTAAGGATATAATTCCACTCCAACTATCAATCGCTGTAATTCATCATTAGAATTATTAATATTTCTGTCAAACCTATCATAGCGAACTACTCCTTCCAATCCTTTTGTAATCCGATAGGCTCCCTCAATCATAAGTGAACCTGTCTTCTGTCCGGTTACTATATTATCTTTTCCTATATCATACTCAGCAAGCAATGTAGCATCACCTACACCTATACCGGCAAAGCCACCGTAAAACTGAATATTCGCGATACTATTCATTCCGGAAATTGCATTAAATCTTTGTTCTTTGTATGACGTAAATGAACCGCCGAACAAAAGAGCAATCTTGTTTGCTATAATAGGAGTAAATTCGAGTCTTGCAGTATAGGTGGGATCGGCAAGAAATTCCCTGTTACGAGGGTTTCCAACACTGGCTGTAAGATTAAATATACTCCCCAGATTGATCCCTAATTCTACTCCTGTTTCAACATACCGTGGATCATATATTAGTCCCTGTCTGCTTCCGGTGGAAAAAAGGACTCCCAAATCACCACCGCGAGTATATGCAGTATGATCATCAAGTCTTATTCCGTAATTCGGCGCAAAC
>DATFMR010000105.1:0-32365 GCA_035266865.1 Ignavibacteriaceae bacterium | reverse complement strand
TTCGACTTTAAAAGTTATAGGCAGCGGCAATCTCGCCCAGTTACTGCTTAAGCATGATCTGGTCGATGAGATGTTGCTGATGACTTTCCCTATTACGATTGGCAACGGCAAGTGTTTATTCGGTGAAGGCACTATTCCTCTGGCTTTCACAATCACGAACAGTTTGGTCACGTCAAATGGTGTGATCTTCGTTAATTACAAGCGATCCGGAGAAATTAAAACAGGAACTGTTGGAGTATAAATTCAAAAAGAGGAACTACAATGAGAAAAATAATTTTTTCAACTAATTCTACCATAAATGGTGGTGCCGACCACACAAGTGGTATCGCAGATGATGAGCTGCACAATTTTTATACTGATTACCTGGATAATATTGATGTGGTTTTAATGGGCAGAAAGACCTATGAATTAATGGAAGGTTACTGGCCGGTAGCCCATGAAGATCCGCAAAATACAAAAAGTACGCTTAGGTTCGCAGATAAATTTAATTCCGTAAGGAAAATAATCTTTACTAATAAATTGAAAAAAGTTGACTGGCAAAATTCTGTAATTGCAGAAGAGAATCTTATAGAGATAGTAAAAAGGCTTAAAAATGAAGATGGTAAAAATATTTCCGCAGGCAGCTTAAGTATAGCATCTCAATTATTAAATAAAAATATGATAGATGAATTCTGGTTTTTAATTCATCCGATTATATCGAATAAGGGAAAGAGATTATTTGAAGAATTTGACGGAATGCGGAATTTAAAATTAATGGAAACAAGAATATTTAACTCAGGTGTAATTGTAATGCACTATCAAAAAAATGAAAATTAAAAAATTACAACTTTCTTAATAATCTTTTAGATAGGAGAAAAAATGAAAGCAGTAAATCCTTACCTTAACTTTCCGGGGAATACTGAAGAGACATTCAATTTTACAGGTCGGTCCTTGGTGACGAATTCTTAATGCACTATAATGTATTATCAGAGACCATTTCAAACAAAGTAAAATTACATTAAATAAATATCACACCGTGTTATATAGTATCACTTTCGTAATAACAAATTTTTCTTAAATTACATTTATAAATCTCTATATTTATGAAATTGTTAAACCCATATATTTTAATCCCGGCACTTGTTATTTTTTCCATAATACATTTGGGAAATAAGATGAACTCCGATAACAATCAATCAGAAATAATTACTGATTGTAATTATACCCTGGAAGAAGCTCTAAGCGGGAAAGATATTCCTGAAGAAATAAAAGCTGATCAAAGGATAGTTGAAGTATATTATTTCTCATTCGATAATAAACTTCATAAAGGTCAGGTGGTTATCCAAAAAGATCTTGTGGAAGATATTAAATGGATTTTTGAGAAAATAAAAGGAAATGAATTCCCTGTCGATAAGGTTATTCCTGTGGTAAAATTTAACTGGTCGGATGAGAAATCTATGAAGGCAAATAATTCATCAGCTTTTAATTACAGATTTATAGCAAATACTACAAAATTATCGAATCACTCTACGGGTCGTGCTATAGATATTAATCCCTGGCAGAATCCTCAAATAATTAATGGAACCACCTTCCCTTCCGGAGCAAAATACCAACCTGATAAGAAGGGAACCATTACAAAAAATTCAATAATTGTAAAACTCTTCAAAGAAAAAGGATGGAATTGGGGAGGTGATTGGAAAACCAGGGTTGATTATCAACATTTCGAAAAATTAAAATGACAGATAAGATTAGTATTAAAAATGCCGAACATTATAACTGGGGAAAAAATTGTGATGGCTCGCATTTATTAAACAATAAAAACCTCAGCGTTATTCAGGAAAAAGTTCCTCCGGGAAAATCGGAAGTTAAGCACTTTCATTCAATTTTACACCAGTTTTTCTTTATCCTTGAAGGGGAAGGAACTATCGAAATTGAGAATAAGGAAGTTATCCTTCAGAAAAATAAAGGTCTAGAGATTCCATCAGGAATTCCACACAAATTTAGAAACAATTCGAAAAAAGATGTTATATTTCTTGTTATAACATCTCCTAAAAGCCATGGGGACAGAATTGGCTGTGAATAAATATTATGTTTTTTAATAAAAAGAAAATCTTAAAAGAAATAAGAGAAGCATGGGGAAAACCAGTTGAAAGATTCAGGAACCTGGATCTTATTGTCCACTATCATAACGTTGTATTAAAAACAGATGATGAAGAAATAATTGAAGATAAAACCTGGACTGATCTGAATCTTGACCAGCTTTTTAATTATCTCGACCGCACAAACAGCAGCATCGGTCAGCAATACTTATTCCACCTTCTAAAAAAATATGAGCATAATACCGACACCTTAAATAAAAGGTATGAACTTTTTCAATTCTTTTTAAAGAATGGAGAAGTAAGAGAAAATATTCAGATTAAATTACAAGGAGTGAAAAACACAAAATCATATTTTATATCTAGCCTGATATTTGGTGAAAGGCCCGAAAGGCCAAAATTATATTATTTGTTTTATTTTCTGCCTGTAATGATGCTCATTTCATTTGCGTTAATTTCTATAAGCAATTCATTTTTGCTAGTCGGCATAGGATTGAGTGTCTTGAATATTGTTATAGATCAAATTTACACAAGAAAGATATATAAATATTTTACTGGTTTTTCAGCATTAGGTAATTTAATTAACTCTGCAATTGCTGTTTCAAAAGTAAAACAAGCTAGCAAACTTCAACAAGTAAGTATATTAAAAAAGAATCGGCATGTACTAAAAAGTCTGAGGAAGAAAATTGGCTGGCTTGTAATTGACAGGTCGGGTGGAAATGAGCTAATTGGAATGATCATAGCATATCTCAATCTCATTTTACTCTACGATTTAATAACATATTTCAGATCTGTGCGTTACCTTGAATCACACAAAAAGATAATTCAACAGACTTTTGAGGCAGTTGCAGAGCTTGATGCCTCAATTTCTATTGCTTCATTTTTAAAAGAAGAACCCTATCATACAGTACCCCAATTCACTGAATCAAAAGATATTAACTTTGATTTTATATATCACCCACTTATAAAGAATGCAGTTTCTAATAGCATTAAAGATGTGAAACAATCGGTGCTCGTAACCGGCTCTAATATGGCTGGTAAAACAACTTTTATTAAAACTGTCGGAATTAATTTTATACTAGCCCAAACTCTTAATATTTGTCTGGCAAAAGAAGCTAGAATACCAAAGTTAATTGTTAAATCATCAATCAGGCGCGAAGATGACCTAGAAGAGTCCAAGAGTTATTATTTTGTTGAGATTGAAAGATTGTTAAATTTTATTGATTTGAGCGAAGAAAAATTAAAATATTTATTCCTGATAGATGAAATATTCCGTGGAACAAACACAATCGAACGCCTCGCCTCATCTACAGCTGTTCTTAAATACCTGGATAATTATAATTTTACGTTTGTCACCACACACGATATTGAACTTCAGGAATTATTAAATAATACTTATAACATTTTTCATTTCAGTGAACAAGTGACCGGTAACAAATTCTTTTTTGATTATAAGATAAAAAAAGGAATGACTTTTTCGGGAAACGCTATTAAACTACTGGAATTAAAAGGTTTTCCGAAAATAATTATCGATGAAGCAAATTCTTTGAAAGACAAGCTCTTAAATATTACAAGGTAATATATATTTTGTTCAAAAGAGAAAACCTGAAATTAATACTTTCTTTTTCTATCCTGTTGCACTTGGTGGCATCTGTTAACAGTGTTGGATACCATCATCGCGACGAACATTACCAGATTATTGAATTTGCAGGATTAAAAACGGGAATAAACCAGCGTGCTGATCTTGCCTGGGAATACAATGAAAGAGTCAGGCCAGCCATTCAGCCAGCTTTGGCTTATTTAATTATCGAAACTTCAGATCTTATCGGGATAAGCAATCCCTTTGATCAGACTATGATAATGAGAATTCTTTCATCTTTGTTCTCGATTATTTGTATGTACTTATTGTTCATGGCATTTGAAGATGAAATTAAATCAAGTAGACTTAAAGCTTGGTTCCTTTTCCTTTCATTTTTTCTTTGTTTCTTTTTTTATTTACAGGTTAGGTTTTCTTCTGAGAACTGGTCGGGATTATTATTCTTTACAGGATTTGCACTATACTTCTATAAAAAATACAAACACACATCCCTATTTCTGATATCTATTGGATTATTGCTGGGGCTATCTTTTTTGTTTCGGTATCAATCAGGTTTTTTAATTTTAGGATTTATGCTTTGGCTTTTATTTGTCAAAAAAGAAAAATTTAAAAATTTAATCATTCTTTTTTCAGGAATAATAGCTGCAATTTTAATCGGTATTTTTATTGACCGCTGGTTTTATAATGAATGGACAATTACAATATGGAATTATTTTAATGTAAATATTATCCAGGGGAAAGCTTCTGGTTTCGGGACACAACCATGGTATTTCTACATTACTGAAACACTAAAGCAGGGACTACCTCCCTTTAGTATTTTTCTCATATTAGGATTTTTAATCCTGTTTATCGGGAAATATAAAAGTGTATTTACCTGGACGCTGCTTCCATTCATACTCGTTCATTTTATAATTGGACATAAAGAATTCAGATTTTTATTTCCAATTTTAAATGTTGTACCAATAATTGTTGTTTTATCAATCCGGGAGATTTTGCTCGTAAGAGATAAATACATTTCCATCAAATTTAAAATATTATTCAGGAAAGTTTACTGGAACTGGCTTATCTACTTATTTGTAATTGTAAATACAGTTTACTTAATAATTGTTTGCATAAGACCGGCAGATATTTATGTTGCACTCTATAAATTTATTTACAACAATTATAACAACGAAAAAACTGTGCTTCTTTATATGGATAAAGATCCATATTTAGTTACGCCGGAACCGGCAAATTTTTATAAAAGCAGAAAGTTGGAGACGATTAAATATTCAGACTCCATAAATATTGATTCTCTTTATGCAAAGGGCAATAAGGTGATTTTCCTCTCAAAAAGCTATTCAGATATTAACAAGCCGAGTTTTAATAATTTAGAAATGGAAAGGGTTTATAGAACAATTCCAGGCTGGATGGACGAATTTAATTTTAATCACTGGCTGGAAAGAACAAAAGTGTTTTCACTTTATGAATTAGACAGCACAAAATAATTTTACTTTTATTCCCCGCTGTACCTGTCTAATTTAAATTTCTCACCGAGATATAATTTTCTTATCTCTTCATCTTCTGCTAATTCTTCGGCTTTACCCTGCTTAAAAATAAGGCCATTTATTAAGATGTAACCTTTATCAACAATACTTAAAGTCTCGTGGACATTGTGGTCAGTTATTAGGACTCCAATCCCCCTCTCTTTCAATTTTGAAACAATAATCATAATATCTTCAACTGCAATTGGATCTACTCCCGCAAAAGGTTCATCGAGCAGGATAAAACTCGGGTCAGTAGCAAGAGACCGGGCAATTTCAGTTCTTCTTCTTTCGCCACCACTTAACTGGTATCCCATACTTTTGCGTATATGAGTGATGCTTAATTCTTCAAGTAATTTTTCACACTTTTCTTTTCTTTCTTTCAGGGGAAGTTTTATCATTTCCAAAACAGCAAGTAAATTATCTTCGACAGTTAATCTTCTGAAAATTGATGCCTCCTGCGGGAGGTAGCCTATTCCCAATCTTGCTCTTTTATACATTGGAATATTTGTAATCTCTTCGTCATCAAGGAATACAGTTCCGTCATCAGGCTTTATCATTCCTGTAATCATATAAAAAGTTGTGGTTTTTCCTGCACCATTTGGACCCAGTAACCCAACTATGTTTCCCTTTGAAACTTCAACTGATGCTTTATTTACAACTTTTCTTTTTTTGTAAATTTTAACTAAATCTTTACTTCTTAAAGTTCTGTGTTCCATACCTGATATTTTATTTACTTCTTTAGACAAATTACAAATTTTTTATTCAATAAAACTTATTTACTTGCTTAATTCAATCTAATCAAAAATAACAATTTCCCGGGTTTTTGTTTGAACGCCACATACCTGGAAAGTATGAAAGAATCTTCCTTTCCTTTAACCAAAATTTCAGGATAATATTCACTGTTTGGTGAAAGATAAAGCCTTATTTCATTTACCTTGTTTTGTTCGAATAATATTATGGCATTTTGCGAAGAAGATTTTGTCAAACCGTTCGGTTCTTCGTTATCGTACTGGTAATAAATACTGAAGAAATTCCCCCAGACATCAGTCCGGTTTAATTTTGAATTTTCAAAGCTCATTTTAACACTGTCACCTGACATCTGGTTAAACCTGCGGGGATTGTTTTCATCTTGTGAAATGATAAAAGAATTATTGTTCACTTTTAATGAATTGATCCGGTTATCGGCAAGAAAGATTGTGACTGAGTCACCTGTTAATTGTGTATCCTCGTACCAGAGAATTGGCTGCGCAGTTGAATCAGAAAGTTTATAAGTAATTATCTGCCCGTCATCTTTTTTGTAAAGAGTAAAATCATTTTGAGATGCGAAATCACCTCTTGAAATTTTTACAGAGTCTATCGCTTTGAATATATTTAATGAATCCCGGTATGCTTCCATTGTAACCGATTTAATAAAAAGTGTATCAATCTTCATAGTTGAATCTGCAATCTCTTCATTGGTCCTAAGGGAATCAGTTTCTTTGACGTATGAAGTATCAATCTGCATCAGCAGTGGTCTTTCTGTTACGAGTGTAAAATGTTGTTCCGGGTAGTCTTCCAGGTGGTTTCCGAACATAGTTAAATTATTTTCGGGATTAAATATTTTAACATTCTGATCTGCAAATGTAATTCTTTTATCTCTGAAATGTTCAAGACTGTCCGCCTTAATTGTATTTTCAGAATCGGCTATTGTAACATTGCTGAAAGCATACATCCTGTCTTCATCTTTAAAATACCTGAGCGAATCCGAAGTCAACACAGAGACAGAATCTTTTAGTTTTACACTATCCCGGAAAAATGCAATGTGATCATTGAATAAATAATTACCCCGGTTTGCAGTCAGCACTACTTTTCCATCATCAAGTTTTATTGAAGTATCGGAAACTGATTTTTTTATATCACCGTAATAATAACCACGCGCAGTTGTAATAGTGATGCTATCCTGTTTGATAACCACGTTCCCGATTAGCTTGACTTCATTTTTTGAAATATACTGAATAGCATTGTCACAATTTATAATTACGTTCCCCTGCGTAATAATTACGTTACCTTTAACTTCTCTAACTATTTCTCCGTTTACAGAATACCCGTTCATCTGCTCACCTTTGACGCGGATTATATTATCACTGTTTTGTGCATAACACAGTGTCGTGGGGATAATCAACAACAGGAATATTTTTTGAATGGTTTTAATCATAAACTATTTTGTAGAATCTGTTCGTGCAGTGTAGGTTATATTGTAGATAACATAATTTCTCAAAGCTTGGTCTGACTTAAATCCATAACCCTGTATAGTTTCTTTAGGAGATGTAATTGTTACAAATTTGTCAGAAACAATTTTCTGGTCTTCATTTCTAAACATTAATTCTTCACTCGTAACTGTGGTTCCGCTATCACTCACTACAACTACACTATCCATTGCATAAAGGTCTTTTGTATTATCATCAACTTTTCCTCTTTTTGCAGTAAGTGTAGAAGTTTTGTGCTCATTTTCATCAAAGAAATCGACCTTAATGTTTTGATCTAAAAGTGTTTCTTTCGATTCATCAAAAACTCTTAAATGTCCCGCATACAATATAGCTTTTGTTCTACCTGAATCGCTGAATGTTACAACAGCATCCCAGCTTTCCTGAGTCGGCAATTTATTGGTATCCAATGAAGCATTTACTGTAGGTTTTACTTTTTCACTGTTACAGCTAATCAGTATAATTGCAGCAACAAATAATATGAGATACTTCATCTTTGTGTAAGTCCAAGATTAATTAAATCGTGAAGGTGTACGATTCCAATCGGATGATTTTCATCATCAATAATTACGAGAGAAGTGATTTTGAAATTTTCCATATGCTGAAGTGCAAATGAAGCGAGGTAATCCGGTTTCATTACTTTTGGATTCTTTGTCATAATATCTTTTGCATTCAGCTCTTTTATATCAAGAGTTTTTTCGAGCAATCTTCTAAGGTCGCCGTCTGTAATAATTCCTGTTAAAATTCCATCTGAATTTACAACACAGGTGGCTCCCAATCTTTTTGATGTAATTTCAAGTATCACATCTTTTATAGAATAGTCTTCTTTAACAACAGGAATATTTTCACCTTTTATCATTATCTCCCTGGTTTCAAGAGATAATCTTTTACCAAGACTTCCGCCGGGATGAAGCATCGCGAAATCTTCTGCTGTAAATCCTCTCATTTTTAACAAAGTAATAGAAAGAGCATCTCCTAATGCTAAAGTTGCTGTAGTGGAAGCAGTGGGGGCCAGGTCGTGCGGACAGGCTTCTTCTTTAACCGCTATACTTAGAAAAATATCACACTCTGTTACTAACTTTGAATTTGGGCTCCCTGACATCGCAATAAGCGAAACTTTTAACCTTTTAAGCATAGGCAAAAGATTTATTATTTCTTCAGTTTCGCCGCTTTTTGATATAAGAATTACCACGTCCTCCTTTCTCACCATTCCAAGATCGCCGTGGAGAGCATCTGTAGGATGCAGATAAATTGCAGCGGCTCCGGTTGAATTAAAAGTTGCCACGATCTTTCTTGCTATCAGTCCCGACTTCCCCATTCCACTTAAAACTACCCTTCCTTTTGTTTGATTAATTATTTCGAGCGCTTTAAGAAACTGATCATTGATGCTCTCTTCGAGTCCGGCAACTGCGGCTGCTTCTATTTTAATTACTTCTTTTCCGTTTTTAATTATTTCTTCTTTGTTCAATTTTAACCTCTTTTCAGAAAACTAAATATATTTTTTTTGACCGGTTGAGTCTTCTTTTCTTTTAAGAATTCAATATCCAGTTTAAATCTTCTTAAATATTTATTGTAAGTTATCAATGCCGATATTAGATCCGTATCTGAATATTGATCCAGATTGCCGAAAAATGAACCCGGATTTAATGCAATCTTAGAATCCCTTATCTCTTTTACCATCATCAATTGGTTATAAAAATTACTCAATGGTATTAAATGATTTATACCGGTTTCAAAATCATACAGCCATATTTTTTTATGAGCCGATGCAATTGCAAGTATATATTTACCCGGCACAACCTTTATTTCTCTTACAATTGAATTATCACCCGGAGCCTTTTTACCGGGGATCCATTCCGAATAACTCCAGCATTCAGAAACAGAAAATTCATTGTTTAAATTAAAATCATTATTTGTAGATATATCAAATTCAATCTCATCATCAATTTCTTCGTGTATTATCACATCAATTTTGGTTTCATTACAAATTAAAACGCCACTCGCAAAAACAGGAGATGAAGGAAAACTAAGATCAGGTTTTGCACCTTCTTTTCCCAGGATTAAATTTGAGCCTCCAAATCTTCCTTTGCCAATTACGAGCAACTTTTCAATTTTGTCCTTGTAACTTTTATACCCGGTTTTATTTTCCGGGAGAATAGAAAATAAAACACTTTTTTCATTTTTAGAAAGTTTTCTCGAATAATCCTGCATTTACTTTTCAACTAATACTTTTTTATTAACCTGTCAATTTCTTTAATCTCTGTGAGCAACTCTTTTAAGTTATTTAATGGTAACTGGCTTTCCGCATCACTCATCGCATTTGCAGGATCAGGATGAACTTCAAGGAAAAGTGCATCAATTCCTACGGCGGCGGCGGCTTTTGCCAGGGGTTTAATAAATTTAGGTTGTCCGCCACTTTCATTTCCTTTACTCGGCAGTTGCACCGAATGAGTTGCGTCCATAACCACTGGATATCCAAGTTCGCGCATAATTATCAGTGAACGCATATCAACAACAAGATTATGATAACCAAACGTAGTACCTCTTTCGGTCAGCATAATATTTTTATTTCCAGTTGATTCAATTTTTTCTGCAGCATGCCTCATATCTTCCGGCGCGAGAAATTGTCCTTTTTTGATATTCACAATTTTTCCCGTTTTTCCGGCAGCAATTAATAATTCAGTTTGCCTGCAAAGGAAAGCAGGTATTTGTAAAACATCAACATATTGTGCTGCTTGCTTTGCATCTTCTTTGGTGTGAATATCAGTAAGCACCGGAATTCCTGTTTGAGATTTTACTTTTCCCAAAATTTTCAATGCTTCTTCATCGCCTATGCCCGAAAATGATTTGCCGCTTGTTCTGTTTGCTTTCTTGTAACTGGATTTAAATATTAAATTAATTCCAAGTTCCTCAGTTATCTTTTTAATTTCTTCTGCTGCTTGCAGGATCATTTTTCCGCTTTCGACCACGCAAGGTCCCGCAATTAATACAAATGGATTATTTCCACCAATGGACCAATTATTTATTTTAATCATATTTTCTAATTCTTTTAAAAATATACGTTATATAAATCCGCCAAATACAAAAAATTTGAACTTTAGATCACCATATTTTTTGATAAACGGTTTAACTGGTTAGATTTAAATGTAATATATTAACCTTAAATTTAAGCCTAAATCAGTTATATTATTGATTTGACTTCATTAAATATAAATAAATCATAATATTTAATGAACTTTATTTTATTTTTGAGTTGTTTTTAGCCTAAAACACGGTTCCACTTACAATATTTTGAAGTATTATGAAAAACAAAAGATCAAAATTTTTCCTTTTTAGTCTTTCAATTCTTTTCCTGGCGCTTTCATTAAAAATAAATGCCCAGCCGGAAAAGATAAAAAATGCCGCTGAAATTAAGCTGGCGCTGGATAAATTAAATGTAGTCGGGAGTGTTCTTTATATAGCCGCTCATCCGGATGATGAAAATACAGCTTTCCTTTCCTATTGTGCTTCCGGTAAACTCCTGGAAACAGCATATCTTGCTTTAACGCGCGGAGACGGCGGACAAAATCTTTTGGGAAGTGAACAATCAGAAGAGTTAAGCGTAATACGAACACAGGAGTTGCTGGCTGCAAGAAGAATTGACGGAGCACAACAATTCTTTAGCAGGGCAATCGATTTTGGATATTCTAAAAATGCAGAAGAGACTTTAGACATCTGGAAAAAAGAAAAGATTCTATCAGATGTAGTTTGGGTGATTAGAAAATTCAAGCCGGATGTAATTGTTTTGAGATTCCCCGGCGATGGCAGAGGCGGGCACGGAAACCACACAGCTTCAGCAATTCTTGCAAAGGAAGCTTTTAAAATTGCAAATGATCCCAAAGTTTTCCCGGAACAATTAAAATATGTAAAGCCGTGGCAGCCGAAAAGATTATTCTGGAATTCGTGGACGTGGCGAAATGCAAAAATTCCTGATGATGCAATCAGCATTGACCTCGGCGAATACAATCCTCTTTTGGGCAAATCGTATACAGAGATTGCTGCAGAAAGCAGAAGCATGCACAAAAGCCAGGGATTTGGTTCTGCTCCGAAACGCGGGGAGAATTTAAATTATTTCCAGTTATTTGACGGACCACCGGCGAAGGATGACTTATTTGAAAATATTAAACTTGACTGGTCAAGAGTTCCAGGTTCCGAAAAGCTTTCGCAACTTTTGAAAAAAGCAGATAAAGAATTTAATCCGGAAAATCCTTCAGCAATAATTCCAATCTTGATCCAGGCTTATGCAGAAATGGAAAAGATAAATGATACTCACTGGATTCCCATTAAAAAGAAAGAACTTCTTGATGTATTAAAATCAGCGGCAGGACTTTGGATTGAAGCTAACTCAGATGATTTTTCTGCAACACCGGGAGATTCTGTAAATATTTCTGCATCAATTGTGAACCGATCAAATATTCAGTTCTCTTTAAAGAATGTTAAATTTAAATATGGTGAGAATGAAAACGTTAATCTCACTTTAAACTACCAGGATTTGAAATCATTTACATCAAAAATAAAAATCCCCACTGACGCAGAGATAACAGAGCCTTACTGGCTGATGAATGATCACGAAAAAGGGACTTATAATATTGATGATCAAAACCAGGTTGGTAAGCCTGATAATGATCCGCCGTTAAATGTAACATTTACTCTTAGCGCTGAAGGAGAGGAATTTGATTTCACTGTTCCGGTTCTTTACAAATGGACTGACCCGGTTACAGGTGAAAATTACAAACCATTTGAAATACGTCCTCCTTTATCAATTCAAATTGGGAATAATGTATACGTTTTTCCGGATGATAATGAAAAAGAAATCAAAGTTGATTTGGTTTCAAATACAGAGCATATTTCCGGCAAGTTAACACTTAATCTTCCTGAAGGATGGAACATAGAACCGAAAGAATTTCCCTTTGAATTGGAAAATAAAAATGAAGAAAAACACTTTACCTTTATGATTAAACCTCCATTGAGAGCTTCTGTAGCGGAACTTAAAGCAACTGCTGAAACCAATCATGGAGAAGTTGACCGCGGAATTGAAACTATAAATTATTCACATATTCCTGTTCAGACACTATTTCCAAAAGGACGGGCAAAAATGATCAGGTTAGACATTAATAAAACGATAAATAATATCGGTTATATTATAGGAGCAGGTGATGTAATTCCGGGTGAACTTGAAGATCTCGGTTATAATGTTCACTTCCTTTCCGATGAAGAACTTGATAACGCCGATCTTTCTAAATTCGATGCAATAATTGCGGGAGTAAGAGCATATAATACCCGGGACAGGTTGGCAGTTGATCAAAAAAGGTTGATGGAATATGTGAAAAACGGCGGGACGTACCTTGTGCAATACAATAATAGTTTTAATATGGTTACAAAAGATATTGGTCCCTACCCGATTGAACTTTCACACGATAGAGTAACCGTTGAAGAAGCGCCGGTTGAATTTGTTGATAAAAATAATGTTATCCTAAATTCACCAAATAAAATAACTCAAAAAGATTTTGAAGACTGGATTCAGGAAAGAGGTCTGTACTTTGCGGATAAGTGGGACAACAGGTATCAACCGGTAATTTCAAGTCATGATCCCGGAGAAAAACCATTGCAGGGTGGATTACTTTTTACAAAATATGGCGAAGGTGTTTATATTTACACTGGTTATGCATGGTTTCGCCAACTACCTGCAGGAGTTCCGGGAGCTTTCAGAATTTTTATTAATTTAATTTCATCAGGTAAATCTTCAAAACCTGCGAATTAAAATGGAAAAAGAAAAGAAACCGATAATAAACGAAGATCCACCTTTATTTAAAAAGTGGAAGTCGTGGTATTATGTCGTTATAGGAAACCTTGCCCTATTAATTTTGCTTTTTTATTTATTCACAAAATACTTTGAATGAGAACGCTTGACTGGATAGTATTAATTGGATCATTGCTTCTCATTGTTGTCTACGGAATCTGGAAATCCCGCGGCAGCAAAGATATGAAAGGGTATCTCCTTTCCAACAATGATATGAAATGGCATACTATCGCGTTTTCAATTATGGCGACACAGGCTAGTGCAATTACTTTTCTTTCTACTCCCGGACAGGCTTATGTAGATGGAATGCGCTTTGTACAATTCTATCTCGGGCTACCGATCGCAATGGTAATCCTTTCTATAACAGCTGTTCCACTTTATCATAAATTAAAAGTTTATACGGCATACGAATACCTGGAAACCAAATTTGATTTAAAAACACGCGCGCTCGCGGCTTTTTTATTTTTAATTCAACGCGGACTGGCAGCAGGGTTAACCATTTATGCTCCATCAATAATTCTTTCAATTCTGCTTGGATGGAATATTTACCTAACAAATCTTGCGATCGGGATTGTTGTTATAATTTATACAGCAACCGGAGGATCAAAGGCAGTTGGCTGGACACAATTTCAGCAGATGATAATAATTACTCTCGGAATGTTTGCAGCATTTTTTATGATAATGCATTTACTGCCGGATAATTTATCCTTTATGGATTCTTTAAAAGTAACCGGCAAACTCGGCAAACTTAACGCGATTGATTTCTCATTCGATCTGGATAACAGGTATAGTTTCTGGTCCGGAATAATTGGCGGACTATTTTTGCAGCTTTCATATTTTGGAACTGACCAATCACAGGTTCAAAGATATTTAACTGGCGAAAGCGTTAAACAAAGCAGGCTCGGATTACTCTTTAACGGAATTGTCAAAATCCCGATGCAGTTCAGCATATTATTTATTGGTGCAATGCTTTTTCTCTTTTACCAGTTTGTAGCTCCTCCCCTTTTTTTTAATCCGGTTGAAACAAATAAAATAAAGAACAGCATACATGCTGAAGAGTACAATAAAATTGAAGATAAATTCCACCAGGTATTTGAAGAGAAGAAAGGTAAACTTGAAGATCTTGTAAAGGCTATACATACTGATAATGATTCTAAAGCAGATGCCCTGCAAGAAGATATTACACGTGCGAATAATGAGATTAAAGATTTAAAGGAACAGGCTGTTGGAGTAATAGCTAAAAACGATCCTTTATCAGAAACAAATGATACAAACTATATTTTCTTAACCTTTGTGTTGAATTACCTTCCTGCCGGGCTCATCGGTTTAGTACTCGCTGCCATACTTGCAGCTTCAATGTCCTCAACTTCTTCTGAGATCAATTCTCTTGCATCAACTACTATTATTGATGTTTACAAGCGGATGATAAAAAAAGACGGAAGTGAGAAACATTATCTCATTGTTACAAAATCTGCGACAGTTTTTTGGGGATTACTGGCCATACTTTTTGCTGAGTTTGCAAATCAGCTTGGTTCTTTAATTGAAGCGGTAAATATTCTCGGTTCACTATTCTATGGCACAATCCTTGGAATTTTCCTGTTAGCTTTTTATTTCAAAAGGATAAAAGCAACACCGACATTTTTATCAGCTATTATAGCTGAAGTTGTTGTAATTCTTTCTTTTATTTTTACTGATATATCATTCCTGTGGTATAATGTAATTGGATGTCTCCTTGTAATTTTATTGGCTCACATTTTAAATAATTTTGATAAGGGTACAAATACCCAATTAAAGACTTCATCCTGAAAAATAATCTTACATAAGAATTTTATTTTTTAGATAAATTGATTATCATTATCTTATTATTAATTCATTTTTTAACTCAAGAAAATTGTGGAAACTGACAGAAAACAGCAGATAATTAAAGCCGCAATTAAAAGATTTGCGCGTCATGGGCTAAGCAAAACCACTCTCGATGAAATTGCCAGGGATTTGAGAATCGGCAAGGCAACCATTTATCATTATTTTGATTCTAAAGAAACTCTTTATTTCGGAACCCTGGAATATGATTCCGGATTAATAATTGAAGAGATCAAAAATATTTTTGACAACCAGGAATTATCACTTAATGAAAAATTCACTGAATACCTAGTGTTCAAAGAAAATGTTTACGAAAAATATAAATTGATTTATGACCTGGTTATCCTGCTCTTAAACCAGGAAGGATTGGAACAGGAATTAGTTATTCTTAAAAAGTTGTTGCAGGCTGAAGAAGAGGTCTTAAAAGTTGCATTAAATGCTGCCTACACAAACAAATCGCAACAAATGAATGCTGATCTGCCAAATTTTTTTGTTTATGCAAGTTGGGGAATGCTTTACAGCAAAAAATTAAATGATATTATTAATCCTGAGAAGCAGTTATCTACGAAAGAATTTTTTATGAGATCAATGGAGCATTTTCTAAAATAATATTTTAATCACTCTGCGTTTCTTCTTTTGATTCATCATCGCTTATCTTATCATCGTTTGCATCATCATCTTCCTGTTCATTAAGAATTATTTTTTCATATTTATGTTTTATTAATTGAGCTTCCACAATAAAATAAACATCCTCAGCAATATTGGTCGAGTGATCACCCATTCTCTCCATCTGCCTGGAGGTTACAAGCAAAGCAACAGCCTGTTCAATATCATTCGTATTAGCCTTCATATGTTCAATTAATATTTTATGATTTTCTCTGTTCAGGTCATCAAGTATATCATCCATTTCAATAACTTTCCTGGCAAGTTCAGCATCATTTTCAATAAATGCATCAATAGAATCTTTTACCATTTCCTTAGCAACTTTTGACATTTCAGCAAATTTTGTTTTTGAAATAAACGCAGGTTTCTTTTTATGAATTAAGAAACTTTCAGCAATATTTACAGCTATATCCCCTATCCTTTCAAGATTATTATTTATTGTTAGAGATGACATTATCAGGCGGAGATCCATTGCAACAGGTTGATTCAATGCAAAAATTTTCTGGCAGATTTTCTCAATTTTAACATCAAATTTATCAACCTTTTTATCTCTATCCACAACAAGCTGAGCAAGTTCTTCATCTTCTTCTTCAATTGCTTTTATTGCAAACCCTACCTGCTCGTCTACAAGGCTGCACATTTTGATCAGTCTTTTTTTTAATTTTTCAATTTGAATATCAAATAATCTTTCCATTTAAATTCCCTTTGAATTTATTGAAATAATTAACCGAACCTGCCGGTTACGTAATCCTCAGTCTGTTTTATTTTGGGCTTCGTAAAAATCTTTGTAGTTTTATCATATTCTATTAATTTACCGAGATAAAAGAAAGCTGTAAAATCACTTACCCTTGCAGCCTGCTGCATATTATGAGTTACAATTATTATAGTATATTTTTTCTTCAGATCGTGAATCAACTCTTCAATTTTAGCAGTAGAAAGCGGATCGAGCGCACTTGCCGGCTCATCCATTAATACAATTTCAGGTTCAACTGCAAGAGTTCTTGCAATACACAATCTTTGCTGTTGTCCACCGGATAAGCCAAGCCCGGGTTGATTTAACCTGTCTTTTACTTCTTCCCATAATGCTGCCTGCTTTAGCGATTTCTCAACAATTTCATCCAGCTCTTTTTTCTTATTAATCCCGTTCAGTTTTGTGCCGTAAATTACATTATCATAAATAGTCAGCGGAAAAAGATTCGGCTTTTGGAAAACCATTCCCACTCTTCTTCTTAAATCAACAACATCTATTTTTTTATCATAAATATCAAAATTATCAATAAGCACCTTGCCTGAAACTCTTGCATTGTCAATAAGGTCGTTCATCCGGTTAAGAGTCCTTAAAAAGGTAGATTTTCCGCAGCCCGAAGGACCAATCAATGCAGTAGCTTTTTGCGGTGCAATATCAATAGAAATATCTTCCAGCGCCTTTTTATTTCCATAATAAAAATTAAGGCTCTCGGTTTTTATTTTACAATCTTTAATTTCTTTCATTTACTGAAATATGAGTACAACATTAGTAGAATTTTTATTCTATGGAATAAATATAATGATTGAATAACAAGAAGAATTGATTTCTGGATTAAATAATTGTTAAGAATTTACAAAAAAATTGAAACAAGCCTTAATATATTGCTTCCCTGATTTTTGCACTAATATAGTCCATAATCCAGACAACAAATGCAATCAGGAGAACAATAAGACCTACTTCGTGCCAGCGGGCAAGACCCTGGTACTGAATCAGCATTGTACCAATTCCACCGCCACCTACCAGTCCGATAATCGTAGCCATTCTTACGTTTATATCCCAGCGGTAAATTGTAAAAGACAAAAATGGTAAAACTATCTGAGGAACTACTGCATACCAGACAACCTGTATTTTATTTGCACCAGTTGCGGTTATCGCTTCTACAGGACCTTCTTCTATATTCTCGATCGCTTCAGAATACAGTTTGGCGTTGGACGCAATTGTATGAACCAGTAAGGCTATCATTCCGGCAAAAGGACCAATACCAACCCAGACTGAGAATATTATCGCCCAGATCAATGGCTCAATTGAACGGACGAAGTTAAATATTAATCTTAAAATATTATAAATCACGAAAGTGAATTTATTCCCTTTCATCAGGTTTCTTGCGGTAAAGAAACTTAGAATTAATGTAGGTGGAATTGATATAAGAGTTGCAAGCAAAGCAATGTAAATAGTTTCAATCATCGCAAAAATTGCGTCATCAAAAATTCCAAATTCCGGTTTAAATATTGCTCCGAATATTCTTTCGGCTCCCTGGATGCCTTCGCTGCTGAAAAGATCGACTAATGAAAGTCGTGTGATTATCCACCCTGCTATGAACGTGATATTAAACAAAAACCAGCCGAATATTTCGACAGTCCATTTGGTTGTTTTATTATCTTTCGCAATTCCGAAAAGTTTACATGAGAGTGAAGTTTTTGTTAAAGCCCAGGTTGTACCGATTACGATTGAAATAAAAAATAATATCCCGATGTTTACCCACGAAAACGGAAGGTCTTTCAAGTCAAGAATAAATTTGTAATAAATTGCCCGTTGCAGAACAAGAATACTGTAAAACACGAAAAAGATATCCAGCAAAACAGCCTTAATTAAACTTATCCTGTCTTCTTTTTCCTTATTCAACCGAATAATTTTTACAGGATGCGATTCAAGTTCGGGGTTTGATATCATCTTATTTCAACCTCTTCAGCTTCATCTCCGTAAATAGTTCTGAACCAGTTTTCATCTATTTCTGATGGCAAGCCCTGGTAAACAATTTCTCCCGCTTTTAAGGCAATTACTCTTGTTGCATATTTTCTTACAAGACTAAGAAAGTGAAGATTACAAATAACAGTTGTACCGAGCTCTTTATTAATTTTTTCGAAATACTGCATTACTGAATTTGAAGTTGCAGGATCGAGTGAGGCAACCGGTTCATCGGCAAGCAAAAGTTTGGGGTTCTGCATTAAACTTCTGGCGATTGCCACACGCTGTTGCTGTCCCCCGCTGAGTGAATCGGCGCGCAGCAAAGCTTTTTCTTTTATGCCTACTGTTTCAAGACTTTTGTTTGCCTCATCATAAACTTCCTGAGGAAATTTTTCAAACACTGACTGGAAAGTTTTTAATTGTCCAAGCTTCCCTGTAATTACATTTGTTAAAACAGATCTTCTTTTTATCAGGTTGAATTGCTGAAAAACCATTCCGATCTGGGTTTTTACTTTTCTTAATTCTTCACTTTTTACGTGAGTGATATCTTTACCAAGAAATTCAACTGTACCGGAAGTTGGTTCAATGAGCCTGTTAATACATCTTAATAAGGTTGATTTACCGGAACCGCTTAAACCAATTATAACGAGGAATTCTTTTTCCTTTACATCAAAAGTGATTCCTTTTAACGCGTGCGTTCCGTTCTTATAAATTTTATGCAGATTTTTTACTTTTAAAATCATTTTTTCTTCAATAAAGATTCAAAGGAAATATTTTCATCTCTCAGCAATTTTCTTAATCCATCATAATCACTGTCTTTCGTGGGAATCAATCCCCTGATATCGTAAATCTCATACATTGCTTTTTCTCCGGCGGGCGTATTAACATAATCAATCAAAGCCTGGATTATCTTTTCTTTCATATCTTCATCCATATCTTTCCTGAAAACCCACGGATCGTTTGGAATATCCTGTGTGAAACCGATAATTTTTATTTTATCAGTTACATCAGGAAATTGCTGCTGTACGCGCATCCTTGCATCCAAAATTTGTCCTGTCTTCGGATCAGGCGGCGCATAATAGGCAGCACCGGCATCAACCTGTTTCTGGTAAACCATCATTACAGAGTTATCGTGCCTCATTGAAAAAACTGTTTCGCCTAACCTGATTCCAAGTCTTTTCAATTTAGCTTTAGGCAGAATATAACCGGAAGTTGAGGACGGATCGACAAATGCGAATGATCTATCCTCAAGATCTTTCAGGCTGTCAATTCCTGAACCAACCCTGGAAAAGATCATTCCTTTGTAAGTTGTTTCATTGTTGTCTCTGACAATTCTCAGCCTTGCTTCTGCTCCATATTTTGCATTTGCCATTAAATAAGAGAAAGTATTTATGCTGGCAATGTCAGCTTTTTTAGTGCCGAAAGCTTCAACAACAGCAATAAAACTTGCAGGGACAGCAGTAATGAAATGATAACCTGTTTCTTTTTCCAGGAAGTCTGTTAATTCCCTTGCGTTAAAACTGATTCTCTGGGCATCAACTGATGGGGTGAAATACAATTTAATAGGGTTGCTCCTCGTTCCGAGAGCCCCCTCATTTAATTCCCTGTTAGAGGAAATAATTATGAATATTATTAATGGTAATAAATAAAGTAAGTACTTCATAAAAACAATATTTTGGGAATTCTAATATGCGAATAAGTTTCAATTTCGACAAATTAAGAGCAAAAAAAACCGTGGTAAAAATCATTTAACCTTAAAAACAGGGCTAAATCAAAAGACCTAACAATTTGTTAATATTTTAATTGCCGGAAATATATTTTTTGTGTGACTTTTTCAAAAGGCACTGAAAATGATAAACTCCCTCTTCACACTCGACTGAAAATCTTCCTTTATCGTACGCTTTTGATTCCAGTCCTTTCTGCACTTTCTCACAAATCTCAATGTCTTCAGCCTGAACTTTATCACTGTAATCCAGGTCATCTTTAATTATTTCCGTAAGCTCTTCTCTTTTAAAATCATCGTAATAAAAATCGAAAATTACTTTGCAGTTTTTGTTGTCCACCGGAATTACAATATTAGTCTGAAGTCTGCCGGGGAGAATATTCAACATAATATTAGGGAAAAGAAAATAATAATACGCTCCTCCCTCCTGCTTCAAATAATTTTTCTCTTTTTTAATCGGGCTGAACTGGAGAGAATAATTTTCAGAAATTTCTGTAACATATTCTTTATAATCGAGAAAGTTAGTTAATTCGGGATGCACAAAAGGAACGTGGTATCCTTCAAGGTAATTATCGACATAAACTTTCCAGTTGCCTTTTACATCGTAAACTATCCGTTGATGAAAATTTTTCTTTTTAAGATCGTTCGGTTTAATTCTTTCAGAAATTCCATTTAATAATACTTTTAAAGGTTTTGGAGTTTCTGAAAGATTTACAAATACCAATCCCTCGTATATATCTACATTTATTTTTACAAGCCCGTAATCTTTTTTATCGAATAGGTCTACCCTGTCAAACCTTGGAATCCCCCTGAGCATTCCTTCGAGTGTGTAAGTCCAGCCGTGATATTTACACTGAAGAATATTAGCACAGCCGTTTTCCATAGCAAGCGGACCGCCCCTGTGGCGGCAGACATTGTAAAACGCCCTGATCTTTTCTTCGTTATCTTTTAAAACTATTACAGAATTTCCTGCGGCTTCACCGAGGACGAAATCTCCAATGTTTTTTAATTGTGATAAATGGCAGATCAAGTGCCATTCTTCCTGGAATAATCCGGATTGTTCAAATTCAAAAATTTCTTTTGATGTGTACCATACTGAAGGAATAGTTTCGGATTGATTTAAAGGCAGAATTTCAAAATCGTTTTCATTAAAAATATTATTATGTTTTTTTAATTTCGTCATACTTTGAAATCAGAACAGAGTTTCATCCTTTCCAAATGAGGCTTTATTTTTCCCAAATCTTTTATAAGCAAGTTGTGTTGCTTCCCTTCCGCGCGGAGTTCTTTGAATAAATCCCTGCTGGATTAAAAATGGTTCATAAACTTCTTCAATTGTGCCGGGATCTTCATTCACTGCAACTGCAAGAGTATTTAAACCGACCGGACCGCCTTTATATTTTTCGATAATTGCGAGTATAATTTCTTTATCCATTTCGTCCAGTCCAAATTCATCAACTTCAAGAGCAGTTAAAGCTTTTTTAGAGATTTCAACATCAATAGTTTTTTTATCTTCAAAATCGGCAAAGTCTCTTGTTCTTCGCAAGAGCCTGTTTGCAATCCTGGGAGTTCCGCGCGATCTCTTTGCAATTTCAAGTGCGGCATCTCTATCAATTTTAAGGTTTAATATTTTGGAAGATCTTTGAATAATTTTATCGAGGATTTGTGCTTCGTAATAATCGAGCCTGAATTTTATACCGAACCTGTCGCGCAACGGAGAAGTCAACATTCCGGCGCGTGTTGTTGCAGCAATCAAAGTGTATTTGGGTAAACTGATCTGCACAGATCTTGCGCTCGGACCGCTGTCTATCATAATATCAAGTTTGTAATCTTCCATTGCAGAGTATAAATATTCCTCAACAACTGGACTTAAACGATGAATTTCATCTATAAAAAGAACTGATTTTTCTTCAAGGTTGGTTAAAATACCTGCAAGGTCCCCCGGCTTTTCGAGCACTGGACCGGAAGTAACTTTAATTTTTACACCGAGTTCATTTGCAATTATGTGAGCAAGAGTTGTTTTGCCCAGTCCCGGCGGACCGGTTAAAAGAACGTGATCAAGCGCTTCGTCTCTTTTACCTGCGGCTGAAATAAAAACGTTCAGATTATCCGTAATTTTTTTCTGTCCCTGGAAATCTTTCAATTTCTCGGGTCTTAATGAATTATCCAGTACTTTTTCTTCTTCAGTCAAATTTGGATCCGTGTAATCTGATTTTCTCATATTTTTTTTATGTCACAAGTTCTTTGTTTCTTATCTTAAATTTATGAATTAATTCAACCATTAATATCATAAGCAACAACATTAATATTACTGAGCCAATCGTTTCCCAGATATTATAAGTTCCGGCAAACAGTACATTAACACCAAGCGACCACGCACTTCCATAAAGCATAACCAGGTGAACAATATATATTAATAAAGTATTCCTTCCAATAAGTATAATTATTCGCGGGATTGTATCTACTTTAAGTGATATTAATGAAACGAGCGAATTCAAAATTAAAACAATGCCGATTCTTAAAAATACAAGATTCGGACTGACGCTCCAGAAATAGCTCTGCCCGAGAATCATATTCTCAAAAATATTGCCGAGCATTGCGAGAAATACAAAAGATGCACCCCAGACCGCAAGTTTAAGACTGAATAACGGGTTCTTAAAAACATTTGGATTTTGTGCCAGGTAATTGCCCAGCATGCCTCCCGCTAAAACATAAGCCACCCAGGGAAAAAGAGGAAAATTAGAACCGGTCTGGTTATAAAAATACCCGGCCACAGGCATTGGCAAAAAATCTTTCCAGTGAATAAATGAAAATGGCGGAAATAGCGCAATGAATAACAATGCTCCCAGAGTTAATACCAGGTATGTATTTATTTTTAACTTTTCAGAGAGATAAATGAAAAACATCAGGAATAAAATTCCAAAGCCGATAAGCTGAAGAACATCAACTGCAAAAAAAGTCTGCCATTGTGCTGGCGACACATTACTAAAGTTAAAGACTTTTTCGGTGGGATAACGCATCATATAACCAAGAAAAACCAGGAGCAAAAATCTTTTTATACCTTTTATAAACCTCGGGTTTTTACCGAACGGCTGGTCGTATAATTTGAAAAGATATGTAAAAACATTTCCGGCGGTGAAAAGGAAAATCGGTGCGGTCATTCCCCGCATAAAATTCCATACAACATATACCGGGCTATCCGGTATTCGATAAGCGCCCGACAACAAAACATCCACAGTATGCCCCTGCACCATCATTAATACGGCAAAAGCACGCATTAAATCAATGAAAATTATTCTGTTTCTTTTTGAACTTTGTGTCATTTATAGGAATCGGAAAATTTAGAAAATATTAAGACAAATCCCGGCTCTCAAAATAGCGAATCATTTTTACTAATTAAATATGGAGTTTAATATTTTAACGGACTGATAGCTGAAGGAAATAACATTGTAAAGTTTACAAATTTTTATTGCTTTCTGAGTACAATTGAAGAAATTATAAATAAAAACGGGATCATACCGTGAATTGAATTACTCTGGAATTACACGGCAAATCCCTCATTGCAATAATGATTTATTATTAACCAGTTCAGTATAAGTAATAGTTAGGCAGTAATAACAATTAGTATATATTTATGAAAAAAATATTATTTGCTTTTACAATTCTATTGATAAGTTTTTTTGCTATTGAACTAATTTACCAAAATAGTACTGATGCTTGTCAAAGATCAGGACCGATTGTTTTGTCATACACTTGTAAAATATCAGATTATATAATTCGAGCGCAAGCTGTAAAGTATGCTAAAGAACCTCATAATCCCAATATCATTACTAATGGTATTCCAGATTCTAAAGTGGAGTTTAAAACTTTGGAAGTGCTAAAAGGAGACAATATTTCTAGTTCATTTTCTTTGAAAGGTTATTTGAATGACATGGATGATTTCAATGATAAACCTGTCCCGTATAATTTTGTAAGGCCAAATGGAAGAAGTGGATTCTGTTACGCAAATACTTATAAGAAGGGCGCAGAATATCTTCTGTTTAATAAGAATACATCGGAAGGATTTACAGTAAACATTGATCCACTTGCACCTGTAAATGAACAACTTCATTCCTCAAAAGATCCTTGGGTTTATTATATTAAAGGCCTTTTAAAAGGCATTGAAGAATCAAGTAATTTGAAAAAGAAATAAATATTAAACTGCCTAACCGCTTAAAAAAGTAAAAAGTCAAAAGGACTTAGAAATATAATTAATGTTAAAATTCTAAATAAGTTCTTTGAGTTATTAAAAACTGTAAGCCTAGTTAATATCAAATGAGCTAACCAGTTACATCTCAAATAGATGTTCTGGCAGCCAAACCGCTTATGGGGCTTAAATTATCCCAGATATATTTTAGGCTAGCGCATCACTTCCCATTCCAGTGCGGAGAGTCTCCCTAAGCGACTAGTTAGACGTCGGGGCTTGTGATGCGCGGCCATTGAAGATATTTCTTATGTTGTAATTCTTGTCCTTTGAATTGGTTATTAAAATTAGTCTTGTCTTTAAGTACGTGATAAACTATTCGGGCAATTTCTTTTGATATGATTGCTTTAGCGACCTGTTTTTTCTTCTTCCTGAGTTTTGAGCTGTGGTATCTCTTGATAACCGGATAGTATTGTAGGGCGTGAACAGCTGCATCTGAGAAGACGATTTTAAGATATCTGTTTCCATCTTTTGAAGAGCGTTGTTTCATTTTACCAGCAGAGTTACGGGCAGAAGGAACAAGACGGCAGTAGGAGAAGGAGTTTTTCTCAGAAGCAAAACGATTAATGTCTCCAACTTCAAGTAAAATAGTGAAGGCATTCATTTTACCAATACCGGGTATCCAGAGCAATCTTTGAATATCCTGATTAGGAATAAGGGAGGGATAAAGAGATTTTTCAAGAGTAAGCATTTGTTCTTTGAGTAATTTTGATTGAATATCAAACTGATGATACTGTAGCTTGTAGAAACTGTTGAGCAGTGCTGGATCGGATATATTGAACTACTCTAACATACGGTGCATAAAATTAAGGCAACTTGTTCTCTTTACAGACAGTCTTAATCTGGCTCTTAAAGTATCGCGAAGAGTTCGGATATCATCAGGTATTTTATAGGCTTCAGGTATAAGGTCCAGGCGTAGAAGTTGAGCAAGTATGTTGGAGTCAACTTTATCCGTTTTAACTTTAGCATAAGAAATTGCTTTAAGGTATTTAGTGTGTGTAAGTTTTAGAGGAATATCCAGGGAGCTGAGAAGATCATTCATCCAATACCAGCCACCGGTAGTTTCAACAGTAGCTGTATGATCTCTACCAATAGAGTTGAAATAATTAATGATATCAAAATCATTATTGTAAAGTTTAGCTTCTTTAACGATTTTACCGTCACTGTCAACGGTAGTTAGATATGAAAAGAGTTTATGTTGATCAATACCAGTGTAATACATTGATACCTCCAAAAGTTAAAGTTGTCAATAATTACAAAATTAACTTTTTACTTATTGGAAATATCAAGCTGCAAAAGTACACCTTCAGATAAATGTGTGCAGTTAGAAAATGCCCAAAAACAATTAACAGCCAACCTGGAAATGTATACAACCACCTGGGATAAAATTATCAACAAAGGAAAAATTGAGCAGATAAATGAGACCAATTTTGATAAAAATATTACAATGGTTGCCAAGCCCCAAAATATAGTGGGTATTAAAGATTTTAAAGCATATTACAATAACTATCTAACCGGGTTTTCTAATATTTCATTTACAATTGTAGATGCATTTGGACAGGGTGACAAAATTGTAAAACAATGGAACTTTAAAGGCACAAATACCGGGGAGTTTTTTGGAATGTCCCCTACCGGTAAAGAAGTAAATATAGATGGTGTTACGCTTGTAAAAATGAAAGACGGAAAAATTGCTCAGGAACAAGATTTTTTTGACAATTTAGACTTTATGCAGCAATTGGGGCTAATCCCAATGGAGTAGGATTAAAAATTCATAATATTTTAAAATAAGAAATCCCCGCTATTAACGGGGCTTTATAAACAAAGATAAATTCCTCTTTACATTATATCTATATTTATTGGCTTCATCTTTTCATTTTTCGGCAGCTTAATAATCAACTGCCCGTTTTCATACTTAGCGTTTATCTTTGATTTATCAACGCTGTCACTGATATTAAATTTTCTAAAATAATTTCCGATCTCATTTTCATTCAGAATATATTTTCTGCTTAGTTGTTTTTCAAAATCAATCTTCCCGAAAATTATTAAAGAATCTCCTTCTATTTTAAGCTTTATATTTTCTCTTTCAATTCCCGGCATATTTGCAGTAAGGATATAGTCTTCATCAGTTTCAAAAATATCAACAAAAGGATTTACATAATTTTGCGTAGAGACTAATTCCTGCCAGTCAAAATCAGGGGTCCTGTTTATATTCATCAATTCTTTGTTTTGAGTCATAAGTCAATCCCTCTAAATTGTTTTAATAAATCCCGGACGCAAATGCATCCGGGCAAATATTAATTCATTTTACTTTTTATCGTTGTCTTTGTCTTTCTCATCGTCAACAACCTCGTAAGAAGCGTCCTGAACATCTTTATCATCTTCTTTTTTACCTGCATCCTGCTGTGGTCCTCCTGCCTGCTGTCCTGCAGGTCCACCCTTTTGATCTGCGCCAGGCTGCTGGTAAAGTTGTGATGCAACTTCGCTCCAGACTTTATTCAGTGATTCAGTAGCAGATTTAATCTGTTCTGTGTTGTTAGCTGAAATAGCTTCTTCCACTTTTTTAATCTCAGCTTCCAGTTTTGATTTTATATCTGCCGGAACTTTATCGCCGAGTTCCTCGAGCTGTTTCTTTGTCTGGAATACCAAACTGTCAGCTTGGTTTCTTACATCGACTTCTTCTTTTTTCTTTTTATCTTCAGCAGCGTGTTCTTTAGCATCATTCTTCATTTTATCTATTTCTTCCTGAGACAATCCGCCTGAAGAAGTAATTCTAATACTTTGTTCTTTATTTGTAGCTTTATCTTTAGCTGTTACGTGAAGTATTCCGTTCGCATCAAGATCAAATGTTACTTCAATCTGCGGCACACCTCTTGGTGCAGGCGGAATTCCATCTAAGTGGAATCTGCCAAGCGACCTGTTGTCTCCTGCCATCTGGCGTTCACCCTGCAGAATGTGAATTTCAACAGAAGGCTGATTATCAGATGCGGTTGAGAAAACTTCGCTTTTCTTTGTTGGTATTGTTGTATTAGCGTCAATCAACTTTGTGAAAACACTTCCCATTGTTTCAATACCGAGTGAAAGCGGAGTAACGTCAAGCAGCAATACATCTTTTACATCGCCTGTTAAAACTCCACCCTGAATTGCCGCACCAACTGCAACAACTTCATCAGGATTTACACCTTTGTGCGGATCCCTGTTAAATAATTTTTTAACAAGTTCCTGTACCAGCGGTATCCTGGTTGATCCACCAACAAGAATAACTTCGTCAACCTGTGAAGAAGAAACTCCTGCATCCTTCATTGCTTTTTCGCAAGGAACTTTTGTTCTTTGTACGAGATCATCTATTAACTGTTCAAATTTTGATCTTGATAAAGTAAGATTAAGATGTTTCGGACCATCCTGTGTTGCTGTAACAAAAGGTAAATTGAAATCTGTGGATGAAGAAGATGATAATTCAATTTTAGCTTTTTCTGCAGCTTCTTTCAATCTCTGTAAAGCCATCGGATCTTTTCTTAAATCTATTCCATCGGATTTCTTGAACTCGTCTGCTGCCCAATCAACTATTCTCTGGTCAAAATCATCACCACCAAGGTGTCCGTCACCGTTTGAAGATTTTACTTCAAATACACCGTCACCTAACTGGAGAATTGAAATATCAAAAGTACCGCCACCCAAATCGTATACGGCAACTGTATGGTCTTTTGATTTTTTATCCAATCCGTAAGCAAGTGCTGCTGCGGTCGGCTCGTTGATAATTCTTCTAACTTTTAATCCTGCAATCTCGCCTGCGTCTTTTGTAGCCTGGCGCTGCGAATCATTAAAATATGCAGGGACAGTAATTACAGCTTCGGTAACTTCCTGTCCTAAATATTCTTCAGCAGTTTTTTTCATTTTCTGAAGAACCATTGCACTGATTTCAGGAGGTGAATAAATTCTGTCACCAATTTTTACGCGGGCAGTATCGTTATCTCCTGAAGTTACTTCGTAAGGTACTTTCCCTTTTTCATCTGAAACTTCGTTAATAAGTCTTCCCATAAATCTTTTTATTGAGAAGACAGTATTTTTAGGATTTGTAATAGCCTGTCTTTTTGCAGGTTGTCCTACCAGTCTTTCACCGCTTTTGGTAAAAGCCACAATTGATGGTGTAGTTCTTCCACCTTCTGAATTTGGAATTACAACCGGCTCATTTCCTTCCATAACCGCAACGCATGAGTTCGTTGTTCCGAGATCTATTCCTATAATTTTACCCATTATCTAACACTCCTTTTCGTTTTCTTATTTTTATTATTAATTAATTTCAATTGTTCTTTCATTTTTCCGTGGAATCAGTTTCCCAAAAGTTATTTTCAAAATTCCATTTTCAAATGATGCATTCAGATTTTTTCTGTCAATCTCTGAATTTATTTCAAATTCACGTTTAAAAAAACCGAAAACTCTTTCATTGTAAATCAGTTTACCCTTTTCAAAATTTCTGTTTCTTTTTTCACCGCTAATAGTTAGTCTGTTATTAACTAGTTTAATTTTTATTTCATTTTTATTTAGTCCCGGTATTTCTGCTTCCAAATAGATGTTTTTTTCATCTTCGAAAATATCTATTTTGGGACTGAATGAATTTTCGTTTTTATTTTCAATGATTTCTGAGTTTAATGTGTTTTTTGCATTTGCAAAATTCAGAATTGGCTCAAATTCTATGAATTTCATTTTGTCTCCTGTTATTTAATATATTGTCTTTGATTTTTGAATTCGTTTGTAAAAATAAGGCAATGAATATGCCAGAAGCAGGATTTGTTGTAACTTACTATTTTATAAATAGTTAAATAAAACAAACAGGAATTGGATCAGTAAGTAATATTGTCAGATAATATGCGATATTGTCAGTGATATTCAAAATATGTCAAAATAGCTGACATTTTAGTCATTTATGTTTTACACTAAAATTTGAGGTATCCAGTTGCTTGAACTTGAAATATTTGATCTGAAACTTAACACAAATACAATCGGACGCAGTTTCATTTACTGCGATGAACTAGATTCAACAAACACTTTCCTGCTCGATAAAAAGAACAAAATAAATACGGACGGATCTGTTGTGTTTGCTGAAAGACAGGCAAGAGGAAGAGGAAGAAAAGACCGGGTCTGGTACAGCACAAAAGAACAGAATTTGAATTTTTCAATTTTAATAACGAACAAGAAATTCTTCGGCAAAAATTTTAACATAATTAATTTTGCCGCTTCCTTAGCAGTAGCACAGGCAATTGAAAATTTATACCAGATAAATACAAATCTTAAATGGCCGAATGACGTATTGATTCAGGGTAAAAAAGTTTGCGGAATACTTCTGGAAGCATCTTCGCAGGGAAGCAAAATTGAAAGGCTGGTTATTGGCATCGGAGTTAATGTTAACCAGATTTCATTCCAGGGTTCTTTCAATATTGAACCAACTTCTATTAAACTTGAAGCAAATGAAAATATTGAACGCGAAAAACTTCTTGCTGAAATATTAAACCTGTTTGAAGAATTGCTCGAAAAGATACTCGTAAAACCCGAAGATATTTTACGTGACTGGAAGACTAAATGCAGAATGTTAGGAGAAAAGATCGCAATTACAGATGGGGAAACTACAAAATATGGAATCTTTGATGATCTTGATGAAAATGGTTTTCTCCTATTAAAGAATAAAGGCAATATTGAAAAAATTCATTTTGGAGATGTGAGTGTAGTATAATGTTATTAGCATGCGACATAGGAAATACCCGGATTAAAGCAGGATTTATAGAAGCAGATAATTTGGTCAAATCCGGTTCATTCGAAGGATTTGATGAATTTGAACATTTCATAATAAATGAAAAAATCGATTCAGTTGCTTTCTCTTCAGTTTCTCCCGAAAAATCAAAAGAATTACTGGAATTTATTACTTCTAAATTTAAACTAAACCCTTTCCAGGTAACTCATAATTCAAAGTTTAACTTAAAAATTGATTACACAACTCCCGAAACTCTGGGTATTGACAGAATTTGTTCTGCTGAAGGAGCTTACTATTTATTTAATAATTCCGGGAATAGTAAAGATTACAACAAGTCTACGTTTATTATTTCTATTGATTTGGGAACAGCAACTACAATTAATTTTGTCGATTATCCAGGTGCATTTATAGGTGGAATGATTCTGCCGGGAATGGATATGATGTTTAATTCCCTGAATAAAAATACAGCTCAGCTCCCGGTTGTAACTCCCGGTGAATATAAAGGATTAATCGGCGACACTACAAATTCATCAATCGCAAGTGGAGTTATTAATTCAATTACAGGGTTGTTTGAAAAAACAATTTCCGATCTCAAAAAGAATTTGGGAATCCAAAATATTCATATTTATCTGACTGGCGGAAATGCCGAAAAAATAATCCCATACTTAAATTTTGAAAATGAATACGTTAAAGACCTGGTTTTGATAGGAGTGAAAGCAGTTTACGAGAAGAATTTCAAATATTGATTAATGTGTTATCGATCAACCTGGTTTTTCCAATTTTACAGGCGATCAGAATAAAATATTTATTTCCCTTCCTAAGTTCCTTTGCAATTTCAAATGTTTCTGAATTAACAATATTTATATAATCCAGTTTTGATGTACTAACTGAATTTATTTTCCTTTTCATCTGTGAAAGTATTTTCGAAGATTTTAATTCCCCGTTCCCAATAAGGCTTTTTGCCATTTTCAATGATTTGCTTAAAACAAGCGCGTCCTTTCTCTCCTGTTCAGTCAGGTAAACATTCCGCGAACTCATTGCCAATCCATCTTTTTCACGAATGATAGGGCAAACAACTATTTTAGTATCAAATTTTAAATCTGCAGTCATTCTTGTAATCACTGTGGCTTGTTGCGCATCTTTTTGTCCGAAGAAAGCAAAATCTGGTTTAACACAATTAAATAAAATTGAAACTACAGTGGTTACGCCTTTAAAATGTGTAGGCCTGAATTCTCCTTCCAGGATTCCGGTTATTTTATTAACATTAACAAATGTTTGAAAATTTTCTCCGTAAATTTTGGACGCATCCGGGAAAAATAAAATATCGACTTTTTCGTTTCTGAGTAATTCTTTGTCCTTTTTTAAATTCCTCGGGTACTTTTCAAGGTCTTCATTGGGAGCAAACTGGGTTGGATTTACAAATATTGAAACAACAGTTATATCTGCTTTCTTTTTGGATTTTTTTATCAGTGAAAGATGACCTTTGTGAAGGAATCCCATTGTTGGTACAAAACCAATTAATTTCCCTTTTTTCTTTAACGCAGATATTCTTTTGTGTATTCCTGGAACGGAAGTAATTACTTCGATAAGTGACCTCAGGTCATTAGTGTTAAAGCATTATGAACATTAGACTTAAGATCTTTTCTGTGAGAAATGACATCTACAAATCCCTGTTCCAAAAGAAATTCAGAACGCTGGAATCCTTTTGGTAAATCCTTTCCTATTGTTTGTTTAATTACTCTTGGTCCGGCAAACCCAATTAACGCTTGTGGTTCAGCAAAATGAACATCTCCAAGCATAGCGTAACTTGCAGTAGTTCCACCAGTTGTTGGATCGGTTAAAATAGAAATATATGGAATTTTAGCATCAGCAAGCCGTGCCAGCCTTGTACTTGTCTTTGCCATTTGCATTAAAGAAAATGCACCTTCCATCATTCGTGCTCCGCCGCTAGCAGATATTATTATCAGAGGAATTTTATTTTTATAAGCCCTATCAACAAGACGGGCAATTTTTTCTCCGACTACTGATCCCATGCTCCCACCGATAAATTTAAAATCCATACAGCCGAAGGCTACATCCATTCCATTTATTTTCCCTGTACCGGTACGTTCAGCATCATTCATTTTTGATTTTTTAATTGTGT
>DATFMR010000104.1:0-12402 GCA_035266865.1 Ignavibacteriaceae bacterium | reverse complement strand
GCTGGATTGGGAAGTAATGCGCTTGCCTATAAAATATCTGGAATAGTTCCATTAAATGGAACACCCCCGCAATTAGCGGAGCAAGTCCCGAAAGAGGTTTGGTTGCCTTGCAGCAATCTCATAGATATTATCGGCAGTAGTTGTTAGTAAAATTTGAAGATCATTAAATCAAAGAACTTTTTTTACAAAATATTTTTGCCAGGGTATTTTATTACCTATTGACTTTTTACTTATTAAAGAGGTTAGGCAGATTATTTTAATAAAATTGATGAAACATAGCCTTGAACACCGGAACCAAAATTTTGGATACTCGTTCCATCCCATTTGAAAATACCATTCACAGTCTTTCCATTAACACTGGTAAATAAACCTCCGACATATAAAAAGTCACCGGATGAATATAAGCTGTTCGGCCAATTATCAAACGAGAACCTACTGAAATTCCAATCAGCTCCATTCCATACTGCGTAATAGGGTAAATCATTTGAACTATTTGATTGACCCGCTAAATGGAGTTCATTTTTATATACTGCTGAAACATATATTCTGTTTGAAAGGGCAGTACTATCGGCTGATTGCCAAATACTGTTATTCCATTTTGCAATATTAGTAACCGTCACATTGCCACATTTACTAAAATAACCAGTAGCGTATAACTCATTATTGAAAACCGTAAGTGTCTTTATATAAGAACCGGAATTAACTCCGCTTCCAACTGTGTCCCAATTTGCTCCATTCCATTTAGCGATTTTATTTGCATTAAAATTTCCCGAATAGTTTATTGTAAACCAGCCGCCCGCATAAAGTTCATCATTATAAATACAAAGTGTATTTACTTCATCTGAAAGCCCTGTCCCGACTGATGACCAATTGCTCCCGTCCCATTTAGCTATATTATCTGTATGTAAACCACCCGCACTTGAGAACCATCCTGCAGCATACAAATCATTTTTGTAGACTGCCAAGCTTGTTACTCTTCCGTTTATTCCATTCCCGACTGCAGACCAATTTTTCCCATTCCATTTTGCAATGCCGTGTGCTACTACTCCACCAGCTGAATCGATAAAACCCCCAACATATAATTCATTGTTATAAAAAGTCATACATTCAACATCTACATTGTGCCCTGATATTCCAGTGCCAAGGGCATACCAATTACCATCATTCCAGACAGCAATATTATTTATGGATTGATTACCTTGTATGGTAAAACTACCACCAATAAAAAGTGAATCTGAAGGGGAGGTGGTGTTACCATCAATTATTTGAGTTGGAGCTTCTGATTTGCAGCCGTAAAATATTATTGAAACTAAAAAAAGTAACTTTAAATACTTCATAAATTCCTCCCCGATTAACTGTCTAACGGTGTTGCAAATAACCGGCGTCCCATAACAAGAAAGCCGATTAGAAAGACAACACCAATAATTTAGCAGACGGTGCGTAACTTTCATCGTACGCGCCGGCTGCTACAATTTAGTATTTATCAATACTGCTGAAAAGCAATGTTGTTTAATTTACAAAACTTAAGAACAGCACCAAGCCCGCATGAATAAAGGCGTCCGGTTGATTTGCTTGTTATATGCGGTCACATTAATCAATATCATTAAACTTGCTATAATTTGCCATCATAAAAGTTCTGATAGTACCGTCAGTTTTATAAACAATGGATTTCGGCTCAAGAAATTTGCAACTATATGTATGATGAGTAACCCCAAAAACATCCAAATAGGTAATGCGTTCAAAAGAATAAACCCGTACTTTGCTGGTATCAGAAGCGAACCGAGCGATTTCTTCCTTTGTAAAAATATATTTTGCTGGAACCTTGCCCCCAATCGCAGTAGAGTCACGAACATTTGGGAACACAGTAAAGCTTTGAGTGATATTATTTATTTGGGAATAATGAGGGATAAAACTTCCGGACAATGGGAAAGGCAAAACTTCAATTTGTCCAGCAAGTTGTACCATCTTTGCGGGGGTTTGTCCATAATTAACAATGCGAATAGCTGTTGCAAAAAAGTATTTACCATCAAGTCCTTGCCAACCAATAATTTCGGTAGAAAGATAAGCTCTCAATTGTCTCTGGGCAGTGTCTTCGGAGATTTCGGTTTGTTTAAAACTAAAAAAGGCCGCTATCAAAGCAATTACAACAGCGAAAATAGAAACGATAAGATTCGTACGATTATATTGTGGTTCCTTTATATTATTCACATCGCTATTATCGCTACCGGAGTTTTCATCCTCCGATTCAAAATGATTACTAATAAGAGGCTTATTATCGGACTTATTATTATTTTCATCGGGCTTGTTTTGGGTTTTCTTATTCTTGACCAATTATTTACTCCATCATACATTGAAATAATTATAAGCATATAACTATTACTTATACTGAACTGGTTAATTATATTAAATGTACAAAAACGAGAACTTCTTTCGTGTATAACACACCTGTAATAATGGCTTACATCCGTAAATGATTAAAGATAAACAATTTATAATCCTTTAACACTTAGCCTCCTGTGTTATATGAGAATTTTATTTGTGAATAACACAATTTAATCCAAAGGGCTTTTCACTGTTATACCACGGTTCAATAACTTCATAATTTTATTTAGCTTTTATATATTTCTCGAAGACTCCCTGTAGTAGATTTGATCAGCAAAAGAATGTACAGCATAAAAAAATAAGACGCAATAGCTATTTATTTAAAGGCAGGTTTGAATGAGTTAACGGTAAAGTTACCCACATTTCAGCACAAAAACAAAACCCCGGCTGTTAACCGGGGCTTTTTAATTTTACAGTGTTACTAAGTTGTTGTCCCGTTTTGTATCGGGTATTTCAGGGGAACCGAGTTGAACTTCTTTTAATTTTTTACCTGAGTTCAATTCAACTTTTAATGAGGATTTATCTTTCCATTCTCTGCAGGATTTTTCTACCGTTTCACTTGTTCCATCATCAAAAATAAATTTTAATTCTATTCTTGTCGGAATAACTCCCAGCTTATCAACTTCCGCTGAAATTTTATTCCCGTTTTGTTTTACATTTTTCAAAGTGAGATCAGGATAGCCGTATTCAAACCACCACGGTTTCCAGAACCAGGAAAGATCTTCACCTGCTGCATCATTAATTGTGTTAAAGAAATCGTAGGGAAGAGGGTGTTTCCCGTTCCACCTATTCATATACTCTAGCATTGCTTTTTTGAAAGTATCGCGTCCAAGCAATTCCATTAGTTCATAATAAGCTGATGCCGGTTTGTTGTAAAAAGCAACTCTTCCGTAGTTTCCTTTATAAGAAAATGAAGGTGTTATCATCGGCATATCTGTTTCATTTCCGGCGCCATTTTCAAATCCGCTAACTTCATTTGCCCTGTAACCTTTGCCGCCGGGATAATTTTCAACAGTTTCAGTAAGAAAGAAAGAAGCCCATCCTTCATCCATCCACGCATATTTTCTTTCGTTGGTCCCCATAAAGAAAGGGAATAGGGTGTGTGTAATTTCGTGGAATATTAAACCAAGAGTTCGGGGAGCTTCTTTTGGAGCGCCGTCATTTGCCATCATTGGAGTTTCCATTCCGCCGCCGCCGCCTTTGTTACAGAAGGAGGTTGTGTGAGGATATGGGTAAGGATATCCGGGTAGTTCGTGGGAGAGATAATCAATTGTGGTTCTTGCAAACATCGCTGCATTTTCCCAGTTGATTGTACTGTCTTCATAAACTGCGTTTGTTAATACTCTTCTTCCCGAATTATCAACCTGCACACTGGCTGCATCCCATACATAACTGTCGCTTACGCAGAAAGAAACATCAGTTACGTTAGTTGCTTTAAATTTCCAGGTGTTCTTAGGATTGTCAATCGTAACCTTGCCATCCTTAAAATCCTGTGCACTTATTATATTTACTTTCTCATCTGATTTTTTTGCTTTTTCAATTTTGTTTATAACAGATTGCTGAAAAACTTCGGATGGATTCTGAAGTTCGCCCGTTGCCCATGCAACTATGTTTCCGGGCATGGTAATTTCAAAATCATAATTTGAAAAATCATTGTAGAATTCTACAAATCCTGTATAATTAATTGTGTCCCATCCGTCTATATCATCATAAACGCTCATTTGTGGATACCAGTAAGCTATAAACATATCATTGTCGCCGAAATTTCCCATTCTTATTGTAATAATTTTTGGGATGTGAATCTGCCAGTTTATTTTTAAATCGACGCTGCTTTTTGGAGGAAGGGGAGATTTTAAAGTAACAAACATATTTGTTCCGGAAATAAATGCGCCGCCTCTTCTGCTTCCAACTTGTAGTGTATCTCCATTAACAATTAATAATTTTATATCTGTACCGTCAGTTAATTCGGCAGTTCCCAACGGAAATTCACAAACCCCGCCTTTTTTCATTATATCCTGGTATAATCTTATCACAAGACTTGTAAGTGTGTCAGGACTTTCATTATGATAGGTGATAGTTTCTGAACCGACCAATGCACTGCTGTCCGGCAGCAGTTCTGCTTTAATTTTATAATCGGAGTGATTCTGCCAGTAATTTGCTCCAGGCATTCCGTTGGATGATCTAACGCCTGCATTAATTGACTTCTGAATATTTAAAGGGACATACAAACCCTGGGCGAAAACAACGCCGGCTAAAAAAAACAGCGAAAGGACACAAAAGGTAAATAGTTTTTTCATATCTCAACCGATTTAGTTAATAAAATTATTTCAGGAGATTTGAGCATTTTTTTATCCCCAATAAATCAACTTAATCAGAAAATTAAATTTAGGCAAGGAATTTATGATGAGTGATGCTGCTCAGGTTAAATATTGATATTTTAATAAACTAAATTGATATCTAATTGCCCGGCTCCGACAATCGACGGATGCCGGACAACTTCAAAAAAATAATCTAGAAAACTTCTTCCAGCTTTTGATAGTTTAAATGCATATCATCCACCGCAAGTTCAATATCCTTTCCGTCATTGGTTAATTCTGTATTGTGTAACTTTTTAACGGAAATTAAAAGATCCTCTGCCGATTTTTTAAATAATTCAGTTTTTGTTTCAAGTCGTGAAGGCAACTTTGCTTTTGTAATTGCCTCTGCTTTTGCAACCAGGTCACCGGTCACCGATTTTATAGCTTTATAATCTTTTCCCGGAAGGTAGGTGTGATAAATTACATACAGTAACTGGTGAAATTGATCGACTTCTTTCAGAACCGGGCGGATGATCCTGACAAGGTTTTCGTATTTTGTGTGAAGGTTTTCAGCAGATTTCAAAAGAGCAGTATCGTCTTTTTCGTCTGCGGAATTATTATATCCATTTACAGCAGTTTTGAATTCTTTAATTCCGATATCCCATTTTTCTTTTTTATCTCTTAATATCCCCGGAAGTTTAGCAGAATAAATCACATCTGCCAGTTTATTAACTTCTCCAACATAACTTCTTAGAGCATCGTAGTCTTTTGCAGGATAAGATGTATGCCAGATTGGATACATTACTTCGTGAAAATTTTCAAGTTCAATTACACGGCTGTCTGTTTCACTAACTTCTTTATTATTCTGTGCAATAGTTTGAAGCGAAAATAAAAAAAAGAATAATGTTATAATTATTGATAAGAAATGCTGTCTCATTTTTCCCCCAGAGTTATTTTGTGGTATGCAAAATTAATAAGTAAAATTATTAACTACAATCTTTTAAATATGGTCTAATGTATTTAAAATAAAAAAGGCGTCAAAAAATGACGCCTTAAGAAATAAATTTAAAATATCTTATTAGTCTCTGGGTTTAGCTTCGTTAACTACGATATTTCTACCATTTAATTCTGAGTTGTTCAATGCTTTAATAGCATTTTCCGCGTCAGAAGAATTTTCCATTTCAACAAATCCAAAACCTCTGGATCTTCCACTTTCACGGTCAGTAATAACTTTTGCTGATACAACTGTACCATGACTTTCAAAAGTTTCCTGTAAAATTTGGTCATTTACCGCCCAGGGCAATGAACCTACAAATAACTTAGTACTCACTTATAGAACCTCTAAAAAAATAATAAAATAATCTCCGAACTAATTTTCGGATCGTCTAAAATAATTATAATATTAACTAATACCTAATTATATTTAATGTGTGATTTCTCAATTTACCCGTAATTTGATTGTTTTTAAGGTATGATTCATTTAAGGAAGCTGGCAGATTATTATGAATAAAGCTGAAATAATTGATAAAATAAGGTATTCGGGAGTAGTCGGGGCGGGTGGCGGAGGATTTCCTACCTATAAAAAACTTCAGGGGAAAGTAGAACATATAATTGCCAACGGCGTGGAATGCGAACCTTTGCTCTACAAAGACAGGGAAGTGATGTTAAGGGAGACCGCAAAATTAATCGATGGGCTCCTGATAACAAAGGAAGTTACCGGTGCCGATAAAATTACAATAGCAATAAAAAGAAAAAACAGCGACCTTGTTGAAATAATAAAACCGATAGCTGATAAAAAGGGGATGGATATTTTTATAATGGATAATGTCTATCCGGCCGGAGATGAATATATTCTTGTTTACGACATTACAGGTAAAAGAATTCCTCCTAATGGAATTCCATTAATGGTTGGCTGCCTGGTTGATAACGTGGAAACCCTGATAAATATTTCAAATGCTGTAAACAATGAACCTGTGACTGAGAAATTTGTAACAATTACAGGTGCTGTTAAAAATCCGGTTACAACCTCTGTCCCCGTTGGTACAAGCTATAGAGATTGTATTGAAATTACAGGGGGATTTACAGTAAGTGATCCTGTGATTTTAACAGGCGGTGTGATGATGGGTGGTGTTGAAACAAATCTTTCAAAGCCAGTTTCAAGAACTTTGGGTGGACTAATAGTTTTGCCTGAAGAACATTCACTTGTTATAAGAAAAACTACGCCAAGGAAATCATATAATAAAATCGGTCACAGTACCTGTGACCAATGTTCATTCTGCACCCAGGTTTGTCCCCGGTATATTTTAGGTTACCCTATTCAGCCTCACCTAGTAATGCGTTCTTTGCAAATGACGGGAGATGAAAAGGAAAGATTGAACCTTTGGGCTTCAAGCTGTTGTGAATGCAATATCTGCTCACTATTTGCCTGCCCGGAAAAACTTGACCCTAAAAATATTTGTGCTGATACAAAGCGGTTACTCAATGAAGAGAAGAAGGGATTTACAAAGGAAGAAATTGAAAAAGTATTTAACGATGTTCATCCTGCGCGCGACGGAAGGGAAATTCCCATTTCAATTCTTTACCAGAGGCTTGGTCTTAAACTATATGACAGGAAAGCCGAATGGGTAGATTTTAATAAAAGGGTAAAAGACGTTTTTATTCCTCTAACAAATAATTTCGGTAATGCTGCTGTCTCTTCAGTTGAAAAGGGAGCAGTTGTTAAAAAAGGTGATTTGATAGGAATTATTTCCGAAAATGAAACGGGTGTTCCTGCGCATTCCAGCATTGATGGAACTGTTAAATCAATTACTGCCGATGGAATTTTAGTAACTTCAATTTAATTCAGGATTTAAAATATGAAATCAGCAATCGGTTTAGTTGAATTATCAAGTATTGCCAAAGGTATTGAAGTATCTGATGCAATGATGAAACGGGCAGAAATTGAAATTATTGTTAACAGAACAATTTGCCCGGGTAAATATATGGTTTTGATAGGCGGGGATGTTGATGCCGTAAATGCAAGTATAGAAACAGGAATTGAACTCGGTGGCGAGGAAATAGTTGATCAGTTTATAATTCCTAATGTTCATTCTTCAATATTTCCGGCAATAAGCGGTATTAACCCGGTTGTTGACCTGAAAGCTCTCGGAGTTATTGAATCTTTTTCTGTTGCTTCAATAATTGAAGCTGCTGATGCAGCAGTAAAATCTGCATCGGTTGAACTTATTACGGTCTATCTTGCTATGGCGATCGGCGGTAAAGGTTATGTTATGCTAACAGGTGATGTTGCTTCGGTGCAAACTGCGGTTGAAACTGGAGCTGCGGCAATAAAAGCAAAAGGACTGCTTGTCCAAAAAGTTGTAATCCCTTCGCCAAGAAAGGAAATTCTGACAAATTGGATTTGAAATTTATTTGCGCTGAGACATTTTATGCCTGACATATTCTACAACAGGAGGCATAATTGAAATAATAATTATTGCCAGGATCACAAGTGAAAAATTATTCTTTACAAATTCAATATTCCCGAAAAAGTAACCTCCATAAGAAAATAAACCGACCCATAAAATTCCACCGATTACATTATATGAAATAAATTTTTTGTATGTCATACTTCCGATACCTGCAACAAAAGGTGCAAATGTTCTTACAATGGGAACAAACCTTGCAATAATAATTGTCTTGCCCCCGTATTTTTCAAAAAATTTGTGTGTCCTTTCAATGTGAGATTTGTTTATGAACCTGATGTTTTCTGAACCGGCTATCCTTGGGCCAAGGTAATTACCAATCCAATAATTAATTGTGTCGCCCAAAATAGCTGCCACAACAAGCAGAATAAATAAAAAATGGATATTGAATGCACCGTTAGCAGCAAATGTTCCCGCAGCAAATATTAGTGAATCTCCGGGAAGGAACGGAGTAACAACAAATCCTGTCTCAGCAAAAATGACAAGAAAAAGTATCAGGTAGGTTAATGTGCCGTATTGAATAATCAATTGCTGTAGATGAACATCAAGATGAACCAGTATGTCAATTAGCTCTTTTATTATTTCCATTTTTTCCGGATATTGATTTAAAGATTTTCCAAAATGAAGTCCTAAAATAGTTATATCAGCTGATATAACGAAAATAAAAATTCATTTTTAATATAGTTCTAAATTTACAAAAACAGGAATAATATGAGCGATTTTAAGCAGGGTGAAAAAAATAAGATCAGGAGAATACCAAACCGCGGGCATTACGATAAAGAGACAATTTATAAAATTCTTGACGATGGGATAATCTGCAATATCAGTTTTATAATCGATGACCAGCCGTTTATTATCCCTACAGCATATGCAAGAGTTGATGACGTTCTTTATGTACACGGTGCAAAAACAAGCAGGATGATAAATCAAATTAATAGAGGTCTGAAAATTTGTTTTTCAGTTACTCATCTCGATGGATATGTGCTGGCAAGATCAGCTTTTCATCATTCAATGAATTACCGCTCCGTTGTCGTTTTTGGTACAGGTAAAATTGTTAATGAAAGAGATGAAAAAATACTTGCTTTAAAGGTTTTCAGTGAGCATCTTATTCCCGGAAGATGGGAGGATGTTAGAAAACCTAATGAAAAAGAACTGAATGCTACAAATGTTTTAAAAATCACAATTGATGAGGCTTCAGCGAAAATAAGAACAGGGCCGGCAGTGGATGATAAGGAAGATTACGATCTTGATGTATGGGCAGGAGTTTTACCATTTAAAATTACAAAAGGCGAATTATTAAAGGACGAATTATTAAAACCGGGAGTACCAGTTCCGGATTATTTAAAAGAATTCACCACTAACTAACTAAATCCAATAATATCAATATGAGGGTAAAATGCAAAACTATCAGGACGAAGTACTTTATGGCCGCCTCTCCGGTAATATGAAGTTTGTGGGTATTTATTATATGATTATGGGAGTAATTTCATCTCTTACCATAATCGGCGCAATTTTTGGAGTGCCAATGTTTATTGCCGGCTCAAGGCTTCGTGATGCAGGAGAAAATTTTTTGTTATATCAACAGAATAAAGACAACGATACTCTGAATAGGGGATTTAATCTTCAGAATTCTTCCTTCTTTATTTTAAAAGTTTTTATAATAATCGGTATTGTTTTTATGGTGTTTTATCTAATTGCTATTTTTACATTCCTGTCGAGTTTTGATTTCTCGAGTTTTCCAAGAACATAATCTTATCTTTTAGTCCTTCGAGACCTTGAAGCCCTCCGTTATGGAGGGCTATTATTTTTGAACCCTCTTTAAAATAAGAATTCTTTAACAGGTCATAAATTCCGTGAAACATTTTCGCGCTATAAATCGGTTCAAGTTTTATATTGTGTCTTTTCTCAAAGCTATTAATAAACTCAATTAATTCAATGGTTATTTTTGCATATCCGCCAAAATGATAATCAGTAATTATTTTATAGTTCTTAGTTTCACCGAAATTAGTTAATAATTGTTTAACGTTATCATTCAAAAAACTTCCGCCTTTTAATACTGAAAAACCAATTGCTTTTTGAGTTGGATTTAAGCCGGTGGATAACCCTGCCAACGTTCCCGCTGTTCCGCAGGCAGTGCATATATAATCAAATGGAATCCCGATTTCTCCAATAATTTCAGAACATCCTTTTACTGCAAGTTGATTTGATCCGCCTTCAGGGATTAAGTAAAACTCTCCAAATTTTTCTTTAAGTAATGACAGGGCTTTTGAACTTGTCTTTTCCCTGTATGAACTTCTATCGAGATAAAATAATTTCATCCCTTTCGATGTTGCAAAATTAAGTGTATGGTTTAACGGAAGATGTTCTTCTCCGCGGATAATTCCAATTGTTTCAAAATTAAATAGATTCCCTGCTGCTGCAGTAGCATATATGTGATTTGAAAATGCTCCGCCAAATGTCAGCAGTTTCTTATAGCCTTTATTTTCAGCCTCGACTAAATTGTACTTTAGTTTGTACCATTTATTTCCTGAAATTTCTGGATGAGTAAGATCCAGCCTTTTTACATATAGTTCAATCCCTGAATTTTGTATAAACTCATCTTCAATTTTTTGGAGGGGAGTCGTTGGATTATTTAGCAGCTCTTTAATTTCCATATATAAATTTATAAAATAAAAAAGGAGCAGAATAGCTGCTCCTTAAAAAAACATTTATGTAATTTGGATAACTATTTCTTTTTTTCTTCTCCGCTTCTCCAGACATTGTTATCAGCGTTAACATCAGGCAAAGAATTGTCAGGATCTATAGTTACAGAATCTATAAGTCCTGTTGAATTATATCTAAATGTCCATTCATCACTTTTTGTCCAGACATCAACGGGTAAGTTTACTTTTCCAACTTTTCCGTTCGATTCTGCAACAGCCACTGTAACCGGCATTGCCATCTGGTTGTTATTTTTTATTGTAATTAGGACACCTTTTGTTGTGTCATTATCAATATATTTTACATCCTTTACAGCTTGGTCAAGAGTCCAGGTTTCATAAAACCATTGTTTCCAGAACCAGTTAAGATTTTCTCCGGTTACGTTATTCATTGTTCTGAAAAAATCCTTTGGAGTTGGATGCTTATATGCCCACCTGTTAATGTATGTACGGAATGCATAATCAAATTTTTCAGGACCAACCACATTGTCTCTGAGCAATCTTAATCCCATTGCAGGTTTGTAATAGGCGTTTATTCCTACGGCTTGAGAGGGCATTGCATCGGGTGCAGACATTATCGGGAAGTTCTCTTCTGCAAATAAAAACCTGGAAATTAATCTCATCGAGAAACGTCTTCCACCAGAATTACCGTAATAATTTTCGGAAGAATAAAAATTAATAAATGTATTAAAACCTTCGTCCATCCATGGATATTTTCTTTCATTTGAACCGACGATCATCGGGAACCAGGTATGCCCGAATTCGTGATCAATGACTCCCCACAAACCGCGGTCTTTTGATTTCCATCCGCAGAATACAATCCCGGGATATTCCATTCCGGAAACAATACCTGCAACGTTAACTGCATTTGGATATGGATATTCAAACCAATGTTTGGAATTAAATTCAATTGAAGCTTTTATGTATTGTGTTGCAACACCCCAGGTACTGTCTGAAGAAACTTCAACAGGGTAAACAGATTGGGCAAGAACTTTTCTTCCGCTCGGCATATCCATTTTTGCTGCATCCCAGACAAATGCTTTAGATGCGGCCCAGCTTGCATCTCTTGTGTTATTAATCTTAAAGTGCCAGCTCTTTGTAGTTGTTGGTTCTTCTTTACTGCTGTTTTCTATCACTTCACTTGGTGATGTAATAAAAATTGTGGAATCACTATTTAAAGCTTTGTTGTACCTGTCCAATTGAGCAGAAGAAAGAACCTCATCTTTGTTTTCTAATTTGCCTGATCCAACTACTGTATAATTAGAAGGAACGGTTATAGTGTAATCAATATTTCCATATTCAAGATAAAATTCACCTGCACCGAGATAGGGGAGAGTATTCCATCCCTGTACGTCGTCATAAACACACATTCTTGGATACCATTGGGCAATCTCAAAAATAATTCCGTTTTTAGATTCCAGGTATCCCGTTCTGTCGCTTCCGTTTTTCGGTACTGTAAAATCATAAGAAATAGAAATTTCCATTTGTCCGCCTTTTGAACTTAAAGCGGAGGGAAGAATTATCTGAATTCTTGTTCCCGATATTTCATATTTAGGAGTA
>DATFMR010000103.1:0-40209 GCA_035266865.1 Ignavibacteriaceae bacterium | reverse complement strand
CCTGGATGAAGAAAGTGATGAACTGGTGTTATGTGTAAAACGAATGTTCGATCTGTTAAAGATGGAAAAAATGAAGCTTGCGTTTATTGGGTCACTTATTTCTAATTCAAATTTTTATTCAAGGTTATTAAAATCAAAAATTAAAATAAAATTTCCGCAGATAGAAATTGTTGAGCCTGATAATTCTCCCGAAATTGGTGCTGTTATTATCGCAAAATCAAAAACAATAAATGATAAACAATAAAAGTATTCCCCGCAATCCCTGGTCATGGGTACCTTCTTTATACTTCGCAGAAGGCTTGCCATACATTGTTGTTATGTCCGTTTCAGTTATAATGTATAAAAGGCTTGGAATTTCCAATACAGATATTGCATTTTACACGAGCTGGCTCTACCTGCCGTGGGTAATAAAACCTTTCTGGAGCCCTGTTGTAGATATTTTAAAAACCAAGAGATACTGGATTATTTTGATGCAATCTGTAATCGGAATTGCCTTTGCAGGTGTAGCTTTTACAATCCCGGTTTCAGGATTCTTTCAGTATACTTTGGCATTTTTCTGGTTAATGGCTTTCAGTTCTGCGACACACGATATTGCTGCGGATGGTTTTTATATGATCGCACTTTCAGAACACCATCAATCATTTTTTGTGGGAATACGATCAACATTTTACCGTACTGCAATGCTTGCGGGAAACGGTTTGCTTGTAATTCTTGCCGGTTACTTTGAAAATACTTTGGGAAATAACTTTAACGCGTGGATGATTTGTTTTTTTGTACTGGCAGGTTTATTTGTTTTATTTTTTATTTACCACCATTTTATCTTTCCATATCCTCCTAATGACAAGGCAATTGCTGGTGATGATAACCTGAGTTTTTTAAAAAACTATTTTAAAACATTCGTAGTCTTCTTTAAGAAAAACAAAATAGTAATAGTCCTTTTATATATACTTATTTACAGGCTCGGTGAGGCGCAACTTGCAAAAATTGCTCCTTTGTTTCTTCTTGATTCGAAAAGTGTAGGCGGACTTGGATTAGCAACAGAGCAGGTCGGTTTTATTTACGGAACTGTCGGGGTGATCTTTCTTGTAATTGGTGGAATTGCCGGGGGAATAGTTGCATCAAAAAAAGGTTTGAAATTTTGGATATGGTGGATGGTTGCCGCAATAAATATTCCCGACCTTGTGTATGTTTTTCTCTCCTATACCCAAACTTCAAATTTATATCTTGTGAATATTTGTGTTGCAATTGAACAATTTGGATATGGATTTGGCTTTACTGCATTTTTATTATTTTTAATTTTTGTTTCTGAAGGTGAACATAAAACATCACATTATGCAATTGCCACAGGAATAATGGCGCTTGGAATGATGATTCCCGGAATGATAAGTGGATGGATGCAGGAATTAATTGGCTATCAACATTTTTTCGTTTGGGTTTTAATCTCAACTATCCCTGCATTTGTATTAACGAAGTTCATCCCGCTCAACCCTGAGTTTGGAAAAAGAAAGCGATGGAATAATTGATAAATAAAACAAAAATATTTTCTTTTTTGCTCATTGCATTATTTTCAGCCTGTGCCCAGCAGAAAGGGAATGAAAATTATAATTTTTCAAGCGTTGAAAATATTGTAAATGATGCAATAAGCGACAGCTCTTTTCCCGGGGCGGTTGTACTTGTTCAAAAACACGACAAAGTAATATTTGAAAAAGCTTTCGGGCATTTCACTTACGAAAAAAGCTCCCCGAGAATGAAATTAAATACTTTATTTGACCTTGCTTCTGTTTCAAAAGTTATTTCCACAACAACCTGTGCGATGATCTGCATAGACAGGAGTTTGTTCAAACTGGATGACAAAGCTGCAGGATATATCCCGGAATTTGCTCAGAACGGAAAAGAAAATATTACGATCAGGAATTTGTTACTACACAACAGCGGGTTACCCGCTTACAAACGTTATTACAAAATGTATGATAATTCGGAAGATGTGCTGAAAGATATCTATGCAACAGAATTAGAATATCCAATCGGTACAAAAACAATTTATTCTGATCTTGGAATAATTACACTCGGAAAAATTATTGAAAAAGTTACGGGCAAAACGCTTAATGAGTTTGCAAAACAGGAAATATTTATTCCGCTTGATATGAAAAATACAATGTATAATCCACCTGATTCCTTAAAAAAATATTGTGCACCGACAGAATACGATAATTACTGGAGACACAGACAAATACAGGGAGAAGTTCACGATGAAACTGCATCTATGCTGGGCGGAGTAGCAGGGCATGCAGGATTATTCTCAACAGCCGGAGACATTTCAAAAGTTCTTCAAATGCTTCTGGACAAAGGAACTTTTGAAGGTAAAAGAATTATTGATTCTGCAACTGTTGAACTTTTTATAAAAAGACAATTAGAAAAAAGTACACGCGCGCTTGGTTGGGATACAAAATCTCCCGAAGGTTCATCTGCTGGAAATCTATTTAGTGATATTTCATACGGACACACGGGATTTACCGGAACTTCTGTCTGGACAGATCCGACCAGGAATTTATTTGTAATATTTCTTACAAACAGAGTTTATCCTACACGGGAAAATCACAAATTATTCAAAGTGCGTCCTGCTTTGCACAATGCCATAATTGAAACAATTGATAATAATAATCAGAATTAGATTAAAATAATTAACCATAGAATTGATGTTTAAAAATAAAGTTTTAAATAATTTACAATTCAGTTTTATAATATTGTTTGTAATCTTGCTGTTACCTTCAAATTCTGATTTTCAAGAAATCTTTAATAATTCCAATCACGGTGATATAATGAAATCCGAAAATAAAATAGAATTTCCATCTGTTTTCCCGCTTACCCAGAAAGATAAAAAATGGATTGAAGATCAACTCGCTAAAATGACTACGCGAGAAAAATGCGCCCAAATGATTGTACCGCTGGTTTACGGAAAGGATTATTCAAAGGATACGGCAAGCCTGAACAAGATGATTCATTACGTAAAAGATCTGAAAGTTGGAGGATTACTTTATTCACTTGGAGACGTTTTTAATGAAGCAGTTTCAATTAATAAAATGCAGGAACTGGCAGAAATACCTTTATTAATTTCTGCCGATTTTGAGTCCGGGTTGGGAATGCGTTTATCAGACGGAACCGGCTTTCCATACAATATGGCATTAGCGGCAACGGGTGATACTTCATTTGCTTTTAAAATGGGAAAAATAGTTGCCAGGGAAAGCAGGGCGATAGGTGTGCTTCAAAATTATGCTCCCGATGTTGATATAAATAATAACCCAGATAACCCGATAATAAATATCCGTTCGTATTCTGAAGATAAAAAGATAGTTTCGAAATTTGCTGAAGCATTTATTAAAGGATCACTAAACGAAAGAGTAATTACAACTGCAAAACATTTTCCGGGGCAGGGAAATACTGTAGTGGATTCTCATCTTGATCTTCCGGTTGTGGAGGGAGATAGTACAGACTTAATGAAGAATGAAATTTATCCATTTATCCGTGCTATAAAAGCAGGGGTTCAATCAATTATGATTGGTCATCTCTCGGTTCCTTCACTGGAAAAAAATAAAATAATTCCCTCATCTCTTTCCAGGTCAATTGTTACAAATCTTTTAAAGGATAAACTGGGATTCGATGGACTGATTGTTACCGATGCTCTTGATATGCAGGCTGTGACAAAATATTTTTCTGAATCTGAAGCAGTTAAAATGGCAGTTAAAGCTGGAAACGATATTTTGCTAATGCCTCCGGATGTGGATATCGCTCTTGATTCCCTGGTTGGAGCTGTGCAATCTGGTGAGATAGAGATAAAGAGAATTAATGAAAGTGTAGTGAAAATACTGTCAGCAAAAAGATGGTTGAAATTGCAGGACAATAAATTTGTAAATATTGATAAATTAAAAGATCGAATTTCAACAAAAGAAAATATAAAGCTGTCTGAATTGATCGCAGATAGATCTATAACACTAATTAAAAATTCCGGGAAATATATTCCTTTAAAACCTTTAAAATATAAAAACGTTCTATCTGTTGTATTTACTTTTGGAATTGAAGAAGATTCCGCACTTACTTTTCAAACGCTGGTTAAAGAAAAATTTAATAATCCCTCAATATTTATTCTTAACAATAACAGCAGTAGTAAACAATTTAGTGATGTGCTGGCAAAAGCTAAAAGGTCTGATTTAATTCTTGTGCCTTACTTTATGCGACCTCCTTCAGATGATAAATCTGAAATATTATTTAAAAAATTTAATACAATTATTGATAGATTACTGGCAGCTAAAGCACCTACTATTCTGCTGAGTTTTGGGGATCCTTACCTTTTATCAAGGTATGTCAAGTCCAGGACTTATCTTTCAGCCTTTAGTGATTCACCTGTATCACAAAAGGCAATGATAAAAGCTTTACTTGGCGAAATCAAAATTTCGGGCAGACTTCCTATTTCTTTGCCGGGTACAAAATATAAAATCGGATATGGGAAAGAGTTCAAAATTCCGGCCAAAAAGCTTATTAAAAGCAACTAATGAACATTTATTAATGTGTATCACATTAAAACAGGTAAAAAGAATAATCTCAAAATAAACTTCAGGAAATATTTTACTATTTATACTTAATCATTTGTCAAATAATTTAAACCCTCATTTTTCCAATTTAATCCCCTTTTTTATCCTCTTATTAGACCGTTTGTCGTATAATTTGATTTTGGCATGGATGTTGCAAAAACCACCTCAGAAGTAAATAAAAAATAAATAATAGAGTTTTTATGAAATCTGGCAAAAGCACATTCAATTATAATATTGATGATTCTATTAACACAAAAAGTCGTAATAGAAATGGGAGCGCTATGAAATCAAATACTAAAAAATTAAATTCCACTCTCTCAGGTGATAATGCAAAACAAAATGAGTCGAAGATTATTCAGTTGAAAGATCATAATAATGATCACCGTAAAGAGGAGACAAGTAATAGAGAAAAAAAATCAAATGGATTCCTGAGTAAATTGGATTATAATGACAGAATTTTTATAACAGTTAACTCAACATCAAGGTTTATTAAAGTATGCGATATTCAATGCATAACCGCAGAAAAAGATTACACTTATATTTGTACAAAAGATGAAAAGAGGTTTCTGGTACTTCGGCCTATGATAGAATGGGAAACCAGACTGCCAAATAAATATTTTGTAAGAATTCATAGATCAACAATTGTCAATCTTGATCATGTTGAAAAAGTCGAAAAATGGTTTAATTACTCATATCATGTTTTTTTAAAAAACAGGGAAGAACCATTTCAGATGAGCAGAAGATATGCAACGAAACTCAAAGAAAGATTTAGATAATCCCTTTCATAATTAGTTAAGCCTCCATAACAATATTTGGAAGATCTGACCAATCTTTCAAATATTTTTTTTACCTCAAATATTTAAACGACTACCTTATTTAAAGATAAATATATATCTTTTTGTAAATTCATTCATGTTTTTTGGCTGATTTGGGAGGAGTTATGTCTTTAAAGAAATCACACGATAAAATGATTGCAGGAGTTTGTGGCGGAATTGCAGAATGGCAGGGCTGGGATCCCACTATTGTTCGTATAGTTTACGTCTTAGTTTCTATTTTTAGTGTAGCTTTTCCGGGAATTCTTGTTTATATAATATTGATGATAGTTATGCCTCCTGCTGATTCCTAAACCATAGAGATTTGAAATGATAAGATCATTTAAATATTATTTGGGCCATGTTTTTTTATTACTTGCGTTCAGTTTTAACATTTATTGTAATCCAAACGGAAATGAAAATAATAATGATGTAAGTGGGATTAAACTACCACCCGGTTTTCATATTAGTGTTTTTGCTGATAATGTAAGCGGAGCCAGGTCAATGTCAATAAGTTCTTCCGGAATTTTATTTGTGGGAACAAGGGGTGAAGGAAAAGTATATGCGATCCTGGATACAAATAAAGATTTTAAAGCTGATGAGATAATCACAATTGCTTCGGGTCTTAATTCGCCCAACGGAGTAGCTTTTAGAAATGGGTCGCTATTTGTAGCGGAAATAAACCGTGTTTTAAGATATGATAATATCGAAACTAGTCTGAATGATCCACCCCAGCCTGTTGTTGTAAATAATAACTTTCCTTCTGATTCGCACCATGGCTGGAAATTTATAAAATTCGGACCTGATGATAAATTGTATGTCCCGGTTGGCGCTCCATGCAATATTTGTGAAAAACCGGATCCATATGAATCTATAATGAGAATGAACCCGGATGGAACCAGCCTCGAAGTCTTTGCAAGAGGAGTAAGAAATTCAGTTGGCTTTGACTGGGATCCGCAAACAAATGAATTGTGGTTTACGGATAATGGAAGAGATATGCTGGGTGATAATATTCCTCCCGATGAATTAAATCATGCACCTATTCAGGGAATGAATTTTGGATTCCCTTATTTTTATGGAAATAATATTCCGAACCCGGAATTTGCAAACTCAGGAAAAGATCCTTTAAATTATTCGCCCGCAGCTCAGGATTTAGGTCCTCATGTGGCTTCATTAGGAATGAGATTTTATGCCGGGGATATGTTTCCTGGTCAATACAAAAACCAGATTTTCATTGCCGAACATGGAAGCTGGAACAGAAGTCAGAAAATTGGTTATCGTGTCACACTTGTTAAACTTGTAAATAATAAGCCTGTAAGTTATTCTGTTTTTGCCGAAGGTTGGCTGAAAGGTGAATCGGTTTCAGGGAGACCCGTCGATCTTCAAGTTATGCCGGATGGCTCAATGCTTGTTTCAGATGATTATGGTGGTGTGATTTACAGGATAACATATTCTGATTGAAATTCTTTCTCTTAATTATGCACTTACTCTTCTAACTTAACACAGGGCGAAAAAAAATATGATTAAGAATAAGATTAAGAGCAGGAAATACAATTCAGTAACTCATATTAGTAAGCTTCACCTTACCTCTGAATATCCAGTAAATACTGACAGTATAAGCCAATACAAACGGAATTCCTATTAATGCGATTATAAGCATTATATTTAATGTCTTTTGTGAGGAAGCAGCGTTATAAATTGTTAAGCTGAATTCCGGGTGCGGATTTGAAATTACAATATACGGGAATAATCCTATTGCAAATAAAGCCAGTAATGCGGCAATAGAAGCGCATGATGATAAAAAGGCTTTGAAATCATTTCCTTTAGTAATTTCTCTTGGAATATTTGCAACCGCAAGCATATTTAATAATGCTACAATAAACATATATGGATAATCCTTAAAATGTTCTGTCATATGAGGAAAATATACAAGTGTTGCCATTGTGGTTGTTATATAGCAAATAGCAAAAAATATTATTGTGTTATTTACCCATCCTCTCATTTTGTTGTGAAGTTCATTTTCTGTTTTCATTACTCCATAAATAGCTCCGTGCATCATAAATAAAGCAACGGTAGTTATTCCGACTAAAATTGTATATGGGTTTATCATTCCTAAAAATGTTCCTGTAAATTCTTTATGTGCATCAAGTGGTATACCTGTTACAATATTTCCGAGTGCAACTCCCATTAGAAATGCTATTAGAATGCTTGAAATACTGAAAGCAATATCCCACATTTGTCTCCACCATTTCATCGGCTGTTTGCTGCGAAACTCAATTGCAACAGCTCTAAAAATCAGAACGAATAGTAAAAGCATAAAAGCTGTATAAAATCCAGAAAACACTGTAGCATACACATCCGGAAACGCAGCAAATAATGCTCCTCCACCGGTAACAAGCCAGACTTCATTTCCATCCCAAACTGGCCCGATAGAATTAATAAGCAGTCTTCTTTCATTATCTTCTTTAACCAACAAATGAAGTGAACCTATTCCAAGATCAAATCCATCAAGGATAGCATAACCTGTTAAAAGTATTCCTATTAAAACAAACCAAATAATATTCAGATCAAGCCCTAAAAACATTATTTACTCCGGTGGAATTAATTTATGTCTTAAAAAGTTGTTTTTGATGTTCATATTCTGAATCGATTGTATCGGCATCTTCCGGTCCATGTTTAATTTTCTGATCCAAAAGAAAAATAAATAGAATGAATAACAGAAGGTAAATAATTGCAAAGAGTATTAACGAAAATACAATCTGATTAGTCTCTACTGCTTTTGATAATGCCTCTGAAGTCTTCAATAGTCCGTAGACAATCCAGGGTTGTCTACCGACTTCTGCAGTAATCCAGCCTACCTGATTCGCGATTTGCGGACCGAGTACGGAAACCACGAAAATCCATAAAAGCCATTTGTACTTAAATAAAGCACCACGCCACCATAAAATTACCCCGAGCAAACTAATTGCAATTAACGCAAACCCAATTGCAACCATTAAATGATAAGCCTGAAAAACAATATTCACAGGCGGTCTATTATCTGGTTTAAATTTGTTAAGCCCTGTAACTTTGTAATTAAAATTTCCTGATATAAGGTAGCTTAACATTCCGGGGATTTTTATTCCGTAATTTACTTCTTGATTATTGTTATTGACCCATCCAAATAGATATAGTGGTGCAACCGAGGAAGAATCATAATGAGCTTCCATTGCTGCAAGTTTTACAGGTTGATTTTTGCTCACACCAACGGCGCTTGCGTGTCCGGTGTATAGCTGGAACAAAGAAGCAAACAGCGCTAACAAAAGTGCAATCTTCAATGAGCTTTTAGCAAATTCAAGATGTTTGTTTTTTAAAATGTAATATGCGCTAACGCTAATCACTAAAAATGCTCCCGCAAGCCATGCACCCGAAAGTACGTGCGATAACCTGTCAACACTTGAAGGATTGAACAGCAGTTCCCAGAAATTTGTAATCTCGGCTCTCGCTGATAATCCATGCCCCACAATATGATAACCAGCCGGTGTCTGCTGCCAGGAGTTTGCAACAACTATCCACACTGCGCTTAGCATTGCACCTAGCGAGACCATTATTGCTGAAAGAAAATGTATCTTTGGACTGACCTTATCCCACCCGAAAACAAGTATTGCTAAAAATCCTGATTCAAGAAAGAATGCAAAAATTCCTTCAGCAGCAAGTGCACTTCCAAAAACATCACCGACATATCTTGAATATGTAGCCCAGTTAGTTCCAAATTCAAATTCCATAACTATTCCGGTAGCAACACCCATTGCAAAAGTAAGGGCGAAAATCTTCACCCAGAATTTCGTCATATTTTCATACAAAGGATTTTTTGTTTTAAGGTACATACCTTCCATCATTACAATTATTACCCCGAGCCCGATACTGAGCGGCGGATATATGTAATGGAAACCAATTGTAAAAGCAAATTGAAGCCTAGCGAGAAATTCAGTAGTCATCGTACTTTACCTAATTTTAGGGAAAGATTAAAATTATCTATTCAAAAATAAGCAAAATTGTAAGTAAGAGAAATGGAATAGCAGGAAGTGAAAACCAATCTGTAAGAATTTAGGTATCAATTATTTCTTTTTTCCCAGTTGTACTTTATCTGCAAATTTTTCGCTGAATTCGCTGATGAATTTTGCAACATCATTATTTGAAGTGGAGCGCAGGTAAGTATCGGACATTTTTTTAAAAACCTGGTGGAAAAAGATATCCATTTCTTCAACGAGCATTTTTTCCGTCCAGAGATCTATACCCAATGTTACATTTTCTTCTTTATCCCAGATAGAGAGCATCATTGCTTTGCATTCTTTCTTCCCTTCAAAATTCGAATCCGTTGCATCCCATTCAATTTTTTTCGGCAGATTCTTTTCGTCGAGTTCTACTGTAAAATTTATTTTAGATTTTTTCTGCATTATTTTTCCGTTTAATAAATTACAATTCTATTATCAAAATAAGTATTATGATACTGGGGGAAAAGGCAGTTTAATATTATTAAGAATTTGCTGCTAGTCTTCTTTAAAAACAGCATAACCCTGTTCAACCAGGTAGTCATTTACATTCAGTGGCTCTTTTTCATCTTCAAGTAACCAAATTTCCCCCAGATATCCTCCGGATTTTCCTTTTTTATCTTTAAAAGTGCAGATTATGATTTCTTTTCCAAGAATTAAATTAATAAGAAAATCTCTTGATAGAATTCCTTTTGGCCTGTTTTTTCCTCTGATTTCCGGGGCATCAATTCTCATTAGTCGAATTTTTTCTTCCTGTACCCAGGTATGGAGTCCAAGATCAATATCAACTGTACACGTATTCCCATTATAAACAGATGTTACAAATGCCTTATATTGATAAAGTACATTATTCATTTTTCCACCTTTATTTTAACACACTGCAATTTTATCTTAATAAGAAGGATTAAAATTTTTGGAGAAGTTAGCTTTAAGCGTCCGTATAGAATATAAATGAAAAATATCATTATCAAAATAGAAATTATTGTTTTTTTTATACTATTTATGTCGCAATTGAAATTTGCGCAGGGTAATTTTGGAGTAGGCGGATTCATAGGAGGAGGGGTTATCAGCGGAAATTCGCCAAATCAGGGGAGTTTTACTACATCAGTTTTCTTCGAATTTAAAACTCCGTTTAGCAATAATATAATTCCTAGGATAGGTTTTATTTATGCGCAGGATTTTAATAAACTTCTCCCGGGTTCAACCAATAAATACTTTCCGTTTCTTAAAGGATTTTCTTTAAAAGGAATTGCTTCCCAGCTAATCTCTGAAGATTATTTTATTGAAGAGGGAGCAGGATTCCTAGCATTGAATGATCATACTTTCAATGATATAGATGTGTGGAATTACGGTGTGGTTGGCTCGTTAGTACTTGGGATTGATTTTAGAGATGAATCCAACCTTGGATTCAGAGTTGGCGTCGGCACCGAGTTTGGCTTTTCTTTTGCAAATACTTTTGCAAAATATTACTCACTTCATTTACAATTAGAGTATCTTTTTTGATTAAAAATAAAAAAGGGACGCTTTTTTGGAAGCGTCCCTTTTAAGATATCTTAATTCTACTTTCTCTTTTGGAGTATTTCACTATCGTACTGTGACACAAAAAAACCGCCATGGTACGACCATGGCGGTCATAATATTTTAATTATTTCATCATTCCGTTCTGCAATTCGTCCGCAAGCCTTGTATCTTTAAATAAGTTTCTGATTACCTCCATTAATCCTGTAGAAGTAACAGAAACTGTTCTATTCTGTGTGTCATCAAAAATGAAATTGCCCGGAAGACTCTGGATATTACCATCAAAAGCCAGTCCTACAACTTCTGCATTTTTATTAATTATGGCGCTTCCGGAATTTCCACCGATAATATCGTTTGTGGAAACCATGTCCATATGTGTTGATAAATTAAAATCTGCAGGTGGATTTTTCCATCTTTCAGGTAATTCCCAGTCTTTACTGTTAAAAGAATAATACCTGTCATACATTCCATAGAATGTTGTGAATGGCGGAGCCTGGGTTCCGTTATAGTCGTATCCTTTTACTACACCATCCTGCAATCTCAGAGTAAAATTAGCATCAGGTGGAATTGAAGTTCCGTAAACTTCAAAGAAAGCTTTTCCAAGTTGCTGGTTGTATGTTGCTTCTTCAGTTGTTATTTCTTTGGCTTTTTTCTGAAGTTCTTCTTTTCTTGCTTCTGTTGTTTGAACGAAGTAAATAAATGGATCATCTGAATTTAGAATTGCATCAGCCCCTTTGTCTACCAATTCATTTGTTTTGTTCTGACTTGTCAGGTAAGAGTTTGACATTACATATTCGAAAGCTTCCTTACCAGTTTTTCCGCCGGTAAAATGCTTAACAACAGGACTATTTTCGCCAAGAGTTTTTGTAATATTTTCGATAAAGAATTGCAGCATAAGATCATTCTTTTCCTGGTCAAAATTAGCTGGGAATAAATGCGCAATTGTAGAATCAAGTTCAGCACCCTGGTACAATGCTGATCTTTGATCTTCCGGCTGCTTTAACTCATTAGCTAATTTTATTACTGAATTAGCAATGTTAAAATATTCAGGGGCGGTAAACGGACTTGTTGATAGTCCGTATAGTTCAAATGCTATCCCTCTTAATTCTTTTCTCGATTGAGCAATTTTAGTCCAGAGGTCACCATATTTTTTATTTAATTCTGGATCAGATTGAATTGTTTTTTTAAAGGTTTTTTCGAAATCAACTTTCTTTTGCATCAGAATAGGATCACGTAATCCTTTGAGCTGTCCTGTATAAGCTTTTTGTGAATTTGCAAATCCAAAGATCCTGTTTTCTAATTCAGCTCTTCTGTCGGGGTGATTGTTCAATAATGTCCTGTAAACATCAATTAATCCTGCTAATAGATCGAGTGTATATGGAATCTGAATATCTCTTGTGTATTCTAGCTGTGCAACTGTGTTAAGTCTTGCAGTTCTTCCAGGGTTACCTACAACAAAAACAGGTTCACCTACTTTTGCACCATTCTCGCTCCAGGTAAAATGATTTTTAGTCTTTAATGGATTTCCGTTTTCATCATAAACGCGGAAGAATGAACAATCGACATCATAACGTGGATATGTAAAGTTATCAGGATCTCCTCCGAAATATGCAGCCTGTTCTTCCGGAGCAAAAACCAGTCGAACGTCTGTATATCTCTTGTATCCATAAAGTGAATATTTACCGCCGTTGAAGAAAGTAATAACTGAACATTTTAAACCGGTTGCTTCGCTTTCTTTAGTTTGAATTTCATTAATTATTTCTTTTGTTTTTGCAGCCCTTTCTTCTGGAGTTTTACCTTCATCAATTGCTGCCTGAACCTGGTCTGTAACATCTTTTATAAGTTCAAGCTGTTCAACGTATAAACCGGGGACAGGTCTTTCATCTTCCAGAGTTTCAGCAACAAAACCATTGTCCATTAAATTTTCGCCATCTTTTGTAACCTGTGTAACTGGTCCGCGTCCACAGTGATGATTTGTCATTACAAGGCCATTGGCAGAAACAAAAGAAGCGGTACAATAATTAGCAAAACGAAGAGCTGACATTCTAACGTTATTAAGCCATTCTTCGGATGGTTTAAAACCGTATTCTTTTTCAAAATAATCAACAGGGGGGTAATCGAACGTCCACATTTTACCTGTATCAAATTTACCTGCTTTAACTGTGTCAAGATTCAACCAGCTGTAATTATCAGAAGCTGATTTATCCTGTGCTGAAGTTATTGCAAAAGTCCCTGCTAATAAAAAAGCAGAAACAATAATCAGCATTTTTAATGATAGTTTTTTCATTTTATCCTCTTGAAAGGTTAACTAAGTTTGTAGGTGATGATTGAAGTTATTTATGTAGCAACACCAGAATAATTATAATTAATTGCAACTTCAAAATAAGCTCTTTTTAAATCCGCTTCAATTAATAAATTTTTTAAAAACAAAAGCCTTATTATTATTTGATCTTAATAAGGCTTAAAAATCAATAGAAGAGCCACAATGAAAGCCTCTGATAAATTAATTAATCAGCAGGTATTCTTTTATTAAACAATTCAAACTCAGATGTATGAATCCGGTTGATAGAGTGGTTCAATTTCCCACTCATCTTCAATTGTACCAACGCAATGTGAGCACTTTGGAACATTAAAGACAACTTTTTCCTCACTAACCGATGCCCTGACAAAATTCAAAATAGTTCTGCAACTTGAACATTGAATAATGTGTGAAGTTGTCGTTTTAGTGCTGCATTCAGGGCAAATGAAACCTAACTCCCCTGGTTTTTCTTCAGGGTTTACCAGGAAAATTGAGTTGCATTTAGAATTGTTGCATTTTGCGAAGTGCCACTTAACAGTATCCTTGTTAGCGATAACTATCTCCGGTTGTTTATTTGATCACCAAACATATAAAGTTATTATTATAAAGTCTATTGAAAAAATAATCTCCATAATTGACTTTTCTGTCAAGTTTGTGACTTTGGCAGATATTTCTATTTATGGTTCAAAAATAAATGGTTATCTTTCATAAACAAATTCAAATTTAATTCTACGATTTATTTTTCAATAATCTTGATAAAACCCGGGAGTGAATGGTAATGGATAAAATTAATTCCTTTAAAGCTTACGATATAAGAGGTAAAGTTCCTTCTGAATTAAATACTGATTTCGCTTATAAAATTGGTCGAACTTATGGAAGTTATTTAAGCGCAAAGAGAGTTGTTATCGGGCACGATATAAGAAAATCCTCAGAAGAAATATCAGCATCACTTGCAAAAGGGTTGAATGAAAGCGGGGCCGATGTAATTGATATCGGGTTATGTGGAACTGAAATGATTTATTTCGGCACTCCTTTTTTTGATGCAGACGGAGGAATAATGATTACTGCAAGTCATAATCCTCCCGAATACAACGGGATGAAATTTGTAAAAAAAGGATCGGTTCCGGTTGGCTATAATTCCGGTTTAAATGAAATTGAAAAAATGATTGTAAATGATAGCTTGGGAAAAATTTCCGATAATCCCGGCAAAACTACAACTCAGGATATTATGGATAAGTTTATGGAACACCTGAAACAATTTTATGATCCCCAAAAAATAAATTCATATAATGTCGTAGTAAATGCCGGGAACGGCTGCGCTGGTTTAGCCTTGAATGCGATTGAAAAAGATCTGCCAATTAAAATGATCAAGGTTTTTAATGAACCTGATTCAAATTTTCCAAATGGGGTACCAAATCCATTATTGCAGGAAAACCGCCGGGCAACAATTGATGCAGTTCTTAATAATAAAGCTGATCTTGGAGTTGCTTGGGATGGTGATTATGACAGGTGTTTTTTCTTTGATGAAAAAGGAAATTTTATAGAAGGCTATTATATAGTTGGTCTTCTGGCAAAATCAATTCTAAAAAAACATCCGGGAGAGAATATAGTACACGATCCGAGACTTACATGGAATACACTCGAAGTTGTAGAAAAGGCAGGAGGTATAGCTGTCCAATCAGTTAGTGGTCATGCTTATATAAAAGAAAAGATGAGAGAAGTTAATGCAATTTACGGAGGCGAAATGTCCGCACATCATTACTTCAGGGAAAATTCTTATTCTGATAGCGGAATGATTCCATTTCTTTTAATTATGCAATTAATGTCAGAGGAAAACAAAAAATTATCTGATCTGGTTGATGAAATGATTGCCGCCTATCCATGTTCAGGTGAAATAAATTCAACTATTGATAATCCTAAAGAAAAACTAAAAGAAATTGATGAAAAATATACCGGTGGAAAAAAAGATTATTCAGATGGTCTGAGTGTTGAATATGATAACTGGCGATTTAATTTGAGAATTTCAAATACAGAACCGATTATAAGGTTAAATGTTGAAAGCCGTGGTGATATAGATTTAATGAAAGAAAAGACAGACGAATTATTAAAAGCAATAAGAGGTTAATTTTTAAAGACTCGCTGCAGGGCGAGCCTTTATTAAATTTATTTTGATGAAGTGGAAACTGTAACTTTAAAAGGAATTTTAAGCTTCTCCCAGACAAGATTTACAAACACCGTATTTTTCTCCCCTACAGACTCAACATCAATTTTATCGAAAGTATATGCAAGTAGTTCCTGCCAGCAACTATTTGCTACAGGTTTAACTTTTACCCGTATTGCATCTTTAGCCTCATTGTAAGTAAAGGCTCCCCACTGATCGGCGACCTTGTTGAAAATTAGAGTCCATTGATCTTTTGCTGGTATGACAAAAAATGAATAAGTACCTTTTAATAGTTTTTTCCCTCCAACAATAACATTTGTACTAAAAGTGATTGTTGTTGCCTCGTTTGCGCCGGCACGCCAAACTTTGTTGTACGGTACTAAGCTTCCCCATATCTTTCTACCTTTAACTCCAGGTCTGCTATATTCTATGGATATTTTTGTAAATCCAACAGTTTCAGATACAGAAGCTTTCGGGCTTACTCTCATTTTTCCTGCAAGTATTTCGTCCTTTGTCTGGGCATTACTTATTGAACCCAGCAGAAGAAAAGTTACTAAAAAAAACAAATATCTAAATTTGCAATACATTCTTTTCCCGAATCTTTTTAAGATTTAATCTTTAGTTTCAACTTCAATTTTAAAAGGGACTCTAAGTTTTTCCCAGTTTAGATTAATTACTGCTGAGTTATTCATTCCTGCTTTCTGAACATCCATACCGGTAAAATCATATTTAAGCCATTCAGTATATTTACTTTGCACTGGCTTAACTTTAAATCTTAAAGCATCCTGACCTTCGTTGTAAGTAAATGCACCCCATTGATCGGCAACTTTATTAAAAATAAGTGTCCATTCTTTTTTACCGGGAATTGCAAAAAATGAATAAGAACCTTTAGCAAGTTTTTTCCCGGCTATCATTACGTCTGTGCTGAAAGTAAATTTAGTCGCTTCATTTGCACCAGCACGCCAGACTTTGTCATATGGAACCAAGCCGCCCCAGATTTTTCTGCCTTTTACTCCAGGCCTGCTGTACGAAATTGATATATCAGTAAAACCGATCGTCTGCATAATAGTAGCTTTCGGGCTTACACGAACTTCAGGTTTTTTATCCTGTTTGTTCTGCGCCTCAATGCTTTGTGATATAATAAATGAAATAACAAGAAATAATATTAAAAAGCTACGAATCATTTTTAAGCACAATACCATTTGATTCTCCTGATATTTTTTGTAATGTTAAATCCTTTGAAATGCAAAATTAAATTACACAATTTTTGGCAAAAGAATAATATATAAATTAATTTGCTTTAAGATAAGTGATTATTCTGAATTTCAAAAATTGAAAAAAGTGAAATCCTAAAAAAAAGAGATATTGGAACCTGTTAGTATGACTATATGTTTAAAGCATCAATTGCTCTTTTTATTTTAGGCAACCCTTAGTAAAATGCATATTTCTAAAAAAAATGAATAAAAAAGGGATTAAATGAAATTTTTAATATTTCTCTTGTTTTTAACTGGAATAACTCTAGCACAAAATAATATTACGGCTGAAGACAGAGTAATGTCAGAACATGTTAGAGAGGTCTGGCATTCTGCAACAAAGAATAATTATCAAAAGGTATTTGCGGGGCTGATATCTGATTGTGAAAATTATTTAAATAGAAATCCAAATACTGCAATTAAACCGGGTTTGCTGGGATATCTTTTTGAAATGAAAGCAGCCGTTGGTGAGCCTCATGATGTTTTAATAAGATCAGTAGATTCTCTTTTGGAATATGATAATTCAGAAAATACGATAATGAGAGTTTCCAAAGTATTGATTCAAAGGCAAATTGACATTAAAAAAGCTATTGAGTTATTAAAACCAATAGCTACTGAACAAGAAAATAATCCCAAGGCTTATGATATTAATTTATTGATGGCTGCCGCAAAGATGCATCTTAATGATTACAAGTCAGCTATCAAATACTTAAACTATGCCGTAAATTTAGATCCGGAAAGAGTAGATGCTTACGAAGGACTCCAACAAGCTTATAAATTTTTAGGCAAACCAAAAGGAGCTGAAAAATTCGGAAAAAAAATAGCAGATTTGAAAATTGATAAAAACATTGATGTCTCACTAAAGAATTTTAATATTAATGATATTAATGGCAAAAATATTTCTATGTCAGAATTCACGGGACAAATTGTTTCAATGATCTTCTTTAGTTTTGATTGTCCATATTGCAAAAAGGAATTTCCTACTATTGCGAATCTGATAAAGAAATATCCGGGGATTAAATTTTTATTTGTAAATTTAAATGAAAGCGTGGAAGGAATTAAAAACAAGTTTATTAGAGAAGTTGAATTCTCTTTTTTGAATAATCAGACTATCATAAAGTTCAGCGATATCTTTGATAAAATCCTGGATATAACAATTACACCTCAAGTGCTGGTGATAGATAAAAATTCAGTTGTTAAGTATGATTATCGTGGCTACGAAAAGGATTTGGAAGGCAAATTTGAAGAAAATATTAAAGCTCTTCAGTAATGTATGGGACGAGGTTTTATTTGTTAATATCAAGCAGATAAAACTTTCTTTTAGTTATTAAAATCCTTAATTACTTTTGCTACTTTATCACATTCTTCTTTAGAATTATAAAAATGTGGTGAAAGCCTAACCATTCCTTCTCTCACTGCGCAATTTATTTTATTCTCTGCTAAATTTTCATATAGCTTTTGTGATTTGTCATGTTTGAAAGAGACAATCCCGGAATAAAATTCCTTTGAACAATCGGACAATAATGTTTTTATCCCTGCTTTATTTAATTGTTCAGAAAGATAAATGGAGTTTCCCAAAACCTGTTTCTCAATTTCTTCCCATCCAAATTCCAGGAACAGATCTAATGCACCTCTTAATGCATAAACACCAATATGTGTAATAGTTCCGTTTTGGTATCTATCAGCAGACTCAAGTGGTTTGAGATTGTAATCCAAAATATCCCAGGCATTTTCAACAGATAACCACCCAACGTATTTCATATCGATTTTATTTTGCAGTTCTTCAGTAAGATAAACGAATGCCAGTCCCTGTAATCCCATCAACCATTTTTGTGTCCCAGCAGAAAGAAAATCAATTTTACATTTTTGGACATCAAGCCTAAAAGCGCCAAGTCCCTGTATAGCATCTACACAAAATATTATATTATTCTTATGGCAATAGTTCCCGATCTTTTCAAGATCAGCTTTATAGCCTGTTAAAAATTGCACAAAACTAATTGAAACAACTTTCGTTTTTGCCTTAATATTTTGAATAATATCTTCAGAAGATACGACACCATCGTGAGATTTTATAAAATCTATTTCAATACCTTCTTTTTGAAGATTAAGAAATGGATAAACATTTGCCGGAAATTCAATATCATTTAATAATATTCTGTCACCCCTTTCAAGTTTCAGTCCGCGTGCTAAAATATTAATTCCAGTAGTTGTATTATCTGTATACGCAATTCTGTCGGGTGAACAGTTCAGCATCTGCCCGAGATCTTCTTTAGTTGATTTTGCAAATTGACCTACCCTGGGAAAGTTATCAATCCATTTATAACTTCTTTCACTCGTGTATTCGCTTATTTTTTCTGTGACGAGAGTAGAAAGAGGGCTTGTTGCAGCGTGGTTAAAATAAATTATTCCCTCTTTAATATGTGGGAAATAACTTCTGGCTTTGCTCAAATCCATTTAATATTCCTGGTATTTTATCTGTAATCGATTTACCTAAATTAAATAATTATAGATTAATAAATGTCAATTCCGGAAAAATTATCTGTTTTGATATTAGTATCTTTAATAGTTAGATTTTCAATATTCTCAGAAGAAAATGTAATTTTTTCCGCGTAAAATAATTCAAATTTATTTGGAGTTCTGAATGACAACCATAAAAGCCCCAAAACATAAAGAGTTAAAACCTGAAGAATTAAGATGGCAATGTGATCCGGAAATTTTTGACTTTAAATCAACTAATGAAATAGAACCGATAGAAGGAATATTAGGACAGGAAAGAGCATTAAACGCACTTCGAGTTGGGGTAGAGTTACGGAGTCCCGGCTACAATATTTATATAGCTGGACTTTCGGGCACAGGAAAAGCAACAACCGTAAAAAAAATGCTAGAAAAGGTTAGTTCAAAATGTCCGCTTTTATATGATTACGCATATGTAAATAATTTCAAAGATCCTGATCGTCCTAGCTTGCTGATTTTTATGAAAGGTAAGGCGAAGGAATTTAAGCAGGATATGAATTCTGCAATTGAAATATTAATGGATAAAATTCCGCAATGCCTTGATAATCAGCATTACATAAATCAAAAAAACAAACTGATAAAACAGTACACTGAAAAAGAACAAAAATTAATGGCAGGCTTCCAGGAAGAAATGAAAAAGGAAAATTTTCAACTTGGACAAATAAAACAGGGTGAAACAGCAAGACCTGATCTTTTTCCTATTGTTGATGGTGAGGCTATTCCTATTTATCAACTTGAGGAAATGGTAAAAAAGAAAAAACTGACAGAAGAACAGGCGAAGGAAATTCTGTCAAAATACAACGAGCATCAGCACGAGTTACAATCACTATTTAAGAAAAGTATTATTGTCAGCCAGGAGTTCCAGGTAAAATTACAGGAACTTGAAAAAAAAGCAGCAGAAGAAGTTGTTCGTGGAGTGATTGAAAACATCAAAGAAAAGTATGGTTATAAAAAAATTATAACATACCTTGAACAGGTGGAAGAAAATATACTCGATAACCTTGATGTATTTAAAGGAAATAAGCCTCAGGGAGAAACCAACCAGGATGGTTTTATAATCGATTATTACAAAGAATACGATGTAAATATTATTCTTGATAATACAGATTCAAACTATTGCCCGGTTATTATTGAAACTTCACCAACTTATGTAAATCTTTTTGGAACTATTGAAAAAATAAATGACGGGCGCGGAGGCTGGTACAGTGACTTTACAAAAATTAAAGCAGGCTCAATATTGAGAGCTAACGGTGGTTATCTTGTACTTAATGCAAACCACCTTTTTGAAGAACCGGGTGCATGGAAAACTTTAAAGAGAGTGCTTACTTACGGCAAAACTGAAATACAGGATATGCATAATGTTTTTCAGCTTGCGACTTCTATTCTTCAACCAGAGCCGATTGAAGTTGATACAAAGGTAATATTAAACGGAAGTCAATCAGTTTATAATCTTTTATCAGAATATGAAGACGATTTTAAAAAGATGTTTAAAATTAAGGCTGATTTTGACTATGAAATTAAACGAACTGATTCTATTCTTGTTGATTACGCAAGAGTAATTAAAAAATTAATTAAAGAAGAAAATCTGCTTGAATTTAATAATTCAGCAATTGCGCGACTAATTGAAATAGGATCGAGATATGCAGGACAAAAAACAAAACTTACTACCAGGTTTTCTGTCATAGCTGATATTGCGCGGGAAGCAAATTTCTGGGCAAAAGCAAGCGATGAAAAAGAAGTGACGGTAGAATTTATTCTAAAAGCCTACAATTCTTCCAAGGAAAGACATGGTATGATGGAATCCAAGATCAGCGATATGATTGAGGAGAATTCAATTTTGATTGATACCGAAGGAGAACGGATAGGACAGATTAATGGACTGGCAGTTTACGGAAATGATGCTCATTCATTTGGAAGACCCACACGAATTACAGCAACAATTTCACTCGGTTCAGGAAATATTATTAATGTAGACCGTGAATCTGGAATGGGGGGAAAATCTTATAACAAAGGTGTCCTGATAATTACTGGTTACTTTAAAGAAACATTTGGTAAAGATCATCCTCTTGCTTTTAATGCAAACCTTGTCTTTGAACAATCTTATGGCGGAATAGACGGTGACAGTGCATCGTGCGCTGAAATATTCGCTTTACTCTCGACTCTTGCAGATCTGCCCCTAAAACAGTCAATAGCAGTTACTGGGTCATTAAATCAAAAAGGGGATGTACAGCCTATTGGCGGTGTAAATGAAAAAATTGAAGGATTTTATGACGTTTGTAAATCAAGAAAATTAACTGGCAAACAAGGAGTAATAATACCTGTTCAGAATGTAAAAGACTTAATGTTGAGAGAAGATGTTGTTCAGGCTGTTAAGAATAAGAAATTTCATATCTGGTCAATTTCCAGAGTTGAAGAAGGAATTGAAATTCTTACCGGTGTAAAAGCAGGAAAGCCATCGGCAAAAGGGTATCAAAAAAATACAATCTTTGCACTTGTGGAAAAGAAGATAAAGCTGATGTATTCAAAAGCTAAACCAAAAACTGAAAATAAAATGAAACCCAAAATTAAACCTGTCACCAAAAAGCCGGTTAAAAAGAAATAATGAAAAATGAGATAATGGAAAATTTTGCAAAAACCAAAATACTTTGCACGCTTGGTCCAGCGACAAATACTTCAGAGATGATTAAGCAATTAATTATTTCAGGAATGGATGGAATCAGGCTTAATTTTTCTCACGGTGATTTTGATTTTTATAAAAATATATTTGATGAAATTCATAATGCCTGCGTTGATGAACACACCCCAATCTCAATTCTAATTGATCTGCAGGGACCAAAAATTAGAATAGGAAATTTGTCTGATCCGGAAATTGAAATTGTTAAAGGTGAAGAGATTGAAATTACTACGAACGATGTTATAGGCACCAAAAAATTAATTTCAACATCTTATAAGTCATTGGTTGATGATGCTAAAGTAGGTAATTCAGTTTTAATTGATGACGGCTTACTTCGACTAAAAATTATTAAGAAAAAGAAAAGCTCGGTAATCTGCTTAATTGAAAACGGCGGGACTCTCAGACCAAAGAAAGGAATGAATTTACCTGGAATGACTTTATCAACTCCTTCGGTCACAGAAAAAGATTTAAAGAATCTTGAATTTGCTTTGAAGCACAGGGTGGACTTTGTGGCTTTGTCTTTTGTAAGATCCGCAGGAGATATAACTTTTTTAAAAAACTGGCTGAAGGAAAGGGGAAGTGAAGTTCCTGTAATTGCTAAAATTGAAAAAAAGGAGGCCTGTGACAGTATTGATGAAATCCTTGAAGTTGCAGATGGAATTATGGTTGCACGCGGAGATCTTGGAGTAGAATTACCACCGCAAGATGTGCCGATTCTGCAGAAGGAGTTCATAAAAAAATGTAATGCAAACGGTAAGTTGGTTATCACGGCAACCCAAATGCTCGATTCAATGATTCATAATCCAATACCTACAAGAGCAGAAGCTTCTGATGTTGCAAATGCAGTGCTTGATGGAACTGATGTTGTAATGTTAAGCGGAGAAACGTCTGTAGGTAAATTTCCTTTAAAGACAGTGCAGATAATGAATGATATTATTAGAAGTACCGATCCTCATTTTATCCCGCGGGAAGAAAATGAATTTGAAACTCCAAAAACTACCGAGAGAATTTTGTTTGATTCTGTCGGCCGTGCAATTGTAGCAATGAGCAGGCAGATAAATGCAGCAGCCATTGTTGTATTTACATTCCAGGGCAGAACTGCAATTAATCTTTCAAAATACAGACCAAAAGCCAGGATAATAGCAATATCAAACAGTTTTGATACAATGAACAAACTTTGCCTGAGATGGGGAGTAACTTCAATGTATTGCGCAGATATTGATAAAGAACATTTTGCAATTGACATAATTAAAAAAATGATTCTTGAAGACGGACAGGTGAAAGAAGGAGATATTGTTATATTTGCTGCAGGAGCGCCTTATTCAGAAAAAAGCCGTGCAAACTGGCTCAGGTTTGAAGTGATATAAATAATTGACTTTATTATTCATTTAAGAATAAATATTAATTATTGTCTGCAAATTTCTTAAAAGACAGATTATGATTAAGAATAAGATGAATGTGATTACTGAAAATATGAAGCCGGCTAAATGGTGGGAGCCTGCTGAAAAGGACAAACTCTTATGCACACTTTGTCCGCGTTATTGTAAAATTGGAGAAGGACAGCCGGGTTTTTGTTACATAAGACAAAACCACGGTGGCAAATTATACACGACCGGCTATGGTCATCCAACCGGATTTGCAATTGATCCAATTGAGAAAAAACCATTAAATCATTTTCTTCCCGGCAGCAGCGTTCTGAGTTTTGGAACTGCCGGCTGTAACCTTGGCTGCAAGTTTTGTCAAAACTGGTCAATAAGCAAAGCAAAACTTGATGAACTCAATTCACTTGAAACTTCCCCGGAAGAAGTTGTTGCATTAGCAATAAAATATAATGCTCCATCAATTGCATTCACTTACAACGATCCAACAATTTTTGGAGAATATGTAATTGATATAGCAGAAATTGCCAAACAGGAAAATATAAAATCAGTTATGGTTACCGCAGGTTACATAGATAAACAAGCAAGAAAAGATATTTATAAAAACATAGATGCTGCGAATGTAGATTTAAAAGGATTCACTGAAAAATTTTATTATAAACAAACTCTTTCTCATCTCAAAGATGTACTTGATACTTTAATCTGGCTGAAAAATGAAACCGATGTGTGGTTTGAAATGACCACACTTTTAATTCCGGGCGAAAATGATTCCACTGAAGAAATTAAAAATGAATGCAACTGGATACTTGAAAACCTCGGCGATTCTATTCCGCTGCATTTCACAGCTTTTCATCCTGATTTCAGAATGAAAAATAAAGAAAGTACACCTGCCGAAACTTTAACGCGTGCGCGAAAAATTGCAACGGAAATAGGGATAAAATATTGCTATGTGGGTAATATTCATAACACAGAAGGACAGACAACTTTTTGTCCTGAGTGTGGGAGCCCTCTAATAAAAAGAGACTGGCACAACGTTTATTACAACAGCCTTTCGGGTAATAAATGTAAAAGCTGTAAAACAGAAATTCCCGGTGTGTTTTAAATAAGCCCGCAATAAATATTAAATCTTTTCTAATTTATTCTTAATTTTATGGTTAGATTAAAATTACTAGTTAAATAATTAAATAAAACCATTTTGAAAAAAATCGGTTTAGTATTATCCTCAATTTTTGTTGGGCTGCTGATAGTCCTGTATTTCAATCCTTTTGTTAAAGGTGCAATTGCTTCTTTAATAACAGGAAAAGAGTCGCATTATTATTTAAAGGGAATTCTGTTAAATGTTGATATGGGTTTCTCAGAAAGTACAACAATATTTACATATGCATTTTTACTAATTATCCCGTTGCTTGTCAGCCTTGTTTTTATTGAAGTTACCTCGGTAATACTTAAAAAAAATAATAATATAAACTTCAGGCTTGGTCTTGTAATTTTTCAGCTTGTAAACATTGGATATCTTGTTGTAAATATTTTTATAGCAATAATCGCAGTTGCTTTCAGGGGTTTATTAATTAATGGTTGGGTAAAATTGTTAGATTACGCAAATTTTAAATATACTAAGCAAATATTATTGATGCTTGTTATTTTAATTTTACTTTTTGTGTATATAAATTTCTGTGCAAACAGGTTAAAAAAGTATATGACGATTGTCAAAGAGTAATAATTTTAAATGAATGAAAATACGGAGAATTATTTATGGGAATGTTGAAAAATAAAATAGCTTTTGTAACGGGAGCTACAGCAGGAATTGGAGAAGCGTGTGCTTTAGATTTAGCAAGAGAGAGAGCTGATCTTATTTTATGCGGAAGACGAATTGAGGTCCTTGAAAAACTCGCTGAAAAAATAAAAAATGAATTTTCTGTTAAAGTATATTTCTTCCAGCTTGATGTACGCGATAAAAATGCTGTTAATAATATAATTGATTCATTTCCTGAAGAGTGGAAAAAGATTGATATTCTTGTAAACAACGCAGGTTTGGCAAGGGGATTCAGCAAACTGGATAGCGGTAATATTGAAGACTGGGAAGAAATGATCGATACAAACGTAAAAGGTCTGCTGTATGTTACAAGAAAAGTGTTGCCGTTAATGGCAATAAGGAACCAGGGACATGTTATTAATATTGGCTCTGTTGCCGGGCATGAAGTTTATCCTAATGGAAATGTTTATTGTGCAACAAAATTTGCTGTTGATGCTTTGAGTAAAGGAATCCGGCTGGATATGCTGGACAAAAAAATAAAAGTAACAACAATAGCACCGGGACTTGTTGAAACAGAATTCAGCGAAGTGAGATTTTCCGGAGATAAAGATAGAGCAAAACAGGTTTATAAAGGATTTCAACCGCTGGTAGCTGGGGATATTTCAAATCTTGTTTTGTTTGCTGCAACAAGACCGCAGCATGTAAATATTAATGAGATTGTAGTTACTCCAACTGCTCAGGGATCTTCTACTATGGTGTACAGGGAAGAATAAAAGAAACAAAAACTAATTACAAATTTCTAAATCCTAAACAATTTTGAATTTCTGAATTAAAATTTCATCCTTGTTTAGGATTTGTCATTTAGAATTTAGTGTTTCATATTATTAAGAATCTCTGAAAGTTTATGAGAAATATTCTTCCTGTCGAATGTTTTAACTTTTTCAAGATCAGTTTTAAAATTTTTGGAATTATCAAAAAATTCTTTTCCCCTTTCTCTATAATTAAAAATCATTCCGGAATTCGTCAGTGATAAAATTTCTTTTACTTCATCGTTGTCATCTCCAAAAGCTATAATCGGTTTCCCGGTACGCAGGTATTCGAACAATTTACCGGGAACGTGCCTTCTCTCTGTAGCACAAACCAAAAGATATGAAGCATTTTGTAACTCATTTAATAATTTATCATAAGGTAAAAATCCCAGGTACTCGGTATAAGCCGTGAGGCAGTTTTTACCGATTTCATTTTTAATTTCAGGACTTACAGTACCGATAAATTTAATCTGGAGTTTTCTACCCTTATCAATTTCAGATTTTAGCTGTTTCCAGAGATTTGCAGGATTCTGAAAATCAAAAATATTTCCCGCGTGCACTAATACTTCAGTTTTATCTCCATGATTTTCGATAGTTACTTTTTCAAAATCCTCTTCGTTATACCCCCAGTATAGAACATTACTCTTATTCTCTATAAAAGGATATTTTTTAACGTAATCCTCTTTCATTGTATTAGTAACAAAAACGGCTGATGCTGAATTTTTCAGAACCGATTTTTCTAAATGATTATCTATTGTAAGTGTTAAAGGATTTCTTTTAAAGTCTCTATAGTATGCTATATCCACCCAGGGATCTATAAAAACCGGGATGTGTGGAATCTTGTTTTTCTTACTCAAACTCATTCCTATTAAATGAGTTGTGTGAGGCGGTCCGATAGAAATGATAGCATCATATTTTTCTTTTATTAATATTTTATTACCGGCCGGGACTGCAGAAAAATACCAGCCAATACGCGCATCAGGGATGAATAAATTCATTCTAATCCAGATTGATATTTTGTGCGTCAAGCTATCGTTGGATTTTGAAATAGTTTCGGACGCCACTAATTGTTCGTCTTTACTTTTTCCTGTAAATTTTCTGTAAATATCAAAAGGTTCAAATGAACGTGATTTTAGCACAGTTAAGTCTTTTGGAATTTTAGTAAGAATGCTTTCATCTTTTTGAGAAAAAGTATCTTCATCTACAGTTAAAACTGAAGCTTTCCAGCCGAAGCCGGACAAATAATTTATAATATCAATTGGCCAATGCAAGGATGCTTTACCGGAAGGTGGCCAGTAATATGATATGAATAATACTTTTTTCATTTATATTATTTAGTTCCAACGAATCTTATTACAGAAGCATTGCCGGTATGAAAATGACTTTCATTGAGGAAAATTTCTTCTTTTACAGATAAAATCGGATTCAATTCTTGAAATATATTTTTGATTTCATCTAGTCCATAAAGCACTGATAAATCCTGCGGTCCACCGGAATTTCTTCCCAACTGTTCTTCCGAATATGCTTCAAAGATCAGTACACCTCCAGGTTTCAGAGATTCAACAACTTTGTTGAAAAAAATTTTGCTCAAAACTTTATCTAGGTGTAGAAATATTATCCCTGCCGCATCGTAATAATTTTTATGCGGTTCATATTCAGCAAGATCTTTTACAAGGTAACTGATATTTACTTCTGAGATTTTAGCCAGGTCAAGCGCTTTATCTCTGGCAACATTGCTAAAGTCAACAGAATCTACCAGCCAGCCGTTTTTTGCAGCGTAAACACCGTTCCTGCCTTCACCATCTCCCGGCATTAATATATGCCCGGGGTTTAATTTGTCTAATTGTTCTTTGAAAAACACATTTGGTTCATACCCGTAAACAGTTTTTTCGCTTGCGTATCTCTCATCCCAAAATTTCCCATCTATCTTATTCATTAATTTTTCCCTACTTTATAATAGCAACACCTCAAAATAATAAAAATCGATTCAAAAAATTTGATATACTTTAATAAAAAACCTGTTCATTAAATTACCCAGGGTTATTATGATTGTTGATATACAAACTTCTTCGCCACCATTTAAAGCTTCGCAGGAAATAGTAAAGGAAGAACTCAAAAAAAGAATGGGGAACAGACCTGCGGTTTCCAGGATGATTGATATGGCAGCAAAACATTCCGGTATAGAGAACCGTTTTTTTGTTGTTCCTGATGGCGACCCTGAAGCTGAAAATAAATTCTTCTCCAATGGTAATTCTTACTTAAAGCCGGATACCCAAAGCAGAATGTTTGAGTATGAAAAATGGTCAAAACAGTTAACCAAAAATGCGGTTGAAAAAATATTAAAGAAAAATAATTTCAATGCTTCTGATATTGAAAGGCTGATTACTATTTCCTGTACAGGATTTTTTGCGCCCGGGCTTGATCTTCACATCATAAATGAATTTGGGATTCCTTTAGCAGTTAAACGCACAAATATTGGTTTTATGGGATGCGCCGCCTCACTCGTAGGATTTAATTCCGTACTTGAAGCAATGAATTCTGTAAACGATAAAAATCTAAATACATTGATGGTCTCTGTGGAATTATGCAGTCTTCATCTTCAAACGGAACCGACCAGGGATAATATATTAGCAAATATTGTTTTTGCCGATGGTTGCGCGGCAGCATTATTTTCTAAATCAGGAAACATTAAACTGAATTTATTGACTACCGATTCTGTCTTGTTTAAAGATTCGTCCGGTGCAATGGGCTGGAAAATAGGGAATTTCGGTTTTGAAATGATGTTGTCATCTAATCTTCCACGAATGATTTTAGAATCGGCTGTTCCAATGCTTAAGGAGATAATTAGCTCAAAAAATCTTAGTGTGGAAAAAATAAAACACTGGGCATTGCACCCCGGCGGAAGGGCAATATTAGATGCAATGCAAGAAGGATTAAAATTGCAGAATGATAAAATGATTCCTTCAAGGAAAGTATTGAAAAATTTTGGCAATATGTCATCAGCGTCGATTCTTTTTGTTCTTAAAGAAATTATGGAAAATTCTGATGTTAAGCCGGGTGAAATTTGTTGTGCGGTTGCTTTTGGTCCCGGGCTAACAATGGAAGTTGCATTTTTAGAAGGGAAATAATGATTCTTAAAAGAAGCTACGCGCCTGAAATGATGGATGATTTTTCAATAAAGGATGAAAGAATTGTCAGGGCACTAGATGAATTAAAAAATACGAACAAATATCTTGGCGGAATTTCAACTACAAGTAAAGGACTGGAACTTATAATTAGTAATAGTTCAGTTAATGAAAATAAGACCCTGACTAAAAAATTAACAATTCTTGATTTAGGTTCCGGTGCTTCTGATATTCTTTTATATTTAAAAATAAAACTGCCGCAATTGAACATTACAGGAATTGACCTGAATAAAGGTGCATGCAAATATCTAAAAATTAATTCTGAAGTAAGTGTAATATGTGGGGATACATTTAATCTGCCTGTTAAAAATAAAAAATTTGATATAGTACATTTGTCATTATTCCTGCATCATTTTAAAGAAGATGAAATTAAAGCTATTCTGAAAAACCTGATTGAAGTTTCCCGGAAAGGTATAATCATAAATGATCTGAGGAGATCGGTAATTGCATTAGCCGGCATTAAAATAATAGCCTCACTTTTTTCAAGAAGCGAACTTTATAAAAACGATGCGCCACAGTCAGTTAAAAGAGGGTTCATTAAAAATGACTGGATGCAGATTCTTGGTGAAATGGGAATAAATAATTATGTAATTAAAAGAAAATGGGCATTCAGATGGCTTTTGGTAATTTATAATGAATAGGAAGCAATTTGAAATAGCAATTATTGGAGGCGGTCCTGCCGGCTCAACCATGGCTATCAGACTTGCAAGAAGCGGGTTTAAAGTCTGCCTGGTTGAAAAATTTCAATTTCCAAGGGAAGTTTTATGCGGGGAATTTTTATCAAAAGAAGTTACCGAAGAATTAAAATCACTGGAACTTTACGATAAGTTCTTGAAATTAAAGCCTAACAAAATAAATTCATTCAGATTTATAAATGACGACGGTAAAGAACTTGAAACAGATTTTAATTTTGAATCTTTCGGAATGAAAAGATCAATATTTGATAAATTCCTGATTGAAGAAGCAAAACTATCCGGGGCTGAGTTAATTCAACCGGCGGAAGTGAAAAGAATTATATATGAAAATTCAAAACACAAGCTTGAGGTTAAAACAAGTAATAACGAAGACATTTTGATAGATGCCGGATTTGTAATAGCTGCTTACGGGAAAAGAAATCTTCTTGATAAACAGTTAAACAGGAGATTTGCAAACGAAAGATCTGGATTAAATGGAATAAAATTTCACATTGATAAAAAATTCCTGCCTGGTTTTTCTACTGATAGAATAGATGTTTATGCATCGGAAGGAATTTATTGTGGCTTAAATGCAGTTAGTGAAAATGCAGTAACGGTTTGTTTTTTAGAAAGCCGTAAAGATTTTAGTGGTTCTCCTATTGATCATTTTAATAAACTATTTAGCCGCAATGAGAAATTTTCTAAACTATTTTCAAGAGATTTTAATCTGGTTGAAATAGATGTAAAACTTTACGGGACAGGAAATATTTATTTCGGGAAAAGGGAACTGGTAAAAGATGGGGTTTTTATGATTGGAGACGCCGCCAGAGTAATTGCTCCACTAGCCGGCGATGGAATTGGAATGGCACTGGAAAGCTCAGCAATTCTTTCAGGTATTTTAATTGAAAGCAGAAAAAATAATTATCCTAATAAAGAAATTGAAGAAATCCATGAGAGAAACTGGAACAGAAATTTCAGAAGAAGGCTTATAATGGCTGGATTTATTCAAAAGATGATTCTGCAAAGTAAAATGAAGAATATCGGGATTGGAATAGTTAATAGAATTCCGGGACTATTACCAATTTTAGTTAGAACTACAAGAGGGTAATAACTTCGGATTGTTGGAAATGTTTTATATTTTTAAATTATAAAATTTGAATTGCATGGAATTAAAATTGAAAAACATAGATAAGTTTGTTGTTATAGGCGACCGCGTATTAATCAGGCCGGAAGAAGCGACTGATAAAACTGCGAGCGGACTTTACTTACCACCCGGGGTTTCCGAAAAAGAAAAAATTCAAAGTGGATATGTAATTAAAGCTGGTCCGGGGTATCCAATTGCAACACAGGGTGAAGATGAACCGTGGAAAGAATCAAAAGATCCTATAAAATTTATTCCGCTTCAAGTTAAAGAAGGTGACCTCGCGATCTTTCTTCGTAAAGAAGCTTATGAAATTGAGTTTGAGAAGGAAAAATTTCTTATAGTTCCCCAAAGCGCTGTTCTAATGTTAATTAGAAATGATGATTTTATTTATTAGGTCCGATTATTCCCACCAACTTAATATTTTAAATCTGGAAGATTTTAAATTTACTTTTGCATTATTAATTGCTTCTGAACTATAGTAAAGCTTGGCATTTCCTGTAGCCTGCATATCAACGCTTTGACCGACAAAAATAGACGCACCGAAAATTCCTGAATTACCGGTAGTTTTTGTTGTAATTGTGGAATTGCCGTATGCGATGACAATTCCGTGATAAGTGAAGTTTCCGCTTAAGGAAATATCACCATTAACTACCATTATCCCATAACCGTATGCCGTACCAGCTAAATCAACATCTCCGGATACATAAGTAATCTTTGGTTCAGACGCTGTACCTAAGATGGTGCCTGTTGAATATGTTCCCGTAGGCAGTGTAATATCGGCTGCAAATATATAACTTTCAGCAAGCGATAACCAGTCAGTACTGTCATCCGCAACACTTACACTTGGCGCTCCTCCTTCACCTGAAATTGCAGAAGTTAGTTTGGATTTTAAATTGTTAATTATGTAAGCACTGTCAGAAGGATCATCTACTGCTATCCCTGGAAGAGGTGTACCGGGAACAGAAGCCCCGTTTATATCGTGATCATTTCCACTAATGTCCATATTACCATTTAAATTTAAGCTTAAATTATTTGATGACACATATACAGAAGAATTTATGTTTGGAAGCCCAATTTTGTCCCTTGTAGCAGTTGCAACACTCGTATGTTCAGCGTCATCAAATGTTGCTGTAGACCTGATAGTAAGCAAAGAATCATTCCCATAAATATTTATGTCATATGATCCATTCATTAGAGAGTTGTTTGAATATTCCCCCTTCAGCGATTTATTTCTTCTAAGTTTTTCAAGATAAATTTCAATACCTGAATTTGCGATTAATCTCGCTCTTGTTGAATTGTATGAATTAAATGTGGTCTGAGCACCTGAACTTGAATTTGAATTTAAATTAACAATTAGCAATGAAATTATTACTGACATTCCTACTGCTATAATTATTACTGCTTTTCCCATAATGATAATGATTAATTGTTTTTAAATATTCCTTGGATTAATTGTCAATTCCCAGTAAGTAAATAAAAATTTATTCTCACCGTTATCATCTACTTTTGTTGGCGTTTGAACCCAGATTTCAGCTCTAATATACTTGATGCTATCCGGAACTGTTGTAGTATTTCCCTGTAAAGTATTATAAGTGAACTTCAGATCTGTAATGCCCAGGGAAGGTCCCTTTGATGTATCACCATCTACAACCCGATATAAAATCTTGTCTGAAGGATTCTCAGTATTCGAAACTTCTGTTGAATCACTTAGTAAATAAGTTATCTGATTAACAGTTCCGTTTGAATCAATATCAGCATAAAATTTTAATTTTTTTTCATTTGCAGTTATTATAGCTGTGCCGCTGTAACCAAAGCCTATTTTTCTCAAATCGTTATCGAGAATATCAGCTATAGTTTTTGCATCCTGCTGTAGTTTTAATCCTGAATCCGATTTAAAACGTATTTGCGAAGAATAGATATTAATATTTGCTATTCCCAGCATTATTAAACCGGCTATTATTGTGGCACCAATCAGGTCTAAAATTGTATCCATTATTTAAGCGTGAATATGAATGACAGAGTAACAGGATGCTGCATATACGGGCTGGTAACAGTTATTTTTGCCCTTTTGTAAAATGTTTGATCTGAGCTGACATCATCAGGATCATCTTTATCGACATATTCAACTAAACAGGAAATGCTATAACCTTCAGCATGAGGTGCATTTACTGCACGGGTGTAACCGTTAAAATCATCAATATCATCATAACTACTAAATGTTTCACCGCTTTCAGGTCCTAAATCTGCAACTGGAGTAAGACTGGCTGTGTTAGTCGTAGGAAATTGTATTGTCGACTCGTCAAAACTTTTAACTTTAATCTCTTCAATCATATCATCCGCAAGTGAAAAGGCAGTCAGGTAAACTTTATTTTCTACATCGGTTGTTGAGGTCTCTAATATAGCCTGGTTAAATCTGAGTGATGTTAATGAGAGAAGCAAAAGACCGCCAATAGTTAAGAAAGATTGTAAGTTATTCATAATAGTTGTTAGCAGTTTGTGATTAAATAATTTAGCTGTACTGAGAGTCGCAATTTGTGTGCCTGATTATTTAGTAACTATAACGCTGCTAATGATTAATATTTTGAGTTTAGAATAGTTCTCATTACAAGAGATAAATGACAAACGTCAAATTTGACGTCAATTTTGACGGGAGGGACTATTTTTCGTTGCGCATTTGTTGAAGTCTTCTCTGAAGTGTTCTCTCGCTCACTCCAAGTATAGAAGCAGCTTTTTGAACATTCCCGTTTGTGTGATTTATTACAAATCTAATATGTTCCTTTATCGCCTCTTCTATAGTGTGCAATTTTTGAAGTGTAGAATGAGTTTTTGGTGTTTTGGTTTTTAATTTTTCAGATGGTAATTCTACTTTTGTTATGAGTGAATGATCATCAGTTTTTGCTACAGCATTTAAAATTACATTTTCCAGTTCTCGAACATTGCCCGGAAATGTATAGTGATTCAATAATTTTTCTATCTCTTCACTAAACCCGTGTATGTTCTTGTTATAAATCATATTGCCGGCCGTTAGAAAATAATTTGCAAGTAAACCGATGTCAGTTCCCCTTTCACGAAGAGGAGGCAGATTTATAAAACCGCGTGTTAATCTGTAATAAAGATCAGTTCTGAATTCCTCCTTTGATATCGCTTCAGAAAGGTCTTTATTAGTTGCAGCAATTATTCTTGTATTAAGTTTTATCGGTTTGGAGCTGCCAATTCTATATATTTCATTATACTGTATTGTTCTCAACAATTTACCTTGAAGTTCTTTTGGTAACTCACCTATTTCGTCTAAAAAAATTGTACTGCCGTTTGCCGATTCAAAATATCCGATCTTTTCATTTGTCGCACCTGTAAATGAGCCCCTTTCATGTCCAAAAAGTTCACTTTCAAAAAGGGATGGAGAAATGGATGCAAGATTTACAACTACCATAGGTTTTGAGTTTCTAGGCGATAGATCATGAATTTTTTTAGCGATCAGGTCTTTTCCTGTTCCTGTTTCCCCTGTTATCAAAACCGTCTCATTTGTAGGTGCAAATATTTCCACGAGTTCAAAAACTTTGTGCATTTGTTTAGAGTTTGTAATGATATCGGAAAAATCTTTGGTAAACTTCTTCTCTTGAATATTACTAACTTCTCTCAGGGCATTTCTTTCAAGATCTAAGAGTCGTTTTTCAAGTGCACGTTTAATAGTTAAAAATAACCTGTCAATGTCCGGTGGTTTTGTAATAAATTCGTACGCTCCTTGATCAATTGCTTTGAGAGCTATTTTCACATCATTAATTGCGGTTACCATTATTACGGGTAAACTAGGATATTTCTGAATGATTTTTTCAAGAAGTTCCATCCCGTTCATTTGAGGCATATAAACATCACATAGAACCAGGTCAATATATTTTCTTTCAATGGCATCCAGAACTTTTAGAGGGTCTTGTTCTGTATAAACATATTTGTAGCCTTCATCATTTATAAGGCCTTTCATTAATTCCAGGTACGATGTTTCATCATCTACTATAAGGATGGAATTGTTGTACATCCGGAGCTCCGGGATTGATGTTAATTATTATTTCCCTTTATTTATAAGCTTAATAAAGTTAACTAATATTTACTTCTTTTTGAATTGCATTTTCATTTTTTGAAAATATTATTATAGTAAACATTAAACAATTTCATCTGAAATTTTGTATTTTTAGAGATAAGAAATTTTTAAGTAATATATTTTCCAGGGATAGAATTATGGCAGCAAATATAGATATGATTAAGAAAGTTTACTCTGGATTCGGAAGTAAACTTGAAAAGGTTAGGAAAGTAGTTAACAGACCTCTGACTTACGCCGAAAAAATACTTTACACCCATTTATGGGATGAAGCAAAAAAAGAATTAAGCAGGGGAAAAGACTACTCTGAATTATCACCTGACAGGGTTGCAATGCAGGATGCTACTGCACAAATGGCACTTTTGCAGTTTATGTCCGCAGGACGAGCAACTACAGCAGTTCCTTCAACAGTACATTGCGATCACTTAATACAGGCACAGGTTGGTGCAAAAGAAGATCTTTTAAGAGCTACAGATGAAAACAAAGAAGTTTATGATTTTCTCGAGAGCATCTCCAAAAAATATGGTGTAGGTTTCTGGAAGCCGGGAGCCGGAATTATTCACCAGGTAGTTTTAGAAAATTATGCATTCCCGGGCGGAATGATGATCGGAACTGATTCGCATACTCCCAATGCGGGCGGACTGGGAATGATCGCAATCGGTGTCGGCGGTGCTGATGCTGTGGATGTTATGGCAGGAATGCCGTGGGAATTAAAATGGCCGAAACTTATCGGTGTAAAATTAACAGGGAAAATGAACGGCTGGACTTCTGCAAAAGATGTTATTCTAAAACTAGCCGGCATTCTTACTGTAAAAGGCGGCACAGGAGCAATTGTTGAATATTTTGGAGAAGGCGCTACTTCAATTTCCGCAACAGGAAAAGGAACTATTTGTAATATGGGTGCCGAAATCGGTGCAACAACTTCTCTGTTTCCTTTTGACGAAAGGATGTCTTCTTATTTAAGAATTACAGACCGCGCTGATGTAGCTTCACTTGCAGAAAGTAATGTTGATAATTTGAAAGCAGATAAAGAAGTGTTCGAGAATCCGGAAAAATATTACGACCAGGTAATCGAAATTAATCTTTCAGAACTCGAACCTCATTTGAACGGACCTTTTACTCCCGATAAAGCATGGCCGATTTCAAAAATGAAAGAAGCAGTTAAAGAAAACAACTTCCCGGATAAAGTAAGTGTTGCTTTGATTGGTAGTTGTACAAATTCAAGTTATGAAGATATCGACCGTGCGGCAAGCATTGCAAAGCAAGCATTATCAAAAGGATTAAAAGCAAAATCACAGTACACAATTACTCCCGGCTCAGAACAGGTAAGAGCAACAATTGAAAGAGACGGTTTGCTCGAAACACTGAACGAAGTTGGTGGAGTTACTCTGGCTAACGCTTGCGGACCTTGTATCGGAATGTGGAAAAGAATGGACATTAAAACAGGCGAAAAAAATACAATAGTTACTTCATTTAACAGGAATTTTGCTAAAAGAAATGATGGAAATCCTGAAACACTTGCATTTGTTGCAAGTCCAGAGATTACAACTGTTCTCGCAATCGCAGGTAGTCTTTCATTTAACCCGATGACTGACACACTTGTAAATGAAAAGGGAGAAGAGGTAAAACTTGATCCTCCGACCGGCGAAGAACTTCCTCCAAAAGGATTCGATAAAGGCGAAGAGGGATTTGTTCCTCCGGCAAAAGACGGATCAAATGTTGAGGTAATTGTAAAAGATGACAGCGAAAGATTGCAATTACTTACTCCTTTTAAACCGTGGGACGGAAAAGATTTTGTTGACTTTCCATTGCTGCTAAAAGCAAAAGGAAAATGTACAACTGATCATATTTCAATGGCAGGTCCATGGCTTAGATTCCGTGGTCATCTCGATAACATTTCAAACAATATGTTTATCGGTGCCATTAATGCATTTACAGGCGATGCTGGTAAAGTCAAAAATACTTTTACAGGTGAAACAAAATCAGTTCCTGAAGTTGCACGCGAATACAAAGCAATAGGCGTTAACTGGATTGTCGTTGGTGACGAAAATTACGGTGAAGGTTCAAGCCGCGAGCACGCAGCAATGGAACCGAGATTTCTTGGCGGCAGGGTAATCATAGTAAAAAGCTTTGCAAGAATTCACGAAACAAACCTGAAGAAACAGGGAATGCTTCCGCTGACTTTTGTAAATCCAGCTGATTACGATAAAATAAAAGAAGATGACAAACTGAGCATAATCGGGATTACAGAACTCGCTCCCGAAAAACAGTTAAAGCTTGTTATTAAACACAAGGACGGTTCAACTGATGAAGCTATGCTAAACCAGACATTTAACAAAGCGCAGATTGAATGGTTTAAAGCAGGCAGTGCATTGAACCTGATTGCAAAGATGAATAAGAAATAAATATAACAAACCTTCGGGGGTTGCTTTTTGAAACCCCGAAGGTTGCTTAAATTATGTATGGCAACCTTGAAGGTCTAATAAGTGACCTTCAAGGTTTGTTTTCTAGCCCGGTTCTAAATTTACAGAATCGGGTTTTTTATTTTAAAACCCTCAAATTCATTAAAATATTGATAAAAGCCAATTATTTATTGTTTTTCAATAAAAATAACTTGACAAACAATAAAATGTTTTTTATTATTGCTCCGTAATAATTACTCGGAGCTTTTATGAAATCTATACAAACGAAATACACTGGTTTAATGGTTATTTATTCAATACTGAGTTTTACGCTGAGTATGGTAGTAACTCTTTTAATTGTTTGGACAGGTTTGTTTTTATATAGTGTTTTATTTTCTAAAGAATTAATGCCTATAATGTGGGGATTATCTGCTAACCTGAATTTGCAGACTTTAGGAGTTGCGAAAAAACTTACAGAAAATATTTGGCTCGGTTCCGCTGAATCATCAATTATAGTTTTTAATCCTTCCTTTGGATTAGCGCTATATTCTTACTTGTATATGGCGATCATTGCCGGGGCATTTACATATGTAATACTGATTACGCGTAAAATAATTTCTTCTGTACTGGAAGGTAATCCTTTTAAAAAGATAAATGGTGTAAGACTAAGAATAATTGGGATCATTCTTATTGCTTTACCAATTGTTTTACAGATTGCGTCTCACATAGTTTTAAACTCTATTAGAATTGTGGGATCAAAGGGGGTAAATTCATTCTCCAGTAGCTATGGAACTTACGCAAGTGTCGGTTTTGTTTTTGGTTTGTTGTTATTAGTAATTGCAGAAGTATTTCGTGTAGGCGTTATGATGAAAGAAGAACAGGATTTAACTGTATGAGGAATTTATGGCAATAAGAGTGAATCTTGATGTAATGATGGCGAAAAGAAAAATTTCTCTCACAGAGCTCGCAGAAAAAGTGGGAATCACGCAGGCGAATCTTTCCATCCTGAAAACAGAAAAAGCGAAAGCAATAAGATTTTCAACATTAAATAAAATCTGTGAAGTGCTTGAATGCCAACCCGGGGATATCCTTGAGTTTATAAATAAGTAGAGAAACACCTACCGCAGGCAAAGACAGGTTGCGATGCGTCTCTGCAAATCTCACAACTTTAAATTTTACAAACCTTCGGGGTTTTAAAAAGCAACCCCGAAGGTTTCTTTTGAGAAAAAATAAAATTTTGTGTAGCAACCTTGAAGGTCTAATTAGCGACCTTCAAGGTTTTGCGATTTATTGCTCTGCTTAATCTTTTGCAAGTTTATTTTTGTTCTTACCAGCCAAGATTTTATCAATTGAAAAATTACCTGCACCCTTAACAAACAGAACTAATAGTATTGCTAGTGCAAGAAGATGATATTCAAAACCTTCACCAGCCTGCTGCCCGGTCCAGTTCATAAAAAATCCGTTTGCAATGTGTGTTGTGAATATTGCAACGAGCATATTTACAGTTAAAGCAAATGCGGAAACTCTTGTTAATAATCCTGTTATTAATCCGAGCGAGCCGAAGAACTCAGCCATAATTGCCAGGAATGCAAAAAATGCCGGTATTCCCATTGTGCCTGTAAAAAATCCCATAGTTCCTTCAAATCCATATCCGCCGAACCATCCCAATAATTTTTGTGCACCGTGCGGAAAGAAAACTATACCCGCTACTATTCTTTGAAATGCGATAACATTGCTATCGTCAGTATCAAACAACATTTCGAACCAACTTGTACTTTTCATTATTATCCTCTTTTTTATGTTTTATAATATTATAAACGTGTTATAACACATATATATTCAAAAATTTTTACTTTTCAGATCCGTAAATTTTTTCACAAATATTAGAAATCATTTTGCTCTCTTCAGCAGTTAAGTTGTTTTTTAACAAATTATTAAAAACTGAAATTTCAGGATACATTTTTTCCAGTAATTCAATTCCTTTCTTTGTAATCCGGGCAATTGATAAACGCCTGTCTTCGTTCGAATTAAACCTTTCAACAAGTCTGGCTTTTATAAGTCTGTCAAGCAGCCTGGTAACATCTGGAGAGGGATCTATCATTCTGCTGATAATCTCACATCTCGGGTAGCCGTCGGGATAAATCCCTTTCAAAATTCTCAAGACATTATACTGTGCTTGTGTAATACCATAATTTGAACAAACTGACTCCAGTTTGGTTTTGAAAAAATTTGAAGTTACCAGGATATTCAGAACCGCTTCCTGTTCAGGACTTTCAAACTTTTCCTGCTTTAATCTATTTGCTAAAATTTTTCCCATAAATAAATATATGTGTTACAACACAAACATAACATGGCTTCAGGCTAAAAGCAAGAAAAAAATAAAATATTTTTTTCTTAACTGAATTTACGATTTTCCTGTGTGGTATTGTGTAATTTATATCTTTATTTTTAACGATAACTTTAATTTTCGAAATTTTTACGGTTTTTGCAATAAATGATTTTCCTGAACCCGGCAATACTATTTGGACTTTTTGCGGCGTCAATACCGGTTTTGATTCACATGCTGAATCTCAGAAAATTAAAAAGAATTGATTTCAGCACTCTTGCATTTCTGAAAGAACTTCAAAAAAACAAGATTCGTAAAATAAAATTTAAGCAATGGCTTCTGCTTGCTTTGAGAATTTTAATTATTCTTTTTATTGTTTTGGCATTCGCAAGACCAACAATAAAAGGAATTGCTATCGGTGGAACTACTTCAGCAGCAAAAACAACCGCGGTTTTTATTCTGGATAATACTTTTAGTATGTCGGTAGTTGATTCAAAGGGATCTTATTTTAACCAGGCAAAAGAAACTATTCAGCAATTATTAAAAGAACTGCAGGAAGGGGATGATGCCTCCCTGGTGCTTGTTGCCGGTAATAA
>DATFMR010000102.1:0-3795 GCA_035266865.1 Ignavibacteriaceae bacterium | reverse complement strand
AATTGATGTAATTATTACGGAAAGAGGAATTGCAATAAATCCTTTGAGAAAAGATTTATTAAACGCTGTTAAAAAATCTTCTTTACCAGTAAAGACTATAAAAGAATTAAAAGCAGAAGTTGATTCAATCTGCGGTGTACCCGAAAAACCAAAATTGAACAAGAATAAGGTTGTTGCAGTTATTAAATGGGTTGATGGTACAGTGCTAGACTCTGTTTTCCAAGTAAAAGAATAATTGAATAACTCACTCCGGGCAAAAGTCAGATTAATAATTCCACAAATTTTTCAATTTATCTCTAAATCTTTGGGCTGGAAGAAAATTATCCTCGAGTTTTTTAGCAAATGGTACCGGAGTATCAAGACTCCCACATCGCATCACTGGTGCATCGAGATATTCGAAACAATTCTCGGTTATCCACGCGGAAATTTCTCCTCCAATTCCACCGGATAAACAATCTTCGTGCAGGATAATTACCTTCCCCGTTTTTCTAACAGAACTTTTCACGGCATCGTTATCCCAGGGAAGCAATGTCCTGAGATCAATTAAATCAGCCGATAAATCAGGATATTCATTTAATGTTTCAATTGCCCAATGAACACCCATACCATAAGTGATAATGGAAAGATCATTTCCTTCTCTTATCAAATTTGCTTTTCCGATTTCAACGGTGTAATATTCATCAGGTATTTCTTCACTAACTGACCTGTAAAGCGCCTTATGTTCAAAATACATTACCGGGTTCGGATCTTCTATTGAGGCATTTAGCAAACCTTTTGCGTCATATGGTGTGGCAGGATAAACAACTTTAAGCCCTGGCGTGTGAGTAAACCACGTTTCATTTGATTGTGAGTGAAATGGTCCGGCATTAACTCCTGCACCTGTGGGCATGCGAATTACAACATCCGCGTTCTGTCCCCAGCGATAATGAATTTTTGCGAGATTATTTATAACCTGTGTAAATCCTGATGACACAAAATCTGCAAACTGCATTTCAATTACCGACTTTCCCCCACAAATCGAATAACCAAGTCCGGTTCCTATTATTGCTGATTCGCAAAGCGGTGTATTTCTTACTCTTTCCCTTCCGAATTTTTTTAAAAATCCATCTGTAACTTTAAATACTCCACCATACTCAGCAATGTCCTGTCCCATAATTACAAGTTCTTTATGTTTTTCCATACTCTGGTAGAGAGATTCACTTACAGCATCAACAAATCTTTTTTTATTTTTCTTTCCAGAGATCAGATTTTTAATTTTTTGATTGAATGGTGCAAATACGTCATTTAATTCTTTAGAGGTCTCCACTGATATTTCTTCTTCGTTTACTGCAGCTTCCCATTCAGTATCAACTTCATTTTGAATTTTTTCAGTAAAAGAATCTCTCATGCCTTTTGTCAGAATATTTTCTTCCAATAAAAAATTTTCATAATTGATTATTGGATCTTTTTTTATCCAGCCTGCAAAAAGCTCCTTTGGAACATACTTAGTACCGGATGCTTCCTCGTGCCCGTTCATTCTGAATGTATCGGCAATTACTAAATATGGACGAGGATTTTTTCTCATTTCATCCGCGATTTCTTTGATAGTAGAATAGACTTCCAGAATATTATTTCCTTCGATAGTTCTGGCTTCAATACCGTACCCAATTGCTTTATCAGCAAGATTATTGCATTTAAATTGTTCGCTTGTTGGAGTAGAGAGGCCGTATCCATTATTTTCAACAAGAAATATCACCGGCAGATCCCATACAGCTGCAACATTTACAGCTTCGTGAAAATCTCCTTCGCTTGTCCCGCCTTCTCCCGAAAATACCAGCGTAACTTTATTTTCTATATGAATTTTGCTCCAAAGCGCAATTCCGTCGGCAACGCCAAACTGAGGTCCAAGATGTGAAATCATCCCGATTATGTGATATTTTAAAGTTCCAAAATGAAAAGAACGATCCCTCCCTTTTGTAAATCCATTTGCTTTTCCCTGGAACTGGGAAAATAATTTCCTGAGAGGAACACCTTTTACTGAGAACACTCCTAGGTTTCTGTGCATAGTCAGGATATATTCATCGCCGGCCAGTGCATAAGCACAGCCTACTGAAATTGCTTCCTGTCCTATTCCTGAAAACCATTTTGTTATTCTACCCTGCCGGATAAGATTTATCATTTTCTGTTCAATAATTCTCGGCGTTAGCAGAGCAATATATAATTCTATAAGTTTTTCGTTTGAATAGTCTTTGCGCTCAAATTTCATTATGTAGCTGAAAAGATTTAATTGTTAGGCTGTCTAAATTATAGGTTTAAAATTTGTCGTTCAAGAAAATTACTTCACTTTGATGTTTATTATTTTATTGATACAGTTCATTTTTAGGATTAAATTGAGTTTTAGTCAGCGGATATATAAAATTGATAAAAATTTTATAATCAAATTGACACAATTTTGTGATAAATATTGTTTTTATTAAGCTATCAATTGTAAAGTTACCGACAGATTTTTTAAAATTTTATATTATTATATGATTAGTAAAAATTTAAAGTCTTTGGAAATAATCCTATGCAACACCTGGTTATAATTGGGAATGGTATAGCCGGAGTAACAACCGCGCGACATGTAAGAAAAATGAGTGATATGAAAGTCACAATTATTTCAAGCGAGACTAAGCATTTCTTTTCCCGCACCGCGCTTATGTATGTTTATATGGGACATATGCGTTTCAAAGAAATTAAACCATACGAGGACTGGTTCTGGAAGAAAAATAAAATTGATCTGGAAAATGCTCACGTTAATTCAATAGATACAGATAACAAAATTTTACAACTCGATGATAACTCAACGATAAAATTTGATAAACTTGTAATTGCGACAGGCTCAAAAACTAATAAATTTGGCTGGCCGGGGCAGGATCTTCCCGGAGTGCAGGGATTATATAGCTGGCAGGATGTTGAACTTCTCGAAGAAAACAGCAAAAATTCATCACACGCAGTAATTGTCGGAGGCGGTTTAATAGGAATTGAACTTGCTGAAATGCTTCACTCAAGAAATATTCACGTAACATTTTTAGTAAGAGAAGACTTTTACTGGGGAAATGTTCTGCCAAAAGAGGATTCAATATTAATATCACGCCACATCCTGGAACACGGCTTTGATTTGAAACTTGGTGTTCAGCTAAAAGAAATCCTTCCTGGTGAAAATGGAAGAGTTAAATCAATTATTACAGATAAGGGAGAAGAGATTAAATGTCAGTTAGTCGGACTGACCCCGGGGGTCCATCCAAATATTGAAATTGTTAAGAATTCAAAAGTGGAAACAGGAAAGGGAATTCTTGTAAATAATTTTCTCGAAACGAATATTCCTGATGTTTATGCTGCCGGTGACTGTGTTGAATTCAAAGAACGCGAACAGGGCAGGTTTCGTTTTGAACAATTATGGTATACAGGAAGAATGCATGGTGAGGCGCTAGCACAAACGCTCTGCGGGAAAAGGACCAAATATGAAAGAGGCATCTGGTTCAATTCTGCAAAATTTTTGGACATTGAGTATCAGACCTACGGTTTCGTTTCTGCTAAACCAAGAGAAGGCGAAACAAATTTTTACTGGGAACATAAGGCAGGCAAAAAGGCAGTCAGATTCGTTTATAAAGATGAAGACCTTTCTCTTGTCGGTATGAACACATACGGAATCAGGTACAGGCACGATCTTTTTGAAAAATGGATAAAAAATAAAAAGACGATAGAATTTGTGCTTGAAAATTTAGCATTTGCAAACTTTGATCCGGAATTCTTTGAAAAACATGAAGAAGAAAT
>DATFMR010000101.1:0-7858 GCA_035266865.1 Ignavibacteriaceae bacterium | reverse complement strand
GATGAAAAAATATGGGCGATAGTTGCAGCAGTTAAAAAATTACACAATGTAACACCGGCAGAATATGATTCTGTGAAAGTTGAAGAAGAGGATGATGAATAACGTTCACAAAAATTTATGACTGTCATTCTGAGTCCGGTTTACCGGGCGAAGAATCTCTTTGGCTGGTTTAAGCACGCAATAGAATCTTCAGTCGCTATGCTCCTTCAGAATGACAGTTCAATTTTAGCTTTATATTTTTCTATTCAATTGGTATTTTTCTTTTATTTTTTTCTAACCAGTCATTGAATGATTGTAGTTCAGGATTTAATGACTTTGATAATTCAATATCTCTTGCATCACAAAAATCTTTCTCAAAATCCCTATTAAATTGAAACATATTTCCGAGATCATCCGCGCCAGGGAAACCAAAACCTCTATATATTTCCGGTGGAACCTCATTATAGGCTACGTCTTTTCCCAATGATATTGAAAATGATTCTGCCATTTGTTTACCTGTTAGCTTTTCACCAACAATACCTAGGCTTTTTCCTATGAACTCAGTTCCTTTTTTAAATATTCCATAAGCACATTTTCCAATATCTTCAGCTGCCATGCCGGGAAGCCTTTTATCCCCCATTGGTAATGTAACTGCGTACTTCCCGTCTTCCCCTTTTTTAGGACCCATTCCAAAATGAATAAAATTATCCCAGTAAAAGGAAGTATTTAAATAAGTTGTTGGCAGACCTGCTTCTTCAAAGAATTTATTTGCGGTTCCTTTCGCGTCGAAATGGGGTACTTTATATTTTTCCATAAGTGTTGGCATTCTGTCATCTCCAAGCGGAACCCATTTTCTTGTATCTTCTAGAGTTGACCAGATTACGTGTTTTAGTCCGGCTGTTTTAGCAGCTTCAGCCATATTTTTTGCATGTGCCAGTTCTTTTTCAGGCGACATATGTTCCCAGTAAAAAGTCACACAATATGCACCATAGCATCCTGAGAATGCTTTCTCCAGGTCATCCTTATTAGCCACATCAGCTTCAACAACTTCTGCACCTTTTTTAGAAAGTTCCTTTGCTTTATCTGAATTTGCATTCCTTGTTATGGCTCTAACAGAAAATTCTCTGTTTGAATCATTTAATATAGCATTTGCAAGTCCGCCGCCTTGCGCTCCTGTTGCACCCAAAATCGCAATTATTTTTTTACCCAGCATTTGAGCCTCCTTTATTTTAGTTGTTTAATTTTTACTTAGTGATGTTGTTTTAATATTGTAAAACTTAAAGGGAATTACAAAGCAATAATTATGGGTTTACCAAAACGGTTTTATTGCTGTTAGTGCTACGCTGAATACCTTTTAGTTTACATGTTATCTTTATATATTTTAATATGATTGAAACAGGTGTTATAATATTATTTTTAGCTTTGATTGGTTTTTTCGGATATAAAAAATTTAAAAAAGCAGAGAAAGGAGATTGCTGTAAATGATTTAACTGGCTTATGGTGTAACTCCATATTGGAATGCATTATGTAATACATACTGTTTACCAGATAAGCTGTTTAATACTTTAACATCAACAAGTGCATCATTCAGATTAGAGTTGTTTCCTGTAGTTGAGGGAGCTATTACCTTTAACTCAAATGGAGAGACTGAAGTGATTTCGGCTACATCCAATTCTCCAAAGAACACTTTAGTATCTGGTCTGAAGCCAAAACCACTAATTTTTACAGTAATGCCACCTTCGTTGGGTCCTAATGTTGGATTAATTCTGGTAATATACAAAGTATCAATTTTTGAATTATAATATCTAAATGCATTTCTGGCTGTATCAGATGATCCGGAGATATTGTTTTTTACAGCCACATTTACTAATGTCCAGAGTGAATCCAACTGGATAGAAGGTAATACAACTTTTAACTGATCATTTGTTACTTTTTTAACCAAGGCATTCCTATTTCCAAAAAAAACCTGTGTGTTTGAATTAAATCCAATACCCTGTATAGTTACTTCTGTTCCACCATCACTTGGACCAGAACCAGGCGATACAAAAGCTATCACCATATCCTGTAAATAATTTATATCATTAATTGCATTACCTTCACTAAAATATTCACGACAGGATATACCAATGAATATTTGAAATGTAATTAATATGATTAATATTTTTCTAAACTTTAATAACATTATTTACAAATATTGAATACCAAATAATTATAAAATCTGAAACTTCGGGTATCAATTTATTCAGCTGACTTTATACTCAGATAATTTAATTAATGATAAAGAAAATATTTACATATTTCTTATTTAATTAAGTATAATTTTTAAATGATATAAGAAATGCTTAAAAATTGCCCCCATTTCCTCTCAAAAATCTCCAAATATTTACTGTTGACAAATTATATGTAATCCTATATATTGATATATGTATAATTATACATATATCAATATGCAACAATTTACTGAAGTTTTTAAAGCATTATCCGATCAAACAAGAAGAAAAATTATTCAATGCCTGAAGGAAGGAAATAAAACACCTTCCGAACTTCTTGAAGAGATTGATATTACACAACCAACACTTTCACATCACCTAGATGCTCTAAAAAGAGCAAACCTGATTGAAGGTGAACGGGAAGGACAGTTTATAAGGTATTCTCTGAATATGACTGTCTTTGACATCGCTGTAGAATACTTAATGGAAATTAAAAAGGGAGATAAAAAAATATGAAATGGCATTTTAAAAGGGACCTTTTTCCAATAGCAATGATAATTGCTTTTTTATTCGTTTCCTGGTATTTCTACGGCATTCTTCCAGATACTGTACCATCACATTTTAACAGCAAGGGCATGCCCGATGGGTATTCATCCAAGACAACCGTAATTGCAATTGGGATCGGTGCATCAATTGGTTTGTACCTTCTCTTAACTTTCATCCCGATGATCGATCCTTTCTGGAAAAAGATTGAAAAAAAATATAACATCTTTCTGCTCTTCCGTGATATTCTGATTGCATTCATAGTTTTCATTTTAGTAATAGATTTTATTTCCGCAAAGGAAGGATTTTTCAGATCAGATCTAATGGGAATTGGTTTTGGCGTGCTCTTTATTATTATTGGAAATTATTTGCCCAAACTTCCCCGGAATTTTTTCTTTGGAATAAGATCTCCCTGGACACTCGCTTCGGAAGAGGTATGGCATAAAACTCACAGGATCGGCGGTACATTGTTCGTTATCGGCGGAGCAATAATGATTATACTGATTTTATTAAAGGTTGAATTATTTATAACTATAATTTCTGTGCTTGTACCAATTTCAATTTACTCAGGATTAATTTATCCCTATTTCCTATATAAAAAACTGGAGAAAGAAGGTAAACTAAAAAAACCGGAATTATAAAAAATTAAACTCTACTGATAATCGTCATATTTTGCCTGTTGCAAATGTCTTTTCCTTCAGGTGTTAAAAGATAATCGATCCTGTTTTTGTAGAAATCAGTAATTTTAGGACGAACCATTTTTAAAGTACTGTTAATAAATTTATTTTCTTCTGTAAATCCTTCACCAAGAATTGCAACTGCAGCAGGCAGCCACTTCTCAGGAAATTGACCGGCAAATTCGCCGCCTGATTTAAATTTCCCTATTTCCGATTCAATCTTTTTTAATACAGATTTTTGTCCCTCTTCATTGTGCTGATTAAGACTATTGTTTTTTAACCATTTTAAAATAGTTTCCCTATTCGGAACAACAAGCGCCACAGTATATTGTGATTGAGAATTGTAAAGCATTACCTGGTCAATAAAATCAGTTTGCTCAGTAAACGCCTCTTCAATTCCTTCCGGACTATATTTTTCACCATCATTACCGATTAATAAACTTTTAATTCTTCCCAACACATAAATGTAGCCATCTTCATCAAGGTAACCAATATCACCTGTATAAAGCCAGCCATCTTTTAAAGTTTCTTTGGTAGCTCTTTCATTCATCCAGTAACCAACCATTACATTTTCTCCTTTAACTATTATTTCACCCTTTGTACCGGTAGGAGTCTCATTTCCTTTTTCATCAACAATTTTTACAGTTATCCCTGGCAATATTCTACCCGAAGTTCCAAGTTTATGCTGATCAGGTGTGTTTGTTGAAATTACCGGGGCTGATTCTGTCAGACCATATCCCTGAAGCATTGGTATTCCCAAAGCATAAAAAAATCTTTGCAATTCTATATCAAGTGCTGCACCGCCACCTATAAAAAATTCCAGCCTGCCTCCAAAATTCTCCCGGATTTTACTGAAGATAAGTTTATCGTATATCGTATAAAGAGGCTTCAGTAAAATGCGGCTTCCTTTCCCTTTGTTAAAACCTTCAGCATTATATTTATAAGCAATTTCCAATGCTTTGTGAAAAAGATTTTCAACTTTCCTGCCCTTTTCCCTTATTCCATTTTCTATATTTTTTCTGAAATTCTTAGCAAGTGCAGGAACGCTGTACATAAAATATGGTTTTATTTCTTTAATGTTTCCCGGAATGTTTTTCAATGTTTCCAACGGTGTTTTGCCAAGCTGAACGGAAGCTATACTTGCCCCATGTTTCATAAGAAGATAAACTCCGGCAGTATGTGTAAATGCATGATCCCAAGGCAGTATGCACAGATTAACAAAATGCTCAGGCAGATAAAGCATTTCAAAACATTGTTCAACATTTGCTGTGTAGTTACGGTGTGTTAAAATTATCCCTTTGGGATCTGCTGTAGTACCCGAAGTGTAGCAAATATTTGCATAATCACTTTCTTTAATATTTTGCCATCGTTCGCCAAATTCATTTTGATGTAATTTTAAATAGTTTTCACCTTCAAGCATTACTTCCTGGAAATACAATTCCTCGTCGTTAGTTTTTTCAATATCATCAAGCAAAATAATTTTTTCAAGATCCGGAAGGTCGTGTTTTATTTTCCTGATTTTTTCAGCCTGTGATTGTGATACAATAACAAACTTTGAACCTGAATGTACAAGGCGGAATTTTAAATCATTAAGTTCTTCAATTTTTGTGGTTATCGGTACATTAATTGCCCCGGCATAAAGCACCCCTAATTCACTTGCAATCCACCTGCTTCTTCCTTCTGATATCAGGGCGGAACGATCTCCTTTTTTCAGTCCATAGCTCATCAATCCTGCGGAAAACTTATAGATAATATCACGCATTTCGTAATATTTAAATCCAACATACTCACCAGTGACCTTTTCCCAGACCTGGATATTTTCAGGATATTTTTTTATGCTTTCTTCAAATAAGACGGGTATAGTTCTTTGCATATAGCCCCCTTGGAATGAGATATAAAGTTCAAAAGTAACAGTATAATTTAGTTTTTAAATACCAGATAAAAAATATACACTTACAAAAACCTGAAAATTTCCACAATCGGTAAACTTTATATCCTTTTTTTATTTATTTTATCATCCAAAACTGTAACCATATTTTTTTAAATAATTAAAATTTAACCAATGAAAACAATAAAACTATTTTTCTGTTTTTTGACACTTCTGCTTTTGACATCTCCAAATTGTTTTTCTCAGGAAAAACAGAAGGGCGATTTTTTAACAAACGCAATGGATACAACCGTTGATCCAGGTGTTGATTTCTTTAAATACGCAACCGGTAAATGGATGAAGGAAAATCCAATTCCAGCATCCGAAAGAAGATGGGGACTTGCAAACCTGATAAATGAAGAAACCTACAGCAGGCTTAAAAATATTCTGATTGAAGCTGCGGCGGCCGAATATCCAAAAGGAACAAACAGACAAAAAATCGGTGATTTCTATTATTCCGGAATGGATACGATTAATATTGAAAAGGAAGGGCTAACACCATTGCAGCCGGAATTAGATAAAATTAATTCAATAGAAAATAAATCTGATCTTATTCACACTGCTGCGTTTTTGAAAAAAGAAGGCGTCAGTTTAATGTTTGGATTGTTTGTAAACCAGGATGATAAGAATAGTGAAAAAATGGCTTTGTATTTATGGCAGGGCGGGCTTGGTTTACCAAACCGCGAATATTATTTCCGAGATGATGCACGTACTGAGAACATAAGAAATGAATATAAAAAACACCTTGTCAATTTATTTGAATTACTTGGAGAGGATAAAACAGAAGCTAAAACAAACAGTAATTCTGTATATGATATTGAATTATCACTGGCGGATTCTTCCAGAAAACTTGAAGATTTAAGAGACCCATACGCAAATTATAATAAAATGACACTTACTGATCTAAATAATGTTTCCCCAAATTTACTTTGGAAATTAATGTTCAGTGATCTATCAATAAATTCTTTTGATGATATTATTGTCGGCCAGCCGGAATTTTACAGAGCATTAAATTCTGCAATTGATAAATTTTCTTTAGATCAATGGAAGGCTTATTTGAAAGTTAAACTAGTAAGTTCATTTGCTAGCAGGTTGAACAAAGCATTTGATGATGAGGTTTTTCACTTCCGCGGAATAGTTATGTCAGGCGTAACTGAACAAAAACCAAGATGGAAAAGAATACAGGATGCAACAGAAGGGGCTATGGGTGAATTACTGGGACAAATTTATGTGGAAAAATTTTATTCCCTGAAAACAAAAAAGAGATATGAAAAAATAGTAGACAATTTAGTCGATGCATTTGCAAATAGAATTAAAAATCTTGATTGGATGAGCAAGGAAACAAAAAAGAAAGCTTTAACTAAACTATATGCTGTTACTAAAAAGGTAGGATACCCGGATAAATGGAAGGATTTTTCTAATTTATCCATTGATAGAAATTCATTTGTCAGAAATACAATTAACTCCAATATTTTCTGGTTTGAACGTGATATAAATAAACTCGGTAAACCCGTTGATAGAACTGAATGGGGCATGACTCCGCAAACCTGGAACGCATATTACAATCCTTCCAATAATGAAATTGTACTTCCGGCAGCCGCTTTTATTGTTCCAGGTGTTCCGGATTCACTAGTTGATGACGCAGTCGCTTATGCGTATGCAGGAGCTTCAACGATTGGCCACGAATTAACGCACGGTTTTGATGATCAAGGCAGACTTTATGATGCAAAGGGTAATCTTAATAACTGGTGGACTAAAGAAGACGAAGAAAAATTTAATGCAAATACAAAATTACTTGTTGAGCAGTATAATGATTATGTAGTTCTCGATAGCATGCATATTAATGGTGAAGCTACGCTTGGAGAAAACCTTGCGGACTATGGCGGTGACCTGATCGGATGGGACGCTTTCAAGAAGACAAAACAATATAAAGAAGGCAAAAAGATTGCCGGACTTACACCAGCTCAAAGATTCTGGATCGGCTATGCTTATTCTTGGCTTGGACATACAAGGCCGGAAGCACTTGCACAGCAGGTTTTAACCGATGTACATTCGCCGAACTTTTTAAGAATTAATGGTCCCTTCAGCGATGTTCCGGCATTTTGGGAAACCTTTAATATTAAACCCGGCCAGCCGATGAGAAGACCCGCAAATAAAATACCTCACATCTGGTAATAATATTTGACAAGTAAACTTTAACCTTCGGGGTTCTTAAAAACTCCGAAGGTTTTTTATTATTAAAATTCAATAGAGATAGCTTCAAAAAATTATTGAGGTACCGAGTGTAGCTCCGAACCTTTTGAAAGAATTGTAATAAAAATCCAGCCTTAAAATTGTTAATATCCTGGCAACTCCCACATAAGCTTCCCAGTAAATTTTATTTTGTGTGAGTAGTGGCAAGTAATTAGTATCGTTTACTATTTTTAACACTCCTGCTCCTGTTACAATATCCAGATCAAGGTTAGTAAGAAAATCCAAATTCAAAGATTGAAATATTATCGTACGCCAGTTATGTTCAATGT
>DATFMR010000100.1:0-2721 GCA_035266865.1 Ignavibacteriaceae bacterium | reverse complement strand
TAATTCAGTTATTAACGCATTTTTTAGCAGCATTGAACTAAATACAAACTTGTTGTCCTTAATTTTCCAGCTAGGCTTACTTCCTGGAATCTATACCGCCGTTTTTAGTTTAATAATTGTAATATTTAAACCACGCAGGAGTTTTTCGTGAGATCAGAAAATTTTGCCTCAGTCAAAAGAAAGTCTATACTTTACTTTATGATTGTTGTTGTATTTTCTCTTCTTACTTTCAGATTGTTCCAGATGCAGATATTAGAGTACCAATCCTACGATCAGAAATCATCAAATAATAGTATAAAATCAGTTGAGCAGGCTCCTTTACGTGGGATATTCTATGATCGCAATATGCACGTTATTGTCAGCAATGTGCCGGCCTATACAGTTAGAATAACTCCTGCTGAATATGATAGAAAATTGAACCATATGCTGGAAACAGTACTGGATGTTGATTCCGGCTATATTGATAAAGTACTTAAAGAAAGACGGATATATTCAAAATATATTCCGATTAGAATTAAGAGAGGTGTGGATTTTAAAGCCATTTCATGGATGGAAGAAAATTCAGAACATCTTCCTGGTGTTGATTATATTGTTGAAATGCAGAGAAATTATCCCGCACATATTGATGGGTCACATATGTTCGGTTATACAAAAGAAATTACTCCATCAATTCTGCAAAAAGACACATCAGATTATTACAGGCCCGGGGATTATATTGGTAATAATGGGATTGAAAAAACATATGAGAAATACCTTCGTGGTGACAAAGGCTATCAATATGTTCTTGTCGATTCAAAAAGGAAAGAACTTGGTAAGTTTAAAAACGGCAATCTAGATAAACCATCTATAAAAGGCGATGACCTTGTACTTACAATTGATTCCTACGTACAGAAAGTAGCTGAAGAATCTCTTAAAGGTCTTAGAGGTGCTGTTGTAGCTATTGATCCGCGCACAGGTGAAATACTGGCTCTTGCAAGCGCTCCTGATTTTAAACTTAGCGAATTTTCTTATGTGACTTCAAAAGATTACCTAAAACATTTGTACAATGATCCTGACAAACCATTTTTTAACCGGGCAACTATGTCAGCCAAACCGCCTGGCTCTACATTCAAACCTCTTGAGGCCATAGCTGCGCTTGATATGGGAATTATAAATCCCACTACCACGTTTACCTGTCGGGGTGGCGGAACATTTTACGGAAGATTTTTTAAATGTGATCATATACATGGTACAGTAAATGTAGAACAAGCTATTGAAAAATCCTGTAATGTTTTTTTCTACAATTTGATTTATAAAATTGGGATGAAAAAATGGCATGAATACGCTACTCGTTTTGGTTTTGGAGAAAAGACTCATCTTGATATTGGAAATGAAGTTTCTGGATTGATACCAGACTCAAAATATTATGAAAGACTATACGGAGCGGAATGGCCAAAGAGCATTATGGCAAGCCTTGGAATAGGGCAGGGGGAAGTAAATGTTACCCCTATTCAACTGGCGCAATATGTTTCTTTAATCGCAAATGATGGTATTACATACTCTCCACATTTGGTTAAAGGATACGTTGATAATCGTACACATAAAATTATTCCATTTCATAACGCTAAAAAAATAAATGTGCATATCGATAAGAAAGTATTTGATATTGTTAAAAAAGGTATGTACCTGGTTGTTAATGGAGCCGGAACAGCAGCTGGTAGCAGAATACAGGATATTAAAATGGCAGGTAAAACAGGAACAGCTCAAAATCCACATGGAAAGGACCATGCACTTTTCATAGGTTTTGCACCATACGATAATCCAAGAATTGCCTTTGCTGTTGTTGTAGAAAATGTTGGCTTTGGCTCTACCTGGGCGGCTCCTATTGCGAAAAAGCTTGTTGAAGCTTACCTGAAGAAGGATGAATACAAACTACAAATTGAAGAAGAAAACAAAATGGCAATAAATCAAAAGAAAGTTGAAGAAGCAAAGTGAGAATTGATTATAAACTTCAGGATAAGTTTGATTTCGGGTTATTTATACCGCTAATTTTGCTTTATGCACTTGGCCTGGCGGCAATTTATAGTTCTACAGTAAATAATCCTCTTGCACAAGGTAATTTTGAAAAACAGCTAATCTGGGGGATTGGTTCACTAATTGTTTTCTTTATCACCTTTTCCTTGCCTACTAATACATTTAGAATTATTGCGGTTCCAACTTATTTAGTCTCACTTGCTTTTCTTTTGCTTGTTGTGTTAGTTGGAAGAAGAATAGCCGGACAAAAAAGCTGGCTTAATTTTGGTCTCTTTGGTTTTCAGCCATCTGAATTTGCTAAAATAGGTATGATATTAGGGGTCTCATATTTTCTTAGCAGAAGAAATACCGATATAGAATCATTTAAAGATATTCTTTTTGCTTTAGGCATAGGGCTAATTCCTGTTTTCCTTATTTTGATGGAACCAGATATGGGTACATCACTTGTGTTTATTGGTACAATTCTGGTCCTAATTTTCTGGAAAGGGATAAGCTTGTTTGGACTTTTTGTTGTGCTTTCACCCGGGATAGTAGCGATAGCATCAATATTTGGGACATTTTATTTTATATTAATGCTTATCATTATTGCTATTGGATTAGTCGCTTTTAAAAAAGATATATTTTTCAGCGGTTCAATATTTGCCATAAATATTGGTGCCGGATTTTTTACCGATTATGTTTATAAAGCACTGAGTCCTCATCAACAAA
>DATFMR010000099.1:0-12262 GCA_035266865.1 Ignavibacteriaceae bacterium | reverse complement strand
CCTGGTAAAGCCTAATCTGGTTGATAACCTTAAAGAGTATTTAATAGAAAAAACCAGTGGCTCAGTAAAAATTGAAGAAGAGGATGAAATAAATTATTATTAAAGCAACCTTCGGGGTTCAGGGCAGCAACCCCGAAGGTTTATTCAATTCAGCTTCTTTTTAAAACATTCATAAATTTCTTCGTCCATTCCAGGTCTTCCAATAATTTATTCAGATTCTGAAATGCTTCAGGGTTCATCTGCAAAAAGTTCTCTTCAAAGTAATCTTTATCAACTTCATTACTTTCTGATACTAAATCTCTAATTTGTCCGACAACTTTTTCCATATTAACAGTTAAATCTTTTTTAACGTGATCCAGGCTTTCAATTTCAGGATTCGATGTTCCCTTTTTCATTACCCTCATTAATCCCAATACATATTTAGCTGTAAAGATAGTTTCTTCAAAAAGCTTTTCATTATTTTCATTCAAGGAGATATCAAATAACCTTTGAAGATCATCCCGGGCAGATAATTTATATCCGGAAAAATCATCGATTTTTTTAACAAGCTCTCTCGGATTCTCATAAAATTGTTCAATCATTTTACTCTTACTCCCAAACCAATTCCATCGCCTACTGGAATTATTGTCGTTTTTAAACCAGGGTGATTTGTAAATACTTTGTTGAATTCACGAATAAATTTAGTCGATGTTTTATATTTTTCAGGAACCTCCCTGGAAGCAGCATTACCATGCCAGAGTAGATTATCAACAAAGATAACACCTTTCTTTTTTAACAATTTCATTGCCTTCTCAAACAGATCCAGGTAATCTTCTTTATCAGCATCAAGGAAGATGAAATCATATTTCTTTTTCAAACCGGGTAAAACTTCCCTGGCATCTCCGAATAATATTTTTATTTTTTTGCCAAGTCCGGATTTTTTAATATTCTCTTCTGCAAGTTTTAAATTATCCTTGCTGAATTCGATTGTGTGAATTTTTGACTCCTTACCCAGGTTTTTTGCAATTCTAATTGTTGTATAGGCTATAGCTGTTCCTAATTCAAGAACTCGTTCAGGTTTGTACATACTGATTAAAATTTCCATCAGCTTTGCGGAATCGCGGGAAAGTATCGGCACATTGTTCTTCTTTGCGAATTCTTCCATTTCAAGAATCAACGGATCAGATTCATCGATAAATGAATCAATATATTTCTTTTGTTCCGGGTGTAATATTTCTTTCATAATTAACTCGCTTTTTTTCTCAATTTATAATTTTAAATAATCTTTTCAACCTGAGCGGCTTAAAAAATTCGGTAATTCCATTAGCAGATTTGTAACTATCCCACGACCAGTAGACCAAAACAGCTTTGCCTATAATATAATCTTTCGGCACAAATCCCCAATAGCGGCTATCCATACTATCTTCCCTGTTATCGCCAAGCATAAAGTAGTAATTCTTTTTAACAGTATATTCTCTTTCCGGTCTTTTCTGAATATTTATCACACTTCCCTCCACGCTTACAACTTTTCCGCCAAGCTCCCTGTCAATTAAAGCCTGCCAGTCTTCAATATTTTTAGTATTCAGTTGAATTGTGTCGCCTTCTTTGGGAACAACGACCGGTCCGTAATTATTGTTTTCCCAATTCCTGTTCTTCGGATAAATTCTCGGGTCCGGATTTTTAGTTTTATCAAAAGGTATTATAGCGTCTTTTGGTAATTCAATTTTTATATGATTTACAAATACTTCCCCTTTAATAATCTGTACTGTATCCCCCGGGAGACCAATTATCCTTTTTATGAAACTTGAATTTTCTTCAGGGTAAACTTCTGTTGGATAGCCGGGAAATTTAAAGATTACAACATCACCCTGTTTCGGTTCTTTAAAATTTATTAATTGTGCAGATGAAATCCAGGTATTCAGCAAAGGGATTGTGTGGGGAGTTGATAGTGAATACGCAACTTTGTTAATTAAAATATAATCGCCCTCAAGCAAAGTGTTTTCCATCGAGCCTGTCGGAATCATATATGCATCAAAAATGAAACTTTTGATGAGAACTGCAGCCAAAAGAGCAATGAAAATATATTTTAAAAATTTCTTCGGGCTGAATGACATTTTTAATCTTGATTATTAATCATCGATCTGGAGAACGGCTAGAAAAGCTTCCTGCGGAATTTCTACATTCCCAACTTGCTTCATTCTTTTCTTTCCTTCTTTCTGTTTTTCGAGCAATTTCCTTTTTCGGGAAATATCTCCGCCGTAACATTTTGCAAGTACGTTTTTCCTCAAAGCTTTTACAACAGATTTTGAAATTACTTTTGTTCCGATTGCTGCCTGGATTGAAATCTCAAACATCTGACGCGGAATAAGATCTTTTAATTTATTACAAACCTTTCTTCCCCAATCGTAAGCCTTATCCCTGTGAACGATCATTGAAAGAGCGTCAACAGGTTCGCTATTTAACAAAATATCAAGTTTTATCAGATCAGATTTCCTGTAGCCGAGATATTCATAATCAAAAGAAGCGAAACCGCGAGTAGTGGATTTTAATTTGTCGTAAAAATCAAAAATAATTTCAGAAAGTGGAAATTCAAATTGAATATCTGCCCGGGTAGGATCAATATAATTTGTATTTATATAAATCCCCCGCTTGTCCATTCCAAGTTTCATTATATTTCCTACGTATTCACTCGGACAAACTATTTGTGCTTTAACATAGGGTTCTTCAACGTGATCAATTTCTCCGCTTGGAGGCATCAGTGCGGGATTATCAACCATACTCTGCTCACCTTTCTGATTGAACACATAATATTCAACGTTCGGCAGCGTAGTGATAATTGATTGGTTATACTCACGCAGTAATCTTTCTTGAACAATTTCCATATGTAGAAGTCCGAGAAAACCGCAGCGGAATCCAAATCCAAGTGCGGCAGAAGTTTCAGGCTGATAAATTAATGCTGAATCGTTTAACCTAAATTTTTCTAGAGAATCTCTCAAGTCTTCAAAATCATCCGAATTGGTCGGATACAATCCGCTGTAAACCATCGGTTTAACTTCTTTATAACCGGGAAGCGGATTTTTTGCACCGTTTTTCGCGTGGGTTATTGTGTCACCGACCTTGATATCGTGAACGTCCTTAATTCCTGAGATAAGATATCCAACATCACCGGCTAAAATTTCATCCGATTTTATTTTGCGGAGTCCAAGAATACCGACTTCTTCCGCTTCAATTTCTTTATCAATAACAAAATATTTTATTTTATCATTCGTGCGGAGTTTCCCATTAACTACACGAATAAATGCGATAGCTCCCCGATAAGCATCAAAAACTGAATCAAATATTAACGCCTGCAACGGGGCATCGGGATCTCCTTTAGGCGCAGGAATTTTTTTTACAATCTCTTCAAGTAATTCATTAATACCAAGTTTTGATTTTGCACTGACCTGCAAAATTTCATCTTCTTCACAGCCTATCAGATCTATTATCTGGCTTTTTACTTTATCAACTTCCGCACTCGGTAAATCAATTTTATTTATTACAGGAATTATTTCCAGCCCCGAATCAATCGCCATGTAAAGATTGCTTATAGTCTGCGCCTCAACACCCTGGGATGCGTCTACCACCAGCACTGCACCTTCGCAGGCAGCGAGTGAACGGGAAACTTCGTATGAAAAATCAACGTGACCGGGAGTATCAATTAAATTCAGGATATAATTATCACCATCTTTCGCTTTGTATTTCATTTTAATTGCATGGGATTTTATAGTTATCCCGCGTTCCCTTTCGAGATCAAGATCATCAAGCACCTGTGATTTTGCTTCCCTTTCAGTAACCGTTCCTGTATTTTCAAGGAGGCAATCGGCTAAGGTAGATTTACCGTGATCTATATGTGCAATTATGCAGAAATTTCTGATTTTGAGCATTAATTTTATCCGGAATTTAGTCTGCTAATATACGGAGGGCAAAAGAATTATTAAAGGTATTATGAGGTAGTTTTTACAGTATTTTGATTATTAATTACAAAGTTTCGATGCTAATCCGGAAGTTTTTCAATCATTTCAATGATAATTCCTGAACGGAGGGCATTTTCAGAAACCGTCATAGTTTCCAATTTAAAAAAATCAAATATTTTACTTAAGATTAAAATCCCTGCCGGAATTATATCTGCTCTTTTTTTCTCAAGTCCCTTTATTCTCATTCTTTCATTTAAAGTATGTTTTGAAAGTATCAAATCTTTTACTTCATTCAGCTCATCTTTTGTAAATGTTGTTTTGTTGAGATTTTTTTTCAGATTTCCGTGTTTTAAGTAATAGATCAGGTTTGCGGTTGAAAGAATTGTCCCGGAAGATCCTATTGCAATATCAGTTTTACAATTGAATTTAATTTTATTATCAGATAAAATTTGTTCTTCAATAAATTCGCTGCATTTATTTGCCGAATATTCATTTACCACAAAATCGGGAAAGAATTTTTTGGTTAAACGAACAGCACCGATTTTAACACTCTCAGCAAAATTAATTTTTCCTTTATTACCTAAAATAAATTCTGTGCTTCCGCCACCGATATCAAAACATACCGCTTTTTTATCTTCAAGAGGAAGTGCATATGCAACGCCTTTATAAATCAATTCCGCCTCTTTATGTCCATCAATTAATTCAATTTCAACACCGGTTTTGTCTTTAATTGATTTTATAAACTCATTCCGGTTTTTTGATTCCCTTACAGCGCTGGTTGCAACTGCTTTTAATTCTGCGTTGTAAAAATCGGATAAAGCCTTAAATTTCTTGATAGCCTTTACGGCAGTTTTGGTTTCATCTTCCGTTATTAAACTGAGTCCTTTCCCTTCGTGACCGGCAAGCCTTATTAGCTCTTTTTTCTTATCAATTACTTTAAAATTTTTGTTTTCGTGAACTCTGACGATTATCAGGCGGAACGAATTTGTTCCCATATCAATTGCGGATAAATACCTTAAACTCATTATTTATTTTCCTTTAAAATCATTTCACAAATTCCGTAAACGTCATCGAATTCAACATCATCAATAAATTCAGATTTCCTGACAAAATATTTATTTTCACCAATTGGTGCCCAGTTAAATGGATTTGTAGGTCCAAATATTGAGACCTGCGGAGTTGAAGTTGTTCCTGCGACATGCATTATTCCCGTATCGTTAGAAATGAACAAATCCGACATTTCAATTAATGCAGCAACTTCCGGAATTTTTTGATTAATAAACTGACCAATTTTGAATTTAATTTTACTCTCTATAAAAGAGATTGCTTCTTCATCGAGTTTGCTGCCCGTAAGATAAAATTTAGCGGGAAAATTATCATTCAGCCTTTCAATTAACTCAACATATTTATAGAGCGACCACATATTCTGGCATTTCCCCGCTCCAACGTGCAGACCAATCAGTTTATGACTTTCATTATAACCAATTGAAGAAAGAAATGATTTTGCGATTCCTGTATCTTCCTCATCAAAATAAATTTCAGATTTAAAATCGCTGGTTGTAATTCCAAAAGGTCTTACTATATCAAGACTTCTTTCAGAAACATTTGAATCGGGATATTTTCTCCAGTCAAGTGAAACGAGCTTGTCGAAGAAATAAGCGCTTTCGTTTACTTTTCCATTTAAATTTCTCGGACCGATCCTGGTTTTTGAATTAGAAAGGCGGGCAATCAGGTTGCTTGTAAATGAAATCGATACAACCACCGGCACAATAGCAAGATCATATTCTTCTTTCAGCAATCTGCTGAAACTGGAAAAATATTCCGGATTAATTAATTTTTTTTTGTCAAAAACAAAGATCCGGTCAATAAATTTGTTTTTTACAAGACCGGGATAATTTGTCGGACTAACAACAAGAGTAACGTTGCTTTCCGGGTAGGTTTCCTTTATTGCCCTGAATAATGAAACACCAGCAAGCAGATCGCCAAGCTGGTTGTGCTGCCTGATTATTATAATTTTTTGGGGATTGTTAAGATCACGATCAGGGTTCTCTTTTACAGATAATATTCTTCTAAATATTCCATGTACTATTGATGAAAAGAATTTATCTATATTCATTAATTCTATTCTTGAACTTTATCTTTTTTTGGGTGAGATTCTATTTCCGTAAATTCTGCTTCTTCTATATTTTTATATTTCGATCTAAAACTGCCGCCGGTATTACTCTGCGACCTGTTTTGATTCTGTGCAGGTCTCTTCCACCAGCGTGTAACTACATTCAGTATTTTAATTACAAAATAAAATACTATTACATAAAAAATAAATTCCAACATTTTTATTCAACTCTTCTGGATTCGGGTTTAAAATATTCAGTCATACCCCTGTCTCGCCTGAATATTTGTTTATATAATTCTTCAAAATCTTTTTCACTATTAACAAAATCAATCTCTGTAGAGTTCACAATTAATAATGGGGTAGTTGTATAACGAAAAAAGAAATGGTTATAGGCTTCGCTTAATTCCTCTATATAATTTTTTGTAAGATTTTTTTCAATCTTTCTGCTTCTTTTTTTGATATTATACATTAGTCTTTCAACACCGGATTGAAGATAAATTACAAGGTCCGGGTTTCTCAAATTCCTGGAAAGAAGAGGAAAGATATTTTCGTACAACTTTAACTCCTCTCCATTCAGGTTTAGATAAGCAAAGATCCTGTCTTTTTCAAACACATAATCGCTGACCAAAAATTCAGTAAAAAGATTTTCCTGGTTTAGTTCCTGCTGCTGTTTGTACCTGTTAATCAGGAAAAACATCTGGGTCTGGAAAGCGTATCTTTTCCTGTCGCCGTAAAATTTTTCAAGGAAAGGATTTACCTCGAATTGCTCAAGGATAAGCTCGGCATTCAGTTTCTCTTTTAGTTTCTTTGCAAGAGAGGTTTTCCCGGCGCCGATCACTCCTTCAATTGCAATAAATCTGACTTTTTTATTTTCGTCCAATTTCAGCCTGTTTTTATTGGAATTTGCTGATTAATTACTCTGATTATTGTCTTATCGGATTCTGAAATACTAATATCCGAAATTTTTTGCTTTAAAACAGGATGAAAAAGCTCCGGTTCTATCTGGTTTAGCGGTGTCAGCACGAAATCTCTCTGAGCAATTCCACTATGCGGAACCGTTACTTCTTCATCGGAATATATTTCGTCATTAAAAAAAAGAAGATCGAGATCAATTTCTCTCGGACCCCATTTGAAACTTTCAGTTCTTCCTAATTTCTTTTCGAGGTTTTTTAAAAATATAAACAAATTTTTTAATGAAAGATCAGTTTCAATTTTAGCAACTGCGTTTAAATAATTATCCTGCGGATTAGAGCCAAATGGTCTCGTTTCATAAACAGAAGAAACATTTACAACGTTGCTGTTTTTCTGAAGATTAATTTCTTCTATTGCTTTATTTAAATAAGAAAATTTATCTCCTTTATTTGAACCGAGCGCTATGAATGCGATATTATTAATTACCTATCTCCCGTTACAGGTCTTCCCTGTTTTTTACGACTTCAACTTCGACGCTGTCAACAACTCCGCCCATCGGAGGATTGTGTTTCCTTACACGAACAGCGATTTTTTCAATTTGCGAATATTTTTTAACTAATTCATCAGCTATTGTGTTTGCCAGTGCTTCAATCAAATAATATTTTTTTTCAAGCGCCAGCTTGTACATAAACGCATAAACTTCCTGGTAATCGATAGTTTGTTTCAAACTATCTTTTTGTGCAGCTTCGGTAAAGTTTGTATAAATATCTACATCTGCCTCAAACTTTCCACCCACAGCCTGTTCTTCAGATAAAACACCATGGTAACCATAAAAAGTTGCATTTTTAATTCTTATAATGTTTTGCATAAAACAATCCGGTAATATTAACAGAGATTATTAAAAATTATTTTTTTGTTTGTCATTCCCACGAAAGTGGGAATCCAAATCAGTTATAATAGATTCCCGTTTTCACGGGAACGGCAAGCTGAATTTTTCAAACGTATAGAACAGTCAAACCGCTTGTTTTTTTAACAGCTTAATTTTTTTTAGTGACCTGAAATTTCCAAGAATCGCAATCAGTAATCCTGTCAAAACTATAAGGCTGCCAATCACGTGCCGGGAGGATAATTCCTCATCCAGGAATACCCACCCTAAAATTAATGCAATTATCGGGGTAATAAAAGCAATTAAAGATAAAACTACCACGCTTACTCTTTTCAGCAGCCAGTAATATGAAGTAAATGTTACAAGACTCCCGAAAAAAGCCAGGTAACCTACTGATAAATAAGCACTTAGATCAAATACCAGCCTGCTGGTATCTTCCACGAGCAATCCAAAACCGAGCATAACAACGCCGGCAAAAAGCATTGGAAGAAAATTCATCGAGAGGGGATTTAAATGTCCGCCATGTTTTTTCATTGTAACCTGCAGTCCGCCCTGCATAATTGCACTGCCGATAATCGCCAGCATGCCGGGTATGTAAATTTTAATATCGCCTAAAATATTTTCGGAAAATATTATAAGAATTCCGGCAAAGCCTAAAACAATTCCGATGATTTTGTGCGCGCCAACATTTTCATTTACAATAAAGTAATAGGAAAAAATAGCGACAAAGAATGGATTAACCGCAAACAAAACTGAAGCCAGCCCTGACGGAACATACTGCTCACCCCAGTAAACAAGTCCAAACGGAATTACAAAAGAAAATAATCCCATTACCAGGTAAAGAGTCATCGACAATTTATCTGTCTGAATTTTTATTCCTCTTATCTTTACCAGTGCTATTACAAAAAATGAAGCAAGCAGAAATCTCAGTCCGCAGGAAACGAATGGAGTAAGTGAATTTAGGCTTACACGAATTGCCATCCAGGTTGATCCCCACATCATACAGGCAACCGCATAAATTAGAATTATTTTAATAGTGCTTTTCTGCATAAATTTATTTCATCACAATCACGCCCATTGCCCTGCCGGATTTTTTCCCATCACGCCTGTAGGAATGCAGATTTTTATTTTCATAAGTACATAATTCAGAGACTTCTATATTTTTTTTAGGAATTCCAAATTCAATTAGCATATCATAGTTTACTTTCCCTACATCAAGTAAATATTTTTCACCGGAAGGTTTTAGATATTTTTCATCAAAATAATTTTCAAATTCTTTCCCGACTTCATAATTATCACCGCAAATTGAAGGGCCCATAAAAACAATTAAATATTCCGGAAAACTTTTAAAATTATTTTTCATTTTATCCAGAGTTTTTAACAATATTTTCTTTTCTGTTCCTCTCCACCCGGAATGGACACCGGCAATAATTTTTTCCTTTTTATCATATATAAATATCGGAGTGCAGTCGGCAACGCCAATCGCAAGCCCGAGGTTTTTCTTATCCGTTATCATCGCATCACTTTCGCCGATAACTCCACCTTTCGTAACATAAGTAACAATATCACTGTGAATTTGTCTTTGAATTGCAACATTTTCAAGATCCAATCCAAATTCACTGAAAAATTCCCTGCGGTTTTCTTCGACTATTCCGGGATCGTCACCAACAGAAAATGAAAGGTTAAAATAATAAGGTGCGGGACGGTTTAATCCGTCCTTTGTACTGAAACCGAAAGTAATTTCAGGGTAACTTTTAAATATTTGTGCTTTTAGGATTTTCACTCGCTACTTTAGATTAATAAACTGACAGCTAAATTAGTAAAATTTATTTAAAGTACGCACAGTAGATAAGTTGTATAATTTTATAATATTAGATAGAGTGCGGGGGATGTCATCGTAACGGCGTTCCGTTTGAGATGTGACCTGGGCGCTAATTTCTAGTCAATATCATATAATAAAATCTTCAGAATAAAAACGGGATAATAGCTTTAGTTTTTAATTTATAATTTGAATAATCAGAGAATCGCAAGGAAAGTAATTTTTCTTCACTAACAATTCGGAATGCAGTTACCAGTGTTACAACTACTGCAATTGAAATAGTCAATATTGACAAATGAACAGAAATACTTATCCAGACAAGAAATAATGCTGCAGTATACATAGGATGACGAACGTATTTATACGGACCTACCGTAAGAAGCGAACCATTTGAAGGTTCCGCATGAATACTGAACTGATTTTTTTGAAAACTACGCCGGGCCCAGATATTAAAACCAACACAGAGCAATTGTCCAATTATTATATATGGTGAAACTGATAGAAAGTTTCCTGTAATCAACAAAATAATAATAGAAATGACCAGTATTGGAAGAGCAAATCTGGATATATATTTAATTATTTTGAATCTCCTTTTTTAATATTGCATCAAAAGCCGTGGCAGCTAACCACCTTTCAGTTCCCCCCAAAGGAAGATAAATCTGTCAGGGCGTCCGGTTGATTGGTCGGCTATGTTAACTTTTGGTCTTTCTAACATTCATTAAATAATTATTCAATTTTTAAAGGTGGTCCAACAATCTTCATTCCATTATCTTCGAATGCTTTAGTAATTTCTTCTTTCGATGGTGGTGTTGCCCAGGAATCTGTTGTCTTAAAAAAATCTTCCATTTTACCTGCAGGCAAATAGGAAACAATCGTCTTTGCTTTTTCCGTTAATTGAATGAATGCGTGTGGAATATTTCGGGGAAGAAATATAGTTTCCCCGGCTTTCATTGAATATCTCTCTTCACCGACCTGGAATAGATATTCACCTTCAGTTATAAAAAACCATTCATCTTGATTAATATGTATATGAAATGGTGGTCCTCCGTTGGGAGTATATCCGGTTTGTTCAAATACTGCAAGTTCACCATCAGTATCTTTTCCACTTATCTTTATATCCAGATTATTTAAAGTAACTCCTTTCATTTTGTATTTTCCCCCAAATCTGGCTTCCCCGGAATTTACTTTAAATCCTTTTGCTGTACGCATAATTATTTCTTTTTCAAAAAACATAGAGATATTATTATTCACTTTAGCTATAAGGGTTATTGGGGGCAATAATAATGTGCCCAAAATAAATTTCTTTCTTTTCATATATTTTTCTATCCTGCTATTTAATTATGCACATGACTATTACTAATACTGAAATTACTCCCCTTTATATCTAAATCGTTGGTTCCCCAAATCAGAACTGTTTGGTAAAAGAATCTACACCATAAAAAAATCAGGTACAATAGCTATTTATCAGACAGCCAATCGGCACAGGCTTGTCCGGAATAACAAATTCCTGAATTTAGTATGCTGCCTGCTCCCTTCTTCAATTGAGAGTATATCCTTTTAATAGTATATTAATGATTCATTTTAACAGGAAACAGGATAAAAATTGCGCATACTTGTCTGCAACGATGATGGAATTGGATCGCCGGGTATTCAGATTCTTGCAAAATCTTTAAGTGAAATTGCCGAGGTAATAGTTGTGGCTCCTCTTCACGAGCAAAGTGCTGTGGGACATGCAATTACAATGCATTACCCTCTCAGGGTAGTAAAACATTACAACAATGGAAACTTTTTTGGTTTTGCCGTGGACGGAACTCCCGCTGACTGTGTTAAAATCGGCATCAGGAATTTAATGCAAGAACCGCCCGATCTTGTGGTTTCAGGTATTAACCATGGTTCAAACACCGCGATAAATATTATTTATTCCGGAACAGTTTCGGCTGCGCGCGAGGCAGCAATAATGGATATTCCGTCAATTGCAATATCTGTTACTAATCATTCCGTAACTGATTTTAGGTTTGCCGCTAAAATTGCAAGACTTTTAGCTAAGGAAATTGCCGGGAAAGATATCCCTCTCGGTACACTTTTAAATGTAAATGTTCCGGATGTTCCGGAATCAGAAATTGCCGGAATTTTACTTACGAAACAGGGTAAATCGAAATGGGATGATATTTATGAAAAAAGACAGGACCCTTACGGAAAAGATTATTACTGGCTGACAGGTAACCTGCTCGAAATGGATAAAGATATTGAATCCGACCAGGCTGCAATTAAGAAAAATTATGTTTCGGTTACGCCAATTCATTTCGATCTTACGGATTATGAAACATATAAAAGAGTGAAATCGTGGAAGATTGAGGATTTGCTAAATGGCAAAAAAGATTAATATTTTTCAAATAGATGCTTTCACGGATAAACCATTCGGAGAAAATCCTGCTGGAGTAACTTTTGCCGGGGACTTAAACGATAATGAAATGCAGTTAATAGCAAAAGAAATGAATCTAGCAGAGACTGCATTTTTAGGAAAATCGGATAAAGCAGATTATCATTTGCGCTGGTTCACTCCTACAGTTGAAGTAGAATTATGCGGACACGCAACAATT
>DATFMR010000098.1:0-78986 GCA_035266865.1 Ignavibacteriaceae bacterium | reverse complement strand
GAAAAAAATATTAACACAATTTCTTTTCCTTCTACAGGGGATAAAAAAGTCCTGTTTAAGAAAGTTGAACTTGAATTCAGAAAAAGTAAGCCTGAATATTTTATTGCTTATCATTCTCTTGATCGAAAAACCGGCATTTACTTAAAAAGAAAAACGAATAATAAATTTATAAACATTGCTTCAAGGCAAAACATAACAATGAGTACGCCGATAATAGGTGCATTAATTTATAACAGGTACTTTGATTACCAGATTGCCTGTAGCAGGGGAGTTGGAGTTAGTTTGGTTAAGTCCAGCATTAAAAAAGATAAAGTAAAAATTCTGAATAACTGCATAGAAGTTCCGGAAAATTTAGACAAAATAAGCGGGGTTGAAGTTAGAAATAGTTTTCCATTTTCTGATAAAATTGTACTTGGGTTGTCTACATGGTTTCATAAGGAAAGGAAAGGATTTGATATTTTATTTGAGGGATTCAGCAAATTGGATGAAAGATATGTTTTGCTAATTATTGGAATTCCGGAAACCATGCAGAAAAATGTTTTAGATTATGCAAAAGAATTTAATATTGAAAAAGAAAAAATTATTATGCCTGGATATGTCGAAAATATCTGGGAATATTATAAAGCTATGGATATTTTTCTACTTCCATCCAGATCGGAAGGGTTTTCACTTGCACTGCTTGAAGCAGGCGCTGCCGGACTTCCTGTGATCGCTTCAGATATTCCCGGTAACGATGAATTGATTAAAGATGGAGAAAATGGATTATTATTTGAGGTTAACAAACCGGAAGAGCTGAGCGGTGCAATTATAAAATTATCGGATATTGAGAATCTAAAGGAAAAATTTGCCAAAAATCTGCATAAGGAAGTTCTTAGCAATTACTTAATTTCAAACTATGCGGATAAGATGGAAGAATTCTTCAATTCAATTAAACATAAAGAACTTTAGATCAATTTATCAACTTTTCCCAATATTTTCTCAACCGGTAGATATTTAAAACATTCGTGATTGTATGGACAATCAAGTAAATTACAATTAATACAAAATAGTTCATCCAGCCTTACCCATTCATTATTACCGTAAGGATAAGCAGTGTAAGGATCCGTAGGACCAAATAATCCTAATGTTGGTTTATCTAAAGCTGCGGCAATGTGCATCGGTCCGGAATCATTTGCAATGATGATATCACAATTATTTATTAATGCTGTTAATTCCCTAAGTGTTGTCTTGTGGAAATGAATAATTTTTTCCCCAAGTTTATTCTTTATAAATTCTGCGTCATTTTCATCACCAGGTCCGGATATAACTAATAAAGAGCAATCATACTTATCTAAAAGTGCAAAACATAACTCGCTCCATTTTTCTGGTTCACATCTTTTAGATTTCCAACCTCCGGAAGGAACAATTCCAATTATTAGTTTACCAGATTCAATATTTTTTAAAATGATATTTTTTGCTTTTTCGTTGTCTTCCTTTTTAATCTCATATTGAATTCTCTTTGTGATTATAGGAACATCCATAGCTTTGAGAAGCTGAAGGTTGTGTTCAGCCATATGAATAGATCCTCTATCTGATGTTGCTTTTATATTATAGGCATATTTTCTTCCCCTATAAGCAAAACCAACTCTGTATTTAATACCGGATAGAAAAGTTACTTGGGCTGTTCTTGGATTTGACCAGGTATCTATAATTATATCATATCTTTCTTTTCTTATTCTCATTGCAATCTTAGGAGAAAATTCTTTTTTCCCCATAGTAATAACTTTATTAACATCAGGTAAATTTTCGATTGCAGGTTTTACAAAAGGTTCAGTGAGATAATCTATTTTAGCTTTTTTAAAGTATGCTTTGAGATTATCAAGAAGAATCGTGGATAGTACAGCGTCTCCAATACCCCGAGGTTTTATGCAAAGAATTTTATTTATTTCTGAAATATTTATTTTCATTTTATTATTGAATAATTGGACAGGATTGAATTTGTATAATATGAATTATGCAGATAATTCTACATCCAAAATTCAGAATTCAAAATTTTAATGTGCATCCAGCCAGTTGTCACCAACTCCTGTTTCAACCAAAATCGGTACTTCCATTGGCATGGCTTTTTCCATCATATCTTTTATTAATGGACGAAGTTCATCAATTTCATCTTTGTGTGCATCAAATAAAAGTTCATCGTGAACCTGTAGGATCATTTTTGTCTTCGTTTTTCTTTTTTGTAACTCTTTATGAATATTAATCATTGCAAGTTTGATCATATCTGCGGCGGTTCCCTGTATCGGCATATTAATAGCAACTCTTTCTTCAAACTGACGAACAACCCTGTTTTTGCTGTTAATATTTTTTAGAAATCTTCTGCGCCCCATTAATGTAGAAGCGTAACATTTTTCTTTTGCATCTTTAACTGAATCATCCATATACTTTTTAACACTTTTGAATGTATTAAAATAAGTTTCAATTATTTCTTTTGCGTGTTTTTGAGTTATACCTAGTCTTGTCGAAAGTCCGAATGGACCTATACCGTAAAGAATTCCAAAGTTAACTTCTTTTGCTTTCCTTCTCATGTCATCAGTTACATCTTCCGGAGCGACCATAAAAACGAGAGCTGCTGTACTTCTATGAATATCTTCACCATTTTTAAATGACTTTATTAGTGCTTTATCACTGCAAATACTAGCCATAATTCTTAATTCAATCTGGCTGTAATCTGCGCTAAGAATTAAATGATTTTTATCACGCGCAATGAAAGCTTTCCTGATTTCTTTTCCTCTTTGTGTTCTTATAGGAATATTCTGAAGATTCGGATCGTTGCTCGATAACCTGCCGGTTGAAGCTGCTATCTGGTTTAAAGTTGTGTGAATTCTTCCTGTTTGCGGATTTATCATTGTTTGCAGAGAATCAGCATAGGTAGATTTTAATTTTGATATTTGCCTGTAATCAAGAATTGCTTCAATAATTTTATGTTCACCACGAATGTATTCTAAAGAACGTGCGTCCGTTGAATAACCTGTTTTTGTCTTTTTCCCGGTCTGGAGTCCAAGTTTATCAAATAGGATTGCTTGCAATTGTTTTGGTGAATTAATATTAAATTCTTCGCCGGCAAATTTATATATTTTTTTTGTATAATCGTTCAGGTCTTTTTCAAGTAACTTGCTTAAATCCTTTAAAACTTTTTTGTCAACATTTATTCCTTCTCTTTCAACATCTTCAAGTACAGACACAAGAGGGAACTCAACATCATAGGCAATATTTTCAACTTTCTCTTTTTTTAATTCTTTAGCCAGTATTTCATAAAGCCTGTATGTAATGTCAGCATCCTCAGCAGCATATTCAGATAGTTGATCCAATTCTACTTCAAATATTTTCGAAGGATCTTTTTTCGCACCAATCAAATCTGAAATCGGGATAGGTTTATAATTCAAATATTTTTCAGAAAGGGAATCCATATTATGTTTCTGATCGGGATCAAGCACATAACTTGCAAGCATTGTATCGAAATAGAAATTATTAACTTCAATTCCAACACTTCTCAACACAGAGATATCAAATTTCCCGTTCTGGCAGACTTTTTTGATCTTTTTATTCTCAAAAACCGGTTTGAATATTTTTACAAAATCTTTTATATCTAATCTGCCGGTGAGATCATTTGAAAACAAATCTTTAGAATCAGTTACAGGATTTATCGCAATAAAGTAGGCCTCTTTTGGTTTTATGCAAAAAGAAGCGCCGGCAATTTTTAACTCAAACTGGTTGAGTCCATCTGTTTCAGTATCGAATATAAGCAGGTCCGATTTAGAGATTTTATCTGCAAGTTGTTTTACTTTTTTAACGTCAGTAATTAATTCATATTTAACATTTTTCTTATCAAAGCTTTTTATTTCATCATCCTCACTTATTTCATTTCCGATTCCTTTTACTTCTTCATCAAAATTATAAACATTTAAAAGCCTGTTAAATAACCTGCTGAATTCTAATTCAATAAAAATTGATTTTATTTTTTCGAGATCAGGTTTTACAAATTTTGCTTCTTTAAAATCAAAATCTAATGGAACACTACAATGAATTGTAGCCAGATCTTTAGAAAGAATTGCATTTTCTTTACCTTCAATTAGTTTATTCTTTAACCCGGTTTTCTCTATCTCATCAATGTGTTTATAAATACCTTCAACTGATCCGTATTTTTGAATTAGTGGAGTTGCAGTTTTGGGACCAACCCCTGCGACTCCCGGAATATCATCTGATTTATCCCCGATTAATGCCAGGTAGTCAATCATTTGCTTCGGTTCAAATCCAAATTCTTCTTTTACTTTGGCAACATCAAAAATTATTATTTCATCTGTACTTTTTCCGCCTTTAACAATACTCACTTTGTCAGTAACAAGTTGGTTGTAATCTTTATCAGGTGTAATAACAAAGGAAAGCATTCCTGCTTTTTCGGCTTTCTTTACTGCAGTTCCAACTATGTCATCTGCTTCGTATCCGGGCAAAATATAAATCGGGATGTTTAATGCTTCTATAATTTCTTTTATCCTGTCAATCTGTGGAATCAAATCGTCAGGCATTGCTTCGCGTGAAGACTTGTACAACTCATATTTTTCGTGACGGAATGTCTTTTCTTTTGAATCAAATGCGACAGCTATATAATCAGGTTTGTGATCTTCTAAAATTTTTAATACCTGGTTCAAAAAACCAAATACTGCGGAAGTCGGTTCGCCTTTTTTTGTTGTTAATGGTCTGGTGATAAAAGCGAAATAAGCTTTATAAGCCAGCGCCATTGCATCAATAATTACAAATCTTTTGTTTTTCATTTTTTCGCGGAATGTAAAATTTATAAGATGGTGCAAGATAGATATTTGAAGAAAGTTTTCAAAGGGGGAGAATTAGTAACATAGAAAAAAATAAATACAATAAAAAACAAATTTTCTAATTGAGTTTATTGACTAAAATCAAATATTTCAAATATTATACAAATATTTAATTTTTTAGAAGTAATAAATAATTTATATCTTTAACGCTCTAAAATAAATTAATCGGTTATTCTGAATAAATGGCTAAAAAGACAAGAAAATTCTCTTCCTTTAAAGATATCACAAAAGCCGCAGGATTGGTTTTTGGTGATATTGGTACTAGTCCAATTTATACCCTTACTATTATCTTCACTCTTACAAAACCAACAGAAGATAATTTAATGGGAGTGCTTTCATTAATATTCTGGTCGTTAATAATACTTGTTACTGTAGAATATGCTTGGTTGGCAATGAGTTTGAGTATTAAAGGTGAAGGCGGAATTATTGTGTTGAAAGAAATACTAGCAGGAAAATTAAAAAAAGGAAGAAAAATTGCATTTGCAACATTCCTTGGATATGTGGGTGTTTCTTTATTAATGGGAGATGGGGTAATTACTCCGGCAATAAGTATTTTATCGGCTGTTGAAGGATTAGAATTAATTCCCGGAATTGGTCACATAAGTTTGACTGCGATTATTATCATTACCTGCATAATTACAATAATTTTATTTTCATTTCAGTTTTTAGGAACTGATAAAGTTTCTTCTTCATTTGGTCCAATAATGTTGATTTGGTTTTCTGCACTCTTCTTATCAGGGATGTTTTCTATCGTCCAGGCTCCGCAAGTGCTTTTAGCTATAAATCCTTATTATGCAATTGATTTCCTTCTTCATCATGGGCTTGTTGGATTTTTTGTTTTAAGTGAAGTTATACTTTGTGCTACAGGAGGCGAAGCACTATATGCAGATATGGGACATCTTGGCGGCGAACCAATAAGGCATGCATGGTACTTTGTATTTTTTGCACTTGTGATTAATTATTTTGGGCAAGGTGCTTACCTTATCAGCACAGGTGATTCTACTTCAATGCTTTTTTCAATGGTCAGGTCAATCGCTTCTTTTCTCTACGTACCGTTTTTGATACTTACTCTGTTTGCAACAATAATTGCATCACAGGCAATGATAAGTGCAATTATGTCTCTTGTTTACCAGGGAATAACAACCCGTGTTTTTCCACTTTTGAAAGTTAAATTCACATCTAGTCATTTAAAATCCCAAATTTACATTGGTGTAGTTAACTGGGGATTATTAATCGCAGTTATTTTTATGATTTTCTTTTTCCGCAAATCAGAAAATATTGCAGCAGCTTATGGACTAGCCGTTACGGCAACTATGACAATTAGTTCTATATTTATGATTTGGATTTTCAAACTGGAAAAGAATTATAAAAAGATGATAATTTCTATCGTAGTGTTTTTAGTTGTTCTCATTTTCCTTGGTGCAGTAATGAATAAAATTCCGCACGGAGGATACTGGTCAATTGTAATTGCTTTAATTCCTTTCTTTGTAATAAAGCTATGGGAAAGAGGGAACAGGAAAATGTACAAGTCGTTCCGGGCTTTACCAATTGAGACTTTTATTGTTAGTTATAACCAGATATATGGAAAAGGAACCAATATTAAAGGGACAGCACTTTTCTTCACTAAAAATTTGAAAGAAATTCCTCCTTATATGGTTCATTGTATTATCAGGGGAAATATTATTTATGAAAATAATATTTTAGTATCAATTTGTACGACTGATAAACCTTATGGAGTTAATTTTGAAAGAGTTGAAAATATTGCTCATGGTTTAAGTGGAATTATCATTGAAGGTGGATATATGGAAGTGCTTGATATTCCGTCACTTCTTAAAAAGAATGGAATTAATGAAAAAGTGATTTTCTATGGTGTAGAGGATATTTCAACAAATAAACCATTACTGAAGATTTTTGCATTTCTTAAAAAGATTACACCATCGTTTGTTAGATTTTATACTCTGCCTTACAATAAATTGCACGGTGTTGAAACCAGGCTTGAATTATAAAAACTAAACAAGAGGAATTATGAAAAAAGAATTGCTGATATTTGGCTCGAACGGTGCCCTGGGGAAAGGAGTTACTGAAACGCTCATCAAAAAAGATTATGATAAAATATATCTCTTCGATTTTAAATTCGATGATAAAGAGGCAAATGGAAATATTGAGTGTCGTACTGTTGATGACTTATCAATTGAAGAGAATGTTAAAAAAGCATTTTCAGGAATAACTCCTGGCAAGGATAAAAGTTTTTTTCTGTTTTCAACAATAGGTGGATTTGCCGGAGGAAATAAACTATGGGAAACGCCTGTTGAAGAATGGGAAAAAATGTTCAATATGAATTTGAAAACCAGTTTCCTGATTGCAAAGCATTTTTCTAATCTAGTGAGGGAATCTTTTTCAGGTTCTTTGTGTTTTACCGCAGCATATACAGGAATAGATGCAGAAGTTGGAAAGGCAGCATACGGAGCGTCAAAAGGAGGGCTAATTCACCTTGTTGATTCTCTTTCTTTGGAGGGACGTGAAATAAATCTATCGGTAAATGCAATTGCTCCATTTATTATTGATACGCCTGCAAACAGAGGATGGATGAAAGGACAGGATTTTTCTAAATGGATTAAACCAAATGAGATAGGTAACTTAGTAAACGATATTTTTAAAAACTACAATTTTATTACCGGAAATATCATAAAACTTACTAGCAGATTTGATATATTTAGATAAGGAAAATATTCAATATATTTTTAAAAAAGACGGGCAATAAACTGTTGACTTTCTTTTTTGAAATCATTATTTAGGTAGAGTATTTTAGATTTATTACGGAAGATTTACTCTCCTCATGTATCTTTTATTTAATTTTTTAGGAGGTCACTCTTTATGGAATTTGCACTCATTATATCATCGATTGTAAATGTTATCGCACAGGCAACAAATGATTCTGGTGCACTTAATTGGCTGGCAACAAAATATGAAGCCGGTGGAATTTTTATGCATCCTATTTTGGCTTGTTTGGTGCTTGGTTTGGCTTTCTGTATCGAAAGATTTTGGACTCTCTCGAGAGCTAGAGTTAATACTAAAGATTTCATTGTAAAAGTAACAAAAGCTTTGCACGAAGGCGGAGTTGAATCGGCTAAAGAAGTTTGTGCTAATACAAGAGGACCTATTGCTTCTGTATTTCATGCAGGACTTTTAAGAGCTGATGAAGGTTTGGATGCTGCAGAAAAAGCTATCATTGCTTATGGCGGTATTGAAATGAGTTTCCTTGAAAAAGGAATGATCTGGATTTCAACCTTTATAACAATTGCTCCTATGCTTGGATTTACAGGAACTGTACAGGGTATGATAACAGCATTTGACTCAATTAAAGAAGCTGCCCAGATTTCTCCTGCAATTGTTGCTGATGGTATTTCAGTTGCGTTATTAACAACTTTATTTGGATTAGTAGTTGCTATGATTCTGCAGGTCTTTTACAACTACTTTATTTCCAGGATAGATCGCCTTGTTGGCGATATGGAAGAAAGTTCAATAGAATTAATTGATGTCCTTTATGATTTGAAATCTAAGAAATAAGAGTTTTTTAGATATTCTGTCCAATTAATTTTATTAATTTAACTAAAGAGAATTTTGCTATGAAAAAAAGAAAAATAGCCGAAGCAGCTATTCCCACCAGTTCAATGGCGGATATTGCGTTCCTGTTGCTTCTGTTTTTCCTTGTGGCTACGGTTATAGATGTTGATACAGGTATTGGTTTAGTGCTTCCTGAATATGTTGAAAACCAGGAAAACGTAGAAGTTCCCAAAGACAGGATGGCTGCAGTTTTGATCAATGCAAATGATGATGTTTTAATTGATGGTAAAGTTGTTACATTATTTCAAATAAAGGATAACATAGAACCAAGATTGATCTCCAAAATAGACCTTCCCACAAACAAAAAATTGATTGTATCGGTAAAAACAGACAGGCAGACGAGATATAATGCTTATATTCAGGCACTGGACCAGATAAAGCAGGCTTATAACGAGGTTTGGGATCAATATTCGAATCAAAATTTTGGAAGACCTTTTAAAAAATTAACTGAAGAACAGCAGGGAATTGTTAAGGAAAAAATTCCTTATATAATTTCCATTGCAGAGCCGGAATCAGTAAAAAAATAAGATTTGAGGTAAAATCAGGATGAAATTTCAAAAAAGAAGAGCTAATACAAAACAGGAAATTCCTACTGCATCAATGCCGGATATTGTATTTATGTTATTGTTATTCTTCATGGTTACCACAACACTTAGAGAAGTTGATGTTTTGGTTCAATATAAATTACCAGAAGCAAAAGCAATTGAAAAAATTGAAAATAAAAGATTGATCTCATACATTTGGGTTGGTAGAGATAACAGGATCCAAATTAATGACAGTCTTGTTAAATTAAGCGATATTCAAACAATAATGTATGCTAAAAGACAAGCATTGCCAAATGTTATCGTTTCACTTAGGATTGATAAAGGAACTGATATGGGATTGGTTACTGACATTCAGCAGGAACTTAGAAAAGCTTATTGTTTAAGAATAAATTATTCGTCGACAATAAAAATTTAGCTAAGAATTATTTATTATTTTAATTAGGCAGGTTGGTATTTTTACTTTCCTGCCTTTTTAGTTTTTGAGGTATTTATGAGTTTGAAAGAAAAAATTAATAACGATCTAAAAGCTGCAATGAAAGCAGGTGACAAATTGAAACTTGAAACTATCAGGTCCATTAGGGCTTTGATTCTGGAATTTGAAAAAAGCGGCAATGGAAAAGAGTTTACTCCCGATGAAGAAATAAAACTCTTATCAGGTGCTGCAAAGAAAAGGAAAGAATCAATAGAGCAATTTAGAAATGCAAACAGGGAAGATCTGGCAAAAAAAGAAGAACAGGAGTTAGAGATTATTCAGGAATATTTGCCAAAGCAATTGAGTGAAAAAGAAATTGAAACAGAAGTGGCTAAGATTGCAGAAAAAGTCGGGGCTAAAAATAAAGAGGATTTCCCCAAACTTATGCCTGAAGTAATGAAAGAATTAAAGGGCAAAGCCGATGGTAAGGTCGTTAGAAGATTAGTTGAAAAATATTTAGGTTAAGTTTGAGCCTGCTGGATATTATAATAATTGTAATTTTTCTTATTGGATTCATACTTGGATTTAAAGATGGATTTGTAAGAAAGGTAGTTGGTTTTTTCGGATTCGTTATTGCTGTTCTATTGACTTCATTTTTTTACGCAAGAGTTGGAGCCTTCCTGGAATCCATGCTGGGAATGGATATTTATCTCGCCAATATTGTAGCGGGAATTATGATTTTTATCATCACAATGGCAATATTTTCATTTCTAAAGAGAGTAATTCATCCATTTGATAAAGTAAATAATTTTTTAAACCAGATTTTAGGCGGGGTCATTGGTGCAATTCAAATAATTTTTTTTCTTGGTGCGGTTTTTTTCCTCTTAAATGTTTTTAGTGTTCCAAATAAAAGCACTGCTGATTCATCGCTATTATATTATAAAGTGTATAATCTGATTCCTGAAACTATTGAATTATTAAACACTTATACGCCTAAAACTAAAGAAATTCTTAACGATTATATAAACGAAACAGATAGTCTGAAATGATCTCTGATTCCGTACTTGAAAAGCTGGAATTTCCTAAAATCCTGGCTCATATTTCAAAACAATGCTATACAGTTAAGGGGAAAAGCAGAATTGTAAATTTCAAACCCTTATACGATAAAAATTTAATTTTATTTGAGATCAATACTGTTTCTGAGGCTAAAAATCTACTAATTGAAAGAGAAAATCCCCCAATTGAATACCAGGCTAACCTTGATGAATATCTTTCTCTTGCCAAAATAGAAGGGACAATTCTGGATGCAAAAAAGGTGCTGGATGTACTCAGGCTTTTGATCAATTCTCGCATAATTTCAAGTTATTTTAATAACAACAAGGACCTTGCTCCCGATATTAATAGTTTATCTCAACAATTATTTATAGATAAACTTTTAGAGCATCACATACAGGAAATAATTAATGATAGAGGAGAAATAAAAGATAACGCCAGCAAAAAATTATCTGAAATAAGAAAGGAAATTAATAGGAAGAAAAATGATCTTGTAAAAGCGGTTAACAGGATTATTAAAAACCTGGCTGATAAAGAGATTATAAGGGAGGATTATTTAACATTAAGGGACGGAAGAATTGTTGTTCCCGTGAAAGCCGAGCACAAAAGACATATCAGGGGATTTATTCATTCAGAATCTTCAACAGGGCAAACGGTTTATATTGAACCGGAGGAAACTCTTGATCTGAATAATGAGATATTATCACTATCATTTGAAGAAAAAAGAGAAATTGAAAGAATTCTCAAAATCATTACGAAAAAGATAAGCGAAGTTAGCGATGAGCTTAAAAATAATTCAAACATTATTGCTTCACTTGATTCGATATTTGCACGAGCAAAATACGCAATTGAAATTATTGGTGATTTTCCAACTCTAAACGAAAGTGAGAAATATTATATAGAATCCGCTAGGCATCCACTTTTACTAAAGAGAATCGGGAAAGAAAAGACTGTACCTTTAAACCTAACACTTGATAAAAAGAATGTTGTGATAATAACCGGTCCTAATGCAGGTGGGAAAACCGTAGTATTAAAAACTATCGGGTTGATTAGCATCATGATTCAATGCGGGATTCCAATTCCTGCAAGTCCTGATTCAAATCTGCATATTTTTAACAATATCCTAGTTGATATCGGAGATGAACAATCTCTTGAAGATGATCTATCAACATTCAGCTCTCATTTATCAAACATAAAAGAGATTCTCGAAAAATCTGATGGAAATTCTTTAATCCTTGTCGATGAAATAGGTACAGGTACAGATCCTGCTGAGGGGGCAGCTTTAGCTATTTCAGTTCTTATTTCTCTTCAAAAAAAGAATGCTAAAGTGCTTGCTACTACACATCACGGCAGCCTGAAACTAATAGCCAATGACCTAAATGGTTTTGAAAACGCAGCAATGGAATTTGATCATAAAAATTTATCCCCAACCTATGTTTTTAAGCAGGGAATTCCCGGCTCAAGTTATGCGTTTGAAATTGCACAAAGAATTGGTTTTGATGAAGATATCCTATCGGTAGCAAAGGAAAACTTGGATACCGGTAAACACAACATTGAAAAATTTCTTGCTGAAATTGAAGAAAAATCATTTGAATTAAAAGAAAAACTTAAAAAAATGGAAATTGAAAATTCCAGGTTAAAAGGTCTTTCAAATCTTTATAAACAAAATCTTGATCAATTAAATAAAGAGAAAAAAGAAATATTGAAGAATGCAGGCGCGGAGGCTTCTGTATATTTGAATAATCTAAATAAAAAGGTAGAAAATGCAATTAAAGATGTTCGTGAAACCAATGCAAGTAAAGAATCAATTAAAGCTGCAAAGTCAGTAATTAAAGAACTGAATAAAGAGAATGAAGCCCTGATAGAACAAAATGTCGAACTGGAAAATGATAACAAAAATTTTGAATTAGGTGATTTTGTAGTAATACAGAATACACAAACTACAGGTGAAATAATAGAAATTGATAAAGAAAGGAAAAAAGCAACAATTCTTTCAGGTTCACTTAAAATTCAGGCTAAGATTTCAAATTTGAATCATTCTAAAAAAAACAAGAAATCTATTCCAAATATTAGTAATTTTGAGTATTCAAATAGCAGTGCAGAAATCCGGCTGGATATTAGAGGGGAAAGATCGGAAGAAGCTGAATTCAGAGTAATTAAATTTATTGATGAAGCTTACTCTGCCGGGCTTGACAGAATTGAAATTTTACATGGTAAGGGGACCGGGGCACTTAAAAAAACTGTAAAAGACATTTTAAAGAAACACGAAAAAATAAATAATTTTTATTTTGCTCCTATCGAATTGGGAGGAGAAGGAATTACTATTGCTGAATTTTTGAAGGACTGATTTTGATAAAAAAAATATTAATTGCTAACCGCGGTGAGATTGCTGTTAGAGTTATTCGTGCTTGTAAAGAATTAGGCATTACTTCTGCGGCAATATACTCTGAAGCAGATAAAACGTCTCTGCATACAGCATTGGCTGATGAATCCTATCTTATAGGTCCTGCTCAATCTTCAGAATCCTACTTAAACAAAAATAAAATACTCAAACTTGCAAAAGAAATAAAAGCCGATGCAATTCATCCCGGGTACGGTTATTTCTCAGAAAATGCTGATTTTATAGAAGCTGTTGAAAAAGCCGGGTTAATATTTATTGGTCCGTCCGCAAATTCTGTTAAAATGATGGGAAGTAAAACTGCGGCGCGTCAATTAATGAAAAAGAATAATGTTCCTATTGTCCCCGGTACAACAGAGCCGGTAGATTCAGCCGAAGATGCATTAAAAATTTCTAAGGAAATTGGTTTCCCTGTACTTTTAAAAGCATCAGCCGGCGGGGGTGGAAAGGGAATGAGAAAAGTTTCTACAGAAAAAGACTTGAAAGACTCTCTTGAAGCAACAAAAAGAGAAGCTCTAAAATCATTTGCTAATGATGCAGTCTATATTGAAAAATTTATCGAGAATCCAAAACATATTGAAGTCCAGGTGATAGCAGATAAACATGGAAATTATGCACACCTGTTTGAAAGAGAATGTTCTATCCAAAGACGTCATCAAAAAATTATTGAAGAAGCACCATCATCATTTGTAGATGAAAAAACCAGGGAAAAAATAACAACTGCCGGAATAAATGCTGCAAAAGCTTGTAATTACTACAATGCCGGTACAATTGAATTCCTAATGGATAAAAATAAGGATTTTTATTTCCTCGAGATGAATACACGTTTGCAGGTTGAACATCCCGTAACTGAATTAATTTCGGGTATTGATCTGGTTAAAGAACAAATATCAATTGCTAACGGGAATAAATTATCATTCAAACAATCTGATCTTTCAATTAATGGACATGCTTTAGAAAGCAGAGTTTATGCAGAGGACCCGGAAAATAATTTTTTACCTGCAACTGGTAATTTAAATGAATTTGATCTTCCGGCGGGTCCTGGAATAAGAATAGATGCCGGATTTACACGTGGATCTGATATTTCAATGTATTATGATCCGTTAATAGCAAAATTAGTAACCTGGGCTGATGACAGAAAAAATGCTATAGCAAGAATGAATCGTGCTTTGAAAGAATTCAGAATCTCAGGTGTTATTAATAACATTTCATTCCTTTTGGAAGTATTTGAAAATAAAAAGTTTATCAAAGGAAACTTCGACATCAATTTTATTGAAAAAGAAAAGCTTGTTGAAAAATTTGCAAAAGGTGAAACTCTTAAGGATCTTGATTTGGAAAATGCAGCTTCAATTTTTGCTGTATTATTGAAATCTCAGTCACCAAATATTCAAAAACCGGAGACATTAAATAATCATCAGAACAAATGGACCGGGCTTCAGTATGAGTGAATATATTGTTACTTTACGAGGAATTAGGAAAAACATTAAATTATCGCAAAATTCTAAGATTTTTGTAGAAAGTAAAGCATTTCATTGTGAATTGATAAAGTTGACAAATTCAACATTTAGATTACAAATTGATGAAAAAATTTACGATATTTCATATGTAAAAATGGACAATGATAAAATATGTGTATCATTATCTGGTTTTACATATGATTTGGAAGTGAGAACTGTACTTCAGGATAAGGTTACTAAAGTAATTGAAAAAACAGGTTCTTTAAATCAATTAAGAGAAGTTAAAGCTCCGATGCCTGGGATGCTCTTAAAAATTAAGAAAGAACCAGGGCAAAAAATTGAGGCGGGGGAATCCATTATGATTCTTGAGGCAATGAAAATGGAAAATGACATCAAATCACCTTCTTTGGGAATTATCAAAGAGATATTTGTGAAAGAAAATGCCGCTGTTGAAAAAGGTGCCAGATTATTTTCTGTTGAATAATTCATCGGTTTAAATTGGGTAATTAAAAATATATTGGGGGCGAGTTTGGGGATGGGGAGTTCGTTATAAAATTGGGACATAATTTGGGTAATAACGTCCATCAAACCACTTTCCATAATTTTTGGATTATAATTTTACAAATAAAACCGGAGATCTGGAAATATTTACTTGGTTTAAATAAAATCCAGGTAATCTTCTAAACTTATTTTTTACTTTTTTGTTTAGGGTGAAAGCAATCAATAATATATCTAAAATAGATATTTTATAAACTGGACGAATAAACAGGAGGAACCTTGAAACTAAAACTTTACTCTTTTGCATTGTTCATTTTAATTTTTTCTAACAGTGTTTTTGCTGGTGGATTTCAAATTAATGAACATTCGGCAAGAGCAATGGCAATGGGTGGTGCTTTTACCGGTCTTGCCGATGATGCTTCTGCTATATATTTTAATGCTGCGGGTCTTACACAGCTATCTGGCACTCATTTTCTCTTTGGTACAACCTTAATTGCACCAAGTTCATCTTGGATGAATGGAGGCACAGAATACAAAACAGAAAGTCAAACCTTTTTTCCTACACATATTTTTATCTCACACAGAGCATCAGATAATATAGCTTTGGGAATAGGTTTTACAACTCCATTTGGTCTGGGAACAAAATGGGACGCAAACTGGCCTGGTAGATATAATGCTATTGAAACTACTCTTAAAGTATTCACTATTTCTCCTGTGGTTGCGATAAAAGTTTCGGAGCAATTTTCATTAAGTGCTGGTTTCGTTTATAGTTGGGCAAATGTTACTATTACTAAAAAAGCACCTATCCCGACAATGTTCGGAGGAGGCGATGCTTTAGTCACAATTGAGGGCAAAGATAAATCGGCCTTTGGTTATAATTTTGGGTTATTATATAAACCTTCACAGGAATTATCATTTGGTCTTTCATTTCACAGCCAATTGAAATATGGATTTGAAGGAAATGCGACAACAACTGGTTTACCTTCGCCGGCATTAGCACCTTCCTACCCAAATGGACCAGCAACAGCTAATCTAACTGCTCCGTTTAATTTAACTGGAGGTATTGCTTATCATGTAAGTCCAAAAGTTAAAATGGTAGCCGATGTTCAATATATAGGGTGGTCTAGCTACGATACATTAAAAGTAGTTTTTAGCAACGGTTCGTCTTCAGCAAGTCCAAGGATGTATGAAAATTCTTTTATAATAAGACTAGGAACCGAATTTGAAGCTGCTGAAAACTTAGATCTAGGAGCAGGTATTTATTACGACAAGAGCCCTGTAAAAGAAGACTATGTAGATCCTTCTTTGCCGGAAGGTAATCGCTTAGGATTTAGTGCAGGTTTTGGATATAAATTTAGTGAAAACATAACTATAAATGGATCCTACCTATTTATACATAATGGTGAAGTAAATGTAACAAGTTCTAAAGCTTCGCCGCCTTTTAATGGCACATATAAATCTCATGCACATCTAGCATCTATCAGCTTATCAATAGGAATTTAGTTCTGAATTATTAAAAAAAAGGGATGGAATTAGCACCATCCCTTTTCTTTTTAATTCTTGCTTAATTAACTAATCTTCGTCCTCGATCTCAACTAATAGTTTCTTTGCTTCCTCAATTCTCTTATCATCATCTTCTTCCAGTTTAGGCTTGGTAGGAACTATTTTTAGGTTTTGTCTGGCTAATTTGTACTCATCTTCCTCGATATACGCTCTGGCAAGGTCCAGATAAAACATCCTGAAATCGGAATTTAACTTTATAGCCTTTTTATATTCTTCAATTGCAATTTCAATATCTCCCCATCCTAGCCCTAAAATTGCTCTTGCTGGTTTCCATTTTTCTGAAACTTTAGCATGAGTTCTACCCAGTACATAATGGCAAAGTGATTGAACATAATCTCCACCATTTCCTAATTGTATTGCTTTTACAATGTCCTCTCTTACCTTATTTACAACACCAGCAACTGAAAAAACTCCTTTAAATAGTGCAATTTTTCCATTTGCAATTGCTCTTCTTAAATAAGTAGCTGATTTATCAGGAGCTATACTTACAGCTTTGTCAGCATAATCCAATGCTTTCTGATAGACAGCAAGCTGATCATCTTCTTGATCCCCTGTATTAGCAGGCATTTGGTTTGCAATATTTACATAAGCCCGACTAATTCTCCAGTTTACTTCCCAGTTATTTGGTGAAATTTTATCAGCCTGAAGATATCTTTCTAGTGCTTCCTGATTGTTAAAATTGTCAATTAATTCATCCCCTTGTTTTATTAGCTCATTAACATTTTGTGCCAAAATAAAACCTGATGATATTAACAGGAATACTAAACAAAATAATGTTGCTTTTATTTTCATTATCTACCTGTTATTATTTATTTGTAATAAAAATGTATTTACGAATATCAATATGGTAAATAAATTACAAAGAGGATATAAGTATAGTTTACTTTTTAAGAACTTATTTTGATTACAGAAAGGAATAACTTATTTTAATTTATGTAATTATTTTTCAGTCACTTTTTTATGAAGAATTAAATAAGTGAGAAAAAATGAAGAAAAATCATTTATTATTTGGGTCTATATTTTTATTACTTGCTATAACAATTATATCCTGTAGTGCAAGCAACGACAGTTCCAACGAAGATATGCAGGCCACAAAGGCAGATTCTGTTTATGTATTTGACGAAGTGCCTGTGACTAATGCACCAAAAGATACATTGGTTCAGCAGCCTAAAGTTACTCCGCCTAAAATAGAAATAACTTATTATGTGGTCCAAATTGGGGCATTTACTACAAAAGAAAAGGCAGAAAATTTTATGGAAGTGGCTAAGAATCTTTTAAAGCATGATATTGAAATATCTTATAGTGAAAACGTAAAATTGTTTGTTGTACAATTGACTCCTCCATATACGACTAAAGAAGAAGCCGAAAGTGTTAGAAATGAGTTATGGAAAATGGATAAATTTAATGATGCCTGGATAGTAACCGTTAAAAAATGAAATAATTGATTACGAATATGCAAAAACCTAGTCATAGCTTGGTATTTTTATTTAGAATTGGTAAATTATAAACTCTAGCCTATTTCAACACAAAACAAGGGAGATTTATTATGGCTTTCTCACTTAACAGAATTATGTTAATCGGTAATCTTGGAAGGGATGCTGAAACCAGATTCACGACTAATAATGTTTCTGTTACATCTTTTTCAATGGCTACTACCCACAGTTACAAAGGAAAAGATGGCAATTTTGTCAATGAGACAACCTGGCATAATTGTGTAGGATTCAATCTTTCAGATTTCTATAAGGAAAATCTCAAAAAAGGGAAAAAATTCTATGTCGAAGGAAGGTTAACCAAAAGAGATTATACAGATAAAGAAGGAAATAAAAGATATTCTACAGATGTAGTAGTTGATAAATTAATTCCTTTGGAATCTACAAACTCTGTATCTTCAGGGGATGAATCTTCGAGTGGAAGCGTTAATGAACCAGATGTTCAGGTTGACAATAACGATGATCTGCCATTTTAGAAAGTATGTTTAACTATATAGGAATAATTTAATTTTTGGATATAGATTGGCAAATTAAACTTATTATTATTGTATCCTTATTTGTTGCTTCCGCTTTTTTCTCCGGATCAGAAATAGCATTATTTTCCCTTAATAAAAAAAATCTGAAAGATGAGATATCTGCCAATCCAATTATTGGCAGATATCTTTCTCAACTGCTTCATTATCCTCGCAGATTATTAGTTACTATTTTAATTGGTAATACAATTGTTAATGTCGCAGCGTCAATCATTGCTGTTTCATTGGCGCTTGATATAGCAAAATATTATTCAATATCAAATGAACTTGCTCTTACATTTCAAATTGTTTTACTTACAGTCTTAATAGTTATATTCGGTGAATTAATTCCAAAAGTCTGGGCATCAAAAGAGCCACTAAAATTTTCCAAAATGTGCGCTGTCCCTTTATATTTTATGAGTACCGTTCTTTACCCTGTTTCAGAATTTATTACTGAAATTATTAAAATATCTGTTTCAAAATTAAGAATTGAAAAATTTAACAAGGCTATGAAACCTGAAGAACTTGCAGAATTGGCAAAACTAAGTCACGAAAAAGGAACCATAATCGAAGAAGAGCAAGGTTTAATACATAGCATTGTAAGTTTCGGCACCGTGACAGTACACGAAGTTATGACACCAAGAGTTGATATGGTTTCAGTTTCGGATGATTTAAATATTCATGAGTTATTGGAAATAATAAATAAATCAGGCCATAGTAGAATACCGCTTTTCAGAAAAGATCTGGATGATATTATTGGTATTGTTTATGCGAAAGATCTTTTGACCTATATAAAAAAAGGGGTATCACATAATGAATTTTCACTAACCTCGATTGCAAGAAAATCAATGTTTGTTCCAAAAACGAAAATGATCAGCAATTTATTACAGGAGTTTCAGGAAAAGAAAATGCACATTGCTGTTGTGGTTGATGAGTACGGTGGAACTGCCGGAGTTGTTACACTGGAAGATATATTGGAAGAAATCATTGGGGAGATAAGAGATGAATTTGATAAAGAGGAAAATACAATCTCAAAACTTTCAGATAATTTATTCCTGGTCCTAGGCAAACTTTCAATAGATGATCTCAATGAATTGCTTAACTTGGATATTTCATTGGATAATGAAAATTTTGAAACCATTGGAGGGCTTGTACTGAATCATGCAGGACATATACCAAAAGAAGGTTATTCTTTTAAACTGGAAAACCATAAATTTACTGTCAAAGAAGTTGCCAATAAAAGGATTCAGAAAGTTTTGGTAGAGAAATTGAGCTCTGAATAAAATGAAAAAAGGATGTTTCTTAAAAGTAATTGCTATTTTGACAATACTTGTTGCCGCTATCACTTATATAATTCAAAACAAATTTAATGAATATTTGCTCGGCCCAAGTAAAAAAATTATTGTCCCTTTATTTATTGAAAATTTGAGCAAAAATATAAAGTTTGTGAAAGAATCGAGTCAAAAAGATTCTCTTTTAACTCTGGTTAAGAATTATGCAAACGACGTAAAAGATTTAGAAGAACTTTCTGACGATTCAATTAAAGATTTCATTCAAAAAATTCAGTCTATTTCTGTAGATAGTGTAATAACAAATGAAGAATTAGATAACATCAAGAAATTTATTAAAATCAGGTCATCGGATGAAAGATCAACGGAAAATTGAAATTAGAGTTGGCATTACAGTTATTATCAGCATTTTGGTCTTTTTGTGGATATTAGGCTGGGCTAAGAATTTCAGCTTTGTTTCAGATAACAAAATCACAACAATTGCATTTGATAATGTTGCCGGCCTTGAAGTTGGAGATAATGTCACTGTAAACGGAGTTCGTGAAGGTAATGTAAAGGAATTGATGACAAAAGAAAACAAAGTTTACGTAACTGTTTCTTTAAATAATTCGATTTCACTAAATGAAGATGCCAGTTTCCAGGTTGCAATGCTTGATTTAATGGGAGGAAAGAGAATTGATATTGAGCCCGGAAGTTCCGGAATTCCTTTTGACTATTCGAAAGTCCACGAAGGTAAATTTTCTGCTGATATACCTTCCGTAATGTCAATGGTAGGAGATATGCAGGATGATATGGCTTCAACTTTGAAAGATATTAAAGTAACTCTCAATTCTCTCAATAATTATTTAACTGATGAAAAACTTCATTCAGATGTGAAGAGCTCATTATCTAATTTAAGCTCACTAACTGAAAAAATAAATCTGATATTGGATCAAAACAGTTCACAAATAAAGCAATTAATTGAAAATAGCAATCAACTTACTAAAAATGCAAAATCCCTTATAGATGAAAATAAATCCAATTTAAGTTCATCATTGAGCAACCTAAATACTACTTTGCAAAAAACCGATACTCTTATTTCAAAGTTGAACCTGCTTGCAGATCAGACAACGAATAAACAGAATAATCTTGGAAGAATTCTTTATGACGATGAGTTCTATAAAAATTTAGGTGAATCAATAAAACAATTAAACGATCTTACCAAAATATTAATTCAGCAGCTTAAAGATGAAGGAGTTAATGTTGACGCGCACATCAGTATATTCTAAAATAAATCTATTATCTTTTGCCTTCATATTTTTAGCTTCCTCTACAAATTTATATCCACAATCCCACCAACCTTTACATAGTAAAAATGGAATGGTTGTATCTGCAAGTTCCTACGCATCCAAAGTTGGGATAGATATCCTAAAAAAAGGTGGCAATGCTATTGATGCTGCTGTAGCAGTTGGATTTACATTAGCTGTAACTTTCCCTTCTGCTGGAAATATTGGGGGTGGGGGATTTATGGTAATTCATCTTGCAAATGGGAAAAATGTTTCAATAGATTTCAGGGAAAAAGCTCCTTTAAGTGCAACTAAAAATATGTACCTGGATGAAAATGGAAATTATATTGAAGGGTCCAGCCTGGAAGGAACAACATCAGCAGGAGTGCCTGGAAGTGTTGCTGGTTTAATTGATGCATTAGAAAATTATGGAGCCTTATCTCTTGAAGAAGTAATTCAGCCTGCAATTGATCTTGCTAAAAACGGCTGGATTATGAGTGAATATGATGCAAAACTATTTAATAAATATGCTGGAGAGTTTATAAAATATCCATCTTCCGCAAAAATATTTTTAAATAATAGAGAACTATTTAAAAAAGGAGATGTATTTAAACAGCCTGAACTTGCATGGACACTTCAACAAATTAAAGAAAAGGGAGCGGATGGTTTTTACCAGGGGAAAGTAGCAGAACTTTTGATTAATCAGATTAAATCAATGGGTGGTTCTCTCACTAAGGACGATCTTGAAAAATATGATGTTAAAGAGAGAGAACCAGTAACCGGAACTTACAGGGGATATAAGATTGTATCAATGCCTCCACCAAGCTCGGGGGGAATAGCATTAATTGAGTTTTTAAATATTTTAGAAAATTATAATATCTCAATGAATGATTGGGGAAGCAGCAAATATATTCATCACCTTGCTGAAGCTATGAAATATGTTTATGCTGACAGAACTTATGATTTAGGGGATGATGATTTTTATCCCGTACCCAGGGAAGGATTAATTTCAAAACAATATGCAAGAAGCATATACGATAAAATTGAGAAATATGAAGATAAAGCAGTTCCCGCAAACGAAATAAAAAGAGGTGATCCGAATAAATTTGTCGAAAGCGATCAAACAACTCATTATTCAGTCTACGATAAATTTGGTAATGCAGTAAGTACCACTACAACCATTAATTCAACTTTTGGCTCGAAGGTTGTTGTTGAAGGGGCAGGATTTTTATTGAACAATGAAATGGATGACTTTAGCGTTAAACCCGGAGTACCTAATCAATTTGGATTGTTAGGAAGTGAAGCAAATTCAATTGAACCTGAAAAAAGAATGTTGAGTTCAATGACTCCGACAATAGTTCTGAAAGATGATAAGCCATATATCGTTGTTGGCTCGCCTGGGGGCTCCAAAATTATCACAACGGTTTTGCAGGTTATATTAAATTGTATAGATTTTAAAATGAATATTCAGCAGGCAATAGATCTACCGAGAATTCACGATCAATGGTACCCTGATGAATTGTATTATGAGAGATTTGCTTTTTCTGATGATACATATAATATTCTTGAAAAGATGGGCTACAAATTTGTAAACCTTACAGAAAATGATGAATTTATTGGAATTGCAGAAGGGATATTAATAGATAATAATAAAAAGACAATTTATGGCGCTTCCGATCCGAGGGGCAGTGGTTCAGTTATTGGTTATTAATTTTAGAGGTCTATTATGATTATGGGTGTTGGCGTAGATATTATTGAAATCAGCAGGATACAGGATAGCGTAGATAAATACGGGGATAAATTTTTAAATAAGATATATACTAAATCAGAATTGGAATATTGTCTTAGCAAAAGCAGTAAATACCAGCACTTAGCAGCCAGGTTTGCAGCAAAAGAAGCAGTTTACAAGGCACTTACCACCGGATGGCACGAAGTCGCAACCTGGCAGGACATAGAAATCTCAAATACACCAAATGGGATGCCCGTTGTTACTTTGACTGGCAAATTAAAAGACTTTCTTTCAAAAGATAAAAACCTCAAAATTTCCATCAGCCATTCCAGGGATTACGTAGTTTGTATGGCTATAGTTTATAAAATAACTGAAGCCTGAAAACCAGATAAAACCCATATTTACTTCTCTTAAATTTAGTATTGAATTATATACCTTAAATTGTATATATTTCCAAGTTAAAAATATAATTTGGATTAAGTGAGCACTATAAGTAAAATATTAACAAAGCGTAACTTCGACTTATTTACATATTTTTCTATTGGAATTGTTAGTGTTTTATTAGTACTTATGCTCACAAAAATATTACCTGTAGAATATTTCAAAATTGTAGTTGGAATATCTGTTCTGCTTTTTCTAATTAGAATAATATTACGAATTTATTTTACAATTCAGGAAAGGAAAGGATAAGGAGGCAGTCTTCGAATCTTCCAAACACGTAAACGGTAAACTAAACGCAAAGGTCCTTATACTGAATCAAAGTTATGAACCGCTTACAATCTGCAATATTAAAAAAGCAGTAATTTTAATCTATCTTGGCAAAGCTGAGCTGGTTTTTGAAGATAAAAGAAAACAACTTAGATCAGTATCCAGGAATTACCCCTGGCCAAGCATAATACGCCTCAGCCGTTTTGTAGCAATTCCATATAAAAAAGTAGTTTTAACCAGAAAAAATATTTTGCGCCGCGATGCTTATAAATGTGCATACTGCGGCAGAAGTGATTTACCCCTAACTATTGACCACGTTGTTCCAAAAGCTCGTGGTGGTGTTGATTCATGGGAAAACCTGGTATGTGCTTGTACTTCCTGCAATAATAAAAAAGGTGACAGGACCCCTGAAGAAGCAAATCTTGATTTGCTTTACAAACCTTTCAAACCAAGTCATATAATGTTTATCAAGAATGTTGTTGGCAAGCTTGATGAAAACTGGAAGCCATATTTATATCTTGCTTAATTTGTTCACTAATTCTTGGTCCCACCATTAAATTGCAGATTATTAAGCTCTTTATTATTATTTTATTTAATCAATTTCTAAATAGTTTACTGGATTATGCCGAAAAAAAGAATTCTTAGTGGAATGCGTCCGACAGGCAAGCTGCACATCGGGCATTATGTTGGAGCGCTTGAAAATTGGGTTAAATTACAAGATGAATACGATAATTTTCATTTAATTGCCGATTACCATGCTTTAACTACAAGTCTTGATACGACTAATATTTACCAGGACTCTATTGATATGTTAATAGATTGGCTCTCAGCAGGACTCAATCCGGAAAAAAGTCCGATGTTCAGGCAATCGCAAATAAAACAGCATACTGAATTAAACCTGATTTTTGCTATGTTGATAACAGTAAATAGATTGGAGAGAAATCCAACTTTAAAAGACCAGGTTAGAGATCTAAATATTGATAATATAATTTTTGGACATTTAGGATATCCTGTTTTACAGGCTGCGGACATTTTGTTATATAAAGGTGATGCAGTTCCGGTTGGTGAAGACCAGGTTCCGCACGTAGAAATATCAAGAGAAATTGCAAGGAAATTTAATAATCAGTATGGCAATGTTTTTCCAGAGCCTGAGCCAAAATTGACTAAGTTTGCAAGGCTGCCCGGTTTGGATGGAAATGCAAAAATGAGTAAATCATTAGGAAATACTATTTTATTATCTGATGATTCAGAAATAGTAAAAACAAAATTGAAAAAAGCCGTTACTGATCCGAATAAAGTTAGAAAAGGAGACCCCGGTAATCCGGATATTTGTCTTGTTTATTCTTATCATAAAAAATTTAATGAAGATGAAGTAGTAGAAATTGAATCGGGTTGCAGGTCTGGTGCTCTGGGTTGTTTTGATTGCAAAATGAAATGTGCATCGAAAATTTCAGAATTTCTTGAACCGATCCGTGAAAAAAGGAATTATTTTGAAAATAATTTAGGTGTAGTAAAAGATATTCTCGCAGATGGTGAAAATAGAGGAAGGAAAATTGCTGAAGACACAATGAATGACGTTCATCAAAAAATGGGAATGGGCTAATGTATAAAATTAAATTAGACCATTTTGAAGGTCCGCTTGATTTGCTTCTCTTTTTTATAAAGAGAGATGAATTGAATATATATGATATTCCAATTGCGAGGATCACAAAAGAATTTTTGGACTATGTTAAAATAATTCAATTGCTTGATCTCGAAACTGCGGGTGATTTCATTTTGATGGCATCAACGTTAATGCATATTAAAGTGAGAATGCTCTTACCTCGCGAAATTGACGAAAAGGGAGAAGAGATTGATCCGCGTGCTGAATTAATAAGAGCTTTGCTGGAATATAAAAGATACAAGGAAATGGCTGAAGAACTTACCTTTCTTGAATCAAACCAGAGAAGGTTAAACTTTAGAGGAAATTTTGAAGAAGATGAAAAAGAAAGTCCTCCCGACTATGAAATGCTCCTAAAAAATGTAACTCTTTTTGATCTTGCAAAAGCATTTAAAAAAGTTTTGGAAGAAGCTAAACCGCAGCCTATGCACGAAATAAGAAAAATAAATATTACTATAGATGAACAAATTAAATTCATCTTCAATAAATTAGATGAATTTAAAGAGCTCCATTTTATGAGTATTATTGGTGAAATGAGAGAAAAAATAAGAATAGTTATTACATTTATTGCGCTGCTTGAACTTGTAAAAATGTCTAAAATCGGAATTAAAGAATCACCAGAGTTTAACGAATTTATAATATATAAATTAGAAAATGGACAAAATATATAATTCAATTATAGAAGCATTAATATTTTCGTCGGATGAACAAATCTCATCTACTGAATTAATAAGAGCTATCAAAGGAATTGATGGCGAAGAGACAGAAATATCAAATAATGATATTGAAAGTTGTATTGATAAAATAAATGCAGATTATGAAGAAAGAAAAACTCCTTATAGGATTATTAGAATTGCAGGTGGATTTCTTTTTGCAACTTTGCCCGAATATGCAAAGTATATCGGCTATCTATCCTCAGAAAAAAGTAAAAGGAGATTGAGCCAGGCAGCTCTGGAAACTCTCGCAATTGTGGCATATAAGCAGCCAATTACAAAGCCTGAACTTGAATCAATCAGGGGTGTTAACTCTGATTATATAATGAATACGCTTCTTGAAAAAAATCTTATTGCTATAAAAGGGAGGGCGGAAACTATTGGGCGTCCGCTTTTATATTCAACAACTGATGAATTTTTAAAATATTTTGCATTAAATAAATTAAGTGATCTGCCTAAGCCAAGAGAAATAGAAGAGATTATGCAGGATGAAGATTTTATTGAACAAAAGAATAGATTGATGATGAACTTGATCGAGGAAACTGCTGAAAATGAATCACCCGAAGAACAGGCAAACGATGATCAGGCTGAATAAATTTATTGCCGATAGCGGTATCACATCCCGAAGAAAATCTGAAGAACTAATTTTACAGGGAAGAATATCTGTTAATAATAAGATAATCAAACAACTCTCATTTAAAGTTGATCCTGAAAATGATGAAGTCTTTTTTGACGGAGAAAAAATTGCTCCTAAAAAGCATCTTTATTTTTTATTGAATAAACCAAAAGGTGTAGTTACAACTACAAGTGATGAAAAAAACAGGATGACAGTAATTGATATTATTAATTCTAAGGAAAAAATATTCCCGGTTGGCAGATTAGATTACAACACTACCGGAGTTTTAATTCTTACAAATGATGGTGATTTTTCTAATTTATTAACACACCCAAGCAACCACGTACCCCGGACTTACCAGGTTACCATTGATCGTGATCTTGAACCTGAAGATGAAAAAAAATTATTGAAAGGCGTATTTATTGATGGAGTGCGCGGAAAATTCAAAAGTTTGAAATTCACAAAAGTGTCGTCTAAAAAAGGTATCGAAGTTGTAACTGTTGAAGGGAGAAACCATTTTGTTAAAAATATGTTTAAGGCACTCGGTTATACAGTTACATCATTGAATAGGTCTGTATTTGGAAATTTTGAAGTTGATATCCCTGTTGGAACATACAGGCCAATTTTAAAAAATGAAATTAAGAAAGCTATTGAAACTTATGGGTAGGATTTTTATTAAAATATTTGCAATACTAATTTTTATCCCGGTATTACTTTATTCACAGGATACTACAAGGCCAGCTAACAAGAGATACTCATTTAATACAATTAGCGAGTTGAGAGAACAATTAAATGATATCTTTAACGATCCGAATTTTAGTAATGCAGAATGGGGAGTAATGATCCAGTCTCTTCAAACCGGAGAATATTTTTATAAAAGAAATGAAGACAAGTTGTTGATTCCGGCTTCCGATCTGAAATTATTTACAACATCTGCTGGATTAATTCTTCTTGGCAGCGATTACAGGTTTTCTACAAATTTATTTTTAAGGGGAGAACCAAATGGTTCAATCTGGAACGGTGATTTAATTGTTCAAGGTAGAGGAGATCCGACTATATCCGGCAGGTTTTATAATGACAACATGTATAAAATTTTTGAAGACTGGGCGGATTCACTTCTTGATTTGGGAATTGATGAAATTAATGGAAACATTATTGGTGACGATGATGCCTTTGATGACGTTGGTCTAGGCAGCGGGTGGTCCTGGGATTATGAAAGTGATTGGTTTGCAGCCCAATCCAGCGCAGTTTCATTTAACGACAATTGTATCGAGGTAATTGTCTACGTTGATAAAAAGTTAAAATTACCAATAATAAAAATAGAACCGAATACTAAATATGCCGCAATTATTAATAATGTTATTCCGGTTTCAAAAGATTCAAGCACAAACATAGAGGTTTACAGGGAAAGGGGAACAAATCTTGTAACGGTTTATGGTACAATTTGTGAAAATGATTCAATTACAACATTCGTAACCGTAAATAACCCGACTCAATATTCAATGGTTATTTTGAAAAAAATACTTGAATCAAAAGGGATAAAGATCGATGGTTTTGCAACTGATGTTGATGATTTATCCAAACCAATTCAATATTTAAAGCTGACAAGATTATGCACAACCTATTCACCGGTGTTAAAAGAAATTATTAAAGTTATTAATAAAGAGAGTCAAAATTTTTTTGCTGAACAATTGTTAAAAACAATTGGTCTGGAGAAAATGGGATTTGGCTCAGTTGCAAACGGAGTTAAGGCAGAAAGCCAGGCATTTAAAGAAATGGGAATTAATCCGGAAAGTATGATCATATCAGATGGAAGCGGGTTATCAAGACTAAACATGATTACTGCTAAACAGGTAGTTTCACTTTTGAGTTATATTTATAAGAGTAAATACTTTATCCCATTTTATAACTCATTACCAATAGCAGGCATAGATGGTACTCTCGGGAACAGGATGCAGAATACATTAGCACAAGACAAAGTAAGAGCAAAAACAGGATACCTTGACGGAGTAAGAAGTTTGTCTGGCTATGCATACACGGGTGATAATGAACCTGTTGCTTTTTCAATAATTGTAAATAATTTTAATGTGCCGGTAAAATTGGCAGAAAATATTCAGGACTTAGTATGTTTGCGTCTAGCAAACTTTAAAAGAAAATAAAACGGAGGATTCGTGGAGAACAATGTTCAGCAGGAAATTAATGTTTTAATAAAAAGAAGACACGAAGAATTAGCTGAATTAAAAGAAAAAGGAATTCAGCCATTTGCATATTCATTTGATGTTGATAGTAATGCAAAAAAAATAATAGATAATTTTAATGAAGGCGCAGAAAAAAATGTAAAAGTAGCTGGTCGTTTAATGGCATTACGTAGAATGGGAAAAGCTTCTTTTGCACATATTCAGGATCATACCGGAAGAATCCAGGTCTATCTTAAAAAAGATGAAATTGGTGAAGCATATGATGCTTTTAAATTGATGGATATTGGCGATATCATTGGAGTTGAAGGTTTCGTATTTAAAACAAGAACAGGTGAGACATCAATTCATACAAAGCAGCTTGTTCTGCTTTCCAAATCCCTACGCCCTCTCCCGATTGCTAAAGAAATAGTTGATGAACAGGGCAATAAAACTGTTTTTGATCAGTTTGCAGATAAAGAGTTAAGATACAGGCAAAGATATCTTGATCTTGTAGTTAACCCGGAAATAAAAGATGTGTTTATCAAGCGGAGTAAAATTACTTCATCAATGAGGAAATTCCTGGACGAAAATGGATATCTTGAAGTTGAAACACCAATTCTACAACCGCTCTACGGCGGAGCAGCAGCTCGTCCTTTCCTAACGCATCACAATACTCTTGATACTGATCTCTATTTAAGAATTGCTGATGAATTATATCTAAAAAGACTAATTGTCGGAGGTTTTAACGGAGTCTATGAAATTTCAAAGGATTTCAGAAATGAAGGTATGGACAGAACCCACAATCCTGAATTTACAATGATGGAATTGTATGTCCCTTACAAAGATTATGAATGGATGATGAATTTTGTTGAAGAAATGATTAAAAAAATCTGTAATGAAGTTTTTGGTAAAACAGAATTTACTTATGAAGGTCACGATATCAGTTTCAAATCACCTTGGAAAAGAGTTTCGATGATCGAAGCAATAAAAGAAAAATCAGGTGTTGATGTTCTGACAGCAACAGAAGATGATTTGAAAGCTGCCTGTAAAAAATTTGGAGTGGATTTAAAAGCAGTAGATGGTAAAGCAAAATTGATTGATGAACTTTTCAGTGTAACAGTTCAACCAGAATTAATCCAACCTACATTTATTATGGACTATCCTCTTGAACTTTCACCACTTGCAAAAAAACACAGATCCAAGGAAGGCGTTGTTGAAAGATTTGAAGGATATGTTGCCGGAAGAGAATTATGTAATGCATTCAGCGAACTAAATGATCCAATTGATCAAAAAGAAAGGTTTGAAGGGCAGGGAGAAATGAGAGAGCAAGGAGACGAGGAATCTCATCAAATTGATGAAGACTTTATTCGTGCTCTTGAATATGGAATGCCACCGACCGCAGGACTTGGAATTGGTATGGACAGACTTGTAATGCTACTAACCAATCAATCTTCAATCCGTGATGTAATCTTTTTCCCGCAAATGAAACCTGAAGTAAGAGGATAAAAGTATTTTTATGAAAGTAAAAATATTAATCGCTCTTAATATCCTAATAATATTAACATTTAATACTATTGCACAAACTGAGTATGTCCTTTCGGATAATAAGGTTTATGATTTTTTGGAAAGGATGGAATCGCTACAGATTATTCAAAGATACAATTCACTGGAAATTCCAAAATCAAGAAATGAAATTGCTGGATTTCTGAAAGAAGTTATTACAAACAAAGATAAACTTGATGAATCGGATAATTACTTATTAACAGATCTGGAAGCAGAATTTGAACTGGAATTATACGGTACTTTGACGAAATCTCAAAAATTAATAGGTGAAGGATATTTTAATTTATATTCGCAAGGAGAAAAGTATCTTTATTTTGTGAACGATACTTCTGCAAATGTAAATTTATTTTTTAACTCTGCTGGTAAGGCCCAGGCAATTTATGCAAACTATAGCAGCCCAAATCATATATCAACCGCAACTATTTGGCAGGAAGAACTTCAGATAAGAGGTAGTTTTTTTAATAAAATTGGATTCTTTTACCGAGGCGGCAATGGATATATATTTGGGCAAAGAGAAGCTGCACTTTTAAGAAAGGAATTAAACTACAATTATAAATATGAGCTTTTTGGCTCTTATGATAAAACTACTGCAGGCTATATCACAGCTGATCTTGGTTTGGTAAAAGCAAAATTTGGTCGAGATAGAATGAACATAGGTTATGGGCCTGTAAAAGCAGTACTTGGCAATAACGCGCCTATTTTTGATAACCTCTCTTTAAAATTTCATTATAAATCTGTTGAAGTTACTTATTTCCATGGAAAATTAATTGGGGATTCTGGTTTTGCAACTGATAGCATAACAGCAGGTGTAAATACAATTAAGGAAAAATATATTGGTTATCATAGGATAGGATTTAATATCTCAGACGATTTTAATATTGGTGCAGGAGAAATGATTATTTATGGAGATAGGCCTATAGATTTGAATTATCTTAATCCATTTATACTTTATAAAACTGCGCAAAACAATAATAAGGATCGTGATAATTCAGTTGTAATTTTGGATTTTAATAATAAGTCTATAAAGGGACTAAAAATTTATGGACTTTTATTTATGGATGACATTGAAGTATCAAAATTTGGTTCACCTTACTGGGGAAATCAGTTTATATATAATTTGGGGTTCGTTTCAAATAATTTTTACAAGTTACTTCCACTGGAATTACAATTTGAATATATGAGAATTGATCCATATGTATATACAAACCGGCTTCCAAAAAATACTTTTACAAATGATGGATACGGACTAGCTTCATATTTGCAGCCAAATAGTGAATTGTTTTTAACTCAAATAAATTATAGGTTTAATAACAGATTGTGCGTGACAGCCACTTTAAGTTATTACGTTCATGGTGCAAATCCTCTTAATCCTGATGGAAGTATTAAAAGAAATGTTGGTGGAGATATACTTGTAGGGCACAGAACATTTGATGATTTTGATGCACCTTTTCTTGATGGAGATAAAGAAATAACAAGGGCTATTTCCGGTAAAATTGTTTATGAACCCATTAAAGATTATTTCTTTACCGGATTGGTTCAATATAAAAATGTATCACTTCAAAATTCAGTTAATAATAAGATGATAGAAGCTTATCTAACTTTTAATTATATATTATAAATAACCAGGATTGATTCGATGAATAAAAATAGATTTAAGTTTCCATTAACAATAGTTGTCCTGACGCTGGGAATTGTATTGGGAATACAGATACAAAAAGTTTTCTCAGGTGATAATTTACGAGATGGACTTATTAAGTTTAACGATGTACTTACTCTAACGGAAAAATATTATGTAGATAAAGTTGATACACAAAACCTGGTTGAAGCTGCAATAAATGGTATGCTGTCCAAACTTGATCCTCATTCAGTTTACATTCCTGTTAAACAAGTTGAAAGTATAAGTGAATCGTTTCGGGGAGATTTTGACGGAATTGGGATAGAATTTCAAATCGTAGATGATACTTTGACGGTCGTTTCTCCAATTACAGGGGGACCAAGTGAAGCGCTCGGTATAATGGCAGGCGACAGGATAATCAAAATTGATAGTACCAGCGCTGTAGGGATTTCAAATGATGATGTTCGCGAAAGATTAAGAGGTCCGGCGGGCACAAAAGTCACTGTTACAATCCTGAGAACTGGAGTAGAAGAACCTATAAAATTTACTATTACAAGAGATAAAATTCCGATTTACTCAGTAGATTCTCATTTTATGATAAATGATGCTACAGGCTATGTAAGTGTTTCAAGATTTTCAGAAACAACATTTGCTGAATTATCAAGTGCGCTTAATGATCTAAAATCTAAAGGGATGAAAAATCTCATTCTTGATCTACGCGGAAATCCCGGTGGATATCTTAACCAGGCTGTTAAGATTGCTGACTTGTTTATTTCTGGAAACAAAAAGATTGTATATACAAAAGGTAGAATATCTCAGTTTGATGAAGAATATGATGCCTCTCAACCATCAGATTTCGAAAATGAACCTTTGATAATCCTTGTTAATAAAGGAAGTGCATCCGCAAGTGAAATTGTGTCCGGAGCTGTTCAGGATTGGGATAGGGGACTGATAGTTGGAGAAACTACTTTTGGAAAAGGTCTTGTGCAGAGGCAATTTTCTTTACCAGATAATTCTGCGCTAAGACTTACAATTGCCCGTTATTATACTCCTTCAGGAAGATTGATACAAAGAAATTATAAAGGTCTAAAAGATAAATCGGAATATTATGCTGAAGCAGGCGATACCAGTGAAACCACGGGAGATAATATTCTACATAATGCCGAAAAGGATACTTCAAAACCAACATATCATACAAAAGGAGGAAGGATAGTCTACGGTGGAGGTGGTATTACACCGGATTATATTATTAAATCTGATGATATAACCAAGTACACAATTGAGCTGTTAAAGAATAATATATTTTATCAATTCACATTAAATTATTTGTCATATCAAGAAAATAAAATTAAAAACACTTATGGAGATGATCTGAAAAAATTTGTAAAAGAATTTAACTTAAGTGATAAATCACTGGAAGACTTTGTTGACTTTGCAAAAAATAGAGATGTGAAATTTAATCAAAAGGAATTTAATACTGATAAGGAATATATTAGGACGAGACTGAAAGCTCAGATAGCCAGGAATTTCTGGAAAAACGATGGCTGGTATATGACAATATTAACAATAGATAACCAGGTAAAAAAATCGTTAACCTTGTTTTCAGAAGCAAAAGACCTGGCAAAACTTCAATGAAAAATTATTTCCTGATATTCTTATTTATTCCTTTTGCTTTTTCTGGCAATAGTCCTAAACAACAGGAAATTCAGAAGAAGAATAAGTTAGCTCCAAAATCTATTTTGGTAGGAGAAGAATTAACCTATGTTGTAAAATATTCAGTAATGCGGCTTGGTGAGATAAAAATAAAAGTAACTGATAAAACTGTAATTGATGGTAAAAATTATTATAGCGCGGTAATTAGCATAAATTCATATCCAAGCGTACCTTTTGTTTCTTTACACCAGGTTTACAAAACAAAAATGACTCCTGATTATTACTCTGATTATTTTAAAGGATCAATTAAACATGATGATTACAAAGCTATAACAGAGTATTTTTTCGACTATGACAACAAGCAGGTGCGAATAAGAAAAAGTAGAACAGATTCAGCTGGTTATAAAATTGACAGTACTACAACAGTTAATAAAAAATATGTTGACGGACTTTCAATTTTATTTTATGCAATGATGAATGTTGGGCAAAATAAGAATGACAAAGTACCAACATTTATAAATGAGAAGAAAGAAATAACAGAAATCAATTTTGAGAATACAACAGAAGATATTTCAATAGACCCTGTTGATTATGATATTGACTGTGTATACCTTTCCGGAGAAGTACATTTTATCAGCATATTTGGATTAACAGGTGAATTTGAAGGATGGTTCTCAAATGATTTTGCAGCAATACCTATTAAAGCAAAAATGAAAGTACTTATCGGAAATATAACTCTTGAATTAGAAAGCTGGAAGATGGCAGGATGGACACCACCAAAATACAAGGATTAAAAGAAGAAAATAAAATTTTCCCATATGTCGATAAATTTCCTGAATTAGCAGAAAATGTATTTCTCGCGTCAGGTGTAAAAATTATTGGGGAAGTATCAATTGGAAAAAATTCAAGTATCTGGTATAACACGGTTGTTCGAGGTGATGTTCATTTTGTCTCAATTGGTGAGATGACAAATGTGCAGGATTGTTCTATGCTGCACGTTACTAATGGAAAATTCCCTCTTATAATCGGGAACAAAGTTACTATCGGGCATTCAGTTATACTGCACGGTTGTATTTTAAAAGATCTTTGTTTAATCGGGATGGGTGCAGTAGTTCTTGATGGTGCAGTAATTGAAGAAAAAAGTATTGTTGCAGCCGGAGCAGTTATTACTCCGGGTTTTATTGTTCCGTCCGGAAAATTGGTTGCAGGAGTTCCGGGTAAGGTAATAAGAGATTTGACAAAAGAAGAATTGGATGATTTTGAAAATTCTGCACTGAGATATAAAAAATATACTGAACTTACTCTGGATTCCCTGAAAAGGAACGGATATTTGTGAACTATTGTTATATTTGCGTTATATCTATATTAAAGGAAGTTGAATTAAATTTTTTAACGGATTTAAGTGGTTAAGAATTTAACTGTATTTAGTTCTGAAAAAAAATATAAGATAAATAAGTTTTCAATTCACAAATTAATAAGTGAATTAAAAAAAGAACTGAATTTTAAAGTTTTATCACTTACAATTAATTTTATTTCTTCCGAAAAGATCATTTCAATAAATAAAGAATATCTCAATCATAATTATTCAACTGATATAATTACATTTAATTATTCAGGGGATAATAGAAATCTTGACGGTGAAATATTTATCTCCTGTCAGGATGCTCAATTTAATGCAAAAACGTTTAATAACAATCTTAGGGAAGAGTTTAAAAGACTTGTAATTCACGGAATTCTTCATTTACTTGGTTATGAAGATGTAAAAGAAAAAGATAAAAAAGTGATGAAAAGACTTGAAAATGACCTTGTAAATAGATATTAATTATATTATTAACAATTAAAGAGATTAAATGATTACTGAAATTGTTGAAGTTCTGGTTAAAATAAATGAAATTATGAAAATGGATCTGCCTGAAGATGAGAAAACGCAAAAACTAAATAAGGAAACAAAATACGATAAAAATGTAATTGCTGCCGCTTATAGCTGGCTGCATGAAAAGGATAAACGAAACAGACTGGATGTAAGGGGAAGTTCCTCCAAGGAATCTAAAAGCTTTAGAACTTTGTCTGTTTCCGAAATTGATCAGCTTGGTGTAAAAAATTATAATTATATTTTGCATTTTTATAATTTGCAATTATTAACAAACAGTGAACTTGAAAATATCCTCGAGGAATTAAAATATTTTTCCGAGGAAGCAATTACAATTGATCAGATCAACCTGCTTATTTTATCATTGTTTTTAGACCTTGATAGACTTATGCTCCCGGGCAGCAGAATATTATTATATTCATCTGATACGATAAATTAAAAGAAGGAAAATGGCTAAAAATTTAGTACTTGTGGAATCACCTGCAAAAGCAAAAACAATAAATAAATATCTTGGTAAAGATTTTTTGGTAACTGCTACAATCGGTCATATCAGAAATTTACCTAAAACAAAACTTGGGGTTGATCCTGATGATGGATTTAAAGTGCAATATCTAAACATTCGGGGAAAGGGAGATTTAATAAAGAAGATTAAATCCTTAGCTGCGAAAAGTAAAAACATTTACATTGCAACTGACCCAGACCGTGAAGGAGAAGCAATTGCCCAGGATATTGCCGATGTTATTAAAATTTCTGAGGACTCCTCATTATATAGAGTACTCTTTAATGAAATTACAAAGACCGGCATAAAAAAAGCGATGGAAAATCCGCGTGCTATTGATGAATTCCTTGTTAGATCTCAAAGAGCTCGAAGAGTAATGGATAGGATTATTGGTTATAAAATGAGTCCGTTTCTGTGGAAGGCTGTAATTGAAATGTCAGGTAGTACATCAGTTTCAGCTGGAAGAGTTCAATCAGTTGCTTTAAAGATTATTTGTGACAGGGAAGAGGCAATTGATAGATTTATTACAACAGAGTACTGGTCTATTTGGGCAATCTTTAAAACACATAAAAACGAAACATTCAAAGCTAAATTATTCAGTATAGATGGAAAGGATATTAAAGTTCCTCCGAAACCTGAGATGAATGAAAAAGAATGGAAAGAATTTCTTGCGGACTACTTTTCAATAAATGATGAAAAATCAGCAACTGAAATTTTTGATATTCTTTCTCCTAAAGAAAATTATTCAATTTCAAATATTTCCAAAAGAAATACGAAAAGAAATCCTTCCGCTCCTTTTATAACAAGCACATTGCAGGCTGAAGCTTCCAGGAGATTAGGAATGAGGCCAAAACAGACAATGATGTTTGCACAAAAATTATACGAAGGTATTGAACTTGGTGATGAAGGAACAGTGGGACTTATAACTTATATGAGAACTGATTCAACCAGGATCAGTGATGAATTTATGCCGCTTGCCAGGGATTTTATTAATGAAACTTATGGTAAAGATTATCTTCCTGAAAAACCAAATTCATATGAAAAGAAAAAGAAAGCCAATGTTCAGGATGCGCATGAAGCTATACGTCCAACTTCAATAAAGTACACTCCTGAATTTGTAAAGAAATATCTTGATAATAAATCATTTAAACTTTACGAATTAATCTGGAACAGGTTTGTTTCCTCCCAGATGACTCCAGCGTTAATGGAAACTACTGTTATTGAAATTAGTGCCGACGAATATATTTTTAAAGCTTTTGGAAGTGCTATTAAATTTAACGGGTTTTTACAGGTTTATGAAGAAGTTATTGAACAAAAAGCTAATGCTGAAGAAAAAGAAGAATATAGGAATGACACTATTCCACTCGGGCTTGAGAAAAATCAGAATCTTGGATTAGATGAATTACAAAAGACTCAGCATTTTACCAAACCGCCTGCAAGATTTACAGAAAGTTCTTTAATTAAAGAACTCGAAAGTAAAGGAATTGGCAGACCAAGTACATATTCTCATATTGTAAGTACAATACAGGATAGAAAATACGTTGATATGGAGACTCGTAAACTTGTCCCCACGAAGCTTGGCAAAGAAGTAAGCAAAATTCTTGTTAAAAATTTTCCTAACATAATTAATGAAGATTTTACTTCTCTAATGGAAAATGAGCTTGACCAGATTGCTAGCGGCGATAATGAATACGAAAAAGTTCTGGATGATTTTTATCAACCTTTTTCCAAAGCACTTAAAGAAGTTGAAGACAAAATTGACAAAATACTCTGTGATAAGTGCGGCGGTGAAATGATAATAAAGGTTGGGAGGTTTGGTAAATATCTTGCATGTAGTAATTATCCGGATTGTGAAAATATTAAATCATTTAAGGAAATTGCTGCTCAAAACCAGGAACCAGAATATACCGGTGAAAAATGTGAAAAATGCGGTGCCCGTACTGTAATAAGAAACGGGAAATATGGAAGATTTATTGGGTGTGAAAAATTTCCTGAGTGTGATTTCATCAAAAACATAACACTCGGCGTGAATTGCCCAAAATGTAAAGAAGGCGAAATTGTGGAGAGAAAATCTCGCAGAAATAAGTTATTTTATGGTTGTTCAAGATTTCCTGATTGTAATTTTGTAAGTTGGTATAAACCTATAGCTCAACCTTGTCCTAATGGTGATTCTGAATTTCTTGAAAAAAGATTCACTAAAAAGAAAGGTGAATACCTTAAGTGTCCTGTTTGTGGTGAGGAAGTAATTGAAGAAGAGGTTGAAGAGATTCAAGAAGATTAATTAATGGATATAAATTTAATCTTTTCAAAATATATTGAAGATTTGAGCAGCATTAAAAGATATTCTGCTAATACTGTTAAATCTTATAAAACTGATCTTACAGAGTTTTTAGTTTATTGCTCTGTTTACGACCGCAATTCCATTTCCAGTATTAATGAAAGATTTATTAAATCTTTTCTAATGATGTTAAGTGAAAAGGGAATTAGTAAAAATTCAATTTCACGAAAACTTGCTGCACTAAGAGGATTATTTAAATTTGCATTCCAGAATAAGTATATCGAAGTAAACCCGGCATCCGGAATATCAAATCCAAAATCTGCAAGGAAACTACCGGAGATTGTATCTGAAAAAGATATACTGAAAACTTATGAGCTTGCTAAAGAAGAAAATGATGAGTATGAATCAAAACTTATTACAGCCATAATTGAAATACTTTATGGTTGTGCATTGCGCGTAGAAGAATTATGTAGCCTTAATAATCAAAGCCTGGATTTTAAAGAAAAAATTTTAAGAGTAAGAGGAAAGGGGAATAAAGAAAGGATTGTACCTGTTGGTGACAAATCAATTAAAATTATTAATGAATATCTTTTAATTAAAACCAAAAGCGGAGGTAAAGAAGCTTTATTAATTAATGGAAATGGTAAAAGAATATATCCGCGGTATGTACATAGAATTGTTAACAAATATTTATCAAAAGTGACGGATATAAAAAAGAAAAGCCCTCATATATTGAGGCACAGTGCAGCGACACATATGCTTGATAACGGAGCCGATCTTCGTGCAGTGAAAGAAATACTTGGGCACGAAAATCTCTCAACTACACAAATCTACACACATGTTAGTGTGGAACGGCTAAAATCAGCGTATAAAAAGGCTCATCCAAAATCTTAATTTAACCGGAGGACCTATGAATATTTCAATAACAGCCAGGAAATTCAAAGCACACAGTACATTAAAAGAACACATAGAAGGCCAGATAAATTCTTTGAGAAAATTTAATGATGATATTCTAAATGCAGATGTTATATTAAGTTATCAAAATCCAAAGGATAGTCTTAAAATTGCAGAAATCATTTTGCAAGTTCCGGGACAAACTTTAACTGCAAAGGAACAAACTGAAGATTTTGTAAAATCTGTTAATGCATCTGTTGAAAAGATATCAAGACAGTTAAAAAAATTAAAAACAAAAAGAATATCGAAGAAACATTAAATGATTAAGATCGATCATAAAGCAATAACAAAGAAAGATAAAATTTCAATTGAGTTCTTTTATAAAGCTACAAAGGATACATTTAAAATAAAATTGTTTTCAAATCGATCCGGATTTGAGAATAAAATTGTGGACCAAAACCTTCACAGACCCGGCCTTGCTTTGGCGGGGTTTGTGGATTTATTTTCGTTTAATCGTGTCCAAATTTTTGGTAATACCGAAATGCAATACCTTAGCCAATTGTCTGACAATAAACAGAAGGAAACTCTTGAGCGATTATTTAATTTTGAAATACCCTGCATTGTAATTACAGATAAAAATCAACCAATGCCTATTTTGCTTGAGTTGGCTAATAAGCACAAAATTTCCATTTTTGGATCACCATATCCTACAACCAAAACCGTTTACTTTTTAAGTGATTTTCTGGACGATCAATTTGCTGAAAGGATTTCAATTCACGGCTCATTTGTGGATGTTTACGGAGTTGGAATTTTATTCGTAGGAAAGTCGGGAATTGGGAAAAGTGAAGTTGCTCTTGATTTGGTTGAAAGGGGACACAGGCTGGTGGCAGATGATGTAATTATTTTAACCAAAAAGGGTGAAGGAATTTTAATGGGCTCGGGAACCAACCTCGTTAAGCATTTTATGGAAATTAGAGGTCTTGGTTTAATTAATGTAGAAAAAATGTTCGGTATAAGGGCAATCAGACATCAAAAGAGGCTGGAAATTGTTGTTGAGCTTGAAATTTGGAATGAAAAAGCCGAATATACCCGAACTGGTTTGGATGAAAGCACTGTTACGATTTCAAATGTTGAGATTCCCTACATTAAACTACCAATCATTCCTGGTAAAAATATAACTGTTATTTCTGAGGTTATTAGCCTGAATTATTTATTAAAGCATTATGGATACGATTCTGCTAAATTCTTTGAAAAAAGGCTTACAAGCAAACTTTTAAGGAAGGAAAATAGCGATATTCGTGGTGTAGACTATTTTGAACACGATTTTGAATAATAATCCTTGACAAATAAACTCTATTTTTTTACATTCTCACTTCGTTTATGAAAAATTTATATTACTTTTCCAAGTCAAAACTGCAGTTTATAGAGATTAAGAACTATAAGGTAAAGTTGGTTTCATACTTTTCCTTGGCAGTTTTAACCTTTAGCGCAATAATATTTGGGGCATATTTCCTAATTAATTCCCTTGTAAATCCGGAGAGTAGCATCTTGTCGCTTCGGAATGAAAACCAAGCTTTAAAAAGGAAACTCCTCGAAATTTCATCTCAATACGAAACCCTTAATCACCAGATTGACAGCATTAGCAAGCGAGATAGGGACCTGAGACTAGCGGCCGATCTTGAACCAGTTTCTGATGAAGAAAAATCGGTTGGTATTGGTGGTGGATCGTTTGATATTTCACTTGATTTTCTGAATGATAGATCCTCTTTGAAATTGAAAGATGCGTTGGCTTTTGTTGATGAAGTAAGCAGAAAAATTAAATTTGAAAAATCTCAATACGATGAAATTACAAATCAATTAAAAGAAAATAAAAATCTTTATGCAAGCATGCCGGCTATAAAACCATGCAGTGGAACAGTTGAACACGATTTCGGAATGAGATTCCATCCTATATTAGGTATTAGACGTATGCACGAAGGAATAGATATTTTGGCTGACCGTGGAACTCCGGTTCATGCTACAGGTAATGGCAAAATTGATTTTGTAGGTTACAGGGGCGGATTTGGACTTGTTGTTGAAATAAATCACGGTTTTGGTTATAGAACAATTTATGCACATCTTTCAAAAACATTAGTAAAAAGAGGTACTACCGTTAAACGTGGAGAACTTATTGCAAAATCTGGAAGTTCCGGGTTGGCAACTGGCCCACATTTACATTATGAAGTTCATCATAATGGGGTGATAGTAAACCCACTTGAATTTTTCTTTGATGATATGGCTTTTTTTGATTCAACTAACTCGAATATAAAGGAATAAATCTGCGGAGATAATATATGATCTGGACAGTTGAGCTTGCATCCTATCTAGACGATGCACCATGGCCGGCTACAAAGGAAGAGTTGATTGAATATGCTGATAGAATTGGTGCACCATACGAAGTAATTGAAAATTTACTCGAATTAGAGGATAATGAAGAGCCTTATGAAACTATTGAAGATATATGGCCGGATTATCCCTCTGAAGAGGACTTCTTCTATAACGTTGACGACTAATTTATTGAAGCGCTGTTTGGCGCTTTTTTTATGATATGAATATAGACTGGAATGGAATTTATGGACAGGAGTCTGTCAAGAATATTCTTGAAAGATTAATTAAAAATTCTTCAATTCCCCATGCCTTCCTTTTTTATGGAGCTAATGGTATAGGCAAAGAATATACTGCTATAAAATTTGCTCAAAATTTAAATAATTGTTTAATTACTCCGGAAGAAAGTGAAAAAATTTCGAAGCAAATTGCTACATTTTCTGAGCCCTATATAAAATATATTACACCACTACCTCGTGGTAAAAGTGAAACCGATACAAGCGGTCCTTTCGAGAAATTATCTGCAGAAGAAAATGAATTATATCATGAAGAACTTGCAAAGAAAATTCAAAATCCTTATTACAAAATAAGAGTTCCAAAAGCCACACAAATTAAAATTAGCAGTATCCGCGATATTAAAAAATATTTATCTTTTAATTTTAGTGATGTAAAATATAGGGTTGTGATTCTTTCCGATGCTCATTTAATGAATGAGGAAGCTCAAAATGCACTTCTAAAAAATCTTGAGGAACCGCCGGAAGGCATAATATTTATACTTTGTACACCATTTCCAGGATTATTAAGAGAAACTATCCGATCGCGCTGTTGGTCTATTCCGTTTCAACCTTTGAAGGAAAGTGAACTAGTAAAATTACTTGTGAATAAATTCGAAATAAGTAAAAATGAAGCGAGTCAGGTTGCGCCATTTGCAGGAGGCTCTCTATCCTCTGCATTAAACTTATTAGATCAGGATATTGAAAGATTAATTGATAAAACTATATATATTCTTAGATATTCATTTGGAAGAAAATATCATTCAGCTTTAATGGAGATTAATAAATTACTGGAAGAAAATGCTGTAGAGAATCTTAGAATTGTTATTCAAATGATAATAACATGGTTAAAAGATGTTCAAAAATTTAGATTCAGAGCTGATAAATACTTCTTCGAAAAACATGTTGAAACCTTGGAAAAATTTAATACACGATTCCCGGATTTAAAATTAAATGATATTGTATCCAAACTTGATAGGTTTGCATCAGTTTTAAAAAATAATATAAATCCGAACTTAATAGCTTTGAATATTATTTTTGAATTAGCTTCTCTGACAATCCCTAAAAAGGAAAAAAATCGGGCATTGGTTTAATAGCCAGAAATAATACTGATTTTTCCCCTGTTGAGAATTTAAAGGATAACAAAAGTTTTTTAGGTCTAATTTCTTTAATTTTGTATTCAAAGGATTACAAAATAGAATTTAATTAAAAATTGAGGTATTAATAATGAAAAAAATTGTAATTACTAATGCTAAAAGGACACCTATAGGCTCTTTGAGCGGTAGTCTTTCTTCATTTAGTGCAGGACAATTAGGCAGTTTTGCAATTAAATCAGTACTTGATGATTCAAACATAGATAAAAACCTTATTGACGAAGTTATTTTTGGAAATGTTTTAACAGCCGGACAGGGACAGGCACCGGCCAGGCAAAGTGCAATTTTTGCAGGTTTACCTGAAAAAACAGAATGCTTTACCTTAAACAAAATGTGCGGAAGCGGACTGAAAGCCGTAATGCTTGCCCATCAGGCCATTTTATGTGGTGATGCTGACATAATCGTTGCAGGTGGGCAGGAAAGTATGACAAATGCTCCATATTTGCTTCCTAACGCACGGAGCGGCTATAGATTAGGTAATGGGGTTGTTGAGGATTCAATGGTCAAAGATGGTCTTTGGGACGTTTATAATGATATTCATATGGGCAATTGTGCTGAAGCCTGCGCAAAGGATTTCAAATTCAGCAGGGAAGAATTGGATGAATTTGCAATTAATTCTTATAAGAAAGCGCTCGAGGCAACCAAAGATGGAATATTTAGGGACGAAATAGTCAATGTTTCTGTAAAGAGCAGAAAAGGAGAAGTCATAGTCGATACAGATGAAGAGCCATCCAGAGTTAGTTTTGAAAAAATTACCGGTCTTCGTCCTGTTTTTGATAAAAATGGAGTTGTCACGGCGGCAAATGCGTCTTCAATTAACGACGGAGCGGCTGCACTTTTAGTAATGAGCGAAGATAAAGCAAAAGAATTAGGACTTAAACCTCTTGTAGAAATTGTTGCACAAAGTTCAGCGGCAAAAGCTCCAATTGAATTTACTACAGCTCCTGCAGATGCTATAAATAAAGTATTGAAAAAAGCGAGTTTGAATATTAAGGATATAGATCTTTTTGAAATAAATGAAGCATTTGCTGTTGTCTCTTTAGCAGTAAATAAGATATTAGGACTTGATGGTGCCAATGTAAATGTTAACGGTGGAGCTGTAGCTTTAGGACATCCAATTGGTGCAAGTGGAGCAAGAATTTTAACAACTCTTATTCACGAAATGATAAAGAGAAAATCTAAATACGGACTGGCGTCACTTTGTATTGGGGGTGGAGAAGCTTCTGCCTTAATAGTTAAGAATTATAATAATTAATTCAGGGGGTAAAAATGGAAATCAAAAAAGTCTCTGTTATTGGTGGTGGAACAATGGGTAATGGAATAGTTCACGTATTCGCCCTTAATGGATTTAATGTGAATATTATAGAAATGAATCCAGAATTAGCTGATAAAGCATTAAACACGATTGATAAAAATCTTGACAGGCAGGTTAAAAAAGAAAAAATAAGTGCAGTTGATAAAACGGATACTTTAAAGAGAATAAATAAAGTTGTTGGAGTGGAAAACACTCCAGCCGATTCAGACCTGGTTATTGAAGCCATTTATGAAAACAAAGAAGCAAAACTTAATATCTTCAAAACATTGGAAGGAATTGTTAAAAAAGATTCATTATTCGCTTCAAACACTTCGTCAATTTCTATAACTGAGTTATCGACAGTTTGTAGAGCTGACAGGTTAATTGGTATGCATTTTATGAATCCTGTCCCGGTAATGAAACTTGTAGAGATAATTCGTGGTTATAGTACATCGGATGATACATACAGTGCAATTAAAAGTCTTTCTGAAAAATTAGGAAAAACACCTGTAGAAGTATTTGATTACCCTGGTTTCATTTCAAACAGGATTTTAATGCCAATGATTAATGAAGCAATCTTTGCTCTTTTTGAAGGAGTTGCTTCCGCAGAAGATATTGATACTGTTATGAAGCTTGGCATGAACCACCCAATGGGCCCATTAACATTAGCAGATTTTATCGGGCTTGATGTATGCCTTTCTATAATGGATGTGCTTTATACAGGGTATAACGATTCAAAATACAGACCTTGTCCTTTGTTGAAAAAAATGGTTGCGGCAAAAAAACTTGGTAGAAAAACAGGTGAAGGATTCTTTAAGTACGAAAAATAATATTAAGAACAATATTTGAGCAATTTCAATAAATTTATTCGTTTTGTTAGATTAAAAACTAACCAGATATTTTCCAGATTTTCTTTCTCACAGGATACCTACTTACTGCTTCTCGGCAGCATAGTAGGTATTCTTTGTGGATTTGGTGCAGTACTTTTCCATGATGCCATTCACTTTATAAAAGACACATTTTTTGACAGGCCGGCAGGATTTTTTGGACTTGAAACATTTATTGATGTCCATACCTGGTATTCCACAGTAATTCTCATTCTAATTCCTGCAATTGGTGGATTGCTGGTTGGAATAATGGCAAAGTATTTTGCTGGTGCAAAAAAAGGGGAGGGAATCCCCAACGTAATAGATGCAGTTGCTTCCAGGGGTGGAATAATAAAAGGGAGTACCGGGTTTTTAAAGACTTTGGGTTCAGCAATTAGTATTGGTACAGGAGGAGCTGGCGGAAGGGAAGGACCAATTGTACAAATGGGTTCAGCAATTGGATCAAATATTGGAAGATATCTTTCATTATCGCCGGACAGACTTAGAATTTTGGTTGGCTGCGGGGCGGCCGCAGGATTATCAGCTGCATATAATGCGCCACTCGGCGGGGCGTTATTTGCTATGGAAATCATCCTTAGAACTTTTAATGCCAAATCATTCAGCCCGATAATAATTGCTTCAGTATTTGGAACGGTTGTTTCCAGGAACTACCTTGGTGGAGAACCTGCTTTCGCAATTCCTAAATATCAATTAAACAGCAATTATGAATTTATTTTCTATTTAATTCTTGGTCTACTAGCTGCGTTTACTGCAGTTTATTTTGTAAGAGCATTCCTTAAGATTGATGATGTCTTTGAAAAGCTGAATAAAATCCCTGATTATTTTAAGCCTGCAATAGGTGGGCTAATAGTTGGAATAATTGGCGTTTATCTGCCGGGTGTTTACGGATTTGGATCATCTTCAATTGATATGGCACTTCATCATCAGGCATCATTTTTAATTATGTTTCTTTTGATATTTCTAAAACCACTTGCCACGGGATTTACAATTGGTTCAGGCGGAAACGGCGGTACTTTCTCTCCAAGCATATTTACCGGAGCAATGTTAGGCGGAGCATTCGGTGTGCTGGTAAATTATCTTTTCCCTGAAATTGCTGCTCCTCCCGGAGCATATGCTCTGGTGGGAATGGGAGCTGTAGTTGCTGGTACCACGCACGCAAGTTTAACAGCATTAATTATGGTTTTTGAAATGACCAATAATTATAAGATTATACTTCCATTAATGCTTACAATTATTATATCTACAACAATTTCCAAGGCTATACTTAAGGGATCTCTTTATACTCTAAAATTTGATCGTGAAGGTAAAGGAATTGATATTTATGGTAGAAAGTCATCAGTATTGAAGAATATTCCTATAATTAACTTGATCGAAAAGTCTGAAGATGTTGTTACTGAAGACATTCCGTTCCAGAAGCTTCTTGGAGCAGTTAAAAATTCAAGATTTAATAATTTAATGGTTACTAATAAGGATAATATAATTATCGGGCAGATATCTTTCCAGGATATTCGTGAAGCTATTCTGGACGACGAAACAAGAAATATACTGTATTTCCTTGTAGCTGGTGATCTTATGGTACGTAATATAAAGTCTGTTACGAATGACAAAAATAGTGAGGACGCACTTTCAATCCTTGAAAAGACGGATCTTGAATTTCTTCCCGTTCTTGATAAAAGTAGTGGAAAATATCTTGGAATAGTTTCAAAAGAAAATATTCTTAAGAAGTATCAGAATGAATTGTTTATTCAACAGAGTGAACATGATCTGGCGTTAGGATAAAACAGGCGGGTAATAAATCTAAGAGTAATTATCAAACTAACCTTTAAATATCAATTGTATAACTATTTATGCACATATATTAGTCCGATAATGTATATTATGTAAACTAATATCTACTCTATCCAACACCACTCAATTTAAGATATGCAAGTATAACCAGGATCAAAATTGTTATCCATATTAATGGACTTCTCTTTTTCCTAATGGATTTAATCTTTCTGCTAAACCCGAGTTTTCTTTTTCTTTTTTCAGATTGGTCATCTTCAGGTTTATAAAATCGAGGAGGATAATCAAATATTCTATGAACAGGTTTCTTCATAAACATAATTGTTACTCCTTAATTATCAAATATTGCAGAAATGAACAATTTGGGATCGAAGGTCTGTAAATCATCAATTTCTTCGCCAACTCCAATATATCTTACAGGAATTTTATTTTTTGAATAAATTTGAAATATAACCCCGCCTTTAGCAGTCCCATCCAGCTTTGTGACGATGAGACCGGAAATATCTGTAACTTTGGAAAATTCTTCTGCCTGAACCAGTGCATTCTGACCGGTAGTACCATCAACTACTAAAAATGTTTCATCGGGAGCATCAGGGAGCACTTTATTAATCGCCCTTTTTAATTTTCCTAGTTCCTCCATTAAGTGTGCTTTATTGTGAAGTCGTCCTGCTGTATCAATCAATGCTACATCATAACTCCCTTTTATCGCTTGAGAAACTGTTTCAAATGCAACAGCAGAAGGATCTGCGCCATGCTTTTTTTGAACTATTTTTACTCCAGCGCGCTTTGCCCAGATATCGAGTTGTTCATTCGCAGCGGCCCTGAATGTATCTGCTGCGCCTACAACAACATTGAGCCCTGATTTCTTAAAATTGTGTGCTAGTTTTCCAATAGTTGTTGTCTTTCCAGTTCCGTTCACTCCTACAATCAATATTACAAAGGGTTTCTTAATTCCAATTTTTCCCAAACCATTTTCATTTGATTGCGAAAGTACATTTGTTAGTTCGTTCTTTATTGTTTCGATCAACTGAGTTTGAGAACGATCCTTTTCCAGATTGAAAGCAAACCTGGCATCTTCAATTATTTTTTCAGCTATTTCAAAGCCAATATCAGAACTGATCAATATTTCTTCAATTTCTTCAAGTGTTTTCTCATCAATAGCAGCATTGCCAATAACAGCTTCGTTAATGCCATTAACTATTTTATTTCTAGTCTTCTGAAGACCTTCTTTTAACTTTTCAAAATTAAGATTTTTAAATAGACTCATTTCAGTGTTTTTTCATAAATTCAACAGACCGGATCATATATCCTGTCAGTGAAGCAAAAGTTAACAATATGCTCAAATAGAAAAAGGAAAAGTAAATAATATTGTTATGCTCAATCTGAGCAAGAACAATTAATATAAAAATTCCAATACTTGCTACAGTAATTTTTCCCAGCATGTTTGATGGCAAAACGCGACCGATACGTTTTGAAACATAAATGCCACCCAGAAATATTATTACATCTCTCAAAATTATTATCCAAAAGTAATAGGCCGGAATTTCACCGGAAACAAATAATTTTACAATAATAACTGCGATCACAACTTTGTCGGCAAGAGGATCGATTATTTTGCCCATTTCTGTTACTTCATTGAATCTACGTGCAAGATATCCATCTAGGATATCGGTAATTGCGGCAAAGATGCACAGGCAAAAAATAATAATCCTGTAGGTTTCTAAACCCAGATTATCCATTAGAAACCAAAATGGAATAGCAAGTAGTAACCTGAACATACTTAACAGGTTCGATTTAGTTTTAAATATTTCCTTTAGTTTGTACATTTTAAAAATATTGAATGGAAAAACATTACATTATAGTTCGTACATCTCTTTTTTGAAATTGACGTCCACTTCGGTAGGATAAATACCGGAGAAACAGGCAGTGCAATAGTTGGAAGGATTTTCTTCTCTGACAGTTTCCAACATTTCATCTATTGTCAGATATTCCAAACTGTCAACACCAAGGTATTTTCCAATATCTTCAATATTGTTGTGCTTATTTGCAATTAGCTCTTCCCTGCTGGGAAAATCCATGCCATAATAACAGGGATTTTTAATAGGTGGTGAAGAGATTCTGAAATGTATTTCCTTAGGGCCGGCTTCTTTAATTAAATTTACAAGCTGTTTTGAAGTTGTTCCACGAACAATTGAATCATCAACCACTACAACTGTTCTACCTTCCAGCACACCTTTTACAATATTAAATTTTATGCGGACCCCGATTTCGCGCTTTTCCTGGCCGGGCTGGATGAATGTTCTTCCAATGTAATGACTTCGTATCAATCCAATTTCAAGACGTGAAGGAATGCCGTCATTATCAAGTTGTTTCTGATATCCAATTGCGCAAGTATTTGAACTATCAGGAACGCTAATAACTATAACTTTCTCTCCATCCTTATCCATTACTGGGTGGTTTTTTGCAAGTATTTTTCCCAGTCTGCGTCTCATTTTGTCAACATTATGACCAAAGATAAAACTGTCAGGACGAGAAAAATAAATAAATTCAAAAATGCAGTGTTTTTTAGGAGTTTGAACCTTTGCCAGGGAAATTGACTTTACTTGCCTATTAGCTATTGCTTCATCGTCGATAATCATCATTTCACCGGGTGTAACTTCACGTATAAATTCAGCCGATAAAATATCAAAGGCGCAAGTCTCTGAAGCTATTAAAAATGAATCACCAATTTTACCAAGAGAAAGCGGTCTGAACCCATAAGGGTCACGTGCTGCAATTACAGAGGTGTCAGTAATAATTGTCAGGCAATAGGCACCTTCAAGTTTAGAAAGTGCTTCTTTTATTCCTTCAACCTGATTGTTTAATTTGCTACGTGCAATCAAATGGAGTATAACTTCTGTATCTGTTGTTGTTTGAAAAATTGCTCCTTCATTAACAAGTTCCTCACGAAGTTCTTTTGCATTTGTTAAGTTTCCGTTATGGGCAACTGCCAGATTACCTAATCTGTAGTTTACAACAAATGGCTGAATATTATTAAGTGATTCTGACGAACCCGTAGTAGAATACCTGTTATGTCCGATAGCAGAATTTCCGGTAAGGTTTTTTTTTAATATTTGAGCATCCGAATAAACTTCGGAAACAAGCCCCTCGCCTTTATGTATATTAAAAATTGATTTACCACGTTCATTTAAATCGCGAGTTACAATTCCTGTTGCTTCTTGTCCCCTATGCTGTAATGCATGAAGACCGTAATAGGTTTTAACTGAAGCAGTGGGTGTCCCATATATTCCGAATATCCCGCAAAAACATTTAGGTTTATCTGATAATACTATTTTCATTATATAATCGGCAATAATTAAATTAATATAGAAAGGTTTCTACAAAACTAAAGAATAATTCTTATTAATAAAATCCAGAAATAATTATTAAGCTTGTATTATTGATATTATTCAATTATGGGGGCAAATGTGTATTTTCACTTTTCAACTTTTTTAAACCTGATTATTGGTGAATTTTCGACTTTATAAAAAGTGAAGAAAATTGCTATAAGTATTTCAAAAAGATCGGTCAGGTAGAAATAAGCTACTCCCAGCTTAATGTTGCTTACAATAAGGTATAATTTTGAAATTATGCCAATTTCATATAATGCAAGAATAAAGAATCCGGAATGAAGCGAATAATTTTCACCATAATATTTGGCTGCTTCTTTTATAAAATGAAACAATATAAAAAAATTAAGAGTTATGATTATAATTCGTACAACTGTATGTTCTAAATAGAATACTCCGAAATATAATAACAAGGTCAAAATTATGAAGTATAGGGCTCTCTCTTTTATCCATTTTTTATCAATAATTGATACAAATGCTGCCCATGCTACCATGCAAATTGAATAGTTGGGATTTATGTGGTTGGTTTCTGCAAGAAGAACTATGAATGGATTTCCCAACGCAAGTACAACAAAATAAATGAAATATCTTCCGCCATATTGACGGAATGGCGGAAGAATATATGCAAATGAGTTTAAATAAGTTGCTAAATATTCAAATGTCATAAAATTATTAACACCATGGAGGACAATCCGCACCCATTTCTAAAGTGTATTCTCCAATTGTAATTGTTAATGCATTCTCTCTCTGTTCAATGAATACTGTATTTGTTCCGCCGGATTTAATTAATTCATTAATTTTAGATTTACTGTAAACTTTGTAAACATCTGCCGGAGGAATTGATTCGGTAGAACCATACAAAACATTCCTATCATCTCCGAGCACCAATAAATTACTATCTTTAATTCTAAACATCAAAACATTTGCAGTTTTATTTAAAACGTTTTGAAGCTGTGAAGTAGTAATTGTTATTGTACTTGTTACTGCTCCAAAATCCTGGTTTGCTTCCGATTTAGAAAATATCTGTCCGTAATTCTGGCTGAACGATGTGCCGGTGGAGAAAAGAAAAAAGAATAGAAAAAATGCGGTTGTCTTAAAGGTGTGATTCATGGCCGTTTTCCTTTATTTGTTAGGAAAATAGTTATTTAAGCCATGATGAATCTATTGGATAAGCTTAGAAAATGAATCAGTATTAATACGGAGTGTGTTAAATTTTAAAATCGTTGATTGTAGCCCAAAATGAGCATATTTAAAGTTACTATATCAGTTGCCTAAGTATTACTACTTAGTGAGTAGGTTTGTCTTTAAATTCCTGGTTAAAATTTACTGCAAACCTGATAAGTGCCGGAAGGTTTTTTAAATTTAATTTCTGCATAAGGTTTATCCTGTGAGTATCTATTGTCCTTTTCCCTACTCCTAGTTTATCAGCAATTTCTGTGCTTGATAAGCCATCTCCTATTAAATGCAATACATCAACCTCTCTTTCTGAAATATCTAAATTGTATTTATTCTTTAAATAATTATAATCGCTGCTGTAGCTTTCAATAATTTTACCTAAAATATTTGAATCTATATCCGGGCCAAAATAAAACTCACCGTTAAGGACTTTCCTTATAGCAAAAATGAGCTCTCCCTTAATTATATTTTTGTTAACAAGTCCCGAACCCCCTGCTTTATAAGTGTAATAAATGTATTCTTCACCTTCGTGCATCGATAAGAAAAGAATTTTAGCCTCCGGTTCTTTTCTTTTTATCTTTTTAGAAGCATCTGTTCCGGACATTTTAGGCATTGTAATATCCGTAATAACTATATCCGGTTTTAGCTTAAAATATTTATCTACTAGTTCAACGCCGTTTTCAGCTTCTCCCACGATAAATAGATCTTTTTCGTTCTGTAGTATGCTGGTAATTCCTTCTCTCAATAACGAATGATCATCACCAAGTAAAATTCTTATGTTTTTTTCATTTTTCATTTTGCTTCTCTCTCTTAGGCAGTTCAACCATAATTTCTGTGCCTGAGTCTTTTGAAGATTCAATATTGAAAGTACCCTGATTATTTTCAACCCTTTCTTTAATTCCTCTCAGGCCAAATCCGGAAGTAGAAAAGTTATTCCCTTCCGTTTCGAACCCGGTGCCGTCATCTGAAATTATTATTTTAATTTTCCCATCCCTGGAAAACAGGTTTATATCATATTCTTTAGCCCCAGAATGTTTTACAATATTATTTAAGGCTTCCTGAACTATTCTGTAAATGGTCGTTTCCTGTTTTTCATCAAGCCTCTCATTTAAGCCACTAAAATTTACGTGGCTTGTAATACCTGATTCGGCAGTAATTTTTTTGCTCATTGTCTTAATTGCTGCTTCTAATCCAAGTTCCTCAAGTACTCTCGGTTTCAGATCGTACAAAACACCTTTTAAATTATTAATTGTATTATCCAGTGAATTTAAGAGCTTTTTATAATACTGAATATCTTCATTGTTCTTTGCTTTTTCAAGCGCATTTGAAGCGCTCATTTTCATTACAACCAGATCCTGTCCGATTCCATCGTGAAGTTCCATTGCAAGTCTTTTTCGCTCGTCCTCAATCATATTCTGTTCATAATTAATCAATTCTTTCAGTTGTTCCTGTGATAATTTTAATTCCTTTTCAAATTTTATTCTATCTGTTAGGTCATTAAAGTAAAGCTGTGCAATATGCAGATATGAAATTCCTTTTATTGATATTGAATAATATCTCTCCCCTATTTTGTTATAAATTATTTCAGATTTATCTCCGTAAACAAAATCGTAAATTGAAAAATCTATACCCGGTAAAATTTTATTAATATTTGTGTTTTCAGTTACAGGATTTTCAAAAAATCTTTTTGCGGCATCATTGGTTTTTATTATTATTCCATCCGGGTCAATTCTTATCAAAGGATCAGGATCAAGCTCTGCGAACATTGCCATAACGCGCGCATTTCTTAATTCGGCTTCATTTAGTTCGAGCTTATGCTTTTGTATATCAGGAAGGCGTACATACTTGTGAATCAGATAAAAAGTAATCGCTAAAATAAAAGTAAATAAGAGTGCGAAAAATATTGGGTTATTTGCGTCAAAAAAAATATCTATAAGACTATCAAAATTCATTTAGAATTTTTCCAAATTAAATTTGAAGATTCTCCAGCAATACTCTGATGTAATCAGTTCTTTTCCGCGGCGGTTTTAAAACGGTATTTGCCTCTTCAATCGCCCGGTACACTATATCATCATTTTTCCCGGGTACAATTTCCTGGATTCTCTTTTTCAAGTAAAACTTATCCTGATACTCCTCGAAATTAACAAATTTATCCAAAATAAAATGCTCCAGTTGTTTTTTAATTATAAACTCTCTCATACTTCACTCCCTTGGATAATTAAGTCTGTAAAATATATTACTCATATATGTAAAAGGAATCAGTATTAATACGGAGCAAAATTGAAAATTTGGCAGTTTTGAAGGTTTTAATCTGATGGACTAGACGGAATTAGTAAATGAATTTTAGTGGTGGATATTCTCCTTATTTATCAATAGCTCTTTTGACTTATTCTCGCCGCCCGTAAATGTTCTCATATTTTCCGGAATGTGTCCGTAATCGCTGAATACATCCAGTTTCATTCTTTCATCGGGTAAGATCCTTACGATTGTCAAACTGCAATTGGAAATACTCATCTGCAACCACGACATTTCATCGACTTTTAATACCTTTGTCACAAAATATCTAATCACATTTCCGTGGCAGACTATTATATCATTACGATCTTTACCATCCGGAGAAGGGACAAAGTATTTTTTGAATGCTCTTTCTAGATTTTCGACACAACCAATATCTGTTGAATCTCTGTCCGCCATAATATCATTTCTCCACGTAGGCGGAGTGCATTCTCTTATTAGATCAGATTGTTCGAGCTTCATTTCCGGGAAATCACGGTTTATAACTTCCGCTGTTTCCCTTGCTCTTGTCATAGTGCTGCTGATAAGAGAATTGAATTTTGTATTCATTGCTTTTAACCTTGCAGAAACCAACCTGGCTTGTGCAATTCCGAGAGGAGTGAGTCTTTTTCCTGCATCCGATTTATTGTCCATTTGGGAGGAATATTCGCCGTGCCGGATCAGGAATATCGTTCTTGTTCCCCTGCTTTCTTTATTAGCAATATCCTGGGAAAATCCGGAAATTGTAAAAACAATATAAAATAAGGATAAAAATACTTTTGTACTTTTTTTCATAAACATATTATTGCTTATTAAAATATTTAAAATAAATACTATGTAGAAGTTAATTATTTTATTTGAAATTTTTACTAATGAATAAATTTTATCCTTAAAATGATATTAATATTGCTATATTTCAAAACCAAACTGTCGGTTGTCTAAAAATCCTTAATTTAATAATATTATTTAATATTAAGGAATATTGAAGGTGTGAATGGACTTTGTTGAAAAACTTGAAGCTAAAAATCTGGAATAATATTGTCAATTTAATTATTACTTTAATGCTCTTTTAATGTAGTTTAATAAAATTTCTTTTGATTTGTATATAATCAAAATATTATAAGTCCCATTTTAATAATCAAGATTATCTTGTTTATTTAAATCTTTCTCTTGTATCTGTCTTAGTTGAAAGCACTGGTCATTAAATATGAAATAGATTTAACAAATATTCCTACTATTTCACTAAATACTCAAAAACCTTTTGGTATTCATGATCATTTAACGAAATTTGATCGTCGTTCAAGTCCCCTGTAAAATCAGTTACTGAATCATAATCAAAACCTTCAAAGTGATTATTATTTATTTTTAGATCAATATAATTGGCATTACCGAAATGGTAAATAGAAATCTTATCTTCTTTAATGTTCCCCTTTATAAAACATTTCATTTCATCATCATAGGCATCAATCATTGTAGGAAGGATATTGCACGAAAGTTTATGAAATTCATAATTTTCAATATTCTGTATTAAAGAATATGTCTGTTTATTGATAATAGTAGCAGATATTAGTGCAACCGCTCTTCTGGTATGTGATTTCATCTTTAATTATATTTTTGGTTAATTAACAGTTACTATTTTAAAAGTATTAAATGAATCGGGATAACCTCTCCCCTGAAAGGTCTGTCCCGTCAATTAATTTTCTTATTTATATTTGCCTCATATCGGCCTGCAACTTCCCTCTTTTGGGTGAAATTTGAGCGTCTCTTCCGAATATGCTTTAAACCTGAATTCGCGCGGTTTCGGTCCTGTTTTCCCAGATTTGTGTCATTTGAGTTATCCAACGGCAGGTTTCAGTTAGTAAACGGTTTGGGATTTGCCAGAATTTGGGTTAGATTCCACTCAGCCTAAAAGAAAACGGGGAGAAAATGAATACATCAAATTTACCCTATTTGCTACTGGTAGATGATAAACTTGATAGCCCTTTGCTGATTCAGGAATATGTTGAAGGTTTATTTTTCTGTCATGTAGCTGTATCAATAAAAGAAGCCGAAAAACTTGTTGCAGAATATAACTATTCGGCAATAACAATAAATATTGATCGTTCTACCGAAACCAGCAGAATAGATTTAATGTTTACTCTGAGAGAAATAAAAAAATACAAATCTATTCCGATAATTGTTGTAGCTGGAAATTCCTACACTGAGGATATTCAGTATTTAAAAGAACTGGGTTTCAGCAATGTTTTAATAAAGCCCTATGAAAAAGATCAATTGCTCGAAACTCTTCATTCGCATTTAATTATTAATTAAAACATGCACCGGATAAAGAATCTTGATTATTGTTTATCCTTGATTGCAGTATATTAATTGCAAGTGTAACTTTTATCCTTTTTTTAGTTTTAACTAAAATTTCTTCAGAATAATCGGCAAATTTTGCAATTCCCGATAATTCTTATTTAAGCTAACCATAAATGAGATTAAAAGAATCAGTATTAATACGGAGAAAAGATGATTTTGAATAGTTTGATTTTAGACATAAAACGAAATAAAATTGGCTTTAACGTTACTCACTAAGTATTAATACGGAGCGGAAAGGGAATTTCTAATTGAAGTTAATTAGGCAGGTATTCAATATTTATTTAGTAAAATTCAGTTTTTTGGTATCAACAAATATATTCTTACCATTGGTTGAAATTGCAACAATTTTGTAGAAATAAATTCCAGAAGCTAAATTACTGGCATTAAACAATACCTCATGATATCCCGCAGATTCTGTAGAACCTTGTAACTCTTTTATTTCCTGTCCTAATAAATTAAATATTTTTATCGATACTTTACTTTCAAATGGTATTATGTATCCAATTTTTGTACTTGGATTAAATGGATTCGGGTAATTTTGCATTAATTTGTATTCAATGGGAATGTTATTATTAATTGCAATTCCTGTAGTTGCATCTTTTTTAAGACTTATATTGCCTGCATCGGGAATGATTTTAGTTCTAACATAGGTATTATTTCCTGCTACAAAAATAGAATCTGTCGGTATTGTAATTCCTCCCTGTTTGATCAATACAGTTTCCCAGACAGAAGGAACCTGTATGTCCAAGGTTAGAGGATAATTGAAGATTGTATCATCAAGATTATCGGTAAGACTTAACACGATTAAGGTATCAGTTACTGAAACTACATTTGCTACAAAGTTTTCTCTCTCCTTTATATATTTTGTGACGTTTGCAACTGTGTTTACCCAAATATCATTATTATCTGATTTATTTTTCATCCATTGGCAAAAAGCATTCAGCCATTCTGTGGACATAGGGTACCAATAACCGGCAGCAACTGCATCAGGAATCTGTGAAAAAGGCAAAACCTCATGCGCAAATAACATTCCCCATTTGCCATTATCAATTACTTCATTTTGCAGTGTATTCTCAATTTCATTTAATTCGTCATTGTCATCATTAACAATATCCCTTGGAAGATTGAACTGCACTTCATATGAATTTATTTTTTGCCAATCAGTACCTGTTATTACAGAATTATTAGGTATGCCATTTCCTCTTCTGGAAGCCTCATAATATTGACCTGCAATGGATATAACAGTCGGATTGTATTCAGTATATGGATAAGCAAATGTTATTACTTTTATGCCCGGAATTTTATTTTCGATTAATTTTTTGGATTGATACAATTCATAATAAATTGTATTAGGTGTGTTTATATCTCCTGTTTGTAGCGTTTGGAGATGCGGATGGGTCATACTGTGAGAACCTATTTCGTGTCCCTGTTGGGCAATTTCCCTGAATTGGTCCCAGGTAGCATATCGCCAGTTTAAAGGTTCGCCCTGTTCGGTTGGTTCTTCAGCAATTACATAGAACGTTCCTTTAAAACCAAATGAATTTAAAACCGGTAATGCGTAATCGTATTGTGATTTAAAACAGTCGTCAAATGTAAATGAAAAAGCCGACTTCATGTCATTCGGCCAGGTTTTTACCGTAACATGCCCAATCGTCTGTCCTTTTGCAGACAAAGCGAAAAGAAGAATTATAATTATGATAGAATTTTTTTTTGTCATTAAATGTCCTGAAAACAATAGCTGAAAACAGTATAAATTTATTATGATTGTCAAGTGACAAATTCATGAAAAGGCAATTCCACTTGTTGAATTAAATCCCCTGTTGCGAAGTGATATGGAAACTGAAATTGAATCGTGGCTTGAATAAAAGAACTATCAAAGCTGGTCAATAATTTTAATAAGAATCAATTACCAGTACCAATGTTATTCATAGTTTGATTGAAGAAATCGGCCAGGGAGCAGGAAGAATTACTGAAATTGTAAAAGCTTTAAAATCATATTCATATCTTGACCAGGGACCCATTCAATCAGTTGATATTCATGAAGGACTAAATAATACTCTGGTTATGCTAAGAAGTCAGCTTAAAGGCAATATAACTGTTGAAAGAAATTATTCATCCGATATACCTAAAATTCAAGCCTACGGAAGTGAACTAAACCAAGTGTGGACAAATATTATCGACAATTCAATTAAATCTATGAATGGGACGGGGAAAATTATACTGAAAACTTATAAACAAGGTCTTAACATTGTAATAGAATTAATGGATGATGGACCTGGCATTCCGGAAGAAATCCTGGGCAAGGTTTTCGATCCGTTTTTCACTACTAAACCACCTGGTGAAGGAACTGGATTAGGATTAAGCATAAGCCACAATATAATAACGCAAAAACATAAGGGTGAAATATCTGTTAGGTCAAAACCTGGAGAAACTTGTTTCCAGATTAATTTGCCAATCTATTCACTCAAAAATAATAATTAATAAGTAATTTCATATAATCTAACCGCTCTAACTGCTGGAAAACTTTTTCTTTATAATAATCTCCGGCCTAAAAAAATAACACTCTATTTATCATTATGAGACAATCGCTGATTCAATAAGTCTCTTTTTTTTGCATTTATTTAATATTTATTTGGAACAGTAATTGCTTATTTAGAGATAATAGTAAAATGAACTAATGAATTTAGTATGGGATAATTATTATTGATTAATTATCCTGCGAAAAAATGATCATTTAATTATAATTTCCCGAGGGTAAAAATGGAAGATTTCAAAAAAACTATTTTTAAGGATATCATTGTTGAAACTGTTAACCTTACACGAGCCACTTATAAAGAAGCTGGATTATTAAGGCATATCCTCAATCAGGATATTATAAAAGGATTCAGAAAAATGGTTATTGATCTGAGTCAATGTGAGTTTATAGATTCAACTTTTATTGGCGTACTTGTTATTACTTTAAAAGAGGTAGCCAAAATCAGTGGGGAGCTACGTATTGTACAACCGAAATCTATAGCTAACACAATTCTAGCAAAATCAGGTACTATTAATATATTTAATGTAGCCGATACTGTTGAACAAGCATTAAAAAGCTTTGAATTTGGAAATAGTCAATATCTTTCCAAAAGTGAATATGTCTTTCCCCTAAAAGTTAGTCAATAGGATCTTTTGATTTTATAGAAGAAACATACAGCAACTAATAACCTTCCTTTGCTTCTTCATCAGTCACCGGCAGAATTCCCCTGCTTCCCTCTTCAGGGCGCTGCAGTCATGTTTTTCCACAAAATTAATTGTGATATAATTGTGATATTTTTCGCAGAAGTTCTAATCAGTTGTAATCATTTTTACATCTTTGAATTTTCATTAAAATCAAAAATCCCCAATACGAGCTGTATTGAGGATTTTATTGTCGGAACGGCGGGATTTGAACCCGCGACCACCTGAACCCCATTCAGGTACGCTACCGGGCTGCGCCACGTTCCGAATGATTAAGTATATAATCTATAATTTAGCTACCAAAAGTTCCAGAATACTTTTGATTTCTTCAAGGTCTTTCCTTAATGAGGGTCGGTCTTTTTTAGGTTCCTGCACAGAAACGGAGTTACTATTTTTTTCAGTAGCAATCTGTCCATATTCACCGGGTTGAAGAACATTTTCGAAGGAATAATCTTCTAAAATTTTTCTCGCACCTTCAATGGTATATTTTCTTTCTCTAAGCAGTCCTTTGATGTGCATAATTAGCTGGATATCTTTGTTTGTATATATTCTATTTCCAGCTCTATTCTTCTGGGGTTTTAGTTGTTCAAACTCAGTCTCCCAATACCGAAGCACGTATTGTTCCACCCCTGTAATCTTACTAACTTCACTAATCGAATAGTAAAGCTTCTTAATTGATAGGTCTTTCATTGCTTCTCATAATTATTTTAGGCTAAAATAACTAATTGACTTTTGAATAGCAATATCGATCTGTTTTTGTCGTAAAATACTTGAGGGAAGGCCTATAAGTTATTTTCTTTAATAATGATGTCAATTAATTCACTAACATCATTTAGTTCGTACTCGGCATCGTGTAATTTTGTATCAAAAGTATCTCCGTATTTGGCAAAAGCAGTTTTCATTCCAAGATTCTTTGCACCAATTATATCTCTTTCAGCCCAATCACCTACCATTAAAGCCTCTTGGGGTTTTACCTCAAGTTTTTTCAAAACCATTAAAAATGGGGCTGGCTGTGGTTTACGTTCGCCTGTATCTTCAAATGTAACAACGGCATCAACTATATGATGGAAATTTAAATATGCCAGTCTGAGCCATGCTTCTTTACTTGGAGCATCGGAAAGAATTCCCATTTTAATTCCCATTTTCAAAAGTTTATTTAAAGTTGAGTAAACGTGTGGATATGGTGTTAATGCTGCTTCTCTGGCTCTCCTGTAAGCAACAATTCCGGCTGATAGTATTTTATAATCTATTTTGTTTAAGACTCTTTGAAGGAACATATCAAATACTTGCTGGTATTCAATTCCCTGCTCCTTATAAATCTCGTCGATTACCTTATTTGCTTCAGTTTGTGTGATTGATAAACCAGCGTCAATCATTGCAGGAATTGCTTCTTCAATGGACCGGCGTTTCATTTTCATAAAATCTACAAGAGTGTTATCAAGATCAAATACTACTGCTTTAATCAAATTTCTAATCCTTTTTGTGAATTCTTTTTAATAAATAAGTTCCAGCCAGATAGCTGTTTTCTTTAAAACCTGAAATGTAACCGTTGCAAGCAGAAGCAGTTAATAGGTCTTGTCTAAATTCCTCTCTCTTACCAATGTGTGATAAATGCACTTCAATTTTAGGTAAGTTACATTCTATTAACGCATCCCTAATTGCAACTGATGTATGGGCGTAGCCGCCAGGATTTATAATTATCCCACTAAATTTTTTATTAGCAGCTTGAATCTGGTCTATCAATTCTCCTTCAATATTACTTTGAAAAAATGTAAAGGAGTCATCACTAAATTCTTTATTTAAAAGACCTTCGATCCGATTTAATGATAAATTTCCATAATGATTTTTATTTCTTTTACCTAGGAGATTTAAGTTTGGTCCATTTATTACCAGGATTTTCATTGAACCTCCGCCGACATTTCATCTATAATTTCCCTAATGCGGGGAGTAAGATAAATCTTGTCAATTCCAAGCTCCTTGAGCGCCATGCTAAGTATCATTACTTTTCTCTGCAGGTTAGCCATCTTATTTATAACAATTATTTTATTCTCTTTCAACAGGCAATATCCACCTTTAAAATCACCCTTTTCAAATCTGACCTCAGCACCTAGTTGTGCAGCTAGTGCTTTTAAATCCTGAATTATTTCTTCAAATTCTTTTTCTTTAAGCTTCATATTATACTATTTTCTTTTTTGTGAATGGTTGAAATATCAGGAAATAAATTATTGCTCCGTAACAAAAAAGTTCAATTACCGGGAAACTACTAAACATTTTAAATCTTTTTATTATTAATCCTAAAACTTCATTTGCATTAAAATTATTTGCCGAAAGCATATGAACCATACTATAATCAATATAAGATAAATAAGATTCCAAAGGTAAAGTTATTATTATAATTACAGTTGCTATAAAAAGCCAACCATTTTCCTTTAGCCTTAATTTTGATGAAATAAGAAAAAGGAAAAAAGAAATTATGAAGATTGCGTATAATACCAGAGTTGAAATTACTGCCGGTTGGAAGGATTTAAGAACAGCAGGAAGATTCTGTTCATTCAAATAATTCCTTAATGTAAAATCGATTCCTTCAAATATGCGGTAAGTAATTGTTAATCTTAAAAAATAGCTGCCAAACCACAAAGCTCCGAAAAGAACAGAGAGATATAAAAATGTAGCGGGGAACTTCTTAATATTTTCCATAACTATTTTTATTTGATTAAATTAAGATAAAAAAAAAATATGATTATTGCTTCAATAGATATCGGTACAAATACTGTATTATTGCTTCTGGCCAATGTTGATAGGAATGGGCGAATCACAACAATTTTGGATGAATACAGAATACCAAGAATCGGAAAGTCTCTTTCTTTGGGAAACGAAATTTCAGATATTAAGATACAGGAATTACTTGATGTACTTGATGCCTATAAAGAAAAAATTGAAAAATATAATTGTGATAATGTACTCATCTCCGCTACTAACGCATTTAGAATTGCTAATAATTCGGGAAAAATTTGCCAAATAATAAAGAATAAATTTGGTTGGGACATAAATGTGATTTCGGAACAAGATGAAGCAATGCTATCTTTTTTAGGGGCAATTACAAACAAGCCAGTTAATCATAAATATTTAGTAATTGATATAGGTGGCGGAAGTACAGAACTGATTTTCGGTACTAGTAATTTAATTAATTACAGAAAAAGTTTTCAGGTTGGTGTGGTAAGTGGGAGTGAAAAATATTTTAAAAACGATCCACCGAAAATAAAAGAAATTGCAGATTTTAGGGGATATTTGGGAAATATTTTCAACGAACTAAAAGAGATAAAATATGCTCCCGATTTTACTATTGCACTTGCCGGAACCCCCACTACCCTTGCTTGCATAAAAAATCATATGGAACAATTTGATGAGCAAGCAATAGAGAATAGTGAATTAACTTTAATTGATGTCAAAGAAATAATTGAAGTATTAAGTAAAATAAATCATAATCAAATTAAAGAAAAATACGGTTCTGTTGTAATCGGCCGCGAAGATTTAATATTAGCAGGATCAATTATTTTATGTAATTTAATGATATTACTAAATTTAGTTAAAGTTAAAGTTAGCACTAAGGGGATTAGATATGGAGCAATTGTTGATTATTTAAATAAGGTAAACTTAAAACCACACAATTAAACTTTTAAGAGCTCGTGTAGATTAAAAAGAAAAAAATCAATATCGTTTTTTGAAATAATCAATGGCGGGAGCAAGCGAATAACATTACTATTGGTACAATTAATCAGAACTCTTCGTTCTCTCATCTTTGAAACATATGGCATTCCAGGTTCTAGTAATTCAATTCCAACCATAAAGCCCTTTCCTCTTATTTTACTTATTTTTTCCGGAAATAATTTTGCCAATTCATTTAATTGCGAAATAAGGTATTCTCCTTCTATTTTAACATGTTCCATTAATCCATTTTCAAAAACTTCTGTCAGTACCACTTTTCCTGCGGCACAGCAAACCGGGTTTCCGCCAAAAGTTGTTCCATGATTTCCTGCCTTAAATATATCATCAAATTTTGAAGTTGCTAAAAATGCACCAAGTGGCAGTCCTCCGCCTAGAGCTTTTGCGAGAACAATTATATCTGGGGAAATATCAAAGTCACTAAAACCAAACTTTTTTCCTGTTCTACCAATTCCGGTCTGTATTTCATCGGCAACTATGGCAAATTCATATTTCTTCCTTAATTTTTTTAATTCTTCAATAAAATCATTTGAAACTATATTTACACCGCCCTCTCCCTGAATAAATTCGATGAAAACTGCCGCGGTATTAGAATCAATTTTATTCTTTAGATCTTCAACATTATTAAATCCAATTTTATCTATATTAGGTAAAAAGGGTTCAAATCCTTTTTGATATTTTGCACGATTTGTAAGCGACAAAGCGCCATATGTTCTTCCGTGAAATGAGTTGTTAAGTGAATATATCTTTTTATCTGGACCAAATTTTTTTCTGATTAATTTAATTGTACCTTCAATAGCCTCAGTACCACTGTTTGTAAAGAACGCTTTAGACATTCTCGTGTGACTAATAAGTAATTCAGCAAGTTCTAGCTGAATATCGGAAATATAGCCATTAGATAAATGGCTAAATTTGGTCATTTGCTGCATAACAGCCGAGATGATTTTCGGATGAGAATAGCCCAAAGCATTTACAGCGAGGCCGGAGAAAAGATCCAGGTACCTGTTATCATTTTTATCAATTAAATGAACACCTTCAGCTCTGCTTATCTCAAGCGGAATACGATTATATGTATGGAAAAACAACTGTTTTTCTTTTTCCAAAAATGATGGTTCCATGGGTTGGCTTAAAAGTTATATTATTGTGTCTAACACATACAAAGAATAAAGTATTATTCCATTAAACAATATGCCGGTTATAATAGCAAAAAAAAGTGATCTTGTTTGAGCATAAATTGCTGCTGCAGCTAAAAATATTGCCCATAAAATAATGATGCCCTCTATTCCGAAAATTATGTAAGCTATTGTTTCTTTTAAAACGAACGGGGATGGATTAGTTGAAAATAATTGGGTGCCGAAAACTACAAGTTCAATTGGGAATAAAATGCAAATTGCTAAAGCATGAGGAGTAAGAGAATAAATTAGAATCGAAAAATTATCTTTTAGTCTGGTTCTTAGTCCAAACAGTCCAGTTACTATTTTTATTATAAATGAAATTGAAATCACTTCAATTATTAATATACCTAAGATAATAGCTTCCTGTAGAATTATGGAATCGAACACGCCAGCCTGTTTATTTACATACATCATTAAAAATATAGAATCAATGAATATTTTTAATGAAGAGAAGAAGAGTATTACAGCAACAAAATTTTTATGTTCTGATCTTATAATTTTACTAAATGCTTCGACCGGAGATTCTATTAGCTGAGAAATGGTTTCCCAGAGATTTATATTGGCGACTTTATCTCTTAAAAAACTATTACACTTTAAACATTTACTTTGATAAAATGGATTATCTTCATTACAATTTGGGCAGTTTATTGTATTATTCATTTCGCTAAATTTTATTAAAACCTAACATTTAAATTTAACCACGGTTGTTTTGTAAAAGGATTTTCCTTCACAGTAAAATCGAACAACTGAGCATCAACATAAGCATCTACCATATTTAGAAAATATGCCAGTCCAATGTATATTGCAAAAAGATCCCGCTGATCTCTATAAAAATTCCTCTGAAATTTATAATTTGCTGAAAGCCTGGAATCGTTCAGGTTTTGATGATAGAGATCATTTGCATTATTATATTTATTGTTATTCCAGATCCACCCGGCAGCCAGACTTCCAATTATTCCCCAAACTATGGGAACTTTAATATAGGATTCATTATAAATTTGTCCCCAGCCTGGTAAAATGGCACTTCTGAGAACTGCTCCCCAAGGTGATTTATGCATAACAAAAATTGTATCTTTTTTTTGTTCAGAGCTTGAATCAACTGAATCAGTTTGAGAAAGCACTGCAGTCTGAAAAAGAAAAATGATTGCTAAAATATTAATTATATGTTTTATCGATAATTTCAAAAAGCTCAAATAACCTTTCCAGCTCATCGTTAGAATAGAATTCAATTATGATTTCCCCTGCTCCCCCCTGCTTTTGTTTGCAGGAAACCTTTGTTCCGAAAATTTTTCTTAGCTTATCTTCAACATCAGAGAGATTTGAAGAACTGATCTTTACTGTATGCTTTCCTGATACATTTCTTCTGGGTGTTGAAGTTTCTGTAATAATTTTTTTAACAAGTTGTTCAACTTTTCTAACCGACAGGTTATTATTAATTATTTTTTTAAGAACACCTAATTGAAGACTTGAAGTTGGAAGATTGATAATTGCGCGGGCGTGTCCAGATGAAATTTCATCTTTTATTAAACTTTCCTGAATTTCCGGTGGTAGTTTGAGTAGTCTGATTGAATTTGCTACAGTTGACCTGTCCTTACCTACTTTTTCAGCAATTTCTTCCTGTGTTAAAGAGCATTCTTCTATTAATCTTTTATATGCCAGACCAATTTCTATTGGATTTAATCTTTCTCTTTGAATATTTTCAATAAGTGATAGGGCAAGCATTGCCTCATTGCTGTCTACTTTAATTATATATGCAGGTATATCTCTGTATCCAATATCTTTGCATGCTTTTAACCTGCGTTCACCTGAAATCAATTCGTAACCTTTATCAGCGCTTCTTCTTACGGTTATTGGTTGAATCAATCCGTTTGAAAGTATAGATTTTTTTAATTCATCCAGTGCTTCAGGCTCAAAGTTGGATCTGGGCTGGAAGGGATTAGGTTTAATCATATCTACAGGGATTTTAGCCATTATATCAACCTGATGGCCTTCATCTTTTTTAAGGTCGGAATAATCTGCAGGCGTTTTTTTGCTGTCCCTTAGTGCATCAGGATTAATTAATGCATCGAGGCCACGTCCCAATCCTGGTTTTAGTTTACTCATTGGTTTTGGCGTTTAAGTTTTCTTTAGAATTTCTATTTAATAGTTCTGAAGCAAGTTCAATATAATTTTTTGCTCCGGTTGAAACCGCATCGTATAAAATAACAGGTTTTCCATAACTCGGGGCCTCTGATATTCTAACATTTCTATGGATAATTGTATTAAATACTTTATCACCGAAATATTTTTTTACTTCGTCTGCTACTTGTTGTGACAACCTCAGTCTAATATCAAACATTGTCAGCAAGACTCCTTCAATAGTAAGCTCCGGATTATAATGCTGCTTTACAATATTGATGGTGTTCAATAACTGTCCTAGTCCTTCGAGAGCAAAATATTCACATTGAACTGGAATTAGCACAGAATCTGAGCCAGCCAATGAATTTAGAGTTAATAACCCGAGAGAAGGCGGGCAATCTATTATAATATAATCGTAAAAATTTCTGACTTTTGCCACAGCATTACTAAATAATCTTTCCCTGTCTTCCATATCGACCATTTCTATTTCGGCCCCAACCAGATTTATATTTGAAGGGATCAGATCCAGGTTCGGCATATACGTGTTTACAATTGCGTCTTTTATTTCCAGTTCTCCAATTAGCACCTCATAGACAGAGGGTGTATGATTATGTACACTTAATCCAGATGAAGAATTTGCCTGCGGATCAATATCGATTAAAAGAGTCTTCTTTTCAGCAGCAGCTAATGATGAGGATAGATTTATTGCAGTTGTAGTTTTACCTACACCTCCCTTTTGATTAGCTACAGAAATTACTTTTGCCATTTAGTTCCTGATTAAATAAATATTTTTTAATTTTAATTTGAAGGATAAAAATAGTTACAATTCTATCTCTTCTCCAAATTGCAATACTCGGCAATTTATGCCCAACTTTTGAACTTTATTTTTAAATTCCATTGGATTAGCATCAATAACAGGAAATGTTTTGTAATGCATAGGTATAACATTCTTAGGATTAACTAATTCTACAGCTTTAACAGCATCAGTAATTCCCATAGTAAAATTATCACCTATCGGGAGAAGCATATAATCAACGGGGTTCATTTCACCTATTAATTTCATATCGTAAAATAAACTAGTATCTCCTGTATGATAAACCGTTTTTCCATCAATAGTCAGCAAAATTCCTGCGGGCTCTCCCGCATACTGACCATCAGGTGTTTTCGAACCATGATGGGCAATAGTGAATTTTACTTTTCCAAAATCAAATTCCCGTGATCCTCCAATATGCATATTATGAGTGCCAGCTCCTTTATCGGAACAATAATTTGCAAGTTCGTTTACTGCAATTACTTTTGAATCGCACCTTTTTGCAATTTTAATTGTATCACCTAGATGATCACCATGAGCATGTGTAAGAATTATATAATCTGCAGATACATCAGCAGATTTAACAGGTGAGGTTGGATTATCGTCTAAAAATGGGTCTATTAATATTATTTTATCATTTGAAGAAGTTACTTGAAAAGCTGAATGTGAAAAATATTTTAATTTCATAATTTTCTCCTATCTTAAACATATAATACAAATTTCCTTACAATTTAAGTTATAATTTTTTCAAAAGCATAAAACATTATAATAAATACAGTTGCGTTTTTTCAAACAATCTAAAAAATTACTCCTTAGATTTTATGTATTGTTCAAAAATTCCTTTCCATCCCTTTACTGATGGAGATCTAAATGCACCTGACAGTCTTCTTCTTAATGCATCCTTTGATAGACCTTTAGTTAGTTGACCATCTTCTGCTATTGATATACTCCCGGTTTCCTCTGAAACTATAACACTCAGAACATCTGCCTGCTCAGATATTCCAAGTCCAGCCCTATGTCGCATTCCTAATGTATCACCATTAGAAGTAGTTTTGAGGGATAGTGGCAATGTGCATCGCGCAGCTTCAACGGTATCATTTTTTATTATTACGGCTCCGTCATGCAAAGGTGATCTCGGGAAAAAGATAGATTTTAATAAGCCTATACTAATTTTCGCATTCAAAATTTCACCTGTTTCAGTATAACCTCTTATTCCTGTTGATTTTATTAATATCATCAAAGCTCCATGCTGCTGCTGAGATAATTCAAATGCAGCATCTGTTATTATAGATGCCGGGTCTGATGATTCAGATTTTACAAACATTCTGAAAAAAGGATTTCTTGCGACCATTACAAGTAGTCGCCTGATTTCAGGCTGGAACAGGATCAAGAAAGCAATTACCCAAATATCGGTAATTAATTTTAACAACCAGCTCAATGCTCTTAAATTTACGGCTTGTGAAATAAATGATATCAGAAGTATTATCATAAGCCCTATGAATATTTGGGCTGCAATTGTCCCCTTAAGCAGAGTATAAAGCTTATAGATGATAAATGTAACAATACAAATATCTATTATATCCGTAAATGATACAGTTAAAAAACCGATTCTGAATAATTCAAACATTTATTTTATATAAGTTTACTCATTAATTTACAAACTTGAACACCATTTTTCACATTATGAGTTCTTATAATGCGTGCTCCGTTATTAATCGCAATAGCTTCCAGTACAGATGTTGGCAAATCTCTTAATTCTGTATTTAAATTTAATATTTTCCCCATAAAAGATTTTCGAGATAAACCAATCAATATTGGAAAACCGAGAGATTTGAAATTTTCCAATCTTTTTAGTAATTCAAAATTATGCTCCATATTTTTTCCAAATCCGATTCCCGGATCAATAATAATATTAGTCACATCCTTTTTTTTCAACTGCTTACTTTTTTCTGCTAAATAATCATAAATATCTTTAATTATATCATCATAAATTGGTTCTTTCTGCATATTTTCAGGTGTTCCTTTAATATGCATTAGAATATAGGAAGCATTATATTTTTTTACTACATCCAAAATTTTAGGATCAAAACTAAAACCGCTGATATCATTAATTATTTTTGCCCCGTTTTGCAGAGCTTCTTCTGCGACTTCACTTTTGGTAGTATCTACTGAAATTATTGTCCCTGGTTTTTGTTTTAATATTTCTTTTACAACTGGAATTACCCTTTTTATCTCTTTTTCAACATGAATTGATTTTGCTCCCGGTCTTGTTGACTCACCGCCTATATCAATAATATCTGCTCCATCATTAATCATTACAATTGCATGATTAACAGCTTCTTCAGTCCTAAAATACAGTCCTCCGTCTGAAAAAGAGTCTTCAGTTACATTCAAAATTCCCATAATATAAGGGTGATTAAATGAGAACTCTTTATTGCCTATTTTATAACTTATATCATTATAATTGGAATAATTTTCAATTGAATTTAAAATTTTGTAAGCTAAATCTTCATCTCCTCCGCTTGCTAGAATATTTTCGGATAGCTCTTTAAATCCAGAAATATTACCTGTAAATAAAAGATCAATATTACTATTTCCATTAGTTCTCTTGAAACAATTTTCTTTTTCTCTTAAAATTATTCTTTGAACATTATTAGCAAGTTTAGGTTGAATATCCCTTAGTTCAAGGCCGAACAGATCAACTTCGTGAACTTCTTTAAATATTTTGTAATTGTTGATAAATATTTTAAATACTTTATAATCTGAAAGATCTATAATCTGAATATTCAATTAAAGAACCTCATTATTTAAACCAAAAAAGTGACACCAGTCACTTTAAACGTCTTTGCTCAATATTAGCTTATATCCTACTGGAATAAATTACCGGTCTATTTAATTAAATTTGATAATTCTATCGAAGCTGCCGAAATATTATCAGCTTTGAATATTGCAGATCCAACTACAAACGCATCCGCACCTGCATTCAAAACATCTCTGATGTTATTTTTATCAATACCTCCATCAACTTCAATTATGAAGTCCGCTTTTAATTCATTTCTCAATTCAACCGTTTCCTTAATTTTTGCAATTGAATTTGGAATGAAAGTCTGACCACCAAAACCTGGGTTAACTGTCATAATCAAAATCAAATCAACATATTCTGCAATATATTTTAAAGAGTTAACAGGAGTTGCAGGATTTATTGCCACACCAGCATTTGCTCCAAGTTCTTTTATCTTATTTATAGTTCTATTTAAATGAATTACTTCTTCCTGGTGAACTGTAACAAACTTTGCTCCGGCAGAAACGAAATCTTCTAAATATTTGTCCGGATTTTCAATCATCAGGTGAACATCAAGCGGAAGTTTAGTCGATTTTTTTGCGGCTTTTACAAGTACAGGCCCAAATGAAATATTAGGAACAAAGTGTCCGTCCATTATATCACAATGAATCCAGTTTGCTCCACTCATTTCAACTAATCTTATTTGTTGCGCAAGATTTGAGAGATCAGAATTTAGAATTGAAGGAGCTAAAATTGCCATAATATTTAATTATTATCGTTTGGAGAATCTGAATTTTTTGTAACAAAAAGGTCCACTTTTGTACCTGTATTAACTTTACTGCCTTTACTCGGATATTGGTCGATTACGGTATTTGGCAGTAGAGAATATGACCTTTGATAACTAATTTTTCCAACTGTTAACATGCTGTCGGTGAGTATTGTCTCCGCTTCAGTTAGAGATTTTCCAATAAGATCCGGCACAGTTAGCAAATCAGCCTTGCTTCCTATACTCATTATAACATCAACGCTTTCTCCTTTTTTTAAGACAGTACCAGGAGCGAACTGTTGATCAAAAATCATATCTTTTGGATTATCTGATGGTACGTCTTCAACCTGCCCCAACAGCAGCCCCAATCTTTCGAGTGAAAATTTTGCATCTCTTATCGATTTTCCCCTTAGATCAGGTACATAAACAACAGGATCGCCACCGCTAACAAATAGGTAAATTCTTCTGCCAATTTTAACTCTTTCTCCGGCAATTGGTTTTTGCAGAAGAATTGTTCCTTTAGGATACTTCTCATCGTATGTTGTATCACTTATGACGGGCTCAAGATTCTTTTCAGAGAGTAATTTTTCAACATCAGCCAGTTTTTTACCTATTACATCCGGCACTACCCGCTCCGGCGAGCTTACGTACCAGGGCATAATTACGTTGTTTAATAGCAAAATAAATGCGATTATTCCAACAAGCCAGTATAGAGTTTTTCTAACAAATGATTTTTGAAATATATTTTTCATTGCAGTAATATATCAAATGAAGTTTTCTTAAACAACAAAACAAATTTACATAGATTTTTGAAAAGGTGGGTCTTTTTATCACATAAAAATTATGAAAAAACTCAAAAATCATATATATTGTGGAAACTTTAACCAACTATTTCTATTCAAAGTTTCATATTATCTTGAATTCTTTTTCTGAAGCTATCAAATTGTTAATCTCATCACATAAAAACTTTCAAGCGAGGTCCTCTGATGTTTAAAAAGCACCCGAAAGGTTTATACGTTCTATTCTTTACCGAAATGTGGGAACGTTTTGGATATTACCTGATGGTAGGTATACTGTTGTTATACTTAATTGATACTAAAACTGGTGGAAAAGGTTTTGACACAAGTACTGCCGCAGATATTGTAGGTTCATTTATTGCGCTCGTTTATCTTACTCCTTTTATCGGGGGACTAATTGCTGATCGTTATCTTGGTTATATAAAATCAATATTTATTGGCGGAATCTTAATGTCTGCCGGCTATTTCGGATTGGCTTTTCCGGGTGACACTGCCCTGTTTGTTTCATTAGGTCTTGTAATTATAGGTAACGGATTTTTTAAACCAAATATCAGTACTCTACTTGGTATAATTTACAATAAAGAAGAGCTTAAACCCCTTAAAGATAATGCATATAATATCTTTTATATGGGAATAAATATAGGCGCTTTGGTCTGTAATTTTGTAGCCGCTTATTTAAGAAATACATATGGCTGGGGTTATGCTTTTTCAGCGGCAGGAGTAGGTTTGTTAATTGGACTAATTTGGCTGGCATCGGGTCTGAAAGAAGTAAAAGAAGCAGATGTTAAAAAGCCTATGGAAAAAGAAGATGCATCAATGTCACAGATTTTTATGTATGTTTTCCTTCCTGCAATTGTATTTGCAATAATTGGCTGGATAATTCCCAGTAATTTATTTGGCTCTGATTCCAATGATGCTTTTATTTTTGCCTGCATTCCAATTATAGCATTTTATGTTTCTCTCTGGGTCAGAGCATCAGGATCTGACAAAAGAGCAATTGGTGCCCTTTTGTTTATTTTTTCTATTTCAATAATATTCTGGACAATTTATAATCAGAATGCTACAGGTTTGACGATTTGGGCAGAGCAATACACAAATCGTGAAATAGCACCAATTATGGAAAAACCGGCTGAAGCCATAAATATGGTACAAGAAATTAATACAGAGCCAAAAGAAGTACCTGTTGTGGATCAGTATATGCGTCCTGTTGTAGACAGTGCTGGGGTTGTTGAAACTCATATGGGTATTGATCCCTATTTTAATAATCTTCCTAAAGATGAGTGGCCCGGTGCAAACCAGGTGTTGACGGTTGCAAATGCAGAGTTATTCCAATCTATAAATCCATTTTTTATTATTGTATTGACGCCGCTGGTGGTTGGATGGTTTACCTGGCGTAGAAAACGAGGCAAGGAGGTTTCGACTGCATCTAAATTTGGGCAGGCATTATTTATTTCCGGTTTGTCTGCGCTCGTAATGGTATTTGCAATTATGTCTGTACCTTCAGTTTATACACATAAAACCGGAGCATACTGGCTCTTTTTAACATATGGAGTTTTTACAGTAAGTGAATTGTTTTTAAGCCCAATTGGACTGTCACTTGTTTCCAAGCTGGCTCCGGCAAGAGTTACAGCTTTAATGATGGGAGGCTGGTTCCTTTCCACTTCTCTTGGAGGTAAAGCTGCAGGAATTATGGCAAGTTTCTGGGATTCTTTTACAGATAAGAAACTATTTTTCCTAATTATCGCAGTTGCAGCATTTATTGGTGGAGCCTGGATTTTTGCCAGGTTAAAATCTCTCGATGCAATTGTAAAAGAAAGAACAGGTTCAAAAGCCTGACATTTAATTGATAAATTTATTTTAAATTAAGGGTTGAATTTCGGTTCAACCCTTTTTTGTTATATATGTATAAAAATTATTTTATTCTAAACAGATTTATTATTGAAGCCGGGAAAATATTAGAAGGTTTTAAATTAATATCAGCCTTTTCGCAGGATAAGAATAAATTAATCTTAGAGTTTAGCAAAGGGGAAAATAATTACTACATTGAAATTTCTACTAACCCAGGCTTTCCATTTATAACATTAAAAAACAAATTTAAAAGGGCTAAAAAAAATACAATAGATTTTTTTGAATCAGCTTGCTCTCAAATAATTTCATCCTTTGAGATTGCAGATTTTGACAGAATTGTAAAATTGGATCTGAAAAGTGGTGCTATTTATTTTGCAATCAGAGGCAAATTTACAAACATTCATTTTATTGATTCTGAATATAAAATCTCATCTTTTAAGTCCACTAGTGACGAAATAGAAAAATCGTTTTTAGAAGAAGTTAGAAAAACCCATTTCATAAATAATTTCAATACACTCCCCTCTCTTTCAAATTCAAATATCAATGATCCTGAATTGCTTCGGAAAGAATTCCCCGTTCTTGGTAAAGAAATTATAATTGAAGCAAAACTCAAAGTCCAAAATAATAGCCTAATTTTTGCTCATACTATCACTTCTATTTTAACAGAAATTAAGAATGATTCGCCTGTAGTATACCAGTCGGATAATTCAAAAGAAATTTATCTTGGTTTTGATAAATTTATTTCATTCCCATTTTCAAAGAAGAATAAATTTGATTCAATTATCGCTGCACTAAATTTCTATATTTCCAAGTCTTATTTTTATTCAGATTTTTCAAAAAAGTTTAGAATAATTGAAAAGCAGGTAGAAAGAGACCTTGATAAAACAGCAAACAAATTAAACAAACTTAAAAGTAATTTAGAGCGTGAGAGCAAAGAAGAATATTATAATAAAATCGGCAATTTATTATTGATTAATATTAACAAAATAAAAAAAGGAATGAACAGGTTAGAAATCGAAGATGAATATTCGGGAAAAGAACTAATTGAAGTTAAGCTAGATGAGAATTTATCTCCCAAACAAAATGTAGATAGATACTTTAAAAAAGCAAGAAGTGAAAAGATCGGGAAAGAAAAAAAATGTTTACTTTTTGAAGAAACAAAGAATGAATATGAAAAATTTAATAAAATTAGATCAAGATTTATTAAAAGTAGTAGTATCGAGGACTTGGATGAATTAATTAAGGAGCTAAAAATTAAAATGAATAATTCAAAGCCTGAAAAGGAAGATATCAGGACAAAATTCAAGCACTATTTGCTGGAAGATAAATTTGATGTTTATGTTGGAAAAGATAGTAAAAACAACGATCTGCTAACTACTAAATTTGCAAAGCAAAATGATTACTGGTTCCATGCGCGCGGACTTCCCGGCTCACACGTTGTTTTAAGAATTGATAATACAAAGGAAGCCGTTCCAAAAAATATTTTAAAAGCCGCTGCTTCAATTGCTGCTTTTCATAGTAAGGCAAAAACGGCGGGAGTTGTTCCGGTTTCTTACACTTTTAAAAAATATGTTGTAAAAAAGAAAGGAATGGAACCGGGAAAAGTTGCTCTTCTAAAAGAAGAAGTATTCCTTGTAAAACCCGAGATCCCATCAAATTGTATATATATTTCTAATGAATAATTGCTTTAGAAATAAACCTTGCCGTTATTAGGAAGGCCCTCCAGAGGTAGCCCTCTACACTTCCTAAATAACGACAATGAATAATTGTTAATGAATCAGTACATACTTAAAAGAACAAGTACTGTGCCATTAAAAATTTCCATTATTTTGCAAAACTATGATGTAATTATATCAGATAAGGATTTCTTTTTGGGAGAAATTTCAATTTGATACAATTAAATAAATAATTCAAGAATTGTAGTAAAGATATTCTTTCCTTTTTCAATAACTGAATCAGGAGGAAGAAAACGAGGATTATGCAAACCGAATCGTTCTCCGCTTTTGGATGTTCCAAGCCAAAACATAAATGATGCAAACTTCTTTGAAAAGAAGCCGAAATCTTCGCCGGTCATTTTGTGACCACAATCTATAAATTCATATTTTTTAGAAAGTTTAGCAGAAAGTTTTTTAAATAGGATTTTATCAACTATCACTTCAGGGTAATGTGCGCCTTTTTTCATTTTGTAATCTACCCCAGTTTTGCTTTTTACAGTTTCAAGAATTGTTTCAAGTGTAGTGCAAAAGTTTAGCACTTTTTCTTCACTCAAACTTCTTATGGAAGTCTCAAGTTTTGCAAATCCCGGTGTAATATTCCTAACTTCACCGGAATATATTTTGCCGATACCGAAAACAACAGGTGAGTCTTCAACTTTAGGTAATTTATCGCATTCGTCAAGAAAAATCCTTAATGCATTAAATGCATTATTCCCTTCTTTGGGAAAGGCGACGTGAGCGCTTAATCCTTTAAATTCAAAGTCAACTTCCAGTGCTGAAGCAAATAACACGCCCGGTGTGCTGGCAATAGTTCCTTCCTTATATTCATCCGTGACGTGTAGAGCAAAAGCGTTACGGATTTTAAATGATTCAAAAACACCTGTCTTATAAAACTCCATTGCACCACCGCCGCTCTCTTCAGCAGGTTGAAATAAGAATAAGATATTTTGATCTATATTATTTTCCGTAACATAATTTAAAAATGAATAAAGGATAGAAGTGTGAACATCGTGTCCGCAGGCGTGCATATAATTATTCTCTGATTTAAAATCTATTTCATTCTCTTCATTAATCGGGAGGGCATCAATATCAGCACGGAACAATAAATAATCGCCTTCATTTATTTTGTAATCGACAAGCAAACCGGTCTTAAAAGGTCTGTGAATCTTAAGATGCGTATTATCAATTGAGTCTTTAATTGTGTTAACGAGCAATTCACTTGTGCGAAATTCCAGAAAGGAAATTTCCGGATTTCTATGTAGTGTATGTCTTAATTCAACTGGAGATAGTTTCATTTATTACCGTTAAAGTTCAAACATTTTAATTAATTCTTTAATTGCCCGATCTTTGTAGCTTTCTTCAACAAGACAGGAGATTTTTATCTCAGATGTAGTTACAAGTTTTACAGGTATATTTTTCAAAGCATCAAAATATTTTGCAGCAACACCACTGCTCGATTTCATTCCTATTCCAACTATAGAAACTTTTGAATAACCGCTGTTATATTTAATATTTAGTTTTGGCAGGTCCTGCAGAACTTCCGACAATGCTTTTTGGAAATGATGTTTTTCATCTTCAATTATGGTAAAAGAGACGTTCAGTGTCGTATTGCTGATAACAGAGATCATATCAACGTTCAAATTATGATTTGCAACACTTTTGAAAATATCGTGCACAATTGTATAATCCAACGGGAGTTTTGAAATTGTAACCTGGGTTTGTTTGTCCATTGAACTTACGCCAGTTACACTTGGCTGCTCCAGATAATCATCTACCACGTAGCTACCCTCCTCATCTGAGAAAGTTGATCCACAATAAAGTTTAATATTAAATTTTTTTGCAATTTCCACAGAGCGGCTGTGAAGTACTTTAGCTCCCAGGCTCGACATTTCAAGCATTTCGTCATAAGCGACGTATTTAAGTTTTTTAGCAGTTGGATGTATCCTAGGATCTGCCGAATATATACCCGCAACATCACTGTAAATTTCACAATTTGCATCCATTGCAGCAGCAAGTGCAACAGCAGATGTATCTGATCCTCCCCTTCCTAATGTTGTAATGTCTCCTTCTTCCGTAATACCCTGGAAACCTGTGACAATAATTGCATCAAAATTATTTAGTAATGTTTTTAATTTTTCTGCTTTTAAATTTCTTATTCTTGCTGCATTAAAATCATTGGTTGTTAAAATCTCAAGCTGAAAAGCATTTAACGATTTACTTTTTATTTCAATATCATTTAAGGCAATTGAAAGTAATGCTGCTGTCACCTGCTCACCTGTTGTAAGCAGCATATCGAGTTCCCTCGGGACAATATTTTCAGTTATTTCTTTAGCTGTTCTAATTAGGTTATCAGTAGTTTTGCCCATAGCAGATACTACCACAACGAGCTTATTTCCTTCTTTAATTCTTTTAGAAAGGTTATTCGCAATTACTTTTAATTTCGTAGTATCAGCGACTGAACTGCCGCCATATTTTTGGACTATTACTGCCATTATACGTTTTCTTCAATCCATCTTTTATGAATTGCTTTCACACCTTTTAATAAATCTTTTCCGGCTACAAGAAAAGATAACCTATAAGATGTAGTTGAAATTCCGTAAACTTTTACATTAATATTTTCTAATATACTCATTGAGGTTAAAAGTGTCTCATTATCCCTGTTTAATCCTTCGCCTATTATCGAAAGTGCTCCAAGATTAAAATCAAATTCAATATTTTCCTTAAATCTTTCCTGAAGTCTTTCTTTTAGGTTTTCCCATCCATAAACATTTTTATAAGATACGACAAACGAAGCTTTTGAATTTATTTCATCACTTTGCGCTTCGGCTACATTAAGTTCTTTGATAGTTACCTGCTTCTCTTCAAGAGTTTTAATTAAATCATTAAAATCTTTTGCCTGATTTTTATATGATAAAATTACTCTTACTACATCATTCTCATGCACGACTGATGTTATTCCTTTAGTCTGCCCTGATTTTGTAGTTTTTATAATTGTTTCTGATCCGGGCTTAAAAGTGCTGCGTGCATAAATAATGATTCCGGATTCTTTTGCAAACTGGATTGCCTGTGAATTCATAACTTTTGCACCGGCGGTGCTCATTTCCTGCATTTGCTGATAAGAAATTTCAGGAAGGTGTTTTGCTTCTTTTACCAGTGTTGGATCTGCGGTATAAACTCCGTCAACATCTGAATAAATTTCACATCTTGCTGCATTTAAAGCTGCAGCAAGGGCAACTGCCGAAGTATCTGATCCGCCGCGACCAAGAGTTGTAACGTCTCTTTTGTAACTTACACCCTGGAAACCGCCGACAACAACAACTTTACCTTTATCCATTTCATCCTGTACTCGTATCGGTCTCACTTCAATCACCCGGGCATCGTTATGCCTGTCGTTTGTAATTATTCCTGCCTGCGAACCGGTAAGTGAAATTGCTTCAACTCCAAGGTCATTTAATGCCATACAAAGAAGTGACATCGTAATTCTTTCACCAGCACTTAAAAGCATATCCATTTCTCTGCGCACAGGATCTTTTGAAACGCTATTAGAAAGCTCTATCAACGAATTTGTTGTTTTACCCATTGCGGATACAACAACAGCAATACCATAACCTTCAGATTTAACAGCAGCTACCATTTCTGCAATTTTTTTTAACTTTTCAGGATCGGCTACGCTGCTGCCACCATATTTCTGAACAATTACTTTCATAACCTCAACACCTTGCCTGCCGGCAGGCAGATTAAGTATTCAAAATTCATAATTTCCTTAACTCTTCCATCAACTGGGTTTTACTTCGGGTTTTATCATCAACTTTTTTAAGGGGTTTTGCTGGTACTCCAACCATCACCATATATGGTTCAACATCTTTCACTACTACTGATCCTGCAGCAATTACTGCACCCTTGCCTACTTTTATTCCTTCCAGTACTACGGCATTAGCGCCAATTAAAACATCATCTTCAATAATTACAGGGTCTGCGCTCGGAGGTTCGATTACTCCGGCTAAAACAGTTCCGGCTCCGATGTGACAATTATTTCCAACAATCGCTCTACCTCCAACAACAACATTCATGTCAATCATCGTCTTTTCACCAATTACTGCTCCAATGTTCAATACTGCTCCCATCATAATTACACA
>DATFMR010000097.1:0-31122 GCA_035266865.1 Ignavibacteriaceae bacterium | reverse complement strand
TAATTCATCATTTTCATTTATGCATTCATATTGTAATTCAAAGGATGAATTTTTAAGCTGGGTAACAGATAAATTAATCGTTATTTCCTGCCCAAAAGTAATTGGATTCCTGTATTTTGCTTCACTGTGAATTATCGGAACGACATAATCATCATTTGCCCAATAATCTTCGTCCAGGTTCAGACTCTCTATCATACCTTCATATGCTGAGTGAGTTAATTCATAGATCCTTGCGTAAAAAAGAATTCCCGCCGGATCACAATCGTAAAAATTTACTAGTTTTTTGTAAGTGAACATATTCCCTGCTCTTAAAAGTTTATTTGAATTACTAATAAATATATATAAAGCCACAATAGAAAAAAATCAATGATTGTGGCAGATTAAAAGGGATATTTTTTGATTTAGATTTTCAGTGTCCTTAAATTAGTAGTCCTAATTACGAAAAATTATTGAATGAAAATAAAGAGAAGTAAATAATGATATCATTAGGAGAAAAATTTCCGGAATTTAAGAAAACTGCGGTAGTTTCAACTAAACCCGGAAAAGAATTTAAAGAAGTAACTTCAGAAGACCATAAAAACTAAAATAAATGGATGGTAATGTTCTGGTACCCAAAAGATTTTACTTTTGTGTGTCCAACTGAAATAGCACAATTCAATGAATATTTTGAAAAATTTGCGGAAAGGAATACCCTGCGTATGGCGCTTCTACAGATTCTGGATTTGTTCATTTAGCCTGGAGAAACAACCACAATGATTTAAGAGGTCTAAAATTTCCATTGATAGCAGACACATCAAAATCATTGGCTGAATCTCTAGGAATCCTGGAAACGAATGAAAAAGTTGCTTCCGCGTAACCTTTATCGTTGATCCTGAAGGAATCATTCGCTGGGTAAGTGCAAATGATTTAAATGTCGGAAGAAATATTAATGAAGTTCTCAGAGTACTTGATGGCTTGCAGAACAGTGGATTAATTCCATGTAACTGGGAAGCCAGAGAAGAAGTTATTACAGTTTAATATTTTGCAATATTAGATCAAATGGATATCATCTAAAAAAGGAAGCTCTTTTCTTATATCAGATACATTTTCTTTTGAAATTTCAGCAACTATTATTTTCTCTTCATCATACCCGGTTACAATTTCGTTTCCCATCGGATCCACGACAGTACAAAATCCGTTATAATGAAGTTTAGGGTCATCCCCTACCCTGTTAACGCCCGCAACATAACACTGATTTTCAATTGCCCGTGCCCGCAACAAGGCTTTCCAGTGTTCAATCCTTGTAACAGGCCAGTTTGCGATATTAATAATCAATTCGGCTCTTTCCTTTCCATAATTTCTAAAGAGTTCAGGAAATCTTAAATCATAACAGATTGATAATCCTGCGTTAAATTCTCTTATTTTTGTTATTACAGTTTTTTCACCACGGGTATAATTTTTATCTTCGGTAGAATACGAAAAAGGATGAATTTTTCTGTATTTGTTTACAAGTTTACCTTTTGCATCCAAATGAATTAAAGTATTAAAATGTTTGTTTTTTTCACTTTCTATAATTCCAGCAATAATATCACATTTATATTTTTGAGCCAGCGTTTGAAAAAAAACAAAACTTTTTCCTTCCAATGGCTCTCCAAATTCAGAGGAATTCATTGTAAATCCTGTCAGAGTCATTTCAGGAAAAATTAATACTTCTGATTCTTTAAAATTGTTTTCAAGTAGCCAGTCAAGTTTCTGCTTATTCCTTTCCTTATCTTCCCAATCCGGGTCATATTGAACCAATCCCAATATCATCGCAACCTCCGATAAATATTTCTCTTAAAATTAATAATTTTTTAGCTGAAATGATTTATTATTTTTTATTTTTGCATTGTGCTTTCAATTATAAATTATTATTAAATTGAATTTAATATTCTGAACATTCATTTTATCAGAAAAAGGAATTATGGCTATAAGGAAGAAAATACCTGTTGGAATTTTAGGGGCAACCGGAAGCGTTGGACAAAAATTTGTTGCAATGCTTGCAAATCATCCTTGGTTTGAGATTACTGAAGTTGCAGCTTCAGAAAGATCATCAGGTAAAAAATATAAAGATGCTGTAAATTGGATTTTAACTACACCTCTCCCAAAAAACATTGCAAATATGAAGGTTAAGGATTGCAAGCCTATGCTGAAATGTAAAATTGCTTTTTCCGGGTTGGATTCAAGCATTGCAGGAGGTGTGGAAGAAAGTTTTGCAAAAGCAGGATACATAGTAGTTTCTAATTCCAAAAATCACAGGATGGATAAAGATGTTCCCCTGCTGGTTCCTGAAATAAATTCTGACCATTTAAAGCTAATTAAAAAACAAAAATTTGGCAAAGGCTGTATAGTTACCAATCCTAACTGTTCAACAATTGGAATGGTACTCGCTTTAAAGCCATTACTTGATAATTTTGGATTGGAGAAAGTAAATGTTGTAACAATGCAGGCTTTATCAGGTGCAGGATATCCCGGTGTTGCAAGTCTTGATACAATTGATAATGTAATTCCTTTTATCTGCGGTGAAGAAGATAAACTTGAAACCGAACCTGCTAAAATTTTTGGCAAATTAGCAGACAACAAAATTGAGTATTCGAGAATAAAAATTGGTGCCCAATGTAATCGTGTTTCTGTAATTGACGGTCATACTGAATGCATTCAGGTAAAACTAAAAAAGAAAGCTTCAATTGATGAAATAAAAAAAGCTTGGAACAAATTTTCTGGAAAACCTCAAAAAATAAAATTGCCTACCGCTCCTTTAAAACCTTTACATTATTTTGAAGAAGCTAAATATCCTCAGCCAAAAATTCACAGGGATATAGACAAAGGAATGGGTGTTTCAATTGGTCGGCTTAGAAAGGATCCTTTATTTGATTACAAATTCGTAATACTTTCACACAACACTGTAAGAGGTGCCGCAGGCGGAGCTATTCTTTGTGCAGAAATGATGGTAGCTAATAATATGGTTAAGTAAAATGGCTGATGAAATAAAAGTTTTCGCATCTGCTTCTGTAACAAATGTAGGTCCCGGTTTTGATATTATGGGATTTGCTCTGGAAGAACCGGGCGATGAAGTAACTGTAAGATTTTCTAAAATTCCCGGTATAAGAATTACAAACATAAAAGGTGATGGAGAAAACTTACCACTTGAACCTGAAAAAAATACTGCCGGCGCCTCACTTATTTCACTGGCAAAATACCTTGGAATTTCTGAAGGGATCGAATTAGAAATAAATAAAAAAATGAGGATCGGCAGCGGTCTTGGTTCAAGTGCTGCAAGTGCTGTTGCTTCTGTTTTCGCTCTTAATGAATTGTCCGGTAGAAAACTAACGAAAAATCAATTATTACTTCATGCATTAGAAGGAGAAAAAATTACATCAGGTGGAACACCGCACGCAGATAATATTTCCGCTTGTCTTTTCGGTGGTTTTGTCATTGTCCGGAGTCTATCACCGGTCGATGTTATAAATATTCCCACACCGGAGAACCTTTACTGCGTTGTAATAACCCCCTTTATTGAAGTAAGTACTGCCGAAGCAAGAAAAGTTATGCCCAAAGAAATCCCTTTAGAAACTGCTGTTACTCAATGGGGAAATATTGCAGGGCTAGTTGCCGGATTGATGAAAGGCGATTTTGAAATTATTAAAAGATCTTTAAAAGATGTTGTGAGTGAACCGGTACGATCAAAATTAATTCCCGGGTATGAAGGAATAAAAAATGCAGCTCTTGATGCCGGTGCATTCGGTGCAAACATTTCAGGTTCCGGTCCATCCGTTTTTGCATTATGCGAATCAATCGAAACCGCAAAAATAATTGGTGAAGCAATGCAAACTGTTGTCAATTCATTGAATATTGAAAGTGCATTATACATTTCTAAAATAAATCAAAATGGTCCCCGGGTAATCTAATTTGAAATTCTACAACACAAACGATAGAAATCAACTAATAGGTTTTAAGGAAGCTGTATTTAACGGAATTTCTGAAAATGGCGGACTATACATGCCAGAAAAAATACCCGGGTTTTCAAATAATTTCGTCGGTGAATTATCCTCCCTTTCATTCCAGGAAATCTGTTTTGAAATTTCCAATAAATTTCTTTCAGAAGATATTTTGGCTAATGATATCAATGAAATAATTGAACAATCAATAAATTTTGATGCTCCCTTGATTTCACTTGAAAACAATACCCATATCCTTGAACTTTTTCACGGACCTACCTTCGCCTTTAAAGACTTTGGTGCAAGATTCATGGCTGAAGTCTTTAAACATTTTTTGCAGGATAGTAAAAAAGAGGTCATAGTTCTTGTGGCAACTTCCGGCGATACCGGGAGCGCAGTTGCCAATGCATTTTATAGAAAAGAAGGATTAAAAGTAGTCCTTTTATATCCTGAAAAAAAAATCAGCAACCTCCAGGAAAAACAATTAACAACGCTTGGCGAAAATATTTACGCCCTTGAAATCAACGGCACATTTGATGATTGTCAGTCTCTTGTTAAACAGGCTTTTAATGATAATTCATTGAAGAAATTTAAAAACCTGACATCAGCTAACTCTATCAATATTGCCAGGCTTCTTCCACAAACATTTTATTATTTCAGAGCTTTTCAACAATTACAAAACAAAAATGATGAACTAATTTTTTCAGTACCCTCCGGCAATTTAGGAAATTTAACAGCCGGATTAATAGCTATGCAAATGGGATTACCAGTTTCAATATTTATCTCGGCGACTAACTTAAATTCAGTTTTTACAGAATTTCTGTCCACTGGTAAATTTACACCTCGCAAATCAGTTCCTACTTTATCAAACGCAATGGACGTTGGAAATCCTAATAACTTTTATAGAATAGTTCATTTGTTTAATCAAAAAATTGAAATAATAAAAAATATCATCCGAAGTAAAACTATAACGGATAATGAAACAATCGAAACTATCCGGAATGTTTATCAAAAATATGACTATCTGCTTGATCCGCACGGTGCTGTTGGATTCAAAGCAGCAATTGATTTATTGTTAAATGATTTGTCAAAAAAACAACTCATTATACTTGAGACCGCACACCCGGCTAAATTTTCAGAAACTATCAAAGAATCAATTGAAAAAGAGATTGATATCCCGCCCGGATTAAAATCCTGCCTTCAACTAGAAAAAAAATCTGTGAAAATGAAAAGCGTTTATAATGAACTTAAAGAATATTTGCTTGCCGTTTAATTTCCTTTAAAAAAAGAAAGACACGGTGTGGTAGCCTAAGTTCATCACCGTGTCTCGGTAGGTCTGAAGGAATGGACTCAATCAGTAATAGACGTGGGATCGTAAAACTGATTGAGGTTCTTGCTGGTACTGTATTAGGACCGTCAGTATTCCCTTTCAGGTTTCCCCCTGAATTAGGTCCCGGAGAAAATTTAATTTTCTAATATTTAATGTTAATTTCTGCAAATCAATCAGCAATCTTCATTCCAAAAATTCTACTTAATTAATACTTTCAAATATGTTGGAATTTTAAACATTTGTTATTTTTTCTAAACTAAAAAGTGCTGAATTTTCTCACAGTTGGAATGATAAAAATTTTCATTCTTGTTTTTGGGAACTTAAATAAGATTTAATCCAATTACAGGATATGTTCATTATAAAATGTAAGTAGATTTTTAATAATTTATAAATGGAGCAAAAAAATCAATTATTTAAAGTTTGGCACTATTTTATATATTATTTTAGTGGTTTAAAGAATTTCTATTATTTTATAAGAAAATTACCTTTAAATTTTTATTTTGATTTATGACTCTAAAAGAAAAAGCTAAAAATTTTACGTTCGGATTTGACATTTTTGAAAACTTCCAGGGTATGTGTTTTATTCTTTCCAACCAGGGCTTAATACTCGATTCAAACAAATCAGCATCAGACTATCTAAGAAAATCAAAAGAAGAACTTTTAGATTCCAATTTTTTTGAAATATTTGAGAGTCCGTTAAAAGAAAAATTAATTGGCACATTTGAAAAATGTCTCAGGAATAGTGAGACATCAAATATCCCTGCCCAAATGACAGTTGGAGGAATTAAGCTTTCACTTAACCTGGTATTCACACCTTTTGCAGATAAGGGAAATCCTTCTATTAAATATTTATTTGCTCTTGCAAGAGATATTTCTGAACAGAAAAAAATAGAAGACGATTTATTAAAGTTTTATACTGTAGCAGAAAACACTGTAAATCCATTGCAGATTACGAATCTTGAAGGCAAAATGGTTTATGTTAATAAAGCATTTGTTGAAGCAAGCGGATATTCAAAAGAGGATTTGTTAGGTAAAAATCCAAGCGTATTTGGAAGCAAAAAACATCCTCCACAATTCTGGAAGGATATGTGGGAGACTATATCGACCGGCAAAGTATGGGTTGGAGAAGTTGAAAACACGAAAAAGAACGGGAAACCTTTTTATACTCAACTACTTATTTCACCAATTCTGGACAGCAAAGGAAAAGTCGTTGCATACTTCGGAATTCATAGAGATCTAAGTGAAAAGAAAATGCTTGAGAAACAATTAATCCACACTCAAAAGATGGAAAGCATAGGTACTTTGGCGGCTGGGGTAGCTCATGAAGTTGGTAATCCACTTGCATCGATATCTGCTCTTGTTCAGGTTGTATTAAGATCATCTGAAGATGAGTTTGTTAAAGAAAAGCTTGGACTAGTGAAGAGTCAGGTTACAAGAATTTCTAAGATTATAAGAGATTTAGTAGATTTTTCACGTCCATCCAATTACGAACTTCAACTAACCGATATTAACCAGGTGATTCTTGAAGCTGTTGAAATTGTTAAGGTAGGTAAAAAAGCAAAAACTATTGAATTTGAAACTGACTTACAGGAAAAAATTCCTAACCTGCCTTTAGTTGCTGATCAGGTTCAACAGGTATTTGTAAATATTTTATTAAATGCCGTTGATGCAATTTCTGAATATGATAGTGTTAAAGAGAGAAACAAAATATCCGCAAAATCTTCAAAAACGGAGAATTATGTTGTAATTAATTTTTCAGACAACGGCCCGGGAATATCAGAGGAAAACATTGCAAAAGTATTTGAACCTTTTTTCACAACCAAAAAAGAAGGTAAAGGAACAGGGTTGGGATTATGGGTAAGTTATGGAATCATAAAAAGTTTTCAGGGAGATATAAAAATTAGAAGCAATCAAAATGAAGGAACAACTTTCACAATTACTTTACCAATAAAAGTTTAATTAAGGGTATTAATATGTCACAAAGAATACTTGTTGTTGATGATGAAGAAATAATCCGTGAATCACTATCATATGTATTAAAAAAAGAAGGCTACAACGTTGACGAAGCAGAAAATGGAAAAGTTGCATATGATAAAATCCTATCTGAAACTTATGATCTAGTGATAACTGATTTGGAAATGCCACAAATGAAAGGGACTCAATTAATTGAAGAAATAATGAAACTCAACATTCAGACATCTATTATTGTTATAACTGCATTTGGTTCTCTGGATACAGCAATTACTGCATTACGAAACGGAGCAAGCGATTATATTTTAAAACCAGTTGAATTTGATGAACTTTTAATTAAAGTAAAAAGATTGTTTGAAGTAAAAAGCCTTTTACTTGAAAACCGAATTCTCAGGAAGGAAATTCAGAGAAATTTTGATTTTGAAAATATAATTGGTAAAAGTCCATCTATTAGAAGAATATTTGAAATGATACAGACTGTTGCTGAAACTGATAGTTCTGTATTAATAACCGGAAAAAGCGGGACGGGAAAAGAACTGGTGGCAAGATCACTTCATTTTAAAAGTAAGAGAAAAGAGAAACCTTTTATCGCCGTAAATTGTGGTGCTATTGCTGAAAACCTGATAGAAAGTGAATTATTCGGTCATAAAAAAGGAGCATTTACAGGTGCGGTATCTGATAAAGAGGGCTTAATTAAAGCGGCAGATGGCGGAACATTATTTCTCGACGAAATAAGTGAAATGCCTTTACAATTGCAGGTGAAATTTTTAAGAGCCCTGCAGGAAAGAGAAATTACACCTGTTGGCTCAACAATTTCTAATCCCGTTAATGTTAGGATAATTGCTTCTACAAACAGGGACTTAAAAGAAGAAATCCAATCAGGTAGATTCCGGGAAGATTTATTTTACAGATTAAATGTTATTGAAATATCTCTCCCTTCCTTAAAAGAAAGAGAAGAAGATATCCCGCTTTTGGCTGACCATTTTCTTGATAAATATCGGAAGGAATTAAATAAGAGTATAAAAGGAATTGACAGCGAAGCAGTGCGTGCACTAATTGCCCACGACTGGAAAGGAGAGGTTCGGGAACTGGAGAATGTTATGGAACGTGCTGTAATTTTTAGCAAAGGAGATTTTATTTCAGTTAAAGATTTACCAGACAATTTCTCTCATCACTCTTCAAGCGTAGATTTTTCAAAATTAGGTTCCTTAGAAGACGCAATTAGAAAATTTGAAAAGGACTATATTTTAAAAGCATTGGAATTAAACAAGAACGACAAAGAAAAGACTTCAGAGCTACTGCAAGTTGGATTGTCTACTTTGTATAGAAAACTGAAAGAATTAGAAATAAATACCTAATTTTATTTCCAATTGTAGTTATTTTAATCAAATTTCTCATTTTATAAAAGAAGGTTTCCCCTTTTTGCATTATCGAGAATAAAATTCTGGAAATCTTTTTTTCATTTCAAAATCTCTTTTATTTTTTTATCAATTCTCAAGTTTTTATCATTTACATTTGAATTAACAGACTTTTTCATTTTGGCACACAAATAGAGTAACAAATGCGTGATTTGATAAAAAGCCATTATGAGAAATTTAAACAAATTGAAAAAAATATTGTTCTACAGTCCAGATTTTAACTTATGTCTAAGCTTGTTGGTTTATCTCCAGGATAAATATAACATAACTACAACGACTGATCTCTCAATTGTTTCCAGTGTTTCAGAAAGTTCAGATTTTAACCTTATATTAATGGATACAGAGCCATCAAGTACCATTGAAAGATTATGTGAAAATATTAAGACTAAAAATAATGATCTGCCAATTATTTTAACCTATGTTTATAAAGATCAGTTCAATGAAATTGAAAAGAAGATAAAGAAATTAGTAAACTCTATCTTCTATAAGCCATATGACCTCAATGAAATTTCTTCTAAAATGAATGCCTTAATGGTCCATTAGCAAGCTTATTCTAGGGGGGATAGAAATGAAAAGACTTCAAAACATACTTGTTCCAACAGACTTTTCAATTAATTCAGTTGCAGCACTTGACTATGCAAACAACCTTGCTAAAGGAACTGAAGCATTAATTCATATAATGCACATCGTTGAAAACTTTAAAACTTCAACTCCTAAAAGGCTCAATGATAAATTTATTCCAGATCCACTTATTCTTGAAAGAATAAAAAAAGATATAAAACGATTTGTTACAAGTGTCCCTGAACTCTCTCAGCCTATAATAGACGTCATCAGATTCGGTAAACCATATGACCAGATACTAAATTACTCAAAAGATAAAAAGATTGATCTAATTGTTATGACCACACATGGAGACAATGATTACCCAAATTCAATCCTAGGTATTGTTTCTGAAAAAGTTGCTAAATATTCAGATGTACCTGTAGTTCTTATTAAGACAGACCAACTTTCAGCTATTGATGAATACAGACCAAATTATTCGGCAAATGCTGAAAACTACATCCGCTAAATACGGGCTATGGCAGTCTAAATAATTTTTCGTAGCTTATTTATGAATATTTGCAATTTTAATAAAAAGTTATGAAAACCCTTCCAGCTGGTTCTTCAATAGAAATAAGTACAAATAAAAGTAAATTAGATATTGATTTAATTGTCAATTTCATTTCAAATACTTACTGGGCAAAAGGTAGACCCCGAGAAGCGATTGAAAGAGGAATATCAAATTCTGCTTGCTTCGGTATCTATTTAAATGGTAACCAAATTGGTTTTGCCCGTGTACTTAGTGATTATTGCTCAATTGCCTATTTAATGGATGTATTTATTCTGGAAGAATTCAGAGGTTATGGTCTTGGTGAAAAGCTAGTCGGTGAAGTGATTAATTACCAGGAATTTAAACCAATTAAGAAATGGATGCTTGCAACTCTGGATATGCACCGGCTCTACAAAAAATTTGGATTTAAATCTCTATCCAATCCTGACCATTTAATGGAAATGTTTCCCTAGATTTGTATATTTAGGTACAACAAACAAGCTTAAAATGACAAAAATCATTGCCGTATCTATGCCAAAAGGAGGGGTTGGCAAAACTACAACTGCTGTAAACCTGGCAGCTAGTTTTGCAATCGCTGAAAAGCGTACACTATTGATTGATGTTGATCCAATGGGAACATGTAGTATTGCTCTCGGCGTACCAAGAAACGAATTAAAAGGCGGGATATTCGAAATTTTTAGTTTTGCTCATTCAATAAACAGTGTAATCCATCCAACAAAAATTCCTGACCTACATTTTATACCTTCAATATTAAATAATCATTTAGACGAAGACCGACTTGCAAAATTAGCTGAAAATAAATTCTTTTTAAGAAATGTTGTGCATTCAATAATGTTTCAGTATGATTATATTATTCTCGATTGTCCTCCATACCTGCGAGGTATGACAACAAATGCGCTGCTCGCGGCTAATTCAGCAATTATACCCGTTAAAGCTGAAATTTTTTCTATCAATGCAATAAATAAAATCCTCGACCATATTGAATGGTTGAAATCTTATGGTAACAGTCTTTTGCACGTTAAAGGCTTGTTATTAACAATGTACGAATCAAGAATAAAAGCTTCAGGTCTAATGGAAGAAAAATTAAATGATGAATATCCGTCAAAATTATTCAAAACTAAAATTCCCAAAAATGCTGCGTTATCTGAAGCTGCATTTTATGGCACACCGGCAATTCTTTATAATGCAATTTCTAAAGGATCAATAGCATATCTGAATCTTGCCAAAGAAATTATTGAAGGAAATACTAGTAATTAAATAAGTTTTATTTTTATCTACTCTAATATTAATAAACAGTGGTTTTTCATTTTCGGGAAAGCTATTTTTTTGTTCTTCCTGATATTGAGAAAATCCCCCTAAAATTAACCAAATTCAAAGCTTTTGTATTAAAAGTCCATGGTACGGTGTTTGAATAAATCTTAGGCTAAATGGCATAAATTCTTAATAAACTGATACTGAGGAAAAAAAATGAAATACGTACTATCATATTTGCTTTTTATTGTAGCAATTGTTGCGATGTTCGGTTTCGCTTTTTCATTTGTCTGATTAAAAAATTAGTGAATTTTCACTAAATTCCGATAAAATTTCTTAGAATATTGATGTTCAAAAAATAGTTCTGAATAAAATATGGGTTGCAGGTAAAAATGGATATTAAAAAATTCTTATGCAGAGTGGTTCTTTTAAGTTTGGTTTCGCTAAGCTTTTTCTCCATAAATGTAAAAGCCCAGGCTAACGAAGATTGCTTAATGTGTCACAGCGATAACACACTAACCACCGAAAGAAACGGAAAGGAAGTTTCCTTATTTGTTGATCCTGGCGTACTTAAAAAATCACCTCATGCAAAATTAAACTGCGTATCCTGTCACGTTGGCTTTGACCCAAATGAATTACCTCATAAAGAAAATATTACACAAGTAACCTGTGTAAACTGTCATAAAAATGCTCCTGTAAAACATCAATTCCATCCCCAGATTCTTCAAACACATGGAAAAGGAACCAAGGTTGGTGAAAATTGTAAAGATTGCCACGGAACCCATAATATTATTTCTCCAAAATTAAAAAATTCCCCATTTTATAAAGATAACATTGTAAATGCCTGCGGAAGATGTCATAAATCTGAAAAAGCAAATTTCTTAAAATCATCTCACTATGCAGCATTGAAGAAAGGAATTAAGGGTGCACCTAATTGCTTAATTTGTCATGCTTCACCTATAACCGACGTTACGGTAAAACGTGACTCATTGCAGATCAAATTAGCCCAGGAAAAATTATGTTTATCATGCCACCTTGATAACCCGGATGTTAGAAACAGAATTGCTCCCAGCACAGCATTTATAAAATCCTATGAGCAAAGCGTACATGGAAAGGCCCTTAACAGCGGTAATGCAAAAGCAGCAAATTGCGTAGATTGTCATACAGCGCATGAAATGGAAAAAGGAACAAATTCAAATTCTACAGTATTTAAAACAAATGTTCCTAAAACCTGTTCAAAGTGCCATAGTTCTATTGAAAAAGAATATTCGCAAAGTATTCATGGAGTAGCATTAGCAAATGGAAATCCCGATGCACCAGCCTGCACTAATTGCCACGGTGAACATAACATTCTGAAACATAACGATCCCAATTCACCCGTATCTGCAGGAAATGTTTCAAAGCAGGTTTGTACTCCTTGTCATAGTTCAGTAAAATTAACTTCAAAATATGGGCTTTCGCCGAACAGACCTGAAACATTCCAAGATTCATTTCATGGCCTGGCTATTGAAGGTGGATCAACAACTGTTGCCAATTGTGCAAGCTGTCACGGTGCCCATAATATAAAACCAGCTTCTGATCCTACTTCCAGCGTATATAAAGGTAATCTTGTAAATACCTGTGGAAAATGTCATCCCGGTGCTAACAAGAATTTCACTATTGGACAGGTTCACATTACGATGACCAAACAGGATGAACCAATTCTTTACTGGATTGCAAATACATACATGGCTCTGATTTTCATAGTTATCGGAGGAATGCTGATTCACAACATCCTGGATTTTATTAAAAAAGCCAAAATCAAAAAAATGAAGCAGAGGGGATTAATAAAAGAAGAAAAATATGGACATTCTCTTTATATAAGAATGACATTAGCTGAAAGGCTGCAGCACGGTGCATTATTAGTTAGCTTTTTAACTTTGGTAGTTACGGGATTTATGCTCAGGTATCCAGACACCTGGTGGGTAAGTCACTTGAGAGATTTAAGTGAATATGGATTCGAAATTCGCGGAATAATTCACAGAGTTGCTGCGGTTGTTATGGTTGCTGCTTCCCTGTTCCACATTTATTATTTGTTCTTTACAACGCGCGGAAAACAATTACTCAAAGATCTATTGCCAAAATATTCTGATATTACAGATGCAATTGGAGTTGCAAAATATAATCTTGGAATTTCCAAAACAAAACCAAAGCTTGATAGGTTCTGTTATGTTGAAAAAGCTGAATACTGGGCTCTGGTTTGGGGCACCATCATAATGACAGCTACAGGAATAATCCTGTGGTTTGACAACACATTTATCGGGTTATTTACAAAACTTGGCTGGGATATTGCCAGGACAATTCACTTTTATGAAGCATGGCTTGCATTCCTGGCAATTGTTGTCTGGCATTTCTACTTCGTTATTTTTAATCCGGATGTTTATCCTATGAGTCTTGCATGGATTAAAGGAACAATTACCGAAGAAGAAATGGCAGAAGAACATCCTGCAGAACTCGAAAGGATTAAAAAAGAGAATCAGAAAAAATCAGAAGAATAAAATTAACCGGAATTAAAATTTATTATTAGAAAATAAAAAACATGGCGGCTGATTCTTTAACCGCTATATATTCAAGGGGTCATAATTGAAATATCGCTTTCTAACGCTTTCAATATTATCAATACTTTTCCTATCTATACCTATAATATTTGCGCAATCTAAAGAAGATTGCCTTATGTGCCACGAAGATAAAGATTTAAAAGGGACAAAAAACGGAAGATCATTTTCTGTTTATGTTAGCGGAAAAACATTAGCTTCATCTGTACATGCTGATGTAGACTGTATAATGTGCCATATGGACCTTGAAGGAACTGAATTCCCTCATACTGACAAAGTTCAGAAAGCGAAATGTATGACCTGCCACGAAGAATCTCAGGATTTGTACGATGAAGGATTACACGGCAAAGCTTATAACAAAGGTGACAGATTAGCTCCAACCTGCCAAACCTGTCACGGTTCGCATGATATTTTATTGGTAAAAGACAAAAATTCTGCCGTAGCACCGATTAAAATTCCATTTCTTTGCGGAAGTTGCCACAAAGAAGGTTCACCTGTGCAGGTTCAAAGAAAAATACCACAGGATCACATTTTTGAAAATTATTCAGAAAGTATGCATGGAGATGGTCTATTAAAAAAAGGACTGATCGTTGCTGCTACCTGCGCATCCTGTCATTCACCTCACAGAGTTTTACCACACACTGATCCCAGATCAACAATTGCAAAAAATAATATTGCTGCAACCTGTACAAAATGTCACATGGAAATTGAGAGTGTACACAGAAAAATAATTAAAGGTGAGCTTTGGGAAAAACAGGCACACGTACTTCCTGCTTGCGTTGATTGTCATCAGCCTCACAAAATCAGGAGTGCATTTTACGCGCAGGGAATGGCTGACGGCGATTGTTTAAGATGTCACGATAAACCCGATCTGAAAACAAAATCAGGACACTTAATTTTTGTTGATTATGACAAATTGCAAGGTTCAATTCATGCAAAAATTGCCTGCAGTCAGTGCCATTCAGGTGTTAATCAATCTAAATTAAGACCCTGTGAAGGGATTACTGCAAAAGTTGATTGTGCATCCTGCCATGCGGAAGTAGGTGATGAGTATAAGATAAGTACTCATGGAATATTAAATGCAGAAAATGATAAAAATGCTCCATTTTGCTCAGATTGTCATGGAACCCATTATGTACTTGGAAAGAAAAATACAAAGTCTCCGATTTTTTCACCAAACATTCCTCAGCTTTGTGCAAAATGTCATAGAGAAGGCGAAAAAGCTGCTGTATTATACACCGGAACAGAAAAAAATATTGTTAACAGTTATGTAGAAAGTATTCACGGTAAAGGATTATTGAAAAGCGGATTGACAGTTACAGCAACTTGTACTGACTGTCATACTGCCCACCATGAATTACCTCATACTGATAGTACTTCAAGTATTAATCAAAATAATATTGCCGCAACCTGTGGAAATTGTCATTATGGAATTGAAGAACAATTTGTGAAGAGCGTACATTCAACAAATGTTACAAAAACAGATAAAAAATTGCCTGTCTGTAATACCTGCCATAGTGCACATCAAATTAGCAGAACAGATCAGGATGGATTCAGAATGGAAATCATGAACACCTGTGGTAACTGCCATAATGAAATTGCAAAAACATACTTTGATACATATCATGGAAAAGTTTCACAACTTGGTTATTCCAAAACTGCAAAATGTTACGATTGCCACGGTTCACACGATATCCTCCCTGTAACTAATCCGGCTTCACATTTGAGCAGGCAAAACGTATTAACTACCTGTCAAAAATGCCATCAAACTGCAACAAAACAATTTGCGGGCTATTTTACGCATGCAACTCACCACGATCCTGATAAATATCCTTGGTTATACTGGACGTTCTGGGGAATGACAGGATTGCTGATTGGTACTTTTATTATAGCAGGCGCACATACAATTTTATGGTTCCCAAGATCACTTCAATATAAACGCGAACTGGCAAAGAGAAAAACAGAAGCAAATAAAAAAAATAATTCAAATACCGATTCCAATAGCTAATAAATGAATAATATAAATAACACAAAAGAAATGGAAGTACAGAGATTTACTAGATTAAATCGAATTCTGCACATTCTAATGATAGTTAGTTTTTTGAGTCTTGCATTAACCGGTATGACATTGAAATTTGCTTACACAAAATGGGCATACATATTATCACACATACTGGGTGGTTTTGAATCTACTGGATTTATACACAGGTTTGCTGCTGTAATCATGTTGAGCGTTTTTGTAATCCACCTTGTGGATCTCTTCAGGTCTAAAAAGAAAGAAAATAAATCGTTTAAGCAAATGATCTTTGGCCTGGATTCAATGATGTTTAATAAAAAAGATTTAAAAGATTTTACAGGCTCGCTGAAATGGTTTTTGGGTAAAGGTGAAAGACCTCAATATGGTCGCTGGACTTACTGGGAAAAATTTGACTATTTTGCAGTGTTTTGGGGAATTTTTGTTATTGGATCAACAGGAATGTCTTTATGGTTTCCAGAATTTTTTACAAGATTCATTCCCGGGTGGGCTATAAATGTTGCAACAATTATACATAGCGATGAAGCTTTGCTTGCAACAGGATTTATTTTTACTGTACATTTTTTTAATACACATTTAAGACCGGAAAAATTTCCGATGGATATCGTTATCTTTTCTGGAAGAGTTGGATTAGAAGAATTCAAAATTGACAGGCCGGAAGAATACAAGAAATTAGTAGAAAGCGGGGAACTGGAAAAATATATGGTTGAACCATACCAGCCAATAGTGATAAGAGCAATTAAATTTTTTGGCTGGACTGCATTGAGCATTGGATTTAGTATAATTGTTTGGATAATTTATGCAATGCTTTTTGTTTACAGATAATTTTTATTTTCAAAACTTTTAAGGTGATATGAAAAAAAGATTCCCTGAATCGTTTTACAACCCAATTACATTTGCCGGCGCTATTATAGCATCGGTTTCATTCGGTTTAATTTTATTTCTTACTGTTTTGGATGCAACTTCTGCTGAAGAAAATCCCTACCTGGGAATAATTACATTTATAGTCTTTCCGTCAATACTGATATTCGGATTGATATTAATTGCACTCGGAATTTATAAAGCTCACAGGCAAAAACTTGCAGGAACCTTTCATGCAAAAACATTCCCGGTTCTTGATTTAAATGATCCGAAGCACAGAGTTTCATTTACAGTATTTTCAGTAGGCACTATACTTTTGCTGGTTTTTACAGCTTTCGGGAGTTTCAAAGCTTATGAATATACTGAAACGGTGGAGTTTTGTGGGACTGTTTGTCACAAAGTTATGGAACCTGAATATACAGCTTATCAAAATTCGCCACATTCAAGAGTTGCCTGCGTTCAATGCCATATAGGCTCTGGAACTACCTGGTATGTTAAATCTAAAATAACCGGAGCTTACCAGGTATATTCAGTTCTATTTAATAAATATTCAAAACCTATTCCAACCCCGGTTGAAAATCTTCGTCCAGCGCAGGGAACCTGCGAACAGTGCCACTGGCCGAAAAACTTTTTTAGTGAAAAGAAAGTAACTTTTAACTATTTCCTTTCCGATGAAAAAAATACTTCTTCTGATTTAACAATGCTTTTGAAAATCGGCGGCGGAAACAGTGAAATGGGAACCAGCGCCGGGATTCACTGGCATATGAATATTGATAATACTGTTATGTATTATCCTGCTGATAAAACTCGACAGGATATTCCCTGGGTTAACATTACAAACAAGGAAACTGGTAAATCAACAACATATAAATTAAGAGATTTTGATCCTGATAAAATGAATAAAGATGAATTGAGAAAAATGGATTGTATTGATTGCCATAACAGACCTTCTCACATTTATAATCCACCCGACAAAATGGTAAATCTATATATGTCTCTTAAAAGAATAGACCCCGAATTACCATACATTAAAAGTGTTGCTGTTGATGCTCTTGACAGGAAATACACAACTAAACCTGTTGCTCTCGACAGTATTAAGTTAAGTATTGAAAATTTTTATAGTAATAATTATCCAAAACTTGCAAAAATAAAAATATCATCAATTTCTGAAAGTATAAAATATATCCAGGACATTTATTCAAATAACTATTTCCCTTACATGAATGTCAGCTGGAAATCATTCCCTAACAATATTGGACATACCTATGCTCCGGGTTGTTTCCGATGCCACGATGGAAAACATTTTTCTGATGATGGAAAAATGATCTCAAACAATTGCAATATATGTCACACCATTATAGAACAAAATACCGATGAAGGAAAAAATCTTGTTTCCCTCAAAGGTTTGGAATTTCAGCATCCTGTTGATCTTGGAAGTTCCTTAAAAGATGAAAGCTGTGTCGATTGTCACTCTGCAAAAAAGAACGACAATCTTTAAAAATTAAACCGGAAGGGAGTGGTTTTTTCTGCTCCCTTAATCTTAAATAATTTTTGTTCTCTTTCTGAGATCATGTATAAATATATTCATATACGTTCATTTTTAGATAATTAAGAAAATTAATTCTTGTTTATCTAAGTACTATTATATTTTCTAACAAATCGGGGTCATTTGACATGGAAAATTCGAATAGTAGTGAGTCCAAATCCAAATCTTCCAATAGAAGAGACTTTCTCAAATATGTGCTCACAACGGGCCTTGTGGGTTTTGCCGCCTCTATCTTCTATCCATTATTTTCTTACCTGAAGCCGCCAAAGCAAAACGAGGTTGAAGTATCCAGTGTTATGGCAGGAAAAATTGATGATTTTGCTCCTGATTCAGGTAAAATAATAAAATTTGGCAGTAAGCCTGTTTTATTGGTACGACTTAAAGACAAAACATTTCGTGCATTTTCTGCAACCTGTACTCATCTTGCCTGCACAGTTCAGTTTAAAAGTGACCAGGGGATAATCTGGTGTGCGTGCCACAACGGAAAATATGACCTGAACGGACGGAATATTTCCGGTCCGCCGCCTCGTCCTCTTACTGAATATAGTGTGTTCCAAAAAGGAAAAGAAATTTACATATCAAAAAATGCATAAAATATTATGAAAAATTCAATACAAAATATTTATAAATGGATTGACGATCGCCTGCAAATCAAAGTATTAGTAGAATATATGGGGAAAAAATATGTCCCGGTGCATCGTCATTCCATCTGGTACTACTTCGGTGGAGTTTCATTGTTCTTTTTTATTATCCAGGTAATTACAGGAATATTACTCTTATTTTATTATAAGGGAAGCTCCGACCTGGCATTCGAAAGTGTAAAGTTTATAATGTCAAAAGTTCAGTTCGGCTGGCTTATCAGATCTATACACGGATGGGCTGCAAATTTATTTATACTTTCTATATTCATTCATATGTTTAGTGTCTATTTTGAAAAAGCATATAGATATCCAAGAGAATTAACCTGGCTGTCTGGCGTACTTATGTTTTTTATGGCACTTGGTTTTGGATTCAGTGGCTATCTCCTTCCCTGGAATGAATTGTCATTTTTTGCCACAAGAGTTGGATCTGATATTTTCGGTGTAGTTCCAATAATAGGTGAACCTTTAAGAGAATTTATACGCGGAGGTTCCGATGTTACAGGTGCGACCTTATCAAGGTTATTTGGTTTTCACGTTGCATTGTTTCCGGGAATATTTACAGTCCTGCTTGGCATTCATCTTATTCTAATTCAAAGACAGGGAATCAGTGAACCTCTTCATTATAATAAAGAAGAGAAGAAAGAAAGAAAGAAAATGCCTTTCTTTCCGAATTTTATGCTGCGCGATTTACTGCTCTGGTTAATTGTTCTTAATCTTCTGGCAATACTCGCAGTTTACTTCCCTGCTGAATTAGGGCATAAAGCAGATCCTTTTTCTTCGGCACCTGCAGGCATAAAACCTGAATGGTATTTCCTTTTTATGTTCCAGAGTTTGAAATACCTGCCGGCACATATTCTTTTTGTTGATGGTGAAGTTGTCGGAATTCTTTTATTCGGAATTGCAGGGCTTTTATGGCTCTTGGTTCCATTCTGGGATAGGAAAAGTTCAAGAGGTGAACATAATAAACTCATTAATTATTTGGGGATATTCGCCGTTATGTTCATCATTATCCTAACAATTTTGGGGTGGACATCATGAAAAAATATATTATAACATTAATCTTAATATTTTTAACGGGATATTTAACCAACCTTTCTGCTCAAACAAAAGATGAATGTTTCAATTGCCATTCAGCGATAGGAGGAGAGCAAGCCTCACAGTTTAGTAACGATGTTCACTTCAAAGCGGGACTTTCCTGTAGCGACTGCCATGGTGGTAATAGCAAATCCGACGATATGGAAGCCGCAATGAACAAGACTGCAGGTTTTAAAGGTGTACCTAAAGGAAATGATATTTCCGAAACTTGTGCAAAATGTCATGCTTCAGCTGATAAAATGAAATCATTCGGTGCAAATATTCCTACTGATCAATTTGAGCTGTTAAAAACAAGTGTGCATGGAAAACTCTCTACTAATGGTAAGGACAGGATTATTCAATGTATTAATTGCCACGGTGCACACGGCATTGTAAAAGTAACTGACAGGCGATCACCTGTTTATCCTCTAAATGTTCCCAAAACCTGTGCAAAATGTCATAGTAATGCAGTATTTATGAGAAACTATAATCCAAAATTACCTATTGATCAATATGAAAAATACAGAACAAGTGTACATGGAATCTTAAATGCAAAAGGCGATCCCAAACCTGCGCAATGTGCAAGTTGCCATGGCAGTCATGGAATTCTTGAAACAACAAATCTTAATTCCAGCGTTTATGCTGTAAATATTCCTGAAACCTGTTCAAACTGTCACAGCAATAAAGAATACATGAAAAAATATAATATTCCGACAAATCAATATGAAAACTATTCTCAAAGTGTACATGGTATTGCACTTCTACAAAAGAAGGATACAGGAGCACCTGCTTGTAATAGCTGTCACGGAAATCATGCAGCTACGCCTCCGGGAATTTCATCAATTTCAAAAGTCTGCGGTACCTGCCACGCACTGAATGCGGAACTGTTTGCTTCAAGTCCTCACAAAGATGCATTTGATAAAGCAAACTACCCGGAATGTGAAACCTGCCATAGTAATCACTTAATTATTACTGCAACTGATAAATTACTCGGCGTTTCTAAAGATGCTGTCTGTTCAAAATGCCATACGCCTGAAAAAAATAGTGAAGGTTATAAAGTTGCTAAAAATATGAAATCCTTAATTGACAGCCTGGAAAGTTCAGAAAAATATGCCAAAGAATTAATCGATGAAGCTGAGCAAAAAGGAATGGAAGTAGAAGACGAAAAGTTCAAATTAAGAGATGCTAACCAGGCAATATTAGAAGCAAAAACAGCAGTTCATGCCTTTAATGAGAAAAAATTTGATGACGTAGTTGTTGGCAAAGGTTTAAAAGTTACTGAAGCTGTAAAGAATGATGCCAAGGCTGCAATTGATGATTATTACTTTAGAAGAAAAGGACTGGGCGTTGCTCTGTTGGTTACAATTCTGCTAGCTATTGGTTTATACTTGTTTATTAAAAGATTGGAGAAGAGACAAAATAATTCATAAAAATTAGATTAACATATTGTAGTAAATACTCTATTACCTGTTACTATAAATTTAATATCAAAATATAATTGATATTATTCACTTAAAATCAGGGGTCAATATGAGTTCACTATCAAACAATCCCAGTAACGAGGAAGTTCTCAATTTATTAAGGGATTTAGACAATCGAGTTGGTGAAATTGAGAATCATCTTGGAATTTCTAAATCAGAAAAGATTGATGCTGAAGAAAAAGAAAGCCAGCCCGTTACTGTAATTGAAGAATTAAGTAATGAAGAGAAAGAAGACCGGCTGGAATTACAAATCGGGCAATTCTGGTTTGCTAAACTTGGAATTATAATCTTCTTCATCGGAATCGCTTTTTTAATCTCCTTCCCTTTCTCAAATATTCCAGTTACAGCAGATATAGTATTTGGCTATCTACTTTCAATATTAATATTTTTCCTATCTAACCACTGGAGGGAATCAATTTCTCACCTTTCAGGTTATCTCCTCGGTGGTGCCTTATTTCTCTTCTTCTTTACAACGCTAAGGTTAAAATTCTTTGGTAACGAAGCATTAATTACATCAACATTAATTGAAACAATTTTACTGATGATTGCTGTTTCAGCATCACTTTTAGCAGCAGTAAAGAGAGAATCAAATTATCTCATTCTATTAAGTATATTCTTTGGTTATGCAACAGCTATTGTGAGCGAAAATCCCTATGCGATTTTTTGCCTCATAATAATTATGTCTCTTTTATCAGTTAGTTTTTTAATTAAATCAAAATGGTATCCATTCTTATTCGTCGGAATATTTTTAACATACTTCACACATCTTGTCTGGTTTATAAATAATCCTGTATTAGGTAACGAACTTAAGATGAATTCTGATCCGGTAGTAAATCTTCTGTTTTTAATTATTTATTCTATAATATTCACAATTGGAATTCGGCTGCGAAAAGACAATTCAATTGAAGACACACCTGTTATATATAGCTCTTTTATGAATGCTGCAGGATGTTATGGTTTATTTTTATTCGTTTCACTAATGTCAAAATATGAATCAGCTGCTATTTATCATTTGCTGGCTTCAGTAACTTTTCTGATTTTTGCTACAGTATTTTGGGTTAAGGAAAAAAGCAGGTATTCAACATTCATTTATGCGATGCTTGGTTATTTTGCTTTAACAGTAGCTATAATTTACCAGGTTAAAGCACCGGCATATTTCAATCTACTTTGCTGGCAGAGTATTATTGTAATTTCAACTGCAATTTGGTTTAGGTCCAAATTTATAATCCTCGCAAACTTTATAATTTATATTTTGATATTTATTGCATACCTGGTTATGGAAGGAAAAGTAAGCGGCATTAGTTTAAGTTTTGGAATAGCTGCTCTCTTAAGCGCAAGAATATTGAACTGGAAAAAAGACAGGCTGGAATTAAAAACTGAACAAATGCGTAATGCCTATTTATTAACAGCACTTGTAATTATTCCTTATGCACTTTATCATGCAATGCCTTCAGGTTTTATAAGCGTCTCATGGATAATAGTTGCAATTATCTATTATGTATTAAGTGTGGTTTTAAAAAGCAAAAAATACAGGTGGATGGCTCTATTTACTCTTGGTCTGACTGTAGGTTATGTTTTTATTATTGGAATTACAAACGAGGATCCGATTTATAAAATAGTCTCATTCCTGGCGCTTGGTTTTGTAATGCTAATTATCTCCATTATTTATTCCAAAAAGAAGAAAAGCCAGGTTAAATCCTGATATTATAATTACTGTGGTATCATTCCGGATTTCGTTTTGAATAAGTATCCGGAATGATTGCTGCAGAATTTAGAGACAATTCAATTGCTTTACTGTTTGAATAGTTTTAAATTTTTACTATTATAAATCTTGTTTATTTCATTATCACAAATTACTTCAAATAAATTCAGTAACTAATTCCACTTGAAAGAAAACTTCTTCAATAAAGCATACATTTTTCTCTCCAGAAAAACCACAAATTTCTTCGATAGAGCAAAAATGACCGAACATACCTTTATGATTATTCTTGCAATAATCATTGGTATTTTGGCAGGATTTGGCGCAATTGGAATCAGGTGGCTGATTAAAACTATTTCAGATATTTCTTTCCAGGGAACGGGTAATATTCTCGAAAACATTATTGCAACGCCCTGGTTCTGGATATTGATAATTCCGGTTTTGGGTGGGCTAATTGTCGGGCCAATTATCTATTTCTTTGCCCCGGAAGCAAAGGGACATGGAGTACCCGAAGTTATGCAGGCAATTTTAATGAAGGGCGGAAATATTCGTCCACGTGTTGCTTTTATTAAAGCCGTTGCATCTGCTATTACAATTGGAACAGGCGGCTCAGTTGGAAGGGAAGGCCCAATTGTACAGATCGGTTCAAGTTTGGGCTCTACTGTCGGACAGTTCTTCAGAGTGCCGTCAAAGAGGCTTAAAACACTTGTAGGCTGCGGTGCAGCAGCAGGAATTGCAGCAGCCTTTAATGCACCAATTGCAGGAGCTTTGTTTGCGGTTGAAATAATACTTATGGATTTTGCAGTTGCTCAGTTCTCCCCTATCGTAATATCTTCGGTTATGGCAACAGTTATTTCGCACACCTTCGAAGGAAATTTTGTTGCTTTCCTTGTTCCAAAATATCAACTTGCTTCGCCTTATGAGTTAATATTCTATTTTATCCTTGGTGGCATAAGCGGACTGGTTTCGTATGCGTTTATTAAATCGCTTTATTATTCTGAAGATGTTTTTGATAACAAATTTCATATCCCGGAATATTTAAAACCCGCTGTTGGTGGATTGATACTGGGTGGAGTTGCTCTTCTTTATCCTGAAATTATGGGCGTTGGTTACGAAACTATAAACCTTGCTTTAAAAGGAGATATGCTCTGGTACCTTGCTTTTATATTAATTTTTGCAAAGATTTTTGCAACTGGTATTACTCTTGGTTCAGGCGGATCCGGTGGAATTTTTGCTCCCTCCCTCTTTATGGGTGCAATGGTAGGCTATTTTTTCGGGTCTTTCGTTCATCAGTCTTTCCCGTTGATAACAGCTACTCCCAATGCTTATGCGCTTGTAGCAATGGGAGGACTTGTTGCCGGAACAACAAGAGCACCTATTACAGCTATAATTATCGTATTTGAGTTAACTAATGATTACAGGATCATTCTACCATTAATGATAACATGTATTATCAGTATGATAATTTCATCAAGGTTATCACGTGAATCTATATATACATTAAAACTACTTTTAAGAAATATCAGCATAAAAGAAGGAACAGAAACAAACGTAATGGAATCTGTATTTGTTAAAGATGTTTATACGAAAGATTTTTCCACAATAAATGTAACAGATAACTTCACCCAGGTAATCAACAAAATGCTAAAAGGCAGAGGCCCAGATTTCCCTGTTACTGACGAACAATACAATATTACTGGAATGATATCTTTAAATGACCTTAAAGAATATTTATATGATAAAGATTCCTTGCAGAATCTATTAATTGCAGGTGACATTGCTAATATGGAATTTCAAAAAATAGCCCTGGATGATAATTGCAAAACGGCACTGGATATTTTAACTATAAATGACAACGAAGGTCTACCAGTAGTAGAATCAAAGGATTCACGCAGAGTAATTGGAATGCTATGGAGAAAAGATATTCAGGATGCTTACCAAAAAGCTATTGAAACCAGAGAGATAACATCTAATCTTGCAAGCAGCATAGTTATGAAGGAAGGGCAGCCACAGGTTCATTTTATGGAGGGCTATTCAATTTCCGAAATAAAAATTCCAAGATCCTTTATTAATAAATCTATCAGGGAATTAAACATCAGGGTTAAATATGGAGTTGAGGTCCTTTCGATAAAAACAAAGGAAAAAAAATCTGAAAAGATTAAAGCTCTCCCCGGATCAAATTATGTGTTTAGTGAAAATGATATTCTTGTTGTTGCAGGGGAAATCAGGAATATAAATCTCCTTAAAAATGTTGACTGACTCTTCTCAAATTTATTCCGCCAGTAATTCATCAAGTTTGGAATCTGAAATTTCGTAGTGACTTGCATCCCATTTAGCTTCTTTTGTTCCAGCCAACCAGATTGCCTGCGGTGATTGATGCAATACATTTAATTCTTTTGATATTAGTTGTGATATTTCTCTTTCTGAGATTACATTTACTTTGGCAACACAAAGATTTGCACTTTCTGAAACTTTAGAATACCAGGAATCAAAATCCTTTTCAACTACTGTGCTGGTATAGCAAATAGGACTGTATTTAAATATCACTACTTTGTAATTATTTAAAGTTAAATCTTTAACATCTTCCCAATCTTTTTCGTTTTTAATATTTAATAGTTTTTTCACGGTTTAATAGTTTGATATTTAATATCAAAAATAAAAAATATTGGAAGGTTCTAGAAGTGCATAGGTCGGGTAATTAAAAATTATCTTTAATTCTATAACCCAATTTTTTCAATTCGTATTCCTTATTATTAATAAATTCCATTATTTCTTCAATAGGTATAACTTTGGCAATACCGTATTTCAGTTGCTCCTGTTGAACAGCATATATATTACCCTTGTAAGGAACAACCGGACTATAATAAATATTATTTTTTAATTTTTCAGGCTCAAGCAAATATTCATTTTCTTCAGGTATTGCCCTGATTATACCAACCAGTTCAAAATTTGGAATCCCATCACGTATTGCCAGTACAACACCACCGCTGAATCCCTTATTTACAACAGCATCAATAATGAAACCTCCTTTTTCATCATAATTCGGATTACTAACAATTGCTTTTGAAACCATCTTATAATTCATAGGATATCCAAAAACGTAAACAAAACTACCCCATTCCAAATCCTTGGCCTTACCTTTCGGAAATGGAAATACCGTGCGTTTTATGCTATTCAATCCTGGGAAATTATTACCAATTATGGCAAGATCACGCTCCCTGTCCAATGCTAGTATTTCCACTTGTCCACCTGATGAAAGTTCAGGAACAAATGTGACCTGTCGTTCTCTGATTGAAACACTTTCAAGGTATTTAGTAAATTTTCCACTTTCATCGCTAAAAAAAGTTAGAATAGTATCAGGAAAGTTCACTACGTGTGCACAGGTTAGAAGTGCAATTGTGCCTCCCTGAGAATAAACGGTTGTTGCTGTTCCAGAGTTAATTTTATTAAAATATGAAGTACTGTTCGATTTATTTTCAAGAAATTCTTCACTTATATCAGATCGTTTAACATTTGTGCCGTCATTAAAGATATAAGCTTTATAAAAAGCAATAGAATTAATTAATGTAACAGATCTACCGACATCTTCCAATTCCTTGGAACTTCCTTTATAAGGAAATTCACTATCATATTTCCCATCATTTAAAGTTGGGTATGCAGCTTTATAGACAATTGATGAACAACCTTGTAATGCTAAAAGAATTAATATGATGAGAATGATTCTGCCTGGCTTTTGAATGAGCATTTTTACTTCCCGAAAGGAAATGTTAATCTAAAATTCTAAATATCTTTACTATAAAATATGTATTAAAATAAATTAAAATCAACCTGCATTTTGATAATGACTGGATATTGTTAAAAGAAGTGGGATTTTCATTTGTTTAATATTTTTTAGTTTCAAGAATTTTATTAAAAAGCGTTTGAAATTTGTAATATTATAAATATCGGCCCCCATATAAAACGTAATTATTAGTATAAACGGTTACTACACTTTGGGATTATATTTCTACAGAATTTTTTAGTCCTGAAACTAATTTAATTATTATATTATGTTACCTATTCATTTTAACTAATAAAAAGGGTGAAATATTGGAAATAGCAGCAAAACTTCGTGAGGTAAAAGAGGGGTTTCATCGCTCTTTCTGGGTAGCTAATATTATGGAACTATTTGAACGCCTGGCTTATTACGGGCAGCAAATAGTTTTTATGGTTTATATGCGAAACAGGCTTGGATTTTCTGAAGCTGAAGCTGGATCCCTGTCTGGTATTTTTGGTGGACTTATTTATCTGCTCCCTATTCTTGGTGGAACATTGGCTGATAAATGGGGATTCAGAAAAGCATTCAATGTTTGTTTTACCGTTTTGGCGCTGGGCTATTTTTTAATCGGATCAGTTGGAATGGACGCTTTCTCCGGAGTCTACTCTGGATTGGACCAATACTGGCTGATTATGATTTTTCTGATTTTTACTGCTCTCGGAGGAAGTTTTATTAAGCCATCAGTGCTGGGTACGGTGGCTCTTGGTTCCAAACCTGAAACGAAATCACTTGGTTTTGCAATTTATTACTGGCTTGTTAATGTGGGTGCAATGATCGGACCTACAGTAGCATATCTTGTTAGAGACAGTATTGGATATGAGTTTGTTTATATGATATCTGCAATTTCATGTTTCGCAATGCTGATTGTTAACCTACTTTTTTATAAAAATATAAAAAATGAAGTTACCGAACCTGTTGAGTCAATGGGGAAAAAGATTAAGAATTTATTTGTGGTTTTAGGCAACTACAAATTTATGATTTTTCTTTTGATTTATTCTTTATACTGGATAATCTTCTGGCAGGAATTTATAGTGATTCCATATTACATTACTGATTTCATCAGCAAAAATGCGCCCTACGAAATTATACAATCATGGGGTGGTGCCGGTGCAATAATTCTTTTCCAAATACCCATAAACAGATTTACAAAAAGTTTAACTACTGAAAAGGCTATTCTGACCGGCTTTTTTGTCTCAAGTTTAGTTTGGGTAATTATTGCAATTCACCCAAGCATCCCGACAATAGCTGCCGGAGTAATTGCATTTTCTATTGGCGAAATGACACAAGCTCCTAGATATTATGAATATATTTCAGAAATTGCCCCTGCTGGACAACAAGGACTTTACCAGGGTTACGCATTTTTACCAATTGCTATTGCAAGATTTGTTGGTGATCCGATCGGAGGCTGGCTTTATGAAACTGCTAAGGAAACCGGCAATATGAACTTAGTTTGGTATTCCTTAATTGGAATAGGAATGTTGGCAACATTGCTTATGTATCTATACAATAAATTTCTTGCTCCAAATACTGCATAATTGAAAAAAGTATGGCTTATCTGTTAGCCTAATTGGATAAGCCTTGCTTATTTTTTCTACCGCTCATCAAATCTTTCTTCATCACTGTCATTTTTTACTTTGAAATAATCTAAATATTTCTAGATTTATGTATAAAATCAGTGTAATTAAGCCTTGATTTTTTAATCTTTAAGTTTTTCGGGGAAGTAAAATGACAACATTTATATTGTGGCTGATCCTGTTGTTTTTCTGTTGGCCTATTGCTTTACTTGCAATAATTGCATATCCATTTGTGTGGTTATTCCTGCTACCCTTCCGTTTGTTGGGCATAACCGTTTCAGCAGTGTTCAGACTACTGGAATCGTTAATAACGCTGCCACTTAGAATTCTGAGGGGACCTTCCGGAACAAGGTAAATGCTTCATTTTGTCTTAAAATAGGCAAAAAGGGCATAATATTATGACTTACATCACATTACCGATTTGTCTATTTTACATGAATTATGTTTCATAAAGAGAAATTATTTTTGTATATTTATTGTCTTTTTATTTATGAAATTTGTTACAGGGGAATTGGAACTTAAATCCCGTTTGGTTGTTTATTATTATGAAATTAAATCAATGAGGAGTTGTTAAATTGAAAATAACAAAGCAATTTACAAATCGTGAGAGTAAATCGTTAGATCAGTACTTGCAGGAAATTGGAAAGGTTGACCTTCTTACACCGGATCAGGAAATTGAATTAGCAATTAAAATCCGCCAGGGCGATAAAAGAGCGCTTGATGCTTTAACAAAAGCGAATTTGAGATTTGTAGTTAGTGTTGCAAAGCAATTTCAAAACCAGGGGCTTTCATTGGGAGATCTTATAAATGAAGGTAACCTCGGCTTAATAAAAGCAGCACAGAGATTTGATGAAACCCGTGGATTCAAATTTATTTCATATGCAGTTTGGTGGGTTCGTCAGTCAATTATGCAGGCAATTGCAGATCAGTCGAGAATTGTTCGTCTTCCTTTAAATCGTGTTGGTTCGCTTAGTAAAATCAGCAAAGCATACCGTGACCTGGAACAGGAATTTGAAAGAAAGCCCACTACAACTGAGCTAGCAGGAATTCTTGATATGACTCAGGAAGATGTGGCTTATGCAATGCAGATTTCAGGACGCCACGTTTCAATGGATGCTCCATTTTCCGGAGACGATGATAAAAACAGCCTGATGGATGTTTTACCGAATGATGACCAGCCATCCCCTGATACAACTTTAATGAGAGAATCATTAAAGAAAGAAGTAGAAAATGCACTTTCAACTTTAAGTGAAAAGGAAGCTAAAGTTCTAAGATTATATTTTGGAATTGATGGCGAAAGGTCAGCTACTCTTGAAGAGATTGGAGAGAAATTTGATTTGACACGTGAAAGAGTAAGGCAGATTAAGGAAAAAGCTTTGCGCAGATTGAAACATAATGTAAAGAGCAAAAATCTAAAAGCCTATCTTGGATAGTTAATTAGCGTTTATAAAAAAGCGTATAGCCTTTTGTCTATACGCTTTTTTTATTTTAAAAATACTCCAAATTTTACTATTTGTTTATACTAATTTGATTCTGCCCCCCTTTCAGCCAGCGATCGAGATAATTATAATATATCTGAGTTAGCAGGAAGTAGCTCTGCATATTATAAGCTGCGCCATGAGCTCCCGGAGGGAATATGCGAAGATCAAAATCTTTTCCCGCATTAGTTAATGCAGTTAGTAGTTGCATTGTGTTTGCAATGTGAACATTGTCATCAAGGTCAGAATGAATTAATAACAAATGTCCTTCAAGATTTTTGGCATTCGTGGTTGAAGCACTTTGAATATATCCGTCTTCATTTTCATTGAGTAATCCCATATATCGTTCAGTGTAAATATTATCGTATAATCTCCAGTCTGTAACAGGAGAATTTGCTATTCCAACTTTGAAAACACCCGGGTGATTTAACATAGTATACGTTGTGCTGTATCCACCGTAACTGGTTCCCATTATTGCCATATTGACTTTATCTACATATGGAAGTGTTGAAAGATATTTTGCAGTTTCAACAAAATCATTACTTTCCCATTTTCCCAGATGTTTATAAACCTGTTTCATAAAATGGCTGCTATAATTTGCAGTTCCCCTGTTATTAACGTCAATGATTATATAACCTTTTTGAGAAAGAAATTGATCAAATGCACTTGTCCCGAAGCGGTTATAAACACCCTGAGAGCCCGGACCTCCATATATAGCAAATATTACAGGGTATTTTTTAGAAGCATCAAAATCGTAAGGTTTTATAATGCTGAAATCTATTTTAACTCCATCACTTGTTGTAAAACTCTGTAATTCAGTTGGTGAATAAGCGTGAGTTTTCAAATATTCAGTAACAGAATTATTATCAACTAACTTTTTCAACATTCCATCTGAAGTACTTGAAACTTCTACCTGCGTCGGTAAACTTACATTTGAGTAAGTATCAATAAAATATTTACAGTTCGGCGACATATTAATTCTATGCGCACCTTCAGCCATAGTAATTTTCTTTTCCCCTGAACCGTCAAAATTTATTAAATAAAGTTGTCGTTCGAGAGGTGAGACTTCAGTTGATTCAAAATAGATTACTTTATTATCCATATCTATTCCATCAACTTTTGTAACTGACCAGTTACCTTTGGTTACCTGCTGAATTAATTTACCATTGTAATCATATCTATAGATATGCTGATGTCCGTCTCTATCAGATATCCAGAAAAACTCCTTGGAATTCTCCGGAAAAGTGAGCATATCTGAAACACCGGAATAAAAGTCATAAACATC
>DATFMR010000096.1:0-48009 GCA_035266865.1 Ignavibacteriaceae bacterium | reverse complement strand
ACAATTTCGACTTTATGGTCTCTTACGTGTTGAGCAGGAATTACGGAAATTATTCAGGGTTATTTGATTTTGGAAACGCTACAGTGAACCAAAGCCCTTTACCTGACCTGGTTCAACAGATTCCTAACTCTGACGGCTTATTACCAAATGACAGAACTCATGTATTTAAATTTTCCGGCGCTTATACTTTTACCTTTGGTTTAACACTCGGAACTTCATTCTTTTGGGAAAGTGGTACGCCTTTAACAAATTTTGGCAGGCTTGGAGGTTCCGGATATAGTTATTTTATTACTCCTAGAGGAAGTGCAGGACGTACACCTTCGCTTTGGGATTTAAATTTTAGGTTTACCTATAATTTAGGAAATCTTTTCCATTCGGCATTAAAATCTAAAATAAAGCTTGATCTCTTCCACTTATTCAGTCAGCGAACACCTGTAAATTATGATCAAACGCATTACTATAGTCAAGATAAAAACGGACAACCGGCATTACCAAACTCAGATTTCCTTAATCCTATTTCGTATCAACCGCCTTTTACTGCTAGGATAGGATGGGAAGTTGAATTTTGAAAACACAAATATATTGTGTTGCAAATATTTTTTTTTGAGCTGATTGATGATGCAAACAATTTCATATTATAAATTATGATTGGTCATACAATACTGCATTAAAAAATTCTTGAAAATCTCGGCGAAGGCGGGATGGGCGTAGTACACCTTGGTGAAGACACGAATTTTTTGGAAAATATTTGTGCGCATTAACTTGCAAATTGTACATTTATGAAAGATTTATGGGTATTTTGTTAGCTCACATTCCTAATTGACTTTAGGAAAAAAGTGATGTAAGTTTCAATATTCACACTCGAATCAACCCAATAGAGAGAATAATTAATCATCCAGGTTTGTCTTTTCTCTCTTATACTATACTGAAGAAATAAGACTATTGGCTTAAAGACTTGAAAATAAATTGTTGTTCAGTTTTTTATTAAAAATTATTATTGAGCTGTCAACTAAGATTTCGATGTTAGTGATATTTGTCTAAACCTCCTTTCAATCTCCATTCTGCTTAGGACAAATAGTTCTTATAATCGTTTTAAAATGTGGCGGCTTAATTTAAATTCAGATGAAAAAGTCTATTAAGTAAAGTTCTTTCCAAAATCAGTTATTAATATTACAAAAGGATTAAAATGTTCAATATAACTCTTGAAAATGGAAACGAAATTAATCTTTCCGGCAGACTAGATGCTGCCCAGATAGAAAAGGTGGATGCAGTTTTAGACAAAATGCAGGGAGATTGCTCGGTAAACTTTCAGGAACTTGAATATATCTCAAGTGCCGGACTTGGATCTCTGCTGAAAACGCATTCAAGATTAAGAAGTGGTGGGCATACGATTAAGCTAAAAAACCTCAATAAACACATATCCGAGGTATTTAAATATTCAAGGCTGAACCAAATTTTTACAATAGAATGAAAAATTCAATAAATAATTACCAACTTTTTCCCATCTGGGTTGTAATTAGATATGAATAGCAGTGATAACGATCTGGTTAAGGAATGTTTAGAAGGTAATAAAAAAGCCTTCGAAGAAATTGTTGAAAGATATTATAAAACAATATTCAGGCTTTCGTTCAGGATCACAAGAAATCACGATGATGCAGAAGAAATTACGCAATCTACTTTTGTTAAAGCGTATGAAAATTTGAGTTCTTTTAATTTCAAGTACAAATTTTTTAGCTGGATTTACAGGATTGCGGTAAATGAATCTTTAAATCTTTCTAAAAAGAGTAGCAAAATGGAACAAATTGATGAAAGATATACCAATGATGAAACAAATCCTGAAAAGATTTTTGAGAAATCCGAGTTTAATAATTCAATAAAAGAGGCAATACTGCAGCTTGAGTTGCTCTACAGATTGCCGGTTGTTCTGAAACATTTTTTTGACTATTCATACAGCGATTTGAGCTATATACTAGATATACCCGAAAAAACTGTAAAATCAAGATTATATACGGGAAGGCAATTACTAAAAGATATACTTATTAACAGAAGAGATTTACAAAATGGAAACATTAGATAAACAATACATTGAACTCATTAACAAAGAGATTGATCATATCATTTCTCCGGATGAAAAAATCAAACTAGATAAATATTTATCTGAAAATAAATTTGCCAAAGAATATTATGAAGAATTAAGATTGACTGAGGATTATCTCGATAAATTGCCTGTTCCTGCCCCATCTGAAAACCTCAAAAAGCAAATAATAAATTCAATAGATTTCAGCAAATATTCTCCAAAAGCTCACAAACAGGGTTTCTTTTCTACACTATTTGCTCCCAAATTCAAATTGGCTTATACTTTTGCAGTCGGATTACTTGTGGGGATTATTTGTTATGCTATCCTTGTTAACAATTCCAATAATATAAATATTGACGACATATACGGCACAATTGGAACAACTAGCAATGCCAATACAATTAACGAATTTCCATTGAATTATTCCGATATTTCCGGCAAAATTGAGCTTAAAAAATACGATAATAATTTCTGGTTTAACCTGGATCTCAATTCAACACAGCAGTTCGATATTAAAATTTCCTTCCCGGAACAGGTAAAGTTTTCAAATATCAGGCTTGGATTAGCAAAAGATATTAAGATCTCCAAAGGCCCTGACTTTATTAAAACAACAAATGCAGGACATCAGAAATACAGCCTTTTATTTTTGACAGAAACCAGTGAAACTGCAAAAGTAAAAATGCAAGTTTTTCAATCCGGAAGCATTTTGTTCGAAAAAAATCTAGTGTTAAAGAAATAAATACGCACTAAAAAAGCTTTTTTATAATGATTTGTCCCATTTTTAGTGAAGCTTTTAAAAATAATTAAGATTTCACCAACATTTATCAATTTCAGTTGTATTTGATTTAGATGCCAAAATTATTACAAATTTTAATAACTAATTTCTTAGGAGGAAGCTATGACGGAATCAAAAAAAGGGTTCAATAAAAGAACAAAGGTTTTGATAGGGAGTTCAACAGTTGTTGTATTACTTGCTTTGTACTTTGTAATATTCTATCCCTGGCCTGGCGGCAATAGTGATTTATCGGGTACCATTGGTGGAGTAGAAAAAGTAAATAAATACCAGCAAGAACAGATCTCGGCGAATGATGTAGTTCTTTCATCAGATGAGATCGAAAAGATGATGCAGAATGACAAAATACAGAAACTGGTAAATGATCCTAATTTCAGACTTGCCATGAAAAATGAAGCATTTAGAAACGCCCTGGCAAGCGAAGCATTTAGAAACGCAATAAGCAGTGACGCTTTTAGAAATATAATAGCAAATGATGCTTTTAGAAACGCTCTTTCAAATGATGCTTTAAGAAATGCTTTATCAAGTGATGGATTCAGAAATGCTCTTAGCAGTGATGCATTTAAGAATGCGATTTCCAGTGATGGATTCAGAAATGCAATTTCAAAAGATGCTTTTAGAAACGCCCTTTCAAATGATGCTTTGAGAAATGCTTTATCAAGTGATGCATTCAGAAATGCTCTTTCAAATGACGCTTTGAGAAATGCTCTTTCAAATGATGGTTTTAGAAATGTTGTTGCTTCAGATGCATTTAGAAATGCAATATCCAGTGACGCCTTAAGAAATGCTCTTTCAAATGATGCTTTAAGAAATGCTTTGGCTGGTCCTAACTACAGAACTGCATTAACAAACGACGCGTTCAGAAATTTAATGTCAAGTGATGCCTTTAGAAATGCAGTGTCAAGTGATGCTTTCAGAAATATATTGACCAGCGATGCTTTTAGAAATGCTCTTTCAAATGATGCTTTTAGAAATGCTTTATCAAGTGATGCAATGAGAAATGCACTTGGTAACGAAGCATTTAGGAATGCACTTGGCAGCGATGCCTTTAGAAATGCTCTTTCAAATGATGCTTTTAGAAATGCATTGAGCAGCGATGCATTCAGGAATGCAATAGGAAGTGAAGCATTCAGAAACGCTCTTTCAAATGATGCTTTCAGAAATGCTTTATCAAACGATGCTTTTAGAAACGCTCTTTCAAATGATGCATTTAGAAATGCAATTTCCAATGATGGATTTAGAAATGCTCTTTCTAATGAAGCATTCAGAAACGCTATTTCAAGTGATGGTTTCAGAAATGCTATTTCTAATGATGCTTTTAGGAATGCACTTGGCTCAGAAGCATTCAGAAACGCAGTTGAGAGTGATGCTTACAGAAATACAATGAAGCAGTAATGATCTAATAAAATACTTCCTTAACAAGGAGAGATTATATTAAATATAGTCTCTCCTTTTAATATATTTAAATCGATGATGAATTATGGCTTATAAAACCAGGCTCATTAAAAACAACCTTACCTTAACAATATTCATAATATTTATCACCTCAATTCTTTTCCCGGCAAAAATCTCTGCTCAATTAAATGAAATAGATGCAAAAAATATGAGATTTATTTATAACGGAGTAGTAAGCAAATATCTGGTAAATTATGTAATGCAATGTTTTGAAAATGCATTATTCGTTAATAAGAAATTATATAATTACGACACCGATGAAAAAACTACCTTACTGATGTATGATATAAATGATTTTGGAAATGCCGGTACAGGAACTGTTCCAAGAAACCACGTAGTTTTATCCATCGCACCTCTGAGTTATGAATATGAAACAGCTCCCGCTAATGAAAGAATCAATACAACCTTTAATCATGAACTGGTACATCTTGTTACTTTGGACCAGTCAACAGCAGGCGACAGGTTTTTCCGGACTATCTTTGGCGGAAAAGTAGGCGAATCTTCTGATAATCCACTTACCATAATTTATGCCTATTTAACTGATCCAAGGAGAAGTACTCCGAGGTGGTGGAAAGAAGGGATAGCCGTATTCTTAGAGACCTGGATGGCTGGTGGAATTGGAAGAGCCCAAGGCGGATATGATGAAATGGTTTTTAGAACAATGGTACAGGAAAACAAGCCTATCTACGATCTGCTTGGATTTGAATCTGAAGGAACGGAAACTGATTTCCAGGTAGGAGCAAATTCCTACCTATATGGAACTAGATTTATGAATTATCTTGCCCTAAAGTATTCACCTGAAAAATTGATTAGGTGGACATCTCGCCACGAGGGCAGCAGCGCCTATTTCGCTTCAGATTTTAATGATGTTTACGGACTTTCACTATCTGACGCCTGGGACCAGTGGATTGAATTCGAAAAATATTTTCAATACAAAAATCTGGCAAGATTAAGAGAAAATCCCATAACACAATATCGAGCTCTTGCTTCAAGACCGCTCGGTGGAGTGTCCAGGGCATTTTATGATTCTGAAAATCATATATTATATGCTGCTATTGATTTTCCGGGGCAGGTTGCACAATTGGCAAAAATTGATACCTGGACGGGTGAAATTGAAAGATTACGAGATATTAAGGGTGCAGCATTGTACTACGTTACTTCTTTATCATATGACCCTAATTCAGGTACATTATTTTACACAACCGATAATAATGACTTTAGAAGTCTCTATTCATACGATTTAAAAACTGGAGATTCAAAACAACTCCTTGATGAACAGAGAATCGGTGACCTGGCATTCAACCAGACTGATAAATCATTGTGGGGTATCAGGCATTATAGCGGAAAGTCAACCATTGTAAGAATGCCGTACCCCTATTCAGAATGGAATCAAATATATACATGGCCTTATGGACAGGATATGTATAATATAGATTTATCGCACGATGGCAAAACTATTACAGGAGCCCTTGCAGAAATTAATGGGCAACAATTGCTAATTAAAATGAATGTTGATAGCCTGATGGTACAAAATTTTTCTTTCGATACATTATTTAATTTCGAAAATACTGTCCCCGCAAATTTTATTTTTTCCGACGATGACAGATATTTATATGGAACATCTTATTATTCAGGAGTATCGAATATCTATCAATACGATTTCGCAAAAAATAATATGGAAATTATGAGTAATACTGAAACGGGATTTTTCAGGCCTATGCCGGTATCAACAGATTCTCTTCTCGCATTTAAATACACAACAGATGGTTTTCTACCTATTATGCTTGAAAATAAACTTGTTACAAATGTAAATGCAATTAATCTTATGGGACAGCAGGTGGTAGAGAATCATCCGATTGTAAAAAAATGGATCGCTCCCCCACCCTCTGTTATAAATACCGATACGCTAACAACAGGAGAAGGTGAATACAGCGTATTCAATCATTTTGGAATTATGTCTTTTTACCCGGTTGTTCAGGGCTATAAAGATTATTTTTCCTATGGATTAAGATTTAATTTATCCGATCCAATTGGTTTTCAGAGTGTTGATTTTACGGCTTCGTACAGCCCATATAAGCAATTACCGGAAAACGAAAGATTGCACCTTGATTTTGGTTACTCCTATTTAAATTGGAAATTTCGATCAACATTAAACAGAGCGGATTTTTATGATTTATTTGGTCCGACTAAATCAAGCCGAAAAGGATATTCACTTGGATTGACTTATCACAAAAATTTAATTTATGATACTCCAAGAATTATGGAATATTCGCTTTACGCAAATTATTATGGAAACCTGCAAACACTGCCATCCTACCAGAATGTTTCTGCTTCTTATGATAAACTTATTAATTTTGGAGCTTCATACAACTATAAACATGAAGAAGCATCCCTCGGTGCAGTTGATTACGAAAAAGGATATAACTGGGATATTAATCTTAATACTAATGTTAAAAGGTCAAGTGTATATCCTCATATTCATAATGATTTTGATTTAGGACTGGCTTTACCAATAAATCATTCATCAATCTGGTTCAGGAGTTCAATAGGTTATTCTTATGGAGACAGATATGATCCTTTTGCAAATTTTTATTTCGGAGGTTTTGGAAATAACTATATTGATGATAAGGCTGAGAAAAGATACAGAGAATATTATAGTTTCCCGGGAGTTGAATTAAACGAAATCGGAGGGACAAACTTTGGAAAGATACTTGTTGAATGGAATCTTCCTCCCCTCAGATTCACTAATTTTGGAATCCCTTCTTTCTTTGTTAATTACATCCGTGCTTCACTTTTCTCTACAGGCTTAGTAACTAATGTAGATTCAAAATCGCTCAGAAGATCAGTATTAAATCTAGGTGCTCAGCTTGATTTCAGAATTAAAATGCTTTATAATTTAAAGTTGACATTTTCTGTGGGATATGCTGCGGCAATTGAAAGAAATCAGAGAATGACAGATGAGGTTATGTTTTCACTCAAAATATTATGATTTTTAATGACTAGAATTGCTATAAGCATTTTACCAGTAGTTGTATTTCTGGCACTTCTTATATATATGGACAGTTTTAAACTGGTAAAAATTTCTCAGGTGGCTGAGACAATTATTGCTGGAATAGTTGCTGCAATTGTCAGTTATTTTATTAACAGCTACCTTTTGAATAACTACCCTATACAGGCTAATACCTATAAAATGTACTTCTCGCCGGTTGTTGAAGAATCCTTAAAGGCATCATTCATAATATATTTACTTGCCAAAGGGAAGGTGGGATTTATGATAGATGCAGCAATTTATGGTTTCGCAATAGGCACAGGATTCGCTTTGATTGAAAATATTTATTATTTAGGTGCCCTCAACGAGCCAAATTTAATCATTTGGTTCATTAGGGGATTTGGAACTGCTGTAATGCATGGAGGTACTATTGCCATTTTTGCAATAATAACCAAAAATATAATGGATCGTAAAAATGAATTTAAATTATACCAGATAATTCCCGGATTTTTATTTGTAATACTTTATAATCTTTTCCCGGGACTTGTTTTTGCTTACGGAATTCATTCATTCTATAATCATTTTTTACTGTCTCCGATTCTCTTAACTCTGTTACAATTAATTGCACTACCCTTAATCATTGCCCTGGTTTTTTACCGTAGTGAAAATGTATTGAAGGAATGGATGGAAACAGGAATGGATACTGACGTAGAACTTCTTGAACAAATAAATGAAGGAACAGTTTCCAATACACATGTTGGAGAATATCTGACATCGCTCGAAAAAACTTTTTCCGGCCCGGTAATTGCCGACATGCTATGCTATGTAAAAAATCATATAGAATTAGCAATACAGGCTAAAGGTGTGCTCTTGATGAAACAAGCAGGAATACCCATTGTGTTGGACGAGGAAACAAAAGAGAAATTAAAAGAAATCAAATTTCTTGAGAAAAGCATTGGTCCAACCGGTAAACTTGCTATTTCTCCAATTTTGCATCAATCCACCAGGGACCTGTGGCAAATATATATGCTTGAAAAAAACTAAAAATATGTGGAATTGCCTAAATTTTCAACACCATCAGTAAAATAATTTTTCAAATTAATAATTTGATTTCTATTTTTTCGTGAACATAAATTGCCTAAATTTCTATTAATATTCATAACTACTTCTAAAACAATTATTTAGTTGTACCCATTGCAGCCTTCTCCTGTTATGTAAAAAACATGTAAATTTTAATCTATTGAGGTTTAAGTGAATAATCTGATCGGGCAAACTGTACTGCATTATAAAATTGTAGACAAATTAGGCGAAGGTGGGATGGGCATAGTATACAAAGCCGAGGATACTAAACTTAAGAGAGAAGTCGCAATAAAATTTTTACCACGACAGATATCTGCTGATACAGAAGAAAGACAGAGATTTGAAATAGAAGCCCAGGCAGCAGCAGCTCTAAATCATCCAAACATAACAACAATATACTCAATTGAAAATTCTGGTGATGAAATCTTTATTGTTATGGAATTCATAAATGGAATTGAGCTGAAAGAAAAGATAAAAAAAGAACCATTAAGCCTAAACGATTCTCTCAAAATTATGGAACAAATCGCAAGTGGATTGGATATTGCGCATAAAAAAGGAATTACGCACAGAGATATAAAAACTTCCAATATAATGATAACACAGTCGTCAGGACTTGTTAAAATAATGGATTTCGGCCTTGCAAAAATCGGGGGCTCTTCACAAATAACAAAAATAGGAACTACTATTGGAACTGCGGCTTACATGTCACCCGAACAGGCTCAAGGAGACAAAGCAGATCACCGAACAGATATTTGGGCAATGGGAGTAATTTTTTATGAAATGTTAACTGGGCAACAGCCATTTAAGGGCGAGTTTGAACAAGCAGTAATATATTCAATATTAAATGTTGAACCTGATCCCATTACTAAAGTGAAATCGGATATACCTTTAGCCATTGAAAATATTTCAAAAAAAATGCTTTCAAAAAATCAAGATCTTCGCTACCAGGATATTAGTTCATTTTTATCCGACTTAAAAAAGACACAAAATAAAAAATCAGATAAAATGGATCAAACGGAAAAAACCATAGCTGTACTACCATTTGCTAATATTAGCCCTGATAAGGAAGCTGATTATTTTGCAGATGGATTAGCAGAAGAACTAATAACCAATTTATCTAGGATAAAAGAAATTAAACTTACAGCGCGAACAAATACTATGAAATATAAAGGTACTGATAAAGATATTAAATCATTAGGTCAAGAATTGGGCGCTCGTTATATCATGCAAGGAAGTGTAAGGAAATACAATGATGATTTAAGAATCTCGGTTCAATTAATGGATGTTGCACAGGAAAAACAGCTTTGGGGTGAAACATACAAAGGAAAACTTGCTGAAGTTTTTGATATTCAAGAACAAGTTTCAAAACAGATAGCTGATATGCTTATGGTAAAGCTTTCGCCAATTGAAAAGATCGGTTTAACCAAGCGGGCTACAGAAAATACTGAAGCTTTTGATTATTATTTGCGTGCACGCGATTTTTTATATCGGATTTCAAAAAATAACCTTCAATTTGCCATTCAATTATTTACTAAAGCAATTGAAATTGATAAACGTTATGCTGCTGCTTATGCAGGACTAAGTGAAGGATATGCAAATTCATACCTCTTTTTTGAAAGAAGTAATGATTTATTGGAAAAATCTATCGAAGCTGGATTAAAAGCTTTGATGTATGATCCCTCCCTTTCTGAAGCATATGCAGCATTAGCATTAGCATATTTTAATAAAAATATGCAGGATGAAGCTTTTACTTCAGGCCAGAAAGCTATAGAACTTGATAATAATAATTATACTGCTTATTGGATATTGGGTAGAATTTTTCACAGTACAGATCGGGATGAGGAAGCAATTGAACTATACAAAAAAGTAATCTCACTAAATCCGGATTTTTATTCTGCTTATATGGATTTACGTACTTGTTACGAAAGATTAGGCAATAAAGAAGAGTATAATAAAATATTAAAGACAGCAGTCGAGTTTTTCCCCCGATATTTATCTGAACATCCTGATGATGCACGTGCACATATTATTTTTGCCAATGACTTAGCACAGGTTGGAGATTTAGAAAATGCAAAACTTGAAGGTAAAAAAGCATTCGAATTAAGCCCAAATGATTCTTTAATGCTATACAATGTAGCCTGTTTGTATTCGCGCCTAAATGATAAAGATTCGTCAATCGAATATCTTAAAAAAGCAATATCTACCGGTTATTCAAACTACGAATGGATAAAACGCGATTCTGATTTTGATAATATTCGAAATGAACCTGGATATATAGTATTAATGAAAGGTAAATAATTTCTAAACTATTGAATTAAAAGGATTTTAAATGATTGGTAAAACGATTCTGCATTACAATGTAACTGACAAATTGGGTGAAGGTGGAATGGGTGTAGTCTATAAAGCAGATGACACAAAACTTAAACGTGAAGTTGCGATTAAATTATTACCTAACTTTATCGCAAAAAGTGCCGAAGAAAAAATAAGATTTGAAAATGAAGCACAGTCTGCCGCTTCACTTAACCATCCTAATATAGCCACCATATATGCTATTGAAGAAGTTGATAACCAGATATTTATTGTAATGGAGTATATCAATGGCCCGGAACTAAGACAAAAAATAGATGAAGGATCACTTTCAATTGAAGAAGCCTTTAATATAATTGAACAAATTGCTAATGGTCTTACTGCCGCACATCACAAAGGAATTATTCATCGGGATATTAAAAGCAGTAATATAATGCTTACTCACACTGGGCAGGTAAAAATAATGGATTTCGGGCTGGCTAAAGTTAAAGGGTCATCACAAATTACAAAAGTCGGTACCACCATAGGAACAGCTGCATATATGTCCCCGGAACAAGCCCAGGGAGAGAAGGTTGATCATAGATCTGATATTTGGGCAATGGGTGTTATTTTTTATGAATTGTTAACAGGAAATCAGCCATACAAAGGTGAATTCGAACAAGCTGTTATTTATTCAATATTAAACCTTGAACCTGAGCCGGTTTCTACTATAAAACCTGAGATTCCTTTAAAAATTGAGCAAATTACAAAAAAATTGTTATCAAAGGATAAAGAACTACGATATCAGGATTTGGATTCATTTTTGGCTGATTTAAAGGAATTCAAAAATAAAAAAACTGAATCGAAAACAGATAGTGAAAAGACAATTGCAGTTTTGCCATTTGAGAATATTAGTCCTGATAAAGAAACGGACTATTTTGCTGATGGGCTGGCCGAAGAATTGATAATTAATTTATCAAGAATAAAAGAAATGAGTGTGGTTGCAAGGACTACTTCAATGCAGTATAAAGGTACAAAAAAGGACATTAGAACAATCGGCAAAGAGCTTGCAGTACGGTATATTATGGAAGGCAGCGTAAGAAAATTCAAGGATGATTTAAGAATATCTGTCCAATTTATAGATGTGGCGAAAGGGACCCAGCTTTGGGGTGAAACTTATAAGGGTAAATTAGCTGATGTTTTTGATATCCAGGAGAAAGTTTCTAAGGAAATTGTTGAGGCTTTAATGCTTACGCTCTCCCCTGTTGAAAAAGTTGAATTGTCTAAACGTCCAACTTTAAACGCAGAGGCATTTGATTGCTATTTAAGAGGGCGAAATTTTCTTTCAAACAGGACAAAAAGTAATCTGGATTTTGCTATATTACTCTTCCAAAAAGCTGTAGAACTAGACTCAAGATTTGCGGGAGCTTATGCAGGACTCGGTGAAGCATTTGGAACAATGTACCGTGATTTTGACAGGCAGGAAAGCTGGCTGGATAAAGCCCTGGATGTTAGCCTTAAAGCATTAATGTACGATCCTTCCCTATCTGAAGCGTATGCTTCTTTGGGGTTAGCATATTTTGGCAAAAATTCTCTTGATGAATCTCTTACCGCCAGTAAAAAAGCTGTTGAATTAGATCCAAATAATATCAATGCTTACTGGATCCTTTCCCGGATTTATCATTCAACAGACAGAGATAAAGAAGCTGTTGAAGCACTTGAAAAGATTATTGCAATAAATCCTAACTTTTTCCAGGCTTATGATGACCTGGAAATGTATTATGAAAGGCTGGGGAATCATGGAAAATATGAATATACATTAAAAACTGTATGTGAAGTAGTTCCTGAATATTTAAAGCAGCACCCGGAAGATGCATACAGAAGAATGGCTTATGCTGTTTCACTTGCTAAAATAGATAAAAAAGATGAAGCAAAAGTTGAAGGTGATAAAGCGCTGGATTTGAATCCGAATGACCCGATTATGATGTATTATAGCGCTTGTTTATATTCTCATCTTGATGAGAAAGAAATTGCTGTTGATCTTTTAACTAAAGCAGTTGAAAATGGTTATCAGAATTTTGAATGGATTAAGCGTGATCCTGATTTTAAAAATATCCGTCAAGAGCAAGGTTTCCTTAAATTAATTCAAGGGAAATAATATGAAAAGGTTTGAACTAAATTATATGGTTGATCAAAGCAGTTCAATACCAGTAGTAAGAAAGGATCAACTAAAATTTGGCGATCATATAATTTTGAAAACACATAATTCAACTTATACTATTATTGTAGACAGAGGGGGAAAATATTGGGTATCCGGAGGCTGGTTCGACAGGAATAATATGTCGCCAATGAGAGTATCTATTAATGGTTGCACCTGGGGCAGCAGTGTAATCAAAACTGATATTATTGCAGCTTGCGGATTGTTCCTTGAATTCAGTAATAAATTAATAACAAGCAGAATCAAAGAAATTTTTATTCTGCCGCAAGCCTGTCAAAATTAAAAATAAAAGTGTTGAGGAATTAAATGAATGAATTAAAAGGCAAAACTATATCTCATTATGAAATACAGGACCAAATTGGTCAGGGCGGGATGGGAGTAGTTTATAAAGCCAAAGACATAAAACTTGATAGAACAGTTGCGATAAAATTTCTTCCTTCACACCTGGCTTCATCAGAAGAAAATAAAAAAAGATTTATGATGGAAGCCAAGGCTGCGGCATCTCTTAATCATCCTAACATAATGAGCATATTTGAAATTGATGAACATGACAATTCTGTTTTTATGGTTATGGAATATGTTGAAGGGGAAACATTGAAATCCTACATATCTAATTTGAAAACAGGATCAGGAATTCCATTTCTGAAAGCTTTAGAGTGGTTAATAATAATTTCAAAAGGCTTAAAAGTTGCACACGACAATAATATTATTCACAGAGATATAAAAAGTGAAAATATAATGCTGGCTCCCGGAGAGCAGTTAAAGATTATGGATTTCGGGTTAGCAAAATTAAAAGGCAGTTCGGGAATGACAAAAACCGGTACATCTCTTGGAACACTTGCGTACATGGCGCCCGAACAAGCCCAGGGCCTAAGTGCTGATCAAAGATCTGACATCTGGTCATTAGGTGTTGTATTCTATGAAATGTTAACTGGTGAATCACTATTCAAAGCTGAACATGAAGCGGCTTTGCTTTACCTTATTGTAAATGAAGATCCCCCTCTTCCCAGTTCAATGGATTTCAAAATTCCCAGACAGGTAGATTTAATTGTAAAAAAAATGCTGACTAAAAATCCTGATAAACGTTACCAGGATGTGAATGAATTATTAAAATCGTTAAGTGAGATTAAAGATGAATTAAGCAAATCACGTGGAGAAGCTGTAACTCAAAAAACAATAGCTGTTTTACCTTTCGATAATATCAGCCCGGACAAAGAAAATGATTATTTCGGAGAGGGACTAACCGGGGAATTGATTGCAAATCTTTCCAGGCTAAAAAATATGAAAGTTGTTTCCCGTACAACTACAATGCAATATAAAGGTACGCAAAAAGATATTAAAACAATTGGTCGTGAACTTGATGCCAGGTATATAATTGAAGGCAATGTCAGGAAATTTGGAGAAGACATAAGAATAACAGCTCAATTGATCGAAGTTGACAGTGATGCTCAATTATGGGCAGAAACTTACAAAGGTAAGCTGTCAGATGTTTTTGATATCCAGGAAAAAGTATCCAAGCAAATTGTTGATGCATTATTAGTAAAATTAACTCCAACGGAAAAAGTTGAATTGACAAAACGTCCAACTTTAAATGCTGAAGCATTTGATTACAACCTTAGAGCAAGAAATTATTTATACAAATATTCCAAAAATAATATACAGTTCGCAATTCAATTTTTTGAAAAAGCAATTTCACTTGATCCAAGATACGCCGAGGCTTACGCTGGTTTAGCAGAAGCTAATGCTATGAAATACGCATATTATGATCGTAAGGTTGAATTTCTTGATAAAGCACTTGAATTGAGTCTTAAAGCAATTATGTACGATTCAACTCTGGCTGAAGCTTATTCATCACTCGCACTTTCATATTATTATAAAAATTCTTTTGATGAAGCAATTACTGCAGTTAATAAAGCTCTTGATCATGATCATGAAAATTTCTTTGCATATTGGATAAAAGGTAGAATCTTTTTCACAACTGATAGAAATCAAGAGGCACTAGAGCCTTTCAAAAAAGCAATTGATTTAAATCCTGATTTTTACACAGCATATGGCGATTTGAGAATGGTCTGTGAAAGATTAAATAATGTAAAGGAGCGTAATGCAATAACAGAAAAAGCATTGAACTTTTATCCTGGATACCTCGAAAAGAATCCTGATGATTCCCGCGCAAGAATATTTTATTCACAACTACTTGTCAGAAACGGAAATGTTGAAGATGCGAAAAAGGAAACCACGACCGCATTAGATTTAAGTCCTAACGATGTTGTTATGCTTTATAATGCAGCGTGCGTTTATTCAATCATTAATGAAAAGCAGCTTGCCATAAAGACGCTTGAAAATGCAGTAGCCGGCGGATTTGAACACTTTGATTGGATAAAAAGAGATCCTGACCTGGAAAACATCTGGAAGGAACCGGAATACTTAGAACTTATAAAAGGCAAATAATTTTTATAAAAATTACGGAATAATTGATGAACGAATTCAAAGGAAAAACTGTCTCACATTATGAAGTTCTTGACCAGGTTGGTCAGGGCGGGATGGGAGTTGTATACAAAGCAAAAGATCAAAAATTAGACAGAACAGTTGCAATAAAGTTTCTTCCATCTCACCTTGCTTCATCTGAAGAAAGTAAAAAAAGATTTATGCATGAAGCTAAAGCTGCAGCCTCCCTTAGCCACCCCAACATAATGAGCATTTATGAAATAGATGAATACAATGACTCTGTTTTTATGGTAATGGAATTTGTTGAAGGACAGACTTTAAAATCATACATCGCAAATTTAAAATCAGGTTCAGGAATACCTTTCTTAAAAGCAACGGAGTGGATGACAATCATTGCAAAAGGATTAAAAGCAGCCCACGACAACCAAATTGTTCACCGTGACATTAAGAGCGAAAATATTATGCTATCGGACGGAGACCAATTAAAAATAATGGATTTCGGTCTTGCAAAATTAAAAAATAGTTCAGGACTTACAAAAACCGGTACATCACTCGGAACACTTTCTTATATGTCACCGGAACAGGCACAGGGATTAAATGCAGACCATCGCTCCGATATCTGGTCACTTGGAGTTGTGTTTTATGAAATGCTGACGGGAGAAACTTTATTTAAAGCTGAGCACGAAGCAGCATTACTTTACTTAATTGTAAATGAAGATCCCCCTGCACCAAGCATACTTGACAGAAAAATTCCACATCAATTAGATGGTGTAGTAAAAAAGATGCTGATTAAAGATCCGGACAAAAGATTTCAGGATTTATCTGAATTAATTACAGCGTTATCCTTAATCAAAAATGATATTGAAAAATCAGGTAACGATACAAAGAAAAAAGCTATTGCCGTTTTACCATTCGATAATATCAGCTCAGATAAGGAAAATGAATATTTCGGTGATGGGCTTACTGAGGAATTGATAGCAAACCTTTCAAGATTGAAAGATATGAGAGTGATTTCCAGAACTACAACTATGCAATACAAAGGGACTAAAAAAGATATTCAAAGTATTGGGAGAGAACTTGGCGCACGATATATTATGGAAGGAAGTGTTAGAAAATTCCAGGATGATCTTAGAATTACAGCCCAGCTAATCGATGTTGAAAGTGATGAACAACTTTGGGCTGAAACATATAAAGGAAAGCTTGCAGATGTTTTTGATATACAGGAGAAAGTATCAAAACAAATTGTTGATGCATTAATGGTAAAATTGACTCCTACAGAAAAAATAGTTTTATCAAAGAGGTCGACATTAAACCCGGAAGCTTTTGATTGTAATTTAAGAGCCAGGGATTTTCTCTACAGGTACAATAAAAATCATCTTGAATTTGCTATTCAGCTTTTCCAAAAAGCTCTTGAACTTGATCCCCGCTATTCAGATGCCTACGCAGGGTTAGGTCAGGCAAATGCTACATTCTATCAATTATTTGAAAGGAATGTAACCTTGCTTGATAAGGCAATTGAATATAGCCTTAAAGCAATAATGTATGACCCTACCCTCCCTGAAGCTTACGCAGCTCTTGGTTATGCTTATTACAATAAAGAACAATTTGATGAAGGAATTGAAGCAGCAAAAAAGGCAATTGAACTCGATACCAATAATTTCCTTGGTTACTGGATTTTGGGTAGAATTTATGTTGCAATAGATAAAGCAAAGGATGCAATCTCATTGTTTAATAAAGTTATAGATTTGAATCCGGATTTTTATACTGTGTATGGCGATTTACAAATTGCATACGGTCAGTTGCAGGATAAAGAAAGTTATAATTCTATTCTAAAACAAGGGTTACAGATTTACGAAAAATATTTATCAAAACATCCGGATGATGCAAGAGCACATATGTTTTTTGCAGTAGATCTTGTACAAATCGGTGACAAAGAAAAAGCAAAAATTGAAGCTGCAAAAGCGCTTGAGTTAAGCCCATCTGATCCATTGATGCAATATAATGCAGCCTGTTTTTATTCTCAGATGAATGAAAAGAAACTCGCCCTTCAGTCTCTCAAAAAAACAATCGATTCAGGATTTGGTGAATTTGAATGGTTACGAAGAGACAGTGATCTTGATAATGTAAGAAATGAACCTGAATTCATAGAATTACTTAAAGGCAAATAATTTTTTAACAATAATATCCGGAAAATTTGAATGATTGACTTAAAAGGGAAAACTGTTTCACATTATAAAATAATTGATAAGATAGGCGAAGGTGGAATGGGCGTTGTTTATAAAGCCCAGGATACTAAATTGGATAGGTTTGTTGCCATAAAGTTTCTTCCACCTCAAATGGCTGCATCTGAGGAAAACAAGGCCAGATTTTCTAGAGAAGCAAAATCAGCTGCTGCACTTAGTCATCCGAATATATTAAGCGTTTATGAAATTGATGAAGAAAATGATTCTTTGTTTATAGTTATGGAATTTGTGGATGGTGATACATTAAAGTCTCATATCTCAAAAATAACTTCCGGTACAGGAGTTAAAGTTGATCAGGCAATTGAATGGATTGAACAAATATCACAAGGATTAAAATCTGCTCACGATATGGATATTATTCATCGTGATATCAAAACAGAAAATGTGATGATAAACAAAGACAACAGATTAAAAATTATGGATTTTGGTCTGGCAAAATTAAAAAGCAGCGTTGGAGTAACCAAAACAAAATCTTCACTTGGTACATTATCCTATATGGCGCCGGAACAAGTTCATGGAGATCCGGCTGATCACAGAAGCGATATTTGGGCACTGGGCGTTGTCTTTTATGAAATTCTAACAGGAGAACTCCCATTTAAATCTGAACACGAAGCTGCCTTATTATATTTAATATCAAGTGAGCAGCCTCTCTCCCCGAATCTATTAAATAAGAAAGTTCCACATCAGCTTGATTCTTTAATAAATAAGATGCTGGAAAAGGACCGTGAAAAAAGATTTCAGAATATGGATGAGTTTTTGAATACATTCAATTCAGTAAAAGAAGATATTAAAAATGCTTCCGCTGCTCCGAAAACAAAAGCAATAGTTGTACTTCCGTTTGATAACATTAGTCCCGATGCGGACAGTGATTATTTTGCAGACGGTTTAACTGAAGAATTAATAGCAAATTTATCACGATTAAAAGATATTAGACTGGTTCCCCGTACAACCTCGATGAGGTACAAAGGTACTAATAAAGATATAAAAACTATCGGACGAGAATTAGGAACCCGTTACATCCTGGCAGGAAGTGTAAGAAAATTTCAGGAAAATCTTAGAATAACTGTAGAACTTATTGATGTTGATACCGATGCGCAATTATGGGCTGATACTTATAAGGGAAAATTGGCGGATGTTTTCGATATTCAGGAAAATGTATCCAAGCAAATAGTCGATATGCTTATGGTGAAACTGACTCCAACTGAGAAAATCGTTCTAACAAAAAGATCGACTGTTAATGCGGAAGCTTTTGATTTTTATTTACGTGGAAGAGATTCACTTTACAGAAGAACAACAAAAAGTATGCTGCATGCAATTCAGCTTTTTGAAAAAGCAATTTCCCTTGATCCCAGGTATGCAGATGCTTATGCAGGAATAGGAGAAGCATACTCAGCATTATATCTTGATTCTCAAAGAAATCCTGACTGGCTAGATAAAGCTATTGAAAATGGATTAAAAGCTTTAATGTATGATTCAGGATTATCAGAAGCATATGCTGCACTTGGTTTAGCTTATTATAACAAAAGATCCTTTGAAGAGGCTGTTGCTTCCAGCCAAAAAGCTATAGAACTTGATCCTAATAATTATATAGCATACTGGATTCTCGCCAGAATATATATAGCCACAAATAAAGAGAGTGAAGCAGAATCTCTTTGTATGAAGGTTATTGAACTAAACCCTGATTTCTATTCTATTTATGGCGATCTTCAAATAGTTTACGGAAGAACTGGCAATACTGAGAAATATAACTCTGTTATAAAATCGGGAATTGAAACTTATAGAAGACACTTAACTCAACACCCCGATGATGCAAGATGTTATATGTACCTTGCAACAGATCTTGCACAGCAGGGACACAAAGAGGAAGCATTATTACAAGCAAAGAAAGCACTGGAATTAAACCCTGATGATCCATTAATGTTATATAATGCGTGCTGTTTCTATGCTCAACTTGGAGAAAAAGATAATGCACTAAAAAGTATAGTTGCAGCAATTGATGTTGGATATGCAAATATAGAATGGCTTGAAAATGATGTTGATCTGGACAGTATAAGAAACGAACCTCAATTTCAGAATTATGTTCAGCAGCTAAAAAAAAAGGAATTAAATAATTCCAAATAATATTCGGATTAATTTTATATTATAATTATCGTATTTTATATAGGTTAATTCTTGAAGAATTCATATTCAAAAATATGGCATACAAACAATTCAGCTTAAATATAATATTTAGAGTATTTACTCTATGTGTTACCATATTTTTAATTTTTTACCTGATCTTTAAAACCTCACTTTACGCTACAACTTTTATTCTTGGAATAATAATAATTCTTCAAATCTACTTCCTTATCAGGTTTGTGAGTAAAACCAATAAAGAAATTATAAAATTTTTTGAATCGATAAAATATTCAGATTTTTCTCAGAGCTTCTCTGCGCGCATTAAAGGAGCTTCATTTGAGGAATTAAGCAGTTCTTTTTCTGAAGTTATGAAAAAATTTCAAAATACCCGTGCTGAAAAGGAAGAAAACTTCAGGTATTTACAAACTGTCGTTCAGCATATCGGTATTGGACTAATGGCTTTTACTCCTGATGGAGAAGTAGAATTGATTAATACCTCCGCAAAAAGATTATTAAATATTACTACAATTAAAAACCTGAAAGAGCTCAATAATTTAAGTCCCACTCTCCCCTCTTCTTTACTGGAATTAAACTCAGGTGATAAAATTCTGCAAAAAATAGTTGAGGATAATGAATTAATTCAGCTGGCAATTTCAGCTACTGAATTCAGGATGCGTGGCAAAAAGATCATCTTAATTTCGTTACAAAATATTCAAAGCGAATTAGAAGATATTGAAATAGAAGCCTGGCAAAAATTGATAAAAGTTTTAACTCACGAAATTATGAATTCTGTCACTCCAATCACTTCACTTGCTTCAACGGCGGATGGAATTCTGCAGGAATTTGAGAATAATTCTTCTGAATTGGATGAAAGCCTGAAAGAGAATTTAATGGATGTAAGAGGCGCGGTAGGTACCATACAAAAAAGAAGTAAAGGATTGCTTCATTTTGTTGACGCCTACAGAAATCTTACAAAAGTACCAATCCCAAATTTTGCAATATTACAGGTTGGGAAATTGTTCAAGAGAATTGAATCTCTTTTGTCGGATCAATTCAGAAAAATTAACTTAAAATTCAAAATTTCTGTTGAACCTGAAAATCTTGAGATTATGGCTGATTCTGATTTAATTGAGCAGGTACTTATTAACCTGATAGTAAATTCTATGTATGCTCTTGAAGGAAAAGATGATCCGCAAGTTACATTATATGGTAGAATTGATGACCATGGACGGGGAATAATCCAGGTAAAAGATAATGGACCGGGATTAACTGATGATATCGCCGAAAAAATGTTTATTCCATTTTTTACAACCAGAAAAGGCGGCTCCGGTATCGGTTTGAGCCTTTCACAACAAATAATGAGGGCTCACAGGGGAAGTATCAGGGTAAATTCAATTCCTGATAAAGAGACTGTTTTTACGCTAAGATTTTAGCATAGAAATCTCTTCATTAAATATTCATAATTCTTTTAATTATAGTAAGTTTTAGTAAATACTTAGCTTGATTAAGAGCCGTTTATGTGATAATTTGCAATAAAAATTTGAGAGATTAATGCGATTAATTTTATTTGGTTCGCCCGGTGTAGGGAAAGGCACACAGGCTAAAATTTTAAGTTCCAAATTGAATATACCACACATTTCAACAGGGGATATTTTAAGACTGGCAGTCAGGGAACAAACACCACTCGGTATCAAGGCACAAGAGGTTATGGCAAGTGGAGAACTTGTTTCCGATGATATTATGATTGGCATTATCAAGTATACACTGGAACAGGATAAATGTGCAAAAGGATTTATTCTGGATGGGTTCCCGAGGACTCATGAGCAGGCTCATGCCTTTGACGATATGCTTGAAAAAATGAATATTCACGATGTTTATGTAGTTAATCTTACAGCCAATGAAAATGAAATAATAACCAGACTTACAAACAGACGTGCTTGTAAAGAATGTAAAACTATTTTCTCTGTTTCAGAAATTAAAGGATTATCGAAATGTCCTAAATGCGGTACTGAAGATAGTTTTTACCAGAGAAGTGATGATACAGAAGATGTTATCAGACACAGGCTTGATGTATTTAAAGAATCGACACAACCTGTCCTAAGACATTATACAGTTAAGAAAAAGGTAATTACTATTGATGCACTCGGTACAGTTGATGAGGTCTATGATAGGATTTTGAAAGCATTAAACAACGTTGCGCCTGACGAGATATCTATCTCTGCTTAAGAACAGCCTTTATGGCTTTTCCATCTTCCAGTTTAATTATTTTGTGATCATATTTCTTTACAATTTCATAATTATGGGTTGCAAAAAGTACGGCGGTTCCCCTTCCGTGAATTTTCATAATTATACCAAGAATTTCATTTGAAGTTTCTGGATCAAGGTTTCCTGTTGGTTCATCAGCAAGTATTAAAATCGGATCATTTATTATAGCGCGTGCTATGGCTACTCTCTGTTTCTCCCCTCCTGATAATTCATCAGGCATACTAAATCTTCTGTGAACAAGTCCAACATCCGTCAGTGCATTGTTTACTCTTTTCTTTATCTCTTTTCTAGGAGTATTTGTAACTTCCAGAATAAAAGAGAGATTTTCATAAATATTCCTATCGCTTAATAGTTTATAATCCTGGAAAACAATCCCTATCTTTCTTCTTAGTAAAGGTAATTCACCTGAACGAATTGTTTTTGAATCATACCCGGCAACCTGAACTACCCCAAGTTCCGGCTGTAAATTCATATAAATTAGTTGCAAAAGAGTGCTTTTCCCTGCCCCGCTTCTACCGATAAGGAAATTAAATTCACCATGCTCAAGTGTGAAATTCAAATCATTAAAAATCATTTGTTGAGGATAACTGTACTGAACATTACTAAATGATAACATTATCAACCCGCTTTTTTTACTATAAACTGAACTCTTTTAGAATTCTCTTTTCCTTTCCTGAAAGTGAAAGCTTCTACACAATCCACAACATAAAGCTTTGCCTTTTCTATATAATTAAAATAATCTACAAAATGAAATATTTTTTGTTTGTGTGTCTCTTTATGTGTATTACCGTCAGCAAATTTAATCTCAAAAATATTGCTATGAATTCTGGAACTTTTATCGTAGATGCTTCTGTGTACGTATTCAATATCTTTTATTTTCCCTTGCCTCACAGGATTATTTATATGTTTAAGACTATTTCCTTCCATTGATGCATCGAAAGTTAGAATACCATTTTCTTTTAATAAACTTGCAGATTCATTCAAGAATAATAAAAGTTTTTTTTTTGATGTAAGATAATTCACACTATCAAATGTCGAAAGTATCATATCAAATTTTGAATTAAACGGAAGGCTTGTCATATCACAACAAACATTTATTAATTTTGTTTTAGAACGTCTTAGCATATCAATTGATATGTCTGTTGCTACGTAATTGGGAAATTTCTTAATAAAATATTCAGCAAACTGGCAATTGCCAGATCCTAATTCTAATATCCTAGGATTATTATTTAAATATTCAAAAGTCAAATTATAAATATAATCTGCCCAATAATCATAACGAACTTTTTTCATTAAATGATCATAAATTAATGACAAGTCCTGATAGATTTTTTTCTTTATAACTCTAGGCATTTTTATGCCTGTTATTTACAATTTTATTAGCATATCTAAATGCCTCTAGCATACTTGACGAGTCTGCAATTCCTTTCCCAGCAATATCATAAGCTACTCCGTGATCAGGTGAAGTTCTGATGATAGGCAAACCTGCAGTATAGTTAACGCCAACTCCAAAATTCATATATTTAAATGGAATTAGAACCTGATCATGATACATACCCAAAACAAGGTCATAATTTTTGTAAAGCCTGTTTGCAAAAAAAGCATCAGGAGAAAATGGTCCTTCTATTAAGACATTTCCTGCATAACTTTTAAGAGTAGGAATGATTATATCTTTTTCTTCATTACCTATTAGTCCATCTTCTCCTGCATGTGGGTTTAGGCCTAGTATTGCAATTTTGGGTTGAGGTATATCTAAATCAATTTTTAACGAGTTTGTGATTACATCTAATACTGAATGAATCTTTTTAGTAGTAATTAGCCGAGATATATTCTTTACCGGCTCATGTATAGTCAATAATGCTGCTAACATTTTCTTCGACAGGAATGTCATTACAAAGTTTTTTGATTTTGTCCATTCGGCAAGCATTTCTGTATGACCAGGAAATTCTATTCCTGCCTTATTTAAAGCAATTTTAGAAATAGGAGCAGTAACAATCGCATCAATTTGTCTTTCAATTGCTAAATGCACAGCCAGTTTAATTGAATCATATGCACTTTTTCCAGAACTCATTGTTGGCTTACCCAGACTTATTTTATAATTTTTTAATTTTAATATTGTTACAGGAGTTGGACTATCAGGATTATATTTTTCTGAAAAGCTAAACTTGAATTTGGGCTTGATTTTTTTACAGGTTTGGTAAAATACAGTAGGCGAACATGCAAAATAAAATTTATATTGTCTTAAATTACCAATTTCATTGAGCGTTTTAATTACAATTTCGGGTCCAATACCATTTATATCCCCGCTAGTAAAAAGATATTTTTTCATCATCATTTAAAGAGTGCAAATTCTCCTGTTCCATTTTTATCAATAAATAGAAAACTTAAATTACTACTTTCGTAAATCCATTTTTCAATAACTCGTCCATAGTCATCTGAACTTCTTTCTATATTATCCGGATTTCCGTATTTTATAAATATTTCCCCTCTATCTGTGTTTGTTCCATTTCTATTTTCAATAGAAGCAAAATTCCTTATTGCATAATCAACTCTTCTGTAATATTCGTCCATTAACTCATTATATTTTGTCTCTGGTGTCGGATCATATTTTCGCCAGAATTTTGTCAATTCTCTCGAGTAATATAGTTTATCCACTCCAAGCAATTTAGTTATTACAGAATCATTAACCATAAATTTTAATGAATTAATTGCAAATTCAGGATTCCTCAAAGAAAACGGTTTATCAAACCAAACCACGTCTTTTGCTATGTTTTCAGAATATATTGAATGCTTATCTTTTGAAATTGTAATGGTAAGTCTGCCTTCATCCAATTTGTTCACAAAATTCTTAAATATAAAATTTCTAAATCTTTTGGTATTACCATTTGTTTTTAATATGATATGATCTTTAATATTCTGTATATCTAAAGTAGAAATAAAGGATGCTTTTAAATAGCCATTATATAAAGTGTCGGCGTTGTTAACAGCAGTAATGTAAATTTCCGTTAGGGTTGTGTCAACTACAGGTATCATCAATTCGAATTCTCTATGACCAAATGGAATACTATCATTGAAATTAGCAAGCATTCGGTAATTTTCATTTTCATATTGATAGGTTTTATCATCCAGCACCATAGGAACAAGAAATTCTGTTTTTACATCACCATTTTTCTTTGCCAGCAATGGTGTTGGTTTCACATCCTGATTTGAATGAATATCAATTAAATCGGGTACAAATTTATAGGTACCATCAGGTAAATTAAATTTTATTACTCCTTCAACAAATAATAGCGGAACATTTGTTTGAGAATACTTTTTTACAACAACATTGTCTTCCTTAATCTGTCTGGCAATAAAATTGTTGCTAGTGTCATAAACTTCAACAGTTAATTTCATTCCCGCCAGATAGTCATCATCATTTTTTACAAAAAAAAGCTGGTTATAAGGTAACTTATAAACAAAATTAAATGAATTCAGTCCGTTACCAGGAATAATATGAATTTCAGAAAAGAAAGGTACTATATTTTTAAAAGTCTCCCGAGGGTGCATGCGCGGAATCTGAGCATCTAATGTTTGAAAAAATATTATTAATGCTGTCAGGAAGATTATTTTTCTCATCTGCTCTTATTTTTTAATATTGGAAAAAGCCAGCTGTCTCTGATTGCAAGCAAGCTTTTTTAAATGATAAGTAAATTAAGTTTAATTACAAGCTATATCAAGAAAATTAGCTATTCATATTGTTTAAGAATTCTTTATTATTTTTTGTACCCCTTATCTTGTCAAGAAGGAAGTCCATTGCTTCAACCGGACTAAAGTCACTTAATATTTTTCTTAATATCCAGATTTTTTGAAGGTCATCTTCTTTAATAAGAAGTTCTTCCCTTCTGGTTCCGGACCTATTAACATCAATTGCAGGGAATATTCTTCTATCACTCAAATCTCTATTAAGAACTATTTCCATATTGCCTGTTCCTTTGAATTCTTCAAAGATAACATCATCCATACGGCTTCCTGTATCAATAAGAGCAGTAGCTATAATTGTTAAACTTCCACCATCCTCGGTATTTCTTGCAGCACCGAAAAATCTTTTCGGTTTGTGAAGAGCATTTGAGTCAACACCGCCTGATAATATTCTGCCACTATGAGGCACTACTATATTATGCGCTCGTGCAAGACGGGTAATACTGTCAAGAAGAATTACAACATCTTCATTTGCTTCCACGAGTCTTTTTGCTTTTTCAATAACCATATCAGCAACCTGAACGTGTCTTTCCGGTGGTTCATCAAATGTGGAACTTATCACCTCTGCTTTAACTGATCTTTCCATATCGGTTACTTCTTCAGGGCGCTCATCAATTAAAAGAATTATCATCTTTATTTCAGGTTGATTTCTTGTAATTGAATTTGCAATTTTCTGTAGTAATACAGTTTTACCGCTTTTAGGAGGTGAAACTACAAGACCTCTCTGTCCTTTCCCAATTGGTGAAAGTAAATCCATTATTCTCATTGAGTATTCACCCGGAGCGGATTCAAGGTTAATTTTTTTAGTTGGATAAACCGGAACAAGATTATCAAATAATGTTCTGCCTCTTATACCTTCCGGTTCAAGACCGTTTACGGCTTCTACTCTCAAAAGAGCAAAAAATCTTTCACCTTCTTTTGGCGGACGAACCTGCCCGCTAACGTAATCACCCGTTCTCAGGCTGAATTTTTTAATCTGTGAAGGTGAGACATATATGTCATCTGGTGAAGGCAAATAGTTGTAATCCGATGATCTTAAAAATCCATATCCATCAGGAAGTACTTCAAGTACACCTTTTGAAAATGTAAGACCATCTTTTGAAGTCTGGGCTTCCAGTATTTTAAAAATAAGATCCTGTTTCCTCAAATCGCTGAAACCTGAGATGTCCAGGTCTTTTGCTATTTGGTTTAATTCTACAATTTTTTTCGATTTGAGTTCAGAAATATCCATTGGCATGACTTTTCCCTGTTAAAAAATGTTTTTTGATAACTTAATTAATTTAGTGACTATGAAAAAATGTAATACTTTCAAAGGTTTTATCTTCTGATATGCTGTATTAAGAGGATTAACTTAAACTTATAAACTTTTCAAAATAATTGATTAAATGATGAAAGGAACCCGAGGTTTTATTCAAAATTAATGCGATTTTAAGGTAATGTCAAGCTATTTTATTAAGTAATGAAGATTTTATTGCACCAAGCAAATACATGCTTCCCAAAACTACAAGGCAATCTTCTTTGTTATTATTCAAAAATGAAGTAATAAAATCAACATAATTCGTCTTAATTTCGACTCCCAGTCCAATCTCAGCAGCAATTTTCTTTAAATCCGCTGCTTTTGCCGATCTTTCATAATCAATTTCTGTAACATATATATTATCAAAATGGTTTCCCAAGGTAGTTAGCATTTCCTTTAAAGATTTATCTTTCATCGCACCGAAAAGTATACTTTTCTTGTTATATCCTTTACTATCTTTTTTAAATTCTTCAATAAATTCTTTAATACCATCGGGATTATGAGCTGAATCAAAGATAATATCGGGCTTACTATTGAAGATTTCATATCTGCCCTGTAGCCCTGTATTTTCTAATACTTTTCTTATACCCTTTTCTATGTGGGCATAATCATCAGTATCGAACAACTTTGAAATTGTTAAGCCGGCTAGTGCAGCATTTAATTTTTGATAATTACCACGCAAAGGTGTTGTAAAATCATCAATTTCTATGTCTTCAGTATAGAGTTCAATTGAATCGTCTCTTTTTAGAATATAATCTCTTAATTTATAACATCTGCAGCCAAGTTCTTCACATTTTTTTTCAATTACGCTTTCTGCTTCGCTCGACATATTCCCGCAAAAAACCGGTACATTCATTTTTATGATACCGGCTTTTTCTCCAGCTATTTTTTCTAATGTGTCACCCAGGATATGCGTATGCTCGAGACCGATCGAAGTTATTATACACGCTTCAGGTGTTAAAACATTTGTTGCATCCAGCCTGCCGCCAAGCCCGGTTTCAATAACTGCATAGTCTACTTTTTTGTCATCAAAATATTGGAAAGCCATTGCAGTTGTTACTTCAAAATATGTTAATTGTAAATGGTCAATTAGATCGTTGTATTTATTAACAAAATCTGCAATGTAATCATCTTCTATTTCAATGTTATTAATTTTTATTCTCTCATTAAATCTTACAAAATGAGGTGAAGAATAAAGTCCGACTGCAAAGCCAAACTCTTTCAAAATGCTGGCAGCAAAAGCTGAAGTACTTCCCTTTCCATTTGAACCTGCTACGTGAATTGTTTTATAAGAACTCTGAGGATTTCCAATTTGATCAAGAAACTTCTGAATATTATTAATGCCTAGTTTAATTCCGATGTTATGAAGTGAAAATAATTTATCGAGAGATTCTTTAATTGTCATAAAATTAAATAATGTAGGAGGCTGTTAAATCGGAGATTTTATTTATACCTAACTTAATGCAATAATCTTCGAGTTCACTGATTATTTTTCCACCGGCAGATGGATCAATAAAATTTAAAGTCCCTAACTGGACAGCAGATGCACCAACAATCATAAATTCAATTACATCTTTCCAGTTCATAATTCCGCCAATTCCAATAACCGGTATTTTAACTTTTCTGTTTATTTCCAAAACTTTAGCAAGAGCAATCGGTTTAATTGCAGGACCGGAAAGCCCACCGTTTATATTATGAATCTTAGGCTTTTTAGTCCTGATATCAAATGAAGTTCCAACCAATGTATTGATTGCTGAAACTGCATCACCGCCATTATCTTTTACAGCTTTTGCAAATTCAGATATATATGATACATTTGGTGAAAGTTTAATAATTACAGGTTTGTTTGTAACAGCTTTTACTTTTTCCGTGATTTTTCCAACCATAGATGCATCATTTCCAAACTGAAGCCCGCCTTCTTTCACGTTTGGACAGCTAACATTGATTTCAAATGCTTTAATAAAATCTTCGCTGGTTAATATTCTTGTACATTCAACGTATTCTTCAACTGAGCTTGCTGCTATATTACAGATTAATGGTACATCAAATTTTTTAAGAAACGGAATCTTTTCTTTTAGAAAAACTTCTACACCTACATTTGCAAGACCTATTGCATTTAACATTCCGGCAGGAGTTTCTACAATTCTTTGTGGCGGATTTCCCTTTCTCGGTTTTAGACTTAGGGACTTTGTAACTATTCCGCCAATGTTGTTAAGATTTGTAAATTCAGAAATTTCATTTCCATATCCAACCGTTCCTGAAGCCAGTAAAAGAGGATTTCTTAGTTTCAGGGAACCCATATTTATTGATAAATCTACTTTACTCATATTACTACATCTTTCACATTAAAAATTGGTCCGTCTTTACATACTAAATAATATTTTTCAGGGTGGACAGTTGATTCAATCGGGCAGCCCTGGCAAATCCCAAATCCACAGGCCATTGCACACTCAGTTGAGACTTCACAATTCAAATTATTTTTAATAGCAAATTCTTTTAAAGCTCTCAACATAGCGTTTGGTCCACATCCGAATATCTTTACTTTTTTATTTTTTATTTTATCAAAATTGTTTTCAAGCAGTTGTATAACTGTGCCTTTAAATCCTTTTGTCCCATCATCTGTTGAAGTTTGAACATTTTGCATTTTATATGTGATCACATCGTGTTCTGATCTTCCACCTACGAAGGAATATATTCCCTTTTTATCACTTAGCATTTTTGTAAAAAACGGGAAAGGTGCGGCACCGAGTCCGCCTGCAACAATTACTGCAGTTTCAAAATCGTCATCAAGTTTAAATCCATTACCTAGAGGACCAAGAATATCTATAAGATCACCTTTATGTTTTCGCGATAATATTTTTGTGCCTTCGCCGAAAATATTAAACATTAAATAAATGAATTCGCCATCCACATCACAAACACTGAAAGGTCTGCGGAGCAGCGGGTACATTGTTGCGGAAACACGAATATTAAGAAATTGTCCCGGCTTAATTACTGAAGCAATTTCAGGACAATGAATTTTAAGCAGGTAAATTTCGTTATCTAATTTTATTGATTCTTCAACTGGTGAATTTATTATGAACAATCCGTATCCTTTTCCTATTTTTTAGCAAACTTTTTAATAATCTGGTAATTTGGAGGGTTAATATTGATATTCAGATAAATATTTTTTTAACCTTCATAATTTAAGTTTTTGTTTATTCTAAATCAAAATTGGTTCTTTTGTATTTCATTAAATCCAATTTTATTCTCCAATTCTTATCACTTTATAATCATATTTTTTTCTTATCCTGTCAATTGCTGTATACATTCTTTTAAGAGATTCCCCACGGTTATCGAATAATGCACATTGGTCCGAAAAAAAACGAAAATTGCTGAACCTTACGCCTATCAATCTTATGCCTATTCTTCTTGTGTGTGCTTTCCTGAAAAGATTAACAGCTTCTTCATAAGCTTTATGATCCAGGTTTGTCGGCTCTCTTAGAGTAATTGACCGGATCAGCGTTTTGAAATCAGTGTAACGCAATTTCAGAGATATGGTAGAGGCTGTGATATTTTCACTCCTAAGCTGATGACAAAGTTTACTTACATGCTGGAATATAACCTTCTCGATTTTCTTTTCGATCAATATATCTTTGCCGAAAGTAACTTCTTTTGACATTCCTTTCTGTTCTCTTTCCGGTGTAAGATATTCTGTTCCTTCAGCATTTGCCTTGCGCCAGATATCAAGCCCAAATTTGCCGAACGTGGTTGTAAAAAAATCAGCAGGAATAGTAGTGATGTCCTTTATTTTATAAATCGCAAGCGAATGGAGTTTGCTTAGTGTTTTTTTACCTACTCCGGGTATCCTTTCAACCGGGAGCTGTTCCAGGAAATGTTTCGCGGTAGATTCTGAAAGATAAATAAGTCCTTCAGGTTTGCTTACATCGCACGCAATCTTTGCTGTTGTTTTATTTGCCGCAATACCTATACTGCATGGCAGCCCGAATTTATTTTTTATTTCTTTTGTAATGTAATTGGCAAGCATTAATGGAGAGCCGTATATCCTCACAGTTCCTGTAAAGTCCATGTAAAACTCATCTATTGATGCCTGTTCAATAACAGGAGAAAGATTTGTTAAAAATTTTTTAACCATATTAGAATACCTTTCATATTCCAAGAAACTGCCGTGAAGATAAATTCCGTTCGGACATAAACGGTAAGCAAGTTTTATAGGCATTGCAGAATGTAGCCCGTACTTTCTTGCTTCGTACGAACAGGCGGCAACAACACCTTTCCCTATCTTTGGATCTCCGCCCACAATAACCGGTTTGCCTTTAAGTGAAGGATCAATTATTCGTTCAACTGAAACAAAAAAAGTATCGAGATCGAGATGAAAGATAGTTCTCATTAATTCATTGTTGTTTTTTTAAGTTCTGGGAAAAGACCTGGTTCCCGTTCCGGCATTTCATAAAAATTATTATTTAGTAAAGCATTAAGTTCAATTGCGTTTAACACCGCTTTGCCCCCGGGGTGATTGTTAAAGATTACGTGTATCTCGTCTATCTCTTCAAAATGTTCTTCTATCATTACTTTTATCTCCGTCAGTTCACCCGGTGAATAACGATAATTATACCTCGCGTTTTTTTCTTCAAAAGTTTGTTTTGCTTTAAAACTATTAAAATTCCTGAACCATTCATCTTTATTCCTGCCGTGCAGCCTCAGGTATGCGCGCCTGTCGGAAACAGTTAAACTGAATTTAAGTGACCTACCTACTTCCGGCTGGTCCACTGAGCAGAAAGTAAGTCCGTATTCGTTGAACAGTTCTACGGCTTTTTCGTTGTCCCAGCTGTTATGTCTTACTTCCACTACTTTTTTGTACACGGCGAATAACTCGGAGAGCCTGGAAAGATATGATATGTTTTCACTGTTCATATGAAATGAATAAGGAAATTGCAAAAGCAGCGAGCCGAATCTTTCAGAATCTTTAAGTATGTCGAGGTTCTCTCTTACGGCATTAACATTTCCCTTATTAAATTTTTTAAGATGAGTAAAATCCTGGTGAAGTTTAATCTCAAAAATGAAATTGTTTTTATGAGAAACTTTATTTACCCAGTTTTTAACTGTTTCATTATTTACATATGCGTAATAAGTCGAGTTCACTTCCACCGAATTAAAATAACCGGAATAATATTTCAGCCAGTCATATTTTGCCGACTGACTTTTTATATAAAAGGGACCAACCCAGTCCTTGTAGGACCATCCGGCGGTACCTATGAATATTTTTTTCATTACTCCCTCTCCTTATATAAATTATTATTTTCGATTTGTTTCAAAGTGTCCCTTAAAACGCCGAGCGACCGCTGGCTTAAAAGGTCTATTTTTACCAGCCCTATATCTTCCACTCCGTACATATCTGGTTGCGTAACAATCAGCCCAAGACCTTTGTTTCTTGCATACTCCAAAGCTGTGTAATTTGTTATCGGCTCTGGCACTATTACTATTCCCCCCGGGTGAATGCTCAAATGTCTTGGAAAATTTGCGAGTTTCGGCGCAATAGCTGCAATTGTACTCCACGGCTCGGTATCAAACTTTAACGAACGTGCCTCCGGGTATATAGAAGAAATATTCTGAATATTACCCGCATCAGTGTAAGGAATAAATTTACTGTACCGGGATATTTCAGAATCTGGTATCCCGAAAACCTTTGCCGTTTCCCTGAATGCCGATCTCGCCCTGAATGTTATATGCGTGGAAATCATTGCAACGTGCTCGTAGCCGTACTTTTCAAAAACATACTTTACAATTTCGTCCCTTTCCTTCCAGGAAAAATCAAGGTCTATATCCGGTGGAGTTGACCTGCCTTTGTTGAGAAATCTTTCAAAGTAAAAGCCATATTTTACGGGATCCACCTGCGTTATACCGAGACAATAGCAAACCAGGCTGTTGGCCGCAGAACCCCTACCGATGGTTACCATTCTCCTACTGTTGGCTTCACGGAGTATATCCCACACAACAAGGAAGTAATCGCTGAGGCTTAATTCATTTATCACATCGAGTTCATGCTGCAGCCTTTTAATGACAGGTTTTGTAAGCTCGGGATATCTTTCCTCAAGTCCGCTGAATGCAAGCTTCCATAAAAAAGAAAACTGATCTGTATTGTCCCTCGTACTAAATACCGGGTATTTGAAAGTGCCTATACCGATATCGACATTACACATCTCGGCTATGTTGTAAGTATTAAAGATCATATCAGGGAAAGTTTTCCATTTCCTGTTCAATTCCGCCGGGCTTCTGAAATAATATTCCTCATCAACCAATTCATTATCGGGAAGATTCTCAAAGGTGCCTCTTTCTTTTATAGCCGTTACAATTCTATGAATTATGAAATCCTCCCGTTCAAGAAAGTAAGCAGGGTTGGTAGGCACACACTTAATTCCTTCGGCAACAGCGAACTCGTAAAGATTCCTCGTATTCTTTCTTTCTTTTCCGGTAGATATAAGTTCTGCATAAATATTTTTCCTGCGGGGAATGTTTTTAAGCAATTCAATTGAATGGATCAGTATTACAAGATCGGGGAATTCATCCTGTAAAAGATTTTTAAGCGAAAAGTCCTCCTTCAATTTTCTCGTAGTGATTATTCTGCAAAGGTCGGAATAACCCTTCCTATTCATTGCAAGAAAAACAGCGTTAATATTTTTATCGGAAGGATCATCAATAAAAGCGCCGGGTATCGGTTTTATATTCGCTTCTTTTGCTTTTTTCATAAACTCAACCAGGCCGTACATACCGTTTGTGTCTGTTAAGGCAATCGCAGGCAGCGCATACTCCTTTGCTTTCTCTATCAGAGAGTCCATCGGTATGGTTCCCTGCAGGAACGAGTAATATGAGTGAATGTGCAGCGGTATCATAAATAAGTTACAAGTTTAAAAGTTGCAGGTTAAAGGTTGAATTTTTCAAACCGCTTTTTGTAAGTTCATTGAATACGCGTTAATTAATTTTTCTGTATTCAGATCGGACAATGAAATATCTTCTTCGCAGAATTCGTCTTTTTCCGAATACTGCGTGTCCGGACTGAATTCGTTCTGCGAAGTTCTCATCTTTACATCAGCAAACACTTCAAATCTATCCACAACCAGGTTCTTTCCACCTTCAACATCAACTCTCCCCTCTATCAGGTAGGGTCCCATAGAAAGCGTCTTCTCAGCTATACCTGCATATACACGCGGAAAGATCACCGCTTCAAAAGTCCCTGTCATATCTTCCAGCGAAATAAATTTCATAGCCTCACCCTTCCTTGTCCTGATCCTTTTTGAAGCCATATACCAGCCAATCATTTTTACTTTTCGCTTGTCGTATTTTCCCATATCGGCGGCTTTAATTATATCTTTTTGAGAAGTAAACTCTTCGAAAAATTCGAGGGGATGTTTTGTTACCATATAACCGAACGTTTCATACTCTATGCTGCACTTTTCTCTTATACTGTAGTCTTCATCTGTTATCACTTCTTTTTCCAGCCTGAATGATTCACCGGTAAACAGGTCGCCGGTATATTCATCGAGTATTTTCCTGCTGTAGAGATATACATTCAAAAGTCTCAACAGTGTCGGGCGTGTGAATTCAAAGCAATCCATTGCCCCGCATCTAATAAGTGACGATGTTTCTTCCGGACCGGGCTTTAATCTTACTAAAAAATCAGGGAGTGATTTATATTCACCGTTACTCTTTCTTTCATCTACAATTCTTTCACAGAATTCTTTAGAAAGATTTTTCACTGCCATTAATCCTATTTGTATTTCTTTACCCGAACCCGTGTATTGGTGTTTACTCTTATTTATTGATGGCAAATGAAAATTTATCCCGATTCTTTTTCCTTCCCACACGTAAACTGCAGCGGAATAAAAACCTCCGCCGTTGCTTATAACTGAAGCAATAAACTCCGCGGGATAATGTGTTTTCAAATACGCCACCTGGTATGAAAGAAGTGCGAAGCTTGCACTATGCGCTTTGCAAAAAGAATAACCCGCAAAAGATTCAATCTGCCGCCAGAGTTCTTCTGTTACCTTTTTCGACATTCCTTTTGCCTGACAGGAGCTGAAAAACTTGCTTACCAGCCTGAGCATCGCGCTGTGCGAACGTGCTTTACCTGACATTGCTCTCCGCATCAAATCGGCATCATCGAGCGACAGTCCCGCTATGTGGTGAGCAACTTTTATAACATCTTCCTGGTATATCATTACACCGTAGGTTTCAGCGAGATATTTTTCCATTAAAGGATGAAGGTATTTCCGTCTTGACGGGTCCCTGTGCCTCGCGATAAATTCCTGCATCATTCCGCTCTCAGCTACACCGGGACGAATAATTGAAGAAGCCGCTGTAAGCATTTCAAAAGTGTGTACATCCAGCCTTTTAAGCAACTGCCTCATTCCCGGCGATTCGATATAAAAACAACCGATGGTTTTGCCCTTTCTTATCAGTTCAAGCGTTTCCCTATCATTGAACAGGAAATTGTAATCGTAAACGTCAAAATCTACCTCCCGTGTGTTCCTTGGAATTGCCGGATACAGACTGGTTAGTCTCAGTTCTTCTGAACCGGCTAATTTGTAGCTTTTCAGGTCAATTGTGGCGTTTTGCATAAAAATACGGTTTTAAATAAGTGAACATATGTTCACTATTAAATAAGTAAAAGAAAAGGAATAAATCAAGAGGAAACTTATGTAGTGAAGGAAAAGAGATTATGTGATTTTAATTATAGTCTTTTTCAGTTTCTCATATTTATCAAATTTACAATTACTTTCACAATTATCTCTCTATCTAAGGGTTTGCTTTCCGCAACTAAAAGGCATAATCCAACAAGAGCATTGTCTGCAATTCTTTTTTGACCTTTCTTATTATAAAGATATTCATTCATTTCAAGAAACCATAAGAATATAGCAGCAGCAATTCTTTTGTTGCCATCTATAAAAGAATGATTTTTAACTAAAAAAATATAACAGATGAGCAGCTTTCTCTTCAATACTAGGATATAATTCCTTTTTACCAAAAGTCTGATATATTGAATTTATAGAACTTTTAAAAGATTTATCCTTTTCTTTACCGAATAAATTGGAACCACTGAATTTCTTTCTCATTTCTTCAATTACATTTTTGGCATTTTTATAAGAAATTCGAAATACCTCTTTTTTATTTGCAGCATTTATTTTTAAGGATTGGTGATCATATCCATCCAGAATATCAAGAGCGTAGGTATAATCTTTTACAACCTTTAATATCCCCGAAAACTCATCCTGTTTTAGTTTATAATTATCCACAACTCCTGAAAATATTTCAAGAGTTTGTTCAAGTTCTTTTATCCTGTCTTTTTGTTCTTTGAGGCGCTTTTCATTCAGCACATATCCCTTTACAAGATAATCTTTTAATACTTTGTTTGCCCAGATGCGGAATTGTGCACCGCGTTTAGATTTTACACGGTAGCCAACAGAAATGATTACATCAAGATTAAAATGTTCAATATTTCGAGTTATTCTCCTTTTCCCTTCAGCTTGAACTTGTCGGAATTTCCGACAAGTTGAATGTCTTTCCAGTTCCGCTTCATTATATATATTCTTAATATGTTCCAGAACTGTTGGACGTGCTTTATCAAAGAGTCTGGACATATTTGTACGGGTGTCAGCCAAACTGTATCTTCTCTCAGGCTTACTTCAAGTTCTGTTTCACCTTGTGGTGATTTGTAAATTACTATTTCACCTTTGTCCGAACTTTTATCTGCTTTCTTTACCATTGCTTAAAGTTATTTAATTGACATTGAAATAGTTTTAGATCATTCAACGGTCACACTGATAATCGAATATTATGAATAAAATTTTTAGTTGACTTTCTTCAGCGCATCCAGTACAATGCCGGGTGTAAGTATTTCGGGGAGTATTTCGGGTTTATTACTTGATTTACCATAATAAAGCACGTAAAGAGGAACGCTGTTTCTGCCAAATTCTGCAAGCGCTTTTGTTATTACAGGATCACTGTTCGTCCAGTCTGCTTTAAGAGTAACAACGCCTTCGTTCTTGAATGCATCCTGTACGCTCTGCGAACCGAATGCAATCTTTTCATTTACCTGGCAGCTTAAACACCATGCCGCGGTAAAATCTACAAACACAGGTTTACCTTCAGACCTTAATTGAGCCAGTAATTCAGGAGAATATGGCTGCCATTCAATGCTTCCCTGTTTATGAATACCACTGTTATTTTCAGATTTTGCTTCAATGTTTTGAAGTGAAAAGACAATACCGCCAATTATAAAAATTACAGCGAGAATCTGCGCTATTCTTCTTGTACTTGTTTTCTTGGAGATGTTTCCCCACCTGCCGTAGATCCATCCACCGATGCTGACAATAATTAGTGAGAGAAGGAGTAGAATCACACCATCGCTGCCAGCCTGGAAGCTTAATACCCAAAGCAGCCAGAGAACGGTAGCCATTAAAAGAAATCCCATAAATTGTTTAAATGATTCCATCCACGCGCCCGGTTTCGGTACAAATTTTAACAAAGCAGGAGTCGATGTTAAAACAACATACGGCAATGCCATTCCGAGACCGAGGAAAGTAAAAATTAAAAGAGAAACATAAGCCGGCTGGCTTAATGCAAATCCTAATGCCGAACCCATAAAAGGTGCTGTGCAGGGAGTTGCAACAATTGTGGCAAGTACACCGCTTGAAAAAGATCCTGTATAACTTGATTTGTTTGCTGTGCCATGTCCAACTGAAGTAAGTGTAGTTCCAATTTCAAAAACTCCGAACATACTCAGTCCGAAAAGGAACAGAAGTATTGAGAGTATAATCACAAATCCCGGCGACTGAAGCTGAAAACCCCAGCCGAGATATTCTCCACCTGCTCTTAGCGCAATTAAAAATCCTGCAAGTACCCAGAAAGAAACTAATACACCTAAAGTAAATGCAAGTCCGTGTTTTCTTGTTTTACTCTTATCTTCGCCCGCCTGTTGGATAAACCCCATAATCTTTAGTGAAAGTACAGGTAAAACACACGGCATAAGATTTAATATTATTCCTCCGATAAAAGCAAATACAAGAGCAATTATAAGCGAAGTATTTTCTTCAGTTGAAGTAGTTACCGGGGCACCTACAATTTCTGCAGTTGTATCTTTTGATGCCGTTTCTGTTTTTACTGTATCATTTTTAGTTGTTCCTGTTGCAGGAGTTTTATCATTTTCACTTCCGGATTTTTTAACATCATCTTTTATAACCGGAGGAATAGTTTCAGTCTCAGTTTTAGCCGATATTATTTCGACATTAATATCTTTTGTTACTGTTGTCGGTGGGAAACAGGTTTTATCATCACAAGCCTGGTAATTAAACTGAACCGGCACAACGTATTTCCCGCCACCAATTGATTTATCAATTGAAACGGTAACAGGTATTTTTATTGTACCTTCATATGCAGAAATAGGTTGATCAGAAATAGGAAGCTTTAACTTATCCGGATAAGGATATTCAATTTTAGAGAATGTAAATAATTTATTACCGGAAGTAATTGTAACAGGGATTAGAAATTCATCATTTGGTGTATTTGAATTAATGTGAAATCGTTCTTTTATGGTAGCCGATATTTCAAATTTAAAGTTTTCGCCAGCCTTTACTTTATAATTTGTTTTTTCAATTTGAATGGCAACAATGTCTTTAGGAATCTGCGAAAAAGATAGACCTGCTAATGCAAAAATATAAACCAGTATGTATAATATTATCCCTTTGATCCTCACTTTGACTCCAATAATTTATAGAAAGATCCAGAATAATCAGTTCTGAATCAACGCAAAAATTTATTTTTATCTGCAAATTTACTAAAGAAATATTTAAATATTAGAAAATTGGGATGAAAATTTTTATCAATATGGTGTGTTTGAAAGAGAAATAGTTTGTTAATATTAAATTGGCAATTGTTAGAATGCGAAATTATTAGATTTAATTATCCCGGTTGTTTTCTATCTCGATAATTTTATTCAGTCTACGCTGGTGTCTTCCTCCGCCAAAGTTTGTATTTAACCAGGCATCAAGAATGGATTTTGCAGTTTCCTCCCCGATCGCTTTTGCTCCCAGAACAAGTATATTCGCATTATTATGTTCGCGGGCACTTTTTGCTGTGAATTCATTGTAGCAGGTTGCTGCACGAATACCTTTTAATTTATTTGCTGTCATTGCAGATGGATTGCCGCTTGCATCAATTATAATTCCCCAGTCAACATCTCTTTCTTTTACTTTTTTAGCAACTGCAAATGCGAAATCAGGATAGTCACAAGATTTTTCATCGTAAGTGCCAACATCTGTTACTTTAAATTTCTTGTCAACTAAAATTTTTGTGATTATACTCTTTAGTTTAAACCCTGTGTGGTCACTCCCTATTGCAACACTTTTTGAAACCAGGGATTTAATTATACTTGAATCTTTCTCAGCAATTTTTTCCGCTTCTTCCTTGCTGACTATTTTTATATTTAAATATTTAATCCTGTCTTTAGCTCCCGGTGTAAGCAAATCATTCGGACCTAAAGGCAAAACTGAACCACCCTGATTATAAAATATTGTTACATCCTGTTCAGTTATTAATTTCTTCATTTATAGATGCTTGTTAAGTTTATTTATTTTTAAATAATCTACAATTTTTTTTACGTTTTGGCTTTGATCTCTTCTACACACAAGTAAAGCATCATCAGTATTAATAATTATCAAATTATCAACACCTAAAACAGCAGTAAATTTATCCGGCGAATAAATATAAGAATCCACTGCCATTTCTGAATAAACATCACCGACTGTTGCTATCCCATTTTCATCTTTCTTTGAGAGGTTATAAACTTCTTCCCAGCTGCCTACATCACTCCAGGAAAAATTTCCTTTTGTAAGAAAAACTCTTTTGGACTTCTCCATTATTCCATAATCGATGGATATACTTTTTAACTGTCCATAAACATTGTTTAATACAGTTGAATAATCTTTGGAGTTTACTTCCTTTTTAATTTTTAACAACCCGTCACCAAGATCGGGCATATAAGAATTTATTTCTTCTAAAATTGAATCAACACGCCAGATGAACATGCCGCTGTTCCAGAAGAAATCACCGCTTTCGAGAAACCGAACTGCTGTTGCATAGTTTGGTTTTTCAGCAAATGTAAGAACACTAGAGATATTCTCACTTACGTTTTTATCATCTACTTGAATATATCCATACCCTGTTTCAGGTCTGGTTGGTTTTATTCCTATTGTTACAAGTCCTTTTGATTCATACGCAAATTTTGCAGCATTTTTCAATGTTCTGTGAAATTCTTCTTTTTCTTTAATTATATGATCAGCTGGGAGAATAATTGTGATGCCATCTTTTGTCTTTTCACCAATAATTATAGAAGCCAATCCTATACATGCAGCGGTATTTCTGCCAAAAGGCTCTTCAATAATATTTTCATCAGGAACATTTTTAATCTGGTTGACAATTTCAGGTTTTTGGATTTTATTCGTAATAACATAAATATTTTCATTTTCAACCAACCCATTTAGCCTGTTTACTGTATCTTGAATCATTGTATTATCACCGAATATTTTCAACAGTTGTTTTGGTGTCTTTTCCTTACTTCTTGGCCAAAATCTGGATCCCACACCGCCAGCCATTATTACAGCATAAATTTTCATTCTTTCTAACCTTTCAGTTTTATATTTATATTTTGAATTTTTCTGCCAAACTCCTCTGCCCTGTTCAGGTAATTTGTAATATCAACTTCCTTCCCTCTAACAACTGCAACGATTACAATTAAACAGGCTCTCATAGATTCTATTACATCTCTACCAGGCATCAGCTCTCTTGTTTTTATTAATAATAATGATTTTGAAATCACATTATGCATATTCGCAATTATATCGAAACCAATTTTAGCAGATAAATCTCCATTAATTTTCATTATCTTCGCAAAATTGTTTATCTCTTCTGGGTTTATTTCATTCCCTGATATTTTTTTTAGCATTGCATCAATTGGCTTAATAGGTTTTAATATTTCGGTTTCATAATTCTGAAAAAACAGATACTCTTCGTCTTTATCCTCTTCAAAAATTATTTTCTCTTTTAGAATTTCAGTTTCAGACTTAGCAAATGTGTGTTCTACATTTTGTCCTTTAGAATAAGCAGCATCTATCTTTTCTATTGAATTGGTTTTCGAATTAGAATTGTTTTCATTTAATTTTGTCAATGCTTTTTGAAAAACGGGGAGACTAACTGTCTCTAACATTGAATTTAGATCTTTAATTAGATACTGGCTATGATCTTTAAATTTGTCAGATAATTTAAAAAGGTCAATATGATTGCTTGTTAAATAATTGTAAATTTCATTTAGCCGTATTGCAAGTGTTGATAATTCTGTTATCTTTTTCATCTGTTTTATCTCAGACTCAATATTTTCTGAATTTATAATGGTCTCACGAAGTAATGCAACAACTTCTATATTTTGTGCGCTAAGCCTGAGATTATTGGATGCAGCGGAAATACACTGTACAATATATTGTTTAATAAAATCCATTTAATATTTATTATTTTCCCTAATATACATATTTGCTTTGAATTCTCTTTCCAAATCCACAATTATTTTAGAAAGAGGTCATATTTAATTTTATTTTACAATATTTTTCTTTTTAAAGATTATACTAATATATGGATTATATAGATTTAACTTTTAATGACTCATATTAGCATAAGTCAGAATATATAATTCTTACAGAAGCGAAACTAATTTAACCAAATACCTTAACTTTTTCGTTAAAAAAACTGACAAAATTGATGTCTTATTTATTATGCTTTGTCACTTTTTTAAAATTGAAAATGGGAAATATTTTTTTTTTAATTTCTTATGTATATTTAAATTTTTAAACTTTTTCTTTGGGCTGTTTAAAATTTTTGATTAACTTATTCTCAGTCTTAGGAATTAGTTTATTTTTGCATTCATTAATTTCTTACTATTGAAAATAAAATAGATAAAATGTTTGAATTTATAGCAAATTTAGCAATAATTCCATCGCGAAAATAAGTTGGTATATATATTGTTATTCTGTGTGCGATTTGGAAAATTGGAGTAGGTAAAAAAGTAAAATCGAGTTAATTTGTTAAACAAACAAGCCGTATCTAAATTTTTACAATAATAAAATAATCTAAATGCTTACTGAATTCGGCAAAATTTTCATCTTCTTCTTAGTCGCAATCCTCTTTGTTGTAGTTGTTGTATCCGTTGCAAAACTACTTCGTCCATCTTTGAAGACAAAAGAAAAACAATTAACCTACGAATGCGGCGAAACCGCAGAAGGTTCACCCTGGGTAAAATTCAATATCAGGTTTTACGTAGTCGCACTTATATTCCTGATTTTTGATGTTGAAGTTGTTTTGCTAATACCCTGGGCTTTGGTTTATAAGAATTTTGGATTTGGTGGATTCCTCGTCGGCGCAATCTTTTTAATTATGCTTGGTCTTGGAATGGCGTACGAATGGCGAAAAGGAGATCTTGAATGGGCAAGGCCAGTTGTTAATCCATTAAAATTAAAAAATGATACACCAAAGCCAGAACAATTAAATGTAAATACCGGAGCCTGAGTTTTATATGGGATTACTAGATAAACAATTAGATGATGGAAATATAGTTATTACAAAAGTTGAGGATCTGCTCAACTGGGCTAGATTATCTTCACTTTGGCAAATGAGTTTTGGACTTGCCTGCTGTGCAATTGAAATGATGGCTACTTCTGCATCTCATTATGACTTTGACAGGTTTGGCGTCATTCCAAGACCTTCTCCAAGACAGTCAGATGTAATTATTATTTCCGGAACTGTCACTTTGAAAATGGCTCTCAGAATTAAAAGGCTCTATGAACAGATGCCTGATCCAAAATATGTTATTTCAATGGGAAGCTGCTCAAACTGCGGTGGTCCATATTGGGAACACGGTTACCACGTATTGAAAGGCGTTGACAGGGTAATTCCCGTTGATGTTTATGTGCCGGGTTGTCCTCCCCGCCCCGAGGCTTTATTGGAAGGTCTTTTAAAGCTCCAGGAAAAAATTCGTAAAGAAACAATGGTTAAGAAATCAGCATGAAAAGTACAGAAGAAATTTTCAATCTATTAAAAGATAAATTCGGTGACGCAGTCATTGAATTAAAAGTTGACCAACCGGTAGAATCATATATTGTTATAAATCCGCTAGAGATTGATAAAGTTTGCAAATTTCTTTTTGACAACGAAGAATTAAAATTCGATAACCTGATGAACCTGTCAGGTGTTGATGACGATAATGAAAAGAAAGAAAAAGATGAGAATGGTAATGAAAAAATTATAGGAAGAACTTTAAGTGTTTATTATCATCTTGAGTCAACTTCTTTGAGACATAAACTAACATTGAAAGTTTCTACACTAATAGAAAATCCTGAAGTTTGTTCTGTTTACGAAATCTGGAAATGTGCCGACTGGCACGAAAGAGAAGCGTACGATTTGATCGGGATAAAGTTTTTAAATCACCCTGATCTTAGAAGAATATTAATGCCTTACGACTGGGAAGCAGGATATCCTTTGAGAAAGGATTACAAAAATCCTGAATTTTACCAGGGAATGAAGGTACCATATTAATAAAATTTACTGAATACTCTATGGCTCTTAAAACTGAAGAAATGATCCTTAATATGGGCCCTCAGCACCCATCAACCCACGGTGTGCTGAGACTTGAGCTCCAGCTTGAGGGCGAATTAATTGTAAATATTATACCGCATATCGGTTACCTTCACAGATGTTTTGAAAAACACGCTGAAGCAATGACTTATCCGCAGGTAATTCCCTACACAGACAGAATGGATTATCTTGCCTCAATGTATAACGAATTTGGATACGCACTTGCAGTTGAGAAATTAGCTGGTATAGAAGTACCGGAAAGGGTTGAGTACATAAGAGTAATAATGGGCGAACTTCAGAGAATTGCTTCTCACCTTGTGGCCATCGGAACATATGGAGCTGACATCGGTGCTTTCACTCCCTTTTTGTTTTGTTTTCGTGATCGTGAAAAAATTCTGAGTTTATTTGAAATGACCTGCGGCGCCAGGCTATTATACAATTATATATGGATTGGTGGAGTTTCACATGACCTTCATCCCGATTTTTTAAGATTAACAAAAGAATTTATTGATTATTTCAGGCCAAAAATCAAAGAGCTGAACGATCTTTTAAGCTATAATAAAATATTTATCGAACGCACTGCAAATGTCGGAATTCTTCCTCTTGATGTAGCTATAAATTATGGAATTACCGGACCGATGCTTCGTGCTTCAGGAATGAAATGGGATTTAAGAAAAGACGATCCATATTCAGTTTATGACAAATTCGATTACGATATTCCTGTCGGTGATGGCAGAATGGGAACAGTTGGTGACAGCTGGGACAGGTATTTCGTCAGAGTTCTTGAAATGGAAGAAAGCCTGAAAATAATTGAGCAGGCAATCGCAAACATTCCCGAAGGTGATGTTACATCGGCAATACCTAAAAGAGTAAAACCTCCGGTCGGACAGGTTTATTCCAGAGTTGAAAACCCGCGCGGCGAACTTGGATATTTTATAATGAGCAACGGGACCCCAAATCCTTTAAGAATTAAAGTAAGAGGCCCGTCCTTTGTTAACCTTGCAGTTATAAATGAACTCTGCAAAAATCTTTTGGTAGCAGATGTTATTACAATTCTTGGAAGTATCGATATTGTACTCGGAGAGGTAGACAGATGATTTATGATTTTTTTACAAACCTGTTCAATAACCAGATTATTGGAATTATAATCTCCGCAGCTCTTCCTCTTCTACTTTTTATTTTACCATTTGTGCTTGTTGCAGTATTAATGGAAAGAAAAGTATCCGCACATATGCAGGACAGGCTCGGCCCAATGAGAGTTGGATATCACGGAATTCTCCAGACAGTTGCTGATCTTTTAAAACTATTACAAAAAGAAGATATTGTCGCAGATGTAAATGACAAACCTCTATTTAATTTAGCACCTGTAATTGTTTTTGCAGGAAGTTACGCTGCATTTGCAGCTATTCCATTTACCGGCGCATATATTGGTTCTAACGTTGATCTTGGAATTATCTATATAATTGCAGCAACGGGATTAGTGGTTGCAGGAATTTTAATGTCAGGCTGGGCATCAAATAATAAATATACTTTGCTTGGTGCAATGAGATCAGCCGCACAAATTATTAGTTATGAAATACCTACAATTCTTGTTGTGCTTTCTTTAATAATGATTACAGGCACAATGAACCTTGAAACACTCAGCCAGATGCAAACTGGTTATTTCTGGAACTGGATGATTCTTGGTGGACCCGGAACAGGATTAGATAAATTCCTCTTCATTCCGTTCACGGTAATTGGGTTTCTTGTTATCTATATAAGTACACTGGCAGAAGTTAACAGAACTCCATTTGATATTCCTGAAGCAGAATCAGAATTGGTATCAGGATATCACACTGAATATTCCGGAATGAAATTTTCAATTTTCTTTTTAGCAGAATATGCAAATATGTTCGCTGTTTCAGCAATTGTTGCAACTTTATTTTTCGGAGGTTATCAATCACCCTTTGGTTATTTAGGAAATACTCTTGGTGCTCACTGGTTAATTCCTATTGAACAATTTTTCTGGTTCACGGTAAAAGGAGTTTTCTTTGTGTTTGTGCAGATGTGGTTGAGATGGACACTTCCAAGATTAAGGGTCGATCAGCTAATGGCTGTCTGCTGGAAATATTTGATCCCAATTGCTTTTGTTAATCTAATAATTATCGGATTGATCACGGTATTGTAAAATAATTATGAAAGAATATTTAAATAATATATACAGCGCGCTTTTTACAATTTTTGTTGGAATGAAAGTTACATTCAAACATCTCTTTGTTCCTTCTGTTACAATTCAATATCCTGATGTAAAACTTGATCTTCCGGAAAGAGAGAGAAACAGGTTATATGTAAATATGGATGACTGCATCGGATGTGATCAATGTGCAAGAGCATGCCCTGTTAATTGTATTGAAATTGAAACTGTGAAAAGTCTGCCAGAAGAAGATCTTGGGAAAACATCAAACGGTAAAAAGAAAGCGCTGTGGGTTACAAAATTTGATATAGATATTGCAAAATGCTGTTACTGCCAGTTGTGCGTATTCCCCTGCCCTACAGAATGTATTTATATGACTGACGTTTATGAATTTTCAGAATTCGAAAGAAATAACCTTGTTTATGATTTTGTAACTCTTACACCAGATGAAAGAGTTGAAAAGAAAATTAATTTCGAAAAATTTGAAGCTGAAAAAGCTGCTCAAAAAGCGGCAGCAGCCGAAGCCGCCGCAAAAGCTAAGGCGGAAAAGAAAGAAGATAATAAAGAATAAATTATGACTATTTACGATATAATATTCTACTTGTTTGCAGCAATTACTTTGGTCTCAGCATTCTTTGTTGTTACCAACAGAAACATAGTTCACGCGGCATTCTATTTATTGTTCACATTTTTCGGAGTTGCAGGGCTTTATGTTTTGCTTGGAGCAGATTTCGTAGCCATAGTTCAGTTGATAGTTTATGTGGGCGGAATCTTGATCCTTTTGATATTTGGTGTGATGCTCACGAACAAAATTACCAGTGTAAATATCAAAACCGGTTCTATGCAGCTTATTCCTGCTACACTTGGAGTAACAGCACTGGCTTATTTCATAATTGCAACTCTTATGAACACGGGATGGCAAACCGGAACAATGCAGGCTGATATACCTTCAACATATAATTTAGGAATGATGCTCGTAGAGCAATACGCGGTAGTTTTTGAACTTTTAGGCGTTTTACTTTTGATAGCTTTAATCGGAGCCGCCTCAATGGCGAGGAAATAATTTTATGATGCACATTGGCTTAAATCATTTTTTAATTATCAGTTCCCTTTTATTCTGCCTAGGAATTTTCGGAGTTGTTACCAGAAGAAATGCAGTAATGGTGTTAATGGGAATTGAATTAATTCTTAATTCAGCAAACATAAATTTTATTGCTTTTGCCAGGTACGGAAACTTTGGTTTTCACGGACAGCTTTATGCACTCTTTGTAATTGTCCTTGCGGCTGCCGAAGCTGCAATAGCACTGGCAATTGTTCTAAATATCTATAAGATATTCTCAAATGTAAATGTTGACGAGATTGATACTTTAAGAGATTAAAATTTTATGAATGAATCATTACTAATAAAACTTGCACTTGTAATTCTCTTCCTTCCGTTGATTGGATTCATCGTTACTCTTTTCTTCGGTAAAAAGATAAAGAAGGTTTTTATTTTTGAAAACTTCATAATCATTGTAACCTTCCTTTGTACGGTTGCTCTTTTATTTATGAAGTTGAATTATTTCAACGATAAAAGCATTACTTCGGAATTCAAATGGATTGATTTTGGCGCAGTTCCGATTTTAGGCAAACTAACTGTTGAACTGGGAATTTTACTGGACAACATCTCAGTTATAATGATCTTTGTTGTGGCTCTTATAAGTATGCTCGTTCATTTGTTCTCTCTCGAATATATGAAGGGAGACAAGAGATATAACAGGTATTTTGCATACCTCGGAATATTTACTTTCTCAATGAGCGGAATAGTTTTTACTCACAACGTTTTGATGATGTACATTTTCTGGGAATTAGTAGGATTGTCCTCATACTTATTGATCGGTTTCTGGTACGAAAAAAAATCGGCTTCTGATGCTGCCAAAAAAGCATTCCTGGTTAACAGGATAGGTGATCTTGGAATGTTTGCCGGAATTCTGATTCTCTTTACTACTTATCACACTTTTTCATTTGACAAAATATTCTTCCAGATTTCACAGGGAGTTCTTCCTTTTAACAGTGAATTCTGGTTAACAATTACAGGGTTATTATTATTCTGTGGGGCAATCGGAAAATCAGCTCAATTCCCTCTTCACGTTTGGCTGCCGGATGCAATGGAAGGTCC
>DATFMR010000095.1:0-60235 GCA_035266865.1 Ignavibacteriaceae bacterium | reverse complement strand
TGTTCCGATTGGAGCAACATAATCAGTCCCAAGGTGTGCCTTAACTCTATGTTCAATAGGGTGATATCTGCGGAGAGAATATCTTGAAGATATCCTGGAAAATTTAACTGGGGCTTTTAAAAATGCTTTTCTTAAACTTTTCCCATTTTCGTCAAAATAATGATCATTACCATTCTGTTCAAAATTTATTGCGTAAAATATTTCACCCGAAGCATAAAAATAAGCTCCTAATATATTTCCCACTCCAACTGGTTTTCCATCAACTAATTGTTCTTCATAGATAACTTTGAAGCTATCATTTTTTTGAATTCTGTAAAAATCAATTTGCCAGGCATAAACTTCCGAAAGTTTAATAACAAGTTCCGGATCAATTTTATTATCCACCATTGTTTGATAAAGAGAATTAGTAATTACTCCGCTGGCAGATTTAATTTCAGTAGTTACTTTCTTTGAACCAGAATAGACAGTTGTGCTATCATTAAAATTTACAACAACGTAATCAATCTGGTTTAACTCATAGACGAGGTATCTAATTTGACTCAAACTATCATTTGAAGAATAGACATGGTAAGTTTTTCCTGCAACAATTTTGCTAAAATCAAAAATGTTCTTGTAATTTCTGGAAATAAAATCAATTGTTGGGTAGGATATATTATTATTTAATAATAAGTCCGAAAAGGTTTCATTTGGACTAACTGTGAAGATATCCTCATTCAAAGAATCAGAAATGAAACCGAATTCATTTACTTTAGGTTTTTCTATTTCATTTCTGGTGACTTCCGGCTCATTGTTTTTAATTAAATATTTGTTGATAACAACATAGCCGATTAAAACAAAAGTAAAAGCATAAAAGAGATACAACACTAAAGTAATTTTCTTTAGTGACTTCATAGGCATCCGCAAAATTGGTAAAATGAATCAAATTTCATACAAATTTATAACAATACTTTCAGCAATGCAATTTTCATACTAAATGAATTTATTATTTACGCTGAAATAATTAACTTATTAAATGAAAATTCTGAAGGAAAATTAAAATGGTTATTTACAGTGTATCTGTGAGAATTAAAAAAGAAGTTGAAGATGAGTGGCTAAGCTGGATGAAAGAAACTCACATTCCGGCCGTGTTAAACACCAAGTACTTTAATAATTGCCAGATGTACCGGGTGCTTGTTCCCGAGGTTGAGGAAAATTATGTGATATATAAAATGAAATATGAGTGTGATTCAATCGATCAATACAAGGAGTATTCTCAAAAAGAAGCTTCCAGACTGCAGTCGCAGCATAATAAAAAATACCAAGGCAAATTTTCTGCTTCCCGGGAAGTTATGGAAAAAATTTAAGCCGCACTTATTTCTATTCAATAATATAAGGTAATCTGAATGAAAATTCTTAATAAGAAAATTTTTTATCTATTTATAATTACATTTTATTCTTTATCGTTCATTTCTTTTGCGCAGGATAAAAAAGATTTTACACTCGATATAAACACAAGAAATTATGACCAGGTAAATATTAAGCTAAAATTAAATTTTGATTTTGATAAAGAAGAAGTAATCGGAAAAGAAGAATTTACTTTTATACCTTTGGTAAATGATTTTAATAAACTGATCCTTCATTCCAAAACCACAAATGTTGTCGGTGTAACTTTAAATAATGACCCTTTGATTTTCAAAGAGGATAATGAATTGCTCTATATTATGTTAAATAAAAAATTACAAAAAGGTGATAAATCAACTGTAATTATTAATTATAACTCCTTTCCTTCATCAGGTTTATTCTTTTTCAAACCTACGAAAGAGAACCCTGAGATACCCTATCAGGTTTGGTCGCAGGGAGAAGGAAGAGAGAACCGTTACTGGTACCCTGCCTATGATGAGCCTGATGATAAATTGAGTTCTGAAATTATAGCAACAGTTCCTGAAAAATTAATTGCAATTTCCAATGGTAATTTACTCTCTGAAACACATGATATTAAATCTAAAACCAGAACGTTTGACTGGAAGATGGATGAAATTCACGCAAATTATTTGACAACTTTGATTGTTGGTGATTTTGTAACAGTAAAAGAAAAATTAAGAGGTACTACACTTGAATATAATCTCCCGCGGAACTGGGCGGAAAGTTACGATTATTTTTATGGAAGAACGCCGCAAATGCTAAATTTCTTTTCAAATTATATTTTTCCCTATCCTTATTCCCGATACGCTCAAACTACAGTACAGGATTTCCTTTACGGGGGAATGGAAAATGTAACAGCTACAACATTAAACAGGCGATTACTGCACGATAAAAGTTCAATTCCGAATTATACTGCAGATGGTCTGATTGCTCACGAGTTTGCTCACCAATGGTTTGGAGATTTTTTAACATGTAAAACCTGGCCTCACGTCTGGCTTAATGAAGGATTTGCTACTTATTTTACAGACCTATGGGTTGAAAATGAATACGGAGAGGACGAATTCAGATTTTTAAGATTTAATGAAAACCTTGCCTATTTTGATGAAGTAAAAAATCAGCCACTTGATAAAATTGATCCTGATTCAACAGGTGTAATTCCTGTGGAATTAAGCGGTGGAAAAGCATACGATAGGGGAGCAGCAGTTTTGAATACACTCAGGTTTTATCTGGGAGAAGATGCCTTTGAAAAAGGAATAAAACATTATGTTAATAAATTTCAAGGTTCAACGGTAGTTACTGAAGATTTTAGAACTGCCATGGAGGAATCAACAGGAAAAGATTTGAAAGGATTTTTTGATCAGTGGATTTACGGTGCAGGATTTCCTGTTTATGATGTTAGTTATGATTGGAATAAGACAACAAAAAAAATCACCTTAATTGTCAAGCAGACTCAGCAAGAGCTACCAGCGGTTCATTTGTTTACTGTTCCGGTTCTGGTTGAAGTTACTGCCGGGAAGCAGGCCTTTCAGAAGAAAATCTGGATAAATAAAAAAGATGAGTCATTTACTTTTGATTGTAATGAAAATCCGCAGATGGTTCGTTTCAATAAATATTTATGGACTCTTTGTGAAGTCCATTTTCCTAAATCATTTGATGAAGTTGTTTATCAACTTCAATATGATGATGATATAACAGGCAGAATTGCTGCTGCTAAAGGATTGGCATCTGTTGGAAAAAGGGCAACCCCTTATCTGGAACGAACAGTTAGAAGAGATAATTTTTTCGGTGTTAGATTGGAAGCAGTTGAAAGCCTGAGAAAAATAGGGGGTATTGAAGTTTACGATGCATTAAAAGAAGCCTGCAAAGACTTTGACGGAAGAGTTCGTGAGGCAGCTGTAAAGTCTCTTTCAATATTTTCACCGGAAAGAGTTTCAAAATTTCTTAAAGATATTTTTAAGAATGATGAAAATGATTACGTTAAAGGTGCTGCAGCATATAGTATTGCATTAATAAGAATGCCGGGAGCTTTTGAATTCCTGGAAAAAGCACTAAAAAAAGATTCTCACAGGAATATTATAAGAAGAGATATTTTTGAAGGTTTGAAAAAACTAAATGATCATCGAGCTATAAGCCTGGCAAAAGAATATGTGAAATATAAATACAGTTACGGTGGAATGCATTTACTTGATATTGTTGCAATGGATTGTGCTGTACAATTTGAAAAAAAACACAGGAAGGAAGTAATTGGTGTTCTAACTGAAGGACTAAAAAATCCGTATTTTAGAACAAGAAACCATGCTGCTGGGTTATTGGCAAAGCTAAACGCCAAAGACCAATTACCGTTATTGAAAACAATTGCAAAAAAAGAAAGAAGAAATGTTGTCTTACGTTCATTAAATGCTGCGATAAAAAGTCTGGAAGAAAAAAAATAATTTAGTCTTATCCGGAAATGTACGATCTTCTTTATGTATTATAATTAGTCGAGGTATGATTTGCCACTTCTAAAATTAAGAAAAAATAAAAGGGGAATGTCTCCGGGATCATTAGTCTTTACCGGTGAAAAAAAAGTTGAAAAAACTAAAATCTCTGTATTTGATTTTGATGAAAAAGGATATCACGAAAAAGATCTCCCTGAAGATAGAATTGAGAGCCTTTCAGAATTTAAAACTAATAAAAATGTAAGTTGGCTGAACATTTGCGGAATTCATGATGCAGAATTAATTGGTAAGGTAGGCGAAATATTTAATATACATCCACTTGTTCTTGAAGATATCTTAAATACTGGTCATAATCCCAAAGTTGAAGAATTTGATGATTTTATTTTTGTCATTACAAAAATGATAAATTATAATAAAGAGCTGAATGAATTAAATATTGAACAAGTCAGTTTTATTCTCGGGAAAAATTATCTTATAACTTTCCAGGAAAAAGAGGGCGATGTTTTTGATATAATCAGGGATAAAATTAGGAGTAACAACGGCAGGATTCGTAAGTCGGGGGCTGATTATCTTGCATATAGATTAATAGATACCATGGTTGATAATTATTTTCTTGTCCTTGAAAAAATAGATGAAAGAACTGAATATCTTGAAGATGAATTGTTCGAAAATCCGGAAAAATCCTCACTTGAAAATATCCATTTAATTAGAAAAGAGGTTATTAAACTCAGGCGGGCAGTGGTTCCATTGCGAGATATTGTACACGCACTTGAGAGGGAACAGTATCCCTTTATTGCAAAATCGACCTATATTTATTTAAGAGATCTTTATGATCACATCAGGCAAATAATTGATACTGTTGAAAATTATCGTGAAATAATTAACAGTTTGCAGGAAGTTTATCTCTCAAGCGCCAGCCACAAGATGAATGAAGTTGTAAAAATTCTTACGATAATTTCTACCATTTTTATACCGTTAACTTTTATAGCCGGTATTTATGGTATGAATTTTAGAACCGATATAAGTGTCTGGAATATGCCGGAACTTGATTGGAAATATGGGTATCCATTTGCTTTAGCTATTATGGGATTGATTTTTATTGGAATGGTTATTTTTTTCAAAAGGAAAAAGTGGTTTTAAATTTTAAGTCAAGCTAATATCTAATGAGGATATTTAACTTTAAGAGAATATTTAGTAATTTTCAACTCGGCTTTAATCAATTCCAATAATTAGAAAAAATAGGGGATCGAAGGGTTATTTATGTCTAAAGAATTTTTACTAAGCGATAAAATTTATTCAAAAACAGAGACTTCATCTTTACCTGTTAGGTCGGATATAGATGAAAAATATAAATGGAATTTGAAAGATATCTATGAATCTGAAGATATATGGGATAAGGATTTTGAATGGACAAAAAACAATATCCCCAAATATCAAAAATTTAAAGGCACTCTTGGAAAATCATCTGATATACTTTTAGAATGCCTCAAATTTGATGATGAAATAGGGATAAAACTTGACAGGCTTTTTCTCTATTCTATGCTTACTAAAGACAGTGATATGAAGGTAACGAAATATCAGGCTATGAATGACAGAATTAAAAATCTACATTCTGAAGTAATGGCAGCAAATTCCTTTATTAAGCCAGAGCTATTATCAATTCCCAAAGATAAACTTATTAGTTTTATAAATGAAAATAAGGATTTGAAACTTTATGAACATTATTTTGATGATCTTTTAAGAATAAAAGACCATACACTTTCCCCCGATCAGGAAAAAATACTTGCCTTAACTTCAGAAGTATCCTCTGCTCCATATAATACTTTTTCGATGTTCACCAATGCAGATTTAAAATTTCCTATAATTAAGGACGATAAAGGCAATGATATTGAAATTTCTCTTGGTAGATATTATGCTGCATTATATTCGAAAGACCGGGGCTATAGGGAAAGAGCATATAAAAATTATTTAAAACCTTATATGGATTATGTCAACACTTTTGCATCGCTTTTTACTGGAAATTTAAAAGCAAATATATTTAACGCCAAGGCTAGAAATTATAATTCAGCCAGGGAAGCAGCGTTGGATAGGAATAATATTCCCATATCTGTTTATGATAATTTAATTGAAAATGCAAACCGAAATCTAAAGCCATTACACAGATGGGCCGGATTGAAAAAAAGATTATTAAAGCTTGATGAACTCCATCCTTACGATGCAAATGTTACATTATTCCCAATAACAGAAAAAAAATATTCTTTTGAAGAAGCAATTGAAATAATTTTGGAGGCTCTCAATCCTATGGGTGATGAATATCTTGCATCACTAAAAATGGCGTTTAATAGCAGGTGGATTGATGTTTATGAAACCAGATCAAAAAGAAATGGAGCTTATTCATCCGGAACTACATTTGGAGTGCATCCATACGTGCTTTTAAACTGGACAGATCTTTTAAATGATGTATTTACACTTGCCCATGAAATGGGGCATAATATGCATTCCTATTACACAGGTAACAACCAACCATATCCTTATGCAAATTATTCTATTTTCCTTGCAGAAGTTGCATCGACTTTTAATGAAGCTTTGTTGCTTGACTATATGATAAAGAAAACGAGTTCGCAAGATGAAAAATTATATTTGCTTGAAAAATATTTAAATAATATCACATCTACTTTTTATAGACAAACAATGTTTGCTGAGTTTGAGCAAAGAGTATATGAAGTATCAGAAAAAGGACAGCCTCTTACTCACGAACAATTGTGTAAAATGTTCAGGGAATTGTTTCAGAAATATTGGGGGCCGGAAATGGTTGTTGATGAAGAAGAAAATTTCACCTGGGCGAGAATTCCTCATTTCTATTATGACTTTTATGTATATCAATATGCAACTGGTTTCTCTGCTTCTGAATCTTTATCTGAAAAAGTGCTAAAAGAAGGGGAATCTGCTGTTGATAAATATCTTTCTTTTCTTAAAGCAGGAAGCAGCGACTATTCAATAAACATATTGAAATCTGCTGGTGTTGATATGAATTCGCCTGATCCGGTTATTTCTACAACTAAAAAAATGGATCGATTAATTGATGAAATGGAAAGTATCATTAACGGTTAATTCATCAATGATCCTATATCTAAATTTAATATGGAAAAAATAGTATGAAAATACATACTAAAGATACATTAAACGATTTTCATCAGTCGCTTACTTATGATGATATTAGTTTAATTCCAACAGAAGTTTCTCGAATTAAATCCAGAACCAAAGCTTCTACTAATTGTAAATTATTCGGATTAGATCTTGCAGTACCAGTAGTTTCCAGTCCTATGGATACAGTTACCGGAATCGAGATGGCAGAAACTTTGACAGATCTTGGCTGTCTGGGAATTTTAAATCGGTTTGATAGTTCATTAAAAGAAATATTGAATAACAATAATGAAAATAAAATAAAAGCTGTTTCAGTAGCTCTAACTACACCTTTGGTTGATATTGAAAAACTGGCAGAAAAAAAATATTTGATTTGCATTGATACAGCCAACGCAAACAATAAAGAAGTTTTGCAAAAAACTGAAGAAATAAAAAAAAAATTTGATGTTACAATTATCGTCGGAAATATTGCGCACGGAGAGACTCTTGATCAATTGGAAAATGCAGGTGCAGATGCTGTAAGAGTTGGCATTGGAAGCGGAAGTGTCTGTACTACATCGATTCAGACAGGTATAGGTATCGGGCAGGTTTCATCTTTGTTGAATGTATATTTCAATAGAAAAATGAAAAAATTGAATATTAAAATTATTGCTGATGGCGGAATCAAAAGTCCCGGCGATGCAGCAAAGGCAATTGCACTTGGAGCTGATGCTGTGATGCTGGGAAGGATGTTATCGGGTACAAGAGAAACCCCGGGAGAAGTAATTAAATACAATGGACAGCTTTGGAAAAAATACAGGGGATCCGCTTCGTTTGGAGTAAAAATGAGAAACGAATTTATTGAAGGTGAGGAAACAATGGTTCCATATAAAGGAACAGTTAAAAATGTTATTGATAGCATTTCTGATGGACTAAGAAGTTCCATGAGTTATATGAATTGTTTTAATCTGGAAGAATTAAGAAACACAGATACATTTGCTGTGTTAAGTAACAGTTCGTACCTTGAAAGATTGCCGAAAATTTAATAAAAATATAGGTTGATTTCTAAACAAGTTATTTTATTTTCGTACTTCTAAATAAGCTAATGGAAAATAATGGAATCATATTCACTTAAATTAAAACATCTCTATAAATACAATACTATTTATTCAACCATCCTGTTTATAATTGCATTTACATTTATTGCAATTTCTAATTCTGAAAAGCAGACAAATTGGTTCTCTATTGGCCTTTTAGCAGCCGCAGTTGTTTTAAGTATCTATTCATTTATTAAATATTTGCATAAGCCTGTTGAAATTAAAGTTTCTGGTGATGAGGCTACATTTATTGATCTTTTTAAAAAGGAAAATGTAGTAAAACTTAATGATATTATTAATATAGAATTAAAAAGAAGAAAGGAACTTATTATCAGGACAAACGAGATTGTAATAGTTGGATTTAATGGATTTGCCGATTTTGCCAGATTTATAGATGATATTAAAAAGTATAATGGTAACCTGGAATTACAGGGATTTTGATTACCCTGCTTTATTTTATTTCAGTTTGAAGTTTTTTAATCTTAGCGAATTACTAACAACAGAAACCGAGCTGAATGACATAGCAAATGCTGCAAACATTGGATTCAGTAATCCGAAAGCAGCAAGTGGGATTCCAATTGTATTATAAATAAATGCCCAGAATAGATTCTGCTTTATTGTGGTAATTGTTCTACCAGATAATTTAATAGAATTGTAAACTCCATTTAAATCTCCGCCCATCAATATGATTGATCCTGTTTCCATTGCAATATCAGCCCCACTTCCAATTGCAATCCCGATGTCACTTTGTGCCAGAGCAGGTGCATCATTTATTCCATCACCGACCATTGCAACAACTTCGTTTTTATCCTGATATTTTTTTACTGCGTTGGCTTTATCTTCGGGCATTACTTCTGCTTCAAAAAAATCAATTCCAGCTTTTTGAGCAATGTTTTCCGCTGTAGCTCTATTATCACCGGTTATCATTACGGTTTTTATATTTAAATTCCTTAACTTTTTGATAGCCTCAAATGCTCCTGATTTTAACGGATCTTCTATACCTAATATTCCCTCAAGTTTTCCATCTATATTAATGAAAATTACAGTACTGCCTTTTTTAGTTATTCGTTCGATATCATCTTTGTATTCAACCAAATTTGTCGAATATTCTTTCATTTGTTTCATATTTCCGATTGTTATTGATTTATCTTCTATTACAGCATTGATTCCTTGTCCTGTTGTGCTGTTGAACGATTCAGGATCAATGAGCTTTATTTTTCTATCCCTGGCATAATTAACAATTGATTCTGCAATAGGATGTTCTGATTTTTTTTCTGCTGAAGCAGCGAGTTTAATGAGTTCATTGTTGTCCATAGTTTTTGCAACTATTTCTGTAACCTCAGGATGACCTTCTGTAAGTGTTCCTGTTTTATCAAAAATTATGGTTGAAATCTTTTGTGCAATTTGAAGGCTGGAGCCGTTCTTAATTAAGATTCCAAGTTGAGCACCTTTTCCGGTTCCCACCATTAATGCTGTTGGAGTTGCTAATCCAAGAGCACACGGACAGGCAATAATTAAAACAGCAACAAAATTTATTATTGCCAGATTAATAGCTGAATTAGCGCCCCAAACCATCCAGCCAATAAAAGTAATTATTGCAATTCCTATTACTGCCGGAACAAAAATAGCCGCTACTTTATCTGCCAGATCCTGAATAGGCGCCTTTGATCCCTGAGCTTCTTCAACCGTTTTGATTATTTGGCCCAGAACAGAATTATCACCAACTTTTGAAACTTTAAATTCGAAGGATCCAGTTTTATTTATGGTCCCTCCTATCACCTCTGAACCTTTTGACTTTTCAACAGGAATACTTTCTCCGGTGACCATAGATTCATCAATTACTGAATTTCCGGAAATAATATTTCCATCTGCAGGAATTTTTCCACCGGGTTTTATTATTACAATATCTCCTGGTATTAATTCTTCAAGTTTAATCTCTATTTCTTCACCACCTCTTTTAACAAAGGCTGTTTTTGGTTTTAATCCCATTAACTTCTTGATAGCAGTATTTGTTTTTGATTTCGCCCTTGCTTCCAGCCAGCGCCCCATTAAAATTAATGTGATAATTACTACAGCGGTATCGAAATAAACGTGGGCAGATTCACCTTTTGCTATGATCAGCCCAGGGAATAATGTTACAAAGGTACTAAAGATAAAAGCTGTTCCTGTACCAACTGCAACCAGTGAATTCATATCAGCAGAGAAGTGTTTAAGATTTTTCCAAAATATTACAAAAAATCGTTTACCGGAAATGAAAACAACGGGAGTAGTTAAAAGGAAAAGTATCTTATTAATATAATCCCGGGAAATAGATATGATATCTCCAAATCCCTGCCACATTGAACCCATACTTATAGCTAGGATAGGTATCGAAAGAACTAGGCCAAATAAAAATTCTTTTTTTATTTCTTTTTCATAATAAGAAGTGGAATCAATTTCATTTTCACCTGATTCGGATTTACTTTTTTGATTGTTTTCATCCAGGTTAATTTTATAACCGGCATCATCAACTACCTGCTTAATTTTATCATAACTTATACTATCCGGGTCAACTTCAAATGTTGCTTTCTCTGAAGCAAAATTTACAGAGACATTCTTTATCCCTTCGACCTTACCGAGAGCCTTTTCAACTCTAGCTACACAGCTTGCACAGGTCATTCCTTCAACTGGCGCGGTAATTTTGTTATTATCAGAATTATTATTTCTCATCGTATTTTATTAAATATTTAATTAAACAAGCTTATATCCTGCTTCTTCAATTGCATTGTTTATTTCATCGGCAGATACTTTATTTTCATCATATTCAATTTCAGCCGATCCGATTTGAACATCTTTTAGATTTAGATCAAGTTTTGATAATTCATTCTTTACTGCCATAACGCAATGCTGACAGGACATTCCTTCAATATTGATTTTTTCTGTTTTCATTATTTTATTCCAAATTATTGTTTTAATTAACGAAGGAAAAATAATAATTAAAAGGGCAGTAGCAGTTACAGATTATTATCTATTATTTATAAAATTTTGTTTCAGCCTACCTTATCGATTGGTGTCCTTTTCTTGTCTTTTAATTCTTTGTAGTGGGATGGGGTAAAACCTGTGATCTTTTTAAATTGACCTGATAAATGCTGAACGCTGCTGTATCCAAGTTTGTATGCTATCTCGCTTAAGGAAAGCTCTTCATAGACCAGAAATTCTTTCACTCTTTCTATTTTTTGCAGGATTATATATTTCTCTATTGTTATATCCTCCATAGAAGAAAAAAGGTGGCTAATGTGCTGGTAACTAACTGAGAGTGTTTCAGAAAGATATTTTGAAAAATTAATTGATTCCAGTTCAGCTTCCGAACCCTTGTAAATTTTATCAATTATTAATGTTTTGATCTTCTCAATTAATTGTGCGTGTTTATCATCCAGCAATTCAAATCCGTTTGTCTCAAGGATATTTCTGATTAAAGACAAATCAAATTCATTGGCTGAAGCGTTAACTTCTCCTAATTCAATAGATTCTACTTTCAGGCCTAAACATTCCAATTCTTCTCGCACAACTTTAATACATCTTGTGCAGACCATATTTTTGATATATAATTTTTTAGTGGGCATGTGATGATTCAATTTTTGTTTAAATTTAAAATAAAACAAATATTGAACAAAAGCAGTGGGAATTCACAGGAATGGAGGACTAATGTTTAAATTGATTTTATTCTGATGAAGCCTGTTTTAATCTCAATTTATGCATAGAACTGGATCTGTTGTTTGTATATAGGTCATAAATATTAAATGTTCCGTTTTCGCTTTTTCTTTCTGGTTGTATGATTTTATTTTCTGTTTTAGATCCTGATGTTGCTTTCAATTTTCTGAGCACAGGTTCATTCGAATTGGCAATTTGATTAAGCAGTTCTCTGTTATCATTCAGAATTTCAAACCGTTTGTTTTTAGCCATTTCTTTTTGAAGATTAAATATTATTGGCCCTTTGTTTACATTGTTGTTCACTTCATAAGGTTTAGTTCTATTACGACTTTTAATTTTATATATGATATATGAAACTACTACTGATATAAAGGAAATAAGAGCAAAAATTCCCAACGATGCTTTTATAATAGGCATTAATTCCATTTTAACCTTTAGTTTTTTTTGTTATTGATTAAATATTACATTCGAGTTACAAGATCCAATTATAATGCCATATTGATTTTGAACAAATAATTGATTTTTAGAGTTAATTTATACTTTTTTATCAATTATTTATTATCAAAATGAGACTGTTACTTGCTAATTTCTCTTTTTAGAACTTGTAAGTGATTATAAATTCATTATTTAATGAATTTATTGATACAGAATTTAATTTTTTAATCCTGAAATTAATATTTATATATGCATTTAGTATAAGGGTTTATATTGATTTTACTACAAATGTTTGATAATTTAAGCCACTGATTTATAAAGAGTTATAAATTTTTAATAACACAAAGGTGGCGTTATGACAAAGGCAGATATTGTTGACAAAGTCGCATCGGGGACTGGGTTAACAAAGCTGGAAACAGAGGCTATAATTGAAGGCTTTTTCAAAACTGTAATCGAAGCTCTTAAGGAAGGGAACGGTATTGAAATAAGAGGTTTTGGAAGCTATAAGGTTAAAAAGAAAAATGCCCGGCAAGCACGCAACCCTAAAACAGGTGAACAGGTTTTTGTACCTGAACACTATGTACCGACTTTTAAATTTTCTAAAGACTTCAAAGAAATGGTTGATAAGGGAATGAAGGCAGGAGAACAAAATTAATTTATGTTAAAGTTTTGTCCTGAATGTGGTGTTAAATTAGATAAAGAATTTAAATTTTGTCCTGAATGTGGATTTAATCTTGAAAATGTTAGACTAGATACAGAAAGTTTGGAAGATTCAAAGAGTAAGGTAGCTTGTAGCAATTGCGGAGAAGAAAATAATCCGGAAAATATTGTTTGTTCAGGATGTGGAGCCAGATTAAAAGAAGGTAGTATAAAAGGTCCTTCAAAAAAACAGAAAACTTTTCAAAACAAAAGTTCCATTCCCAACAATAAAAAAAGTAAAAAAAAATCCCCCGGTAAAAATGTTAAAACAAATATTCAGCAAGAAGAAATAAAAACATTAAGTAATAAAACAATATTTACTATTTTGGGATTTCTTGCAGTATTAATATTGTTAATACTTTATGCTTCAGGTACATTCGATTCAAAACCTGTCATTACAACAAACATAAGTAACCAGCCTCAGAATTCTGGAGTTGACCTAAGTAATCTGCAAAAGATAAATGAATTAGAAGCCCAGGTAAAAGCAAATCCAAATGATACGGAAAGTTTGCTTGCATTGGCTCACCTGAAAAATGATTCTGGTCTATATCAGCAGGCTATTGTTAATTACAGGCAATATCTGGAAAAGAATCCTAAGAATGCTGATGCCAGGGTAGATATGGGTGTTTGCTACTATAATCTGCAGGATTATAAAACAGCAATTAGTGAGATGGAAGAGGCATTAAAATATAAACCTGATCACCAAATAGCGTTTTTAAACTTAGGAATTGTTAACTTAGCTGCCGGCAATTTAGATAAATCTAAAGAATGGCTTCAAAAAGCTGTGAAAACAAATCCGGGAAATAATATTGCAAGCCGTGCAAAAGAATTATTAGAATCACATGCAAAATAAAAAGTAAAACGGAGGTAACTGATGCCTTGCGGCAAGAAAAGAAAAAGACATAAAATGTCTACTCACAAGAGGAAAAAAAGACTGAGAAAAAACAGACATAAGAAAAGATCAAGATAAATTTTTAGTTCTTTTTGGGTAGGTAAGTGTTAGTTAACATTTGCCTATTTTTTTTGAATAAAATTTAGGCCATCTTAGCTCAGCTGGTAGAGCAACTCATTCGTAATGAGTAGGTCGCCGGTTCGATTCCGGCAGATGGCTCAATTCCTTCCTAACATCCTAAAAAAGGGTTAGTGCTTTCTGAACAAATAATTAACGATTGATAACCAGAATATTCCTGCACTCCATCCTGCAGCTACTTCAGTTGGAGTATGTGAAGTGAATAACCTGCTTATTCCTATTAAAAGGATTAATAATATTGCGAAAATATAAATCACATAACGTGCGTTCGTATAAATAAGTTTTTTCCCTGAGTATTTTGCTAACGAAGCATAAAGTACAAACGACATTAAAGCATGGCCGCTTGGAAATCCAAATTCGTCGCTCGAAAAAATATCAAATATGCTACTCGGGTTGTTGATATTTAAAGTTGATTTTAAGATAAAAAGAATAATAATTGCGCCGGCTATTGTAAAGACAAATTCCTTCAGTCTCTTTTCTTCTCTCAGAAAAAACAGGAAGCATAAAACAAATCCTGTAATTAAAATAAAATCTATATGGCCACCTAATGCACCAATATCTCTGCTTATCCCTACAAGCCATTCCTGTCCGAATGACTGTGACCATCTGTTTGTCATCCCAAAGTTCATTCTCATAAAATTTTGGAAAGCAACATCATTTGAATGATTGCTCATTAATAACATAACAACAAAAATTATCAAAGATGATGAAGATAATAGTATTAGTTTCCTGATTGGTTTTGCTTTTTGTGGAGACACTTAACCTCTATTTAATGTTTTTGGTAGTAGTATTACTTAAAATTAAGGAATTAAGAGTAATTAAAGAAATAATATGTAATAAATTCTTGTTCTAATTTGCAAAAAGAATTTTACAAGAATTGCATAATTTAGATTAATCAGAAATAACTGAACTCTGAAAAATTACTAATTACTCAATTGAAACAGATAATTCCATTTTCTTAGACTAAATTTATTTGAGTTAAAATGATTTAAAGCATAGCTAATGTTGTTTTCCCTATTGTTTCTCTCTTTGTTTTTATATCCTGATTTAATTGTCAACCCCTGTTCCTAGTATTCACCACTTTTTATATTAAAAAAAACACAAATTCATCCTTGACAATAATTCCTTGCCAACCTATCTGTAATTTGTTCTATTTACAGGAATTTAAGAAAATCCCTAAAGTGACTTGTTAAGTGAAAGTATATTGTTTCTTTGAAATTTGTGGAGAAAATTGATTTTTTTTCTTGACTTTCGAGATATTTTTCCCTTATTTTGGGGAGTAGTGGGGAATTGTGGTGAATATAAACTTAAATGGATTTGATATTTGTTTAGAGGACAGTTTACATATTCAGTTGATTCAAAAGGTAGAGTCAGTATACCTGCGAAGTTACGGAAGCATCTTACTCCGGAATCCAATGATACTTTTGTAATGACACAGGGAACAGGTAAATGTATTGATGTTTATCCCCTGGATCAGTGGCTGGTTTTTGAAAAGAAACTGGAAGAATTAAATCCGTTTGATCCGCGTAAAGCAAAGTTTATAAGAATGATTCTCCAGCACGCAGCTGAAGATACTCTGGACTCACAATCCAGAATTCTTATCCCTCACAAGCTTTTAGAATATGCTCAAATAGAAAAAGAAGTAATAATACTAGGCGCATTAAAAAAAATTGAAGTTTGGAGTCCAAAAGGATTTGAAGATTACTTAAAAGAAACTCCTGAAACTTACGAAGAAATTGCAGCACAAGTTATGGCGCCATGATGAGTAATCATCATACGCCTGTATTGTTAAACGAAAGTCTTGATTACCTGATTACTGATAAATCAGGAAATTACTTTGATGGTACTCTTGGATTTGGCGGACACTCTGGAGAAATTTTAAACAGATTAAATCCTGATGCTATTTTAATAGCAACTGATATTGATTTAGATGCATTCAACTTTTCGAAGAAGAAATTTAGTGAAGAAAAGAGGATGAAAATATATAACTTCAATTTTACTCAAATAGGTCTGACTTCAAAAATTGAATCAATAGACGGATTCGCAGGGATATTTGCTGATTTAGGGGTTTCGTCCTTTCAACTTGATAACCCTTCTTCTGGATTTACATACCGCGAAAATGCAAAGCTTGATCTGAGAATGGATAAAAGCAGAGCAATTAGCGCGGCTGATATTGTTAATTCGTTTTCAGAGGAGGACATTGCAAATATAATTTACGAATTCGGCGAAGAGAAAAATTCAAGGCAGATTGCCCGAAAAATAATTGAAAAAAGAAGAACTGAAAAAATTGAAACAACTAAAGATTTGAAAAAAATTATATCAGAATTAACATCTGAAAGGTTTTTAATAAAAACTTTATCAAGAGTATTCCAGGCATTGAGAATTTATGTAAATGACGAATTGAGCTCACTGAAGACTTTTTTAACTGATTCTGTTGGATTGCTCAAAAAAGGAGGTAGAATAGTAATTCTTTCCTACCACTCACTTGAAGACAGGATTGTAAAAGAAGCATTTAAATATGAAACGCTCGATTGTATTTGTCCAAAAGATTTTCCGGTTTGTAAATGTGACAAGGAACAGAGATTGAAAATTCTTACAAGGAAACCGGTGATTCCTTCGCTGGATGAAGTAAATAATAATATCCGTGCTCGCAGCGCTAAATTAAGAGCCGCAGAGCGTATATGAAAAAGGGTTCAAAATCAAATATCCTCTCCACAATTTTTGTCCTGGTGGTTTTTGCCCTTTTAGGCCTTGGTTATGTAAGTGTCAAATTAAAATGCGAAGCATTGGTAAAAGAAAAATATCTATTGGGTGAAAAATTAAAGGCCATTAGCAATCTGAATACTGAATTGAATGGAAAAGCACAGGATTTGTCCTCGGAAGAAAGAATTGTAAAAATTTCACAGGATGAACTCGGAATGATTAAAGGTTCGACTCCAGTACGAAAGTTGAGTGTAAGCAAAGATAAAATTGAAGAAGTTCAAAAAGTCTTAAAAGAAAAATATGAATAGCTCAAGAACAATTGTAGTAATAATACTTGTCTTTCTCTTTTTTACAGCCCTGATGATAAAGTTGGTTGATATTCAGATTGTAAAAAGTGATGAACTAAAGTATTATGCTCAAAGACAGCAGACAAATATTGAAAAGATAGAAGCTGAAAGAGGCTTGATATATGATCGAAATAATGTTTTGCTTGTTTACAATAAAAATGACTATTCATTTTATATAGACCTGAGTATGGTTTCTTCAAAATCAAAACAAAAAATTGCAGAAAAATTTTCATCAATTGTTGGGAAAAATAAAAAATATTATCTGGATTTAATGAAAGGTTCCGACAAAACAATTTGTCTTGAAAAGAAACTACTGAGTGAGAAAGCACTTTTGTTGTTAAATTATAAGATCCCCGGCCTTTTTTATCGTGAGGATCCATCGAGAGTTTATCATTACGGTGATTTAGCATCACATATTCTGGGTTTTGTTGATGGTGATTATAAAGGAGTAAATGGTATCGAGAGTTCCTTCAATGAACAGTTGGCCGGTGAGGATGGTACCAGGTTAGTTGAAAGAGACGCGATTGGTGAAATGATTACTGTTTCAGAAGAAGAAACAAAACCTGCCGTTCCCGGAGATAATTTGGTGCTGACTATAAATAAAACATATCAGAAAATTCTGGAAGAAGAATTACAGAAAGGGCTACAAGAATATTTGGGAAATTCTGCCGTTGGAATCATAATGAATCCTAATACAGGTGAAATACTTTCACTTGCTAATATGGATGATTATGATCCTAATAAGTACTGGAATTTTTCTGATGATCAAAGAAGAGATCGTGCAGTTACTGATACTTATGAACCTGGTTCTACGTTTAAAGGTATTACAATGTCGGCATTGCTTGATCAGAACCTGGTAAAGGAAAACGAAATAGTTTATGCAGAAAATGGTAGATATAAATTTAGAAACGCGTTTATTAATGATACGCATGAACATGGTTGGCTGACCGCTAAAGAGGTTATTGAAGAATCAAGCAATATAGGAATGGCAAAACTATCACAAAGAATAGACGACGATCTATTTTATAAATATATAAGAGCTTTTGGTTTTGGAAATTATACTTCAATAGATCTACCGGGTGAGGTTAGAGGCATATTAAAAAAACCGGGGAGCTGGTCAAAAATTTCAAAAGCATTTATTTCATTTGGATATGAAATTGCAGTTACACCAATTCAATTGATTACTGCGTATTCCGCTATTATAAATGGTGGGGAATTATACCAACCGCAAATTGTAAAAAATGCAATTGCATTTGATGGTTCAATTGTAAAGCAATACACCCCCAGGAAGATCAGGACGGTAATTTCCCCGGAAACTTCTGCAGAAATGAGAAAAATTTTCAAAGGAGTTGTTGATAACGGTACAGGTTCTGAAGCAAAACTTGATTTTATTAATGTTGGCGGCAAAACAGGTACCTCTCAAAAATTAGTGAACGGGAGTTATTCCAAAACATATTATAACTCATCATTCATTGGATTTTTTCCGGTTGATAATCCAAAGATTATTTGTCTTGTGCTTGTTAATTCACCTGAAAAAGGAAAATACGGTGGCTCGGTTGCTGCACCAATTTTTAAGAATGTGGCTTTAAGAATAATCAAAACGGATGAAAAATCTTTTCAAGATAAACCGGATGAACCAAATAAACCTGAAACTAAAGTGAATTTTACAAATGCAGGTTCTGATAAAGAACTAAAAATTATTCCGGCTAAACAGGGATCAAATCAGACAAACAAGGAAGATATAATTTCCAAAAAACTTATGCCGGACCTTACTAATTATAGACTGATTGACGGAATGAAGTTATTAAGCGAACTAGGAATAAAATATAAAATAAAAGGCTCAGGTTATATTGTATCTCAAAGCGTAAAACCGGGTGAAAAAATTCATAAGGGTTTGATTTGCAATATCGATTGCATGGAGAAACAAATAAAAGGTGCGGCAGTTTACTGATGGAATTAACTCAACTTTTAAATAGTGTTCATGTCATTCAGGTAATAGGGAATGTACAACGGAAAGATGTCGCTTCTATTGTTTACGATTCGAGAAAGGTTACTAAAACTTCTTTGTTTGTTGCAATTAAGGGATTCAATACTGATGGACACAAATTTATTCTTGAAGCAATAAGTAAAGGTGCTTTGGCAATTGTTCTTGAAAATAATGATGCTGTGCCTGAGGATATATTTATCCATCATGGAATTGCAAAAGTTTTAGTGAGTGATAGCAGAATAGCGCTAGCGGAATTATCAAATTATTTTTTCAAAGAACCGTCCAAGAAGTTAAAACTGATCGGGATTACAGGTACAAACGGCAAGACAACAACTTCATATTTTATGAAAAATATACTTGAAACGAGTGGAAATAAAGTCGGCTTGACGGGTACAATTGCTAATTATATAGGAAATGAGAAAGTAGATTCTTCACTCACAACTCCTGAAGCAAATGATATGAATGAGCTATTGTTCAGGATGTATAAACATGGTTGCAGCTATGCTGTTATGGAAACTTCTTCCCATTCTCTTTTTCTGAAAAGAACATATAACCTGAATTTTGGTGCGGGTATTTTTACTAATATATCATCGGATCATCTTGATTTTCACGGTAGTTTTGAAAATTACTTGAATGCAAAAAAAATATTATTTGATTCATTGAGTAATTCTGCTTTCGGTATTTATAATATAGATGATATAAACAGCATTTCTATAATTAATAATTCAAAAGCTAAATTATTTTCTTACGGAATTACAGCCGGCGCTGATTTCCTTTTAAAGAATATTCAGTTTGATTTAAATGGAACGAACTTTACGATCGAATTTAAAGGTAACAGCTATAATGCAGGAACTTCACTTGTTGGTGAATTTAATGCTCTTAATGCCGGGGCAGCGTTTGCTACTACAGTATTATTTGGAATAAATGAAGAAGAAGCAATTGAAGGTATCAAAAATACCCCTCAGGTTCCGGGAAGATTTGAAATTATAGGGAAAGGATCAAAAAAAGTTATTGTAGATTATTCTCATACAGCTGATAGCCTTGAAAAGACTTTAATTGCAATTAGAAAAATTGTTAAAGATAAAAATCCTGTTTATACGGTCTTTGGATGTGGGGGAAACAGGGATAAGACAAAACGGCCGGTTATGGGAAGGATAGCCTCAGAATACAGCACTAAAGCAATAATTACATCCGATAACCCGAGATTCGAAAATCCATATGAGATTATTGAAGAAATAAGAAAGGGAATCTCTAAAGATAATTACGAAGAAATTGAAGAAAGAGAAAAAGCAATTGAAAAGACAATTAGGAATTCTGAAAATAATGCGATAATTCTTATTGCCGGAAAAGGACATGAATGTTATCAGGAAATAAACGGTATACGAAATCATTTCTCTGATCGGGAAACCGCAGAACGGTATTTGAATTCATGAAAAAGATAAGATTAACCTTGGAAGACATTTTTGAAATTCCTGGCGCAGTTATTTATAATCCGGACAATTTTCGTTCAGTAAATTCTGTTTCAATTGATTCGAGAAATATAAAAAGAAAATCTCTTTTTATTGCAATTAAGGGAGAGAAGTTTGACGGTCATGATTTTATAAATGAAGTAGTAAAAAAGGGCGCTTCTGCGATAATGATAAACGAAAGGAAATATAAATATTTCACTGGTCTGGAATTGCCGTTGATAACTGTCAAAAATACGACGGCATCACTCGGTGAAATTGCAAAAACCTGGAGAAGAAAATTAAATGCAAAAGTTATCGGGATTACAGGAAGTGCAGGAAAAACTTCGACAAAAGAATTACTCGCTTCTATACTCAGTGAAAAATATAAAGTGAATAAAACAAAATTAAATAACAATAATCATATTGGTGTGCCACTCACTATTCTCAGCACAAGTGAAAATCATGAGGTTTTAGTTTTAGAACACGGGACCAATCATTTCGGAGAAATTTCTTATACAGCTGATATAGCAAATCCTGATTACGCATTAATAACTAATATTGGCGATTCGCACCTTGAATTCTTAAAGAATAAAAAAGGTGTGTTTAAAGAAAAAGCAGCATTGTTTAGTGCTACTATGAAGAATAGTGGAACTTTGTTTGTTAATTATGACGAGCCGCAATTAATCAAAGCTGTCAGGGGTTATAAAAAGAAAATTACTTATTCTTTTGACTCAAAAACTGATGTTAGAGGTAGGTTATTAGGTCCGGATGAAAAAGGGAAAGAAAAAATAGAAATAAAATATAAAAATCATAAAATCTCCGGTTCATTCCTTTATGGTGAACAAAACGCAAAAAATTTACTCGCTTCGTCAACTGTTGCATTCAGACTCGGTGTAACAAAGACTCAGATTATAAATGGAATTAAAAAATTTAAGAATGTTAATAGAAGATTAAATGTAAAAAATTATAATAATAATTTTACGATGATAGATGACTCATACAATGCAAATCCAGATTCATCAAAGCTAGCATTGGAATTACTTAATAAAATTTCAAAAGGCAGAAAAACTATTGCACTGCTCGGGGATATGTTGGAGTTGGGAAGTGTGGGGGCAAAATATCACAAAGATTTAGCACCTGTAATTAATAGAAACAAAATTGATAAAGTTATTACGATCGGCAGACTTATGAAAAGTCTAAATAAAGAATTAAAAGCAAAAAAAATAGATTGTCGGCACTTCTCGAGTAGAAGTGAACTAAGAAGATATTTACGGTCTCTTGGTCATAAAAATTCTGTTGTATTGATTAAAGGCTCCCGTGGAATGAAGATGGAAGAATTTGTAAAAACAATTGAGGACAAAATTAGCGGTTAATGCTTTACTATTTATTCGATTATATTAATAAAACTTTTAACCCACCGGGATTTAACATCTTCCGGTTCCTTACGTTTAGATCGGCGTTAGCTGCAATTACAGCTCTGTTTCTTGCTTTTTATATGGGACCAAAGATTATTAAAATTTTACAGAAAAACCAGATTGGTGAAGCGAAAAAAGAGGATGGTCCAAAATCACATTGGTCAAAAGCAGGTACACCGACAATGGGAGGATTAATATTAATCCTTTCAATAACTCTTCCAGTATTATTGTGGGGAGATATAAAAAGCATTTATGTTATTTTGATTCTTACCGGAACAGTCTGTTTGGGTCTGGTTGGGTTTCTGGATGACTATTTAAAAGTAATTAAAAAATTACCTAACGGATTGATTGCACGTTATAAACTATTGGGACAAATTATTGTAGGATTTGCAGTTGGAGCCGTTATTTATTTTGCACCAGAGTTTAAAGGATTCAATACCTTAACAACTGTGCCGTTTTTAAAAGATGTAAATCTTGATCTCTCAATATTTTATATACCGGCTGTAATTTTTATTGTTACTGCAACATCTAATGCTGTAAACCTTACTGATGGTTTGGACGGGTTAGCAATTGGAATAACTACGATAGTAATGCTTACACTAGCGGTGATCGCTTATGTAAGTGGTAATGCAATTTATTCTAAGTATTTAAATATAATTTTTCTTCCGGGCGCAGGAGAGTTAACGGTTTTTATAGCTGCTGTAACGGGTGCATCGTTGGGATTCCTTTGGTTTAATTCATATCCGGCTCAGGTATTTATGGGAGACACTGGCTCTCTGGCACTTGGAGGAGCTTTTGGAATATTAGCTGTTCTTATTAAAAAAGAATTACTTATTCCTTTGCTCGGTGGAATATTTTTTATGGAAACTTTGTCTGTAATTGCTCAAAGATTGTATTTCAAATACACAAAAAATAAATATGGTGAAGGTAAAAGAATTTTCAAAATGGCGCCCATTCATCATCACTTTGAAATGCTTGGATGGCCGGAGCCCAAGATTGTAACCAGATTTTATATCATTGCAGTAATATTAGCCATTATAAGTCTGGCTTCATTCAAAATTCGTTAATGGAAATCTCAGGGAAAAATATTTCGATTATAGGTGCCGTAAGAAGTGGGACGGGCACTGCAAAATTAGCTAAAAAGCTAGGCGGAATTCCTTTTGTAAGTGATTCCGGTGATGAAAAGAAAATAGAGAAAAATATAAAAATATTAAGGGACTTAAGCATTGAATTTGAAACTGGAAAACATTCGGACAGAGTTTATAATTGTGAATTTATGGTGGTAAGTCCCGGTGTTCCGTCGGATTCAAAAGTAATTATGAAGGCAAAAGAAAAAAATATTAAAGTTATAAGTGAGATTGAATTGGCATCATCTTATTGCAAAGGAAATATTATAGCAATTACTGGGACTAACGGGAAAACTACTACAACAAGTTTGTGCGGACATTTATTACAATCCTGCGGAGTTAAAACTTATACGGTTGGAAATATTGGGAACGCTTTTTCTGAAATTGTATTGGATGTAAATGAAAATGATTTTGTTGCGCTGGAAGTTTCCAGTTTTCAGCTTGACATGATAGAGGAATTTAGACCCAAAGTAGCAGCAATATTAAATATTACTCCGGATCATCTTAATAGATACGAGAATAAATTTGAGAATTACATTTATTCAAAATTCAGAATATTTAAAAACCAAAATGCTGATGATTATCTGCTCTTAAATAAGGATGATAAAACAATTAGTAAATTTTTGTCGCCTCACGATAGTAATGATTATTATTTCTCTTTGTGCGAAGAACAAAAAAATGGTTGTTTCAGATTGAATGAAAAGATAATCTACAATAGAAATGGTAAAAAGGAATTTGAATGTAATGTGGCTGATCTGAGAATACCTGGTGAACATAATATTTCAAATGCGATGGCAGCTATTAGTGCCGTTAAATTATTCAGTTTTGATAATCAAAAGATTATTGAAGGTCTAAGATCATTTAAAGGTGTTGAACATAGGATAGAATTTGTTCGTGAATTGAATGGTGTTAAATATATAAATGATTCAAAAGCCACAAATGTTGATTCAGTTTGGTATGCATTAAAAAGTTTTGAGCAACCAATGTTTTTGATTTTAGGCGGGCAGGATAAGGGGAATGATTACAATCAGATAAAAGAGTTGATAATTGAGAGGGTTACTAAAATTTATGCAATTGGTAGCTCAGCTGATAAGATTTTTAATTTTTTTCATAAGGATGTTAAAGTTGAAATAGTTTCATCAATGCAAAGTGCAGTCATTGAATCTAATAAAGAAGCTAGAGAGGGCGAAATAGTGTTGTTGTCACCGGCCTGTGCAAGTTTTGACATGTTTGAAAACTATGAACATAGAGGAAAAATTTTTAAGGAACTAGTAAATAAATTATAAATGAAAAAACTTGGCCTAACAATATTTTTTGATGTATTTGCTCTTATGCTGCTTGGACTCATAATAGTTATGAGTGCCAGCAGTACCTATAGTGCGATACGCTTTGACAGCCTATTCCATCTGTTTAATTCTCATCTCTTCAAAGTGGTCTTGGGAATTATTGCAATGGTAATCTTTTGTGCAATTCCTTATGAAATTTATAAAGATTTTAGCAAGCAGGCTTTAATAGTTATGACGGGGCTGTTAATTCTGACTCTGTTTATTGCACCGAATATTAAAGGTGCCGGACGGTGGATTAACCTTGGCTTTTTCTCATTTCAACCGGCAGATATTGCAAAATTGGTCTTAATTGTTCACCTCGCTGCATTAATTGAAGACAAAGGTGAAGCTATTAAAGAATATAAAGAAGGATTTCTTTATATGATTTTTTGGGTAATTCTTATATCAGGTTTAATCCTAATTCAACCAAATGTTAGCAATGGAATTCTTTTGGTATTTATTTCTTTAGTAATGCTTTATGCCGGTGGAGCAAGGATCACACATATTTTTGGTACTGCAATTTTATCGGTTATTGCTGTCGGTGCTATTGCTATGCTTTTCGATCATTCAAGAGATAGGATATTGACATTTTTAGGTGCAATTCAAAATGGCGGGAGTGCAAACATTCAGGTAAAGCAGGCATTGCTGGGACTTGGAAGTGGAGGAATTTTTGGCGTTGGGATTGGGCACAGTATGCAAAGCAACTTGTTTTTACCTGAGTCTTATGGTGATTTTATTTTTGCTATAGTTGGAGAAGAACTGGGGTTCATTGGTTCAGTAATCGTTCTTTTCAGTTACCTGCTTTTATTTTTTGCTGGCATTTTGATTGCAAAAAAGACAAAAGATGTATTCGGACAAATGCTGGCTTTCGGTATTACATTTTCAATTTTGATTTATGCTTTTATAAATGCTGCAGTGGCTACTGGTCTGGTTCCTACAACAGGATTGCCGTTGCCTTTCATTAGTTACGGTGGTACCTCTCTTATCTTCTTATGTATTTCAGTGGGTATTCTTATCAATATTGCTTATTCAAATGCCAGGAAACAAAATATTGAAAATATGATACCAAATAATTCCATTGATAGGAATTTGAGGGATGAATGAAATGAGGACAAAATATAGATTTTTATTCGCAGGAGGAGGAACAGGTGGTCACTTATTTCCGGCAATTGCGGTCGCCGATAAAATTAAATCTCTTATTCCGGAAGCAGAAATAATGTTTGTCGGAACCAAATCGAGAATTGAGGGAAGAATAGTTCCACAACTTGGTTATAATTTTAGACCAATTTGGATAAAAGGATTTCCAAGGAAATTTAGTGCAGCGAATTTGTTATTTCCATTAAAATTATTGGTTTCAGTTATTCAGTCAGTTGTAATAAATATGAAATTTAAACCAAAAGTGGCTATAGGATCAGGGGGTTATGTTTCTGGTCCGGCAATTTTTGGAGCTAATGTAATGGGAGCAAAAATTATTCTTCTTGAACAAAACAGCTACCCGGGAATTACAACAAGGTTGCTAGAAAAATACGCCAAAGAAATTCATTTGAGTTTTGAGGATTCAAAAAAATATTTTCGGGTAAAAGAGAATTTGAAAGTAACAGGTAACCCTGTCAGAGAGAATCTTATAAGGATAGATAGAGAAGATGCATTAAAAGAGTTTGAACTATCGGCCTCTAAAAAAACTTTATTGATTCTTGGTGGAAGTTTAGGTGCCAGATCGATTAATGAAGCGGTTGCCAGCACAGTAAAAGAATTTGTAGTGAAAGGTTTACAGGTAATATGGCAAACCGGAAATTCAGGGTATAAATTATATAAAAAATTCAATTCCGAGTCGGTTAAAGTATTCCCGTTCATTGATGAAATGAATTTTGCGTATTCTGCTTGTGATCTGCTTATTGCAAGAGCAGGGGGATTAACAATTGCAGAATTTTTGAAACTTGGAATTCCCTGCGTGTTAATTCCTTCTCCGAACGTTGCGGAAAATCACCAGTATTTTAACGCAAAGTCCTTGATAGAACAGAAAGCTGCGATACTTATAGAGGATAAGGATATTAAAGATGGATTTTTTAATGAAGTCAATAATTTAATTGGTAATGAAAATTTGTTATCAGAATTAAGAAAAAATTGTTTAAAAATTGCCAAACCAAATGCTGCGTCCGTTATTGCTGAAAGCGCAATTAAATATGCAGAGGCTATATGAATACTGAAGCAAAAAACAAAAAAATATTTAGATACAAAGTATCGTTTTATTATCAATCGACGATCATATACCTTATCGTTTTTATCCTTTATTTGTTGATTCGTGGAGAGTTTGTTGAAGATTCATTTAAACTTATAACAAGGGACCCAATAATTTATTTCTTTGGTATTATTGTACTGATTTCATTGATTGCTTTGTTATTCAATATTTTTAAGAATATGCATCTTGAAATCACTGAGGATTCCCTTTCATTTGTTGACAGATTTAAAACAAGAGATTTTAAAATTGATCAATTTGCAAAAATTAGAATAACAAAATTAAAAAGCGATGAAAAAAACGGGGCTTTCAGACTGATTAGAGTAAAATTAAAAAACAGAAAAAGACCTCTTGTATTAAGGCCTTATGATTACGAAAACGGCAAAGATCTTACAAAAACGATAGCTGATATAAAAGAGAAATTAGAGAATAACTAATGTTTAAGAATATTAAAAAAGTACATTTTGTTGGGATTGGCGGAATCGGGATGAGTGGGATTGCAGAAATACTTCTCAACCAGGGGTTTGAAATATCTGGATCAGATAGATATTTAAGTGATATAACGAAACGGCTTAGTGGTTTGGGAATAAAAGTTTACGAAGGACATTCGCCTGCAAATTTAAAAGATGCTGATGTACTTGTCTATTCCTCAGCAGTTACAATTGATAACCCAGAAGTTAAAGCTGCCGCTGAAAGAAAAATTCCTATTATTAAGCGTTCCGAGATGCTTGCAGAGTGTATGAGAATGAAATATGGAATTGGAATAGCAGGTACACACGGAAAAACTACCACTACTTCAATGGTTGGCCTAACCTTAACTGAGGGGGAAATTGATCCCACAATTATAGTTGGGGGTAAACTCAGTGGTTTAGGAGGAACAAATGCCCGACTCGGAAACGGTGAATTTATTATTGTTGAGGCTGATGAATTCGACAGAACTTTTTTAAAGTTAACTCCGACTATAGCAGCTTTAACAACTCTTGAAACAGAACATCTTGATACATACAAAGACCTAAATGATATAAAATCTGCATTTATAGAGTTTGCAAATAAGGTTCCGTTTTATGGATTTGTGGTCCTTTGCATGGATGAACCGGCACTTCAAGATATTATTCCACAAATAAACAAAAAAATAATCACCTATGGATTGACAACCCAGGCAGACATAAGAGCAGTGGATATAGCACACAATGAATTTGAAAGTAAGTTCACTGTTAAATATTTCAATAAAGCTTTAGGCGAAATAAAATTAAAAATTCCTGGTTTGCATAATGTGAAAAATTCGCTGGTGGCGGTTACAATTGCAAAAGAACTTGGAATTGAATTTTCAGTAATTAAAAAGGCGTTAGAATCTTTCAGTGGAGTTTATAGAAGATTTGAAGTTAAGTACAATAAAGAATTGTTAGTTATTGATGATTATGCACACCACCCCACTGAAACTACAGCGGTACTGGCAGGAATAAGAGCTGGATGGGATAGAAGACTGGTTGCTGTATTTCAACCTCATCTTTATTCACGGACAAGGGACTTTTATCAGGAATTTGGAAGATCGTTCCTGAATTCAGATGTGTTCATATGCACCGATGTTTACCCAGCCAGGGAAGAGGCAATTGAAGGGATATCAGGTAAACTGATTGCTGACACAGCCAAAAAGTTTGGACATAAAAATGTTCACTATATAGAAGATAAAAATGATGTACCAGGGTACTTAAATAATATAAAAAAGGACCAAGATATAATAATAACGATGGGTGCCGGTGACATTTGGAAAATGGGAGAAAAGTTTGTAGGGCTATTAAATAATGCACGAACGTAGCAGTAAAATATTCGGAATAATTTTATTCCTGCTGCTTGTTTCAGGCATAATTTATTTGGTTTTTTTTTCAAAGGGAAAAATAAATAACGGAGAAATAAAGATGATCAAAATAACAGGGAATAATCTTTTAAGCCAGAGAGAGTATTTGCAATTTACAAAATTGGATAACATTGCAAACCTTGAAGAATTAGGGCTTCCCGTTATTAAGGATAGATTCCTCAAGCATCCGTACGTAGAAAAAGTAGATGTAGAATATGATGGAATAAATTCCGTGAAGGTGGAATTAAAAGAGAAAAATATTAAAGCCGTAATTCTGAATGAGGGCGAAGCTTATTTTATTAATGATAAATTTCAAATCCTGCCATTATTTTCGAACACGAAATTCTCGGATTTGCCGATTATTAGCAATTTGCCTGATTCACAAAAAATTACGGTTCTTTCAAATTTAAAGTACGATGAAATTGTTGAAGCTTTTAAGATTATTGATGCTGCAAAAATAACAAATGAAAATATTTTTAAACATTTAGCCGAAATTAACCTGAGAAAAGGTGGCGACATTATTTTGACGTTTTCAGGAGTAAGGCCTCCTATAATTTATGGTAAAAGTGGTGCTGCAAAGAAAATTGTTTACCTGGACATTATGTGGGATGATATGGTCGCTGGTAAAAATTTGATTGAGGGTAGTGAATATATTGATCTGAGATTTTCCAACGAAATTTATGTAGGAAAATCTGAAAACGCAGGTTTGAATTAATGAAGAAAAACATAATAGCTGGTCTTGATTTAGGGACTACAAAAGTCTGTGCTGTTATTGCAGAAAGATCTGATGATAATAGAATAGACATTCTTGGTTTTGGCGTTGCACCTTCTGAAGGACTACATAAAGGGTTGGTTGCAAATATTGGAAAAACTGCTGAGGCTATAAAAGAGGCAGTTTCAATAGCCTCAAACAGAGCGGGAATTGAAATTAATCTTGTTAATGTTGGTGTAGCTGGAGAGCACATTACAAGTATGCGGCACAGAAATTATGTTACTATAACAAGTGATGAAAAAGAAATCACAAAATCTGACCTTGACAGGCTGGAAGCAGATGTAAGAACAATAAGAATTCCGTCGGATAGACAGATACTTCATATTATTCCCGAAGAATTTTCAGTTGATCATCAGGGGGGAATTGAAAATCCTATTGGAATGTCAGGCGCCAGACTTGAAGCTTCTAATCATATAGTGCTGGCATCAGTTCCTGCGATTCAAAATATTAAGAGATCTGTTGAAAGAGCAGGATTACAAGTGAATGATTATATACTTCAGCCAATAGCTTCAAGTTCTTCCGTTTTGGAGGAAAGTGAAAAGGATTTGGGAGTTGCCCTAATCGATATTGGTGGTGGCACAACAGATATTGCTATTTTTCATAAAAAGGCTATTAAGCATACAAAAGTAATTGGTGTAGCCGGTAACCAGGTAACTAATGATATAAGAGAATCATTGGGAGTAATTACCGAGGAAGCGGAAATATTAAAGCGTGATTACGGATATGCAACAGAAAGTGCAATTATTAAAGACGAAGATATTTTGATAAAAGGTGTTGGAGCAAGAGGCAATACAAAAATTCCAATCAGTCTCTTAACACAAATAATAAGTCTTAGGATGAGAGAATTATTTAGCCTCATTGATAATGAAATGAGAAGTGCAGGTTTTAAGAATAAAATAAAAGCAGGAATAGTTTTAACCGGCGGCGGATCACTTTTAAAAGGATGCAGTGAACTTGCGGAAGAAGTTTTTGGTATGCCAACAAGAATAGGAGTTCCACAGGAATTGGGCGAAGGCTTATCAAATGAAATTGAGAGTCCGGAATTTGCAACGGTTGCCGGATTGATCAGAGGAATTCCGGGTGGAACATCGAGTGAATACCAGATTTTAATTAAGCCAAAAAAAATAAAAGGTAAGGGAAAAATTTCTTACTTGGCAAAAAGAATTCAACAGTTTTTTGATGAACTTTAATTTATCCAATACCAGGAGGTAAAAAATGTCGAGATTTGCAACCTTAGATAAAGACAAATCAATGTCAGCTATCTTAAAAGTAGTGGGAGTTGGCGGAGGTGGATGCAACGCTCTGGAAAGTATGATAAAACGAGGTCTTGTAGGAGTAGAATATGTTGCTGTAAATACTGATTCACAAGTACTAAACGGTAGCAGCGCAACTCACAAGATACAGGTCGGAACAACCATTACCCGTGGTCTGGGTGCAGGGGCAGATCCTAATGTAGGTAAAAAATCTCTGGAAGAAGACAGAGAAAGATTAGCAGAGGTCCTTTCTGGCAGCGATATGGTTTTTGTTACAGCAGGAATGGGTGGAGGTACAGGAACCGGAGGAGCACCTGTAGTAGCTTCAATTGCCCAAAGTGTTGGAGCATTAGTAGTAGGAATAGTTACCAAGCCTTTTAGATGGGAAGGTAAAAAAAGAATGCTGAATGCTGAACAGGGAATTCAGGAATTAAGACAGCACGTTGATAGCCTTATTGTAATTCCGAATGAAAGATTGTTAAGTATTCTGGATAAAAACATTAATGCTTTTGCTGCATTCGATAAACCAAATGAAGTACTTTATGAAGCTACGCGGGGAATAGCAGATATTATTACGGTAGAAGGACTAATAAATGTTGATTTTGCTGATGTAAGATCTGTAATGAACCAGAGTGGGGAGGCCTTGATGGGCTGTGGAATAGCGAGCGGTGAAAACAGATCAATTGAAGCTGCACAAAAAGCTATATCGAGTCCGCTATTAGAAGGCATTAATATAAAAGGGGCTAAAAGTGTTTTATTAAATGTGACAGGGTCCAGCAATCTCACAATGCAGGAAATAAATGAAGGAAATAATGTGATCTTTGAAGCTGCTGGCGAAGAAGCTAATGTAATTTTCGGTTGTGTCAGAAAAGAAGAAATGAATGATTATGTCTCATATACAGTGATTGCAACAGGATTTGAATCTAGTCAGAATTTTAATAAGAACAGTAAAAGCACTCAACAAAAGCCAAAGAAAGAAGAAACATTCAGAGGTGGATTTAATTTCTTAGAAAACGAAGAGGTTGATAAAGATGACCTTGATGTACCAACAATTCTTCGCGTTAAAAGTCCAAAGGTATCAATTGAACCACCTGAAGAAGAAACGCCTGAAAGTGGATTTAAATTTGAATCATCAAGATACAATTGGGCTAAGGATAAAGCAGAAAGGAAAAAAGAAGAGGAACCGGAACATCAAAATAATAACAATGATGATGACGATGAAGACAGCTCATCATTTTTAAGAATGATTATGGATTAATAAAGAAATTCAACTAAATAATTAATTAAATTCTTGAAAAATTAATATTAAAGGCAAGTTCAGGATTCCAATTATTCATCATCGGGCCTTGCCTCAAGAAAGATATTACCGTCCCTATCGAATGTAATTATAATTCGGTTTGGACGGCAGCATATTCGACAGTCTTCAATAAAATCATACTTACCACTTTGAGTAAGATCCACCCAAACAGAGTTGTGGACTCCACAATATTGGCAAGTCCAAACTAGATCTTCATCAGTTGTAAACATTTATTATCTCTTTTTGTTAAATATACCAGTAAGGTAAAAGAATTAAACTGAGAGTCCAGATAAATAAATATCTCTTTTTTGGGGATAAGAAATTTTAACAAATTTAAGCAGGAATAAGCACCTTAAAATTACTTCATATTAGTAAATTGAGTTGGAAAATCAAGCTCTGCTTCTTTTACCAATTTTATTACTGCCTGAAGATCATCGATTTTTGCTCCTTGCACCCGAACCTGTTCGTCTTGTATCTGTGCATTGACTTTTAGTTTGGAACCTTTTATCAATGAAGTTATCTTTTTAGCCTGTTCCTTGGATATTCCGCTTTGAAGATCAATTTTTTGTTTAATTCTGCCACCTGATGCTGTTTCTGGTTCACCGTATTTCAATGCTTTTATTGAGATCCCTCTTTTAATAAATTTTGATTGTAAAATATCAACACTAGCTTTAAGTGAATAATCGTCCTTTGAATTAATACTTATGAACTTATCTTTTTTATTTAGTTCAATTTCTGTGTTAGAATCTTTTAAATCGTATCGCTGATGAATTTCCTTAATTGCCTGGTTCACGGCATTATCTGCTTCCTGAAAATCAATTTCACTTACAATATCAAAAGAATGATTTTGAGCCATTTTAGATCCTGTTTTTTTATATTTAGTCGGGGTGGGGAGATTCGAACTCCCGACCTCTTCGTCCCGAACGAAGCGCGCTAACCGGGCTGCGCTACACCCCGAATTGTTATTTCACAAAGAATTCAGAATACTTTTCCAAAATATATTTCTTATTTTTCAATTTTTTTAATTTCAATTCAAACCTATTGGCTTCGATTTTAGTATCAAAATATCTTAAAAAGATTAATTCCCACGGGCCCTTATTCCTGGTCGATTTATTCTGCCCTGAATTATGTTCTTTCAATCTCCGTTCAACGTCATCTGAATGGCCATAATACCATTTCCCGGATTTAATTGATTCTATTATATAGGTAAAGTACATTTATTAGAACCTGCTTACCGTCAGGCAAGCCTACGACCTCCCCGACTTTGTCGGGGCGCGCTAACCGAGCTGCGCTACACCCCGAAATTCAATTTGGACTACAAAGTTAAAATTTAAATGCTAATCAAACAATATTATAGAGTAATAAAAGTAAGAATATAAAATATTTTTGGTTACAAAATGATTTGATATATTTTTTTATCCTAGCATATTTTTACTTTACTTTAAATTTCCTTTCTTTTAAGTTAGTACAAATAAAAATTAACCTTTAATTCTATCCTGCGAGATAGGCAAGGAACTATGAAAAATTTTAACATTAAATATGACCTCCAAGGATTTAGTCCAAGGAGGCTTTTTTGTATATGGATATAAAATCAAAAGTAATTGACTCTGAAGGCTTTAAGAGGATTATTTCGAGAATTTCACACGAAATACTCGAAAAAAATAAGGGAACTGGTAAACTCATATTAATGGGAATGAGAACCCGCGGTGAGTTTCTTGCAAAACGAATTCAAAAGCAAATACAGGAAATTGAAACTATAGAACTGCCTCTGGCAATATTGGATGTTACACTGTATCGTGATGACTTTAGAACACGCTTAAAACAGCCTGAGGTATCTGTTTCCGATATTACAGTTGATATTTCTGAAAATAACATAATTCTGATTGATGATGTCCTTTATACCGGCAGGACGGTCAGATCGGCACTGAATGCAATTATGGATATGGGTAGGCCCGCAACAATTCAATTTGTTGTTCTTGTAGACAGGGGCCACAGAGAACTACCAATCAGAGCTGATTACGTAGGGAAAAATATTCCAACCTCGTCAAATGAAGAGATTAAAGTAAAAATGATGGAAGTAGACGGGGAGGATGCTATTTATATTGTTAATTTAACCGAAAAATAAAAAGTAATATTTTATGCCATTAACCAATCGTCATTTATTAGGACTTCAGGGAGTTCCAAAAGAGGATATTCAATTAATTTTAGATACTACTACAACTTTTAGAGAAGTTTTGGAACGCCCTATAAAAAAAGTACCTACGTTACAGGGAAAAACAGTTGTAAACCTTTTTTTTGAAAATTCTACTAGAACAAGAATTTCTTTTGAGTTAGCCGAGAAAAGATTATCTGCTGATTCATTAAATTTTTCTGCATCGGCCAGCAGTGTTAATAAAGGAGAAACCTTTAAAGATACAATCAAAAACATTGAGGCCATGAAAATTGATATGGTGGTTGTGAGACATGCGGCAGCGGGCACTCCTCAATTTCTGACAAAAATTTGCGATGCGAATATTATTAATGCTGGTGATGGAATACACGAACATCCAACTCAGGCTTTGCTTGATATGTACTCAATAAGAGAAAAGTTAGGCAAACTTGATGGACTAAAAGTTTGTATAGTTGGCGATGTAGCACACAGCCGTGTTGCATTGTCAAATATATTTGGATTGATAACAATGGGTGCTAAAGTATCGGTATGTGGTCCAAGTACAATGATTCCTAAATATATAGAACAACTTGGAGTAAATGTTATTTATGATATAGATGAAGCAATTCAGGAGAATGATGTTCTGAATGTTTTAAGAATTCAGCTTGAAAGAAAAGCAAGAGAATACTTTCCTTCGATAAGAGAATATTCAAAATATTTCGGCATTACTGAAGAAAGGCTTGAAAAAAACGGGAAAGATGTTTTGATTATGCATCCCGGTCCTATAAACAGAGGGGTTGAACTTTCCTCGGGTGTAGCAGATGGGTTGCAGCAGATAATTTTAAAACAGGTGACAAATGGAGTTGCCGTCAGAATGGCAGTACTTTACCTATTAGGAACAATGAATTAAAAGGAAGCTAAATGAAAGTCGCTTTGCTAAATATAAATTTGATTAATCCTGCCCAGAATATTAATAATAAAAACACCAGTATTTTATTGGAAGATGGGAAAATTTCTAAAATTGGAAAACTCTCAGCATCGGAATTAAAAGATTCAAAACAAATTGATCTGAATGGCAAATATTTAGTCCCCGGCTTTTTCGATATGCACGTTCATTTGCGTGAACCGGGAAGAGAAGATGAGGAAACCGTTGCTACTGGTTGTAATAGTGCAGCCAACGGGGGTTTTACAGGTATAGCTTGCATGCCAAATACTGAACCGGCAATTGATTCAGCGGAAATTGTGAATTTTATTAAAGAGCAAGCAAAAGACCATTTAGTTGATACATTTGTGATAGCTGCAGCCACTCAAGGGCGAAAAGGAGAAAATATATCGCCAATGGCAGAATTATATGAAGCAGGAGCCGTTGGATTTTCAGATGATGGTGTTGCAATAAAAACCGCATCAATATTAAAGCGTGCTTTTGAGTATTCTCAAATGTATGATCTTCCAATTATTGAACATTGTGAAGATGAGTCTTTAGCCGGTGGTGCTATGAATGAAGGACTTAACTCAACATACCTTGGTTTACCGCCAATTCCTTCCGTGGCTGAAGATTTGATTGTAGGCAGAGATATTCTGATGGCGGATTACACCAAAGGGAAAATTCATATTGCACACATCAGCACGAAAAAATCTGTTGAAATGGTGAGAGAAGCGAAAAAAGCGGGAGTAAATATTACAGCGGAAGTAACTCCTCATCATTTTTCAATGACTGATGACTTTATTAAAACATACGATACAAATGGAAAAATGAATCCGCCTCTGCGTGGCACTACAGATGTTGAAGAAATAATCAAAGGCTTAAAGGATGGAACTATTGATTGCATTGCCAGTGATCATGCACCTCATTCACCCGAAGAAAAAGAAGTAGAATTTGAATATGCTCCAAACGGAATAATAGGTCTGGAAACGCAGGTTGGCCTGGCTTTTACCGAATTATACCATAAAAAAATATTAAGCCTCGATCAAATAATTGAAAAAATGTCAATCAATCCGAGAAAAATATTGAATTTATATATTCCAAAATTTGAAGAAGGCGAAATGGCTAATTTTACTATTTTGGATATAAATGAGGTATGGACAGTTGATATAAAGAAATTTAGAAGCAAATCCCAAAACTCTCCTTTCGATAAGAAACTTCTTACAGGCAGATCTGTAGGTGTTATAAATAAACGGAAAATGTACCTGGATAATGAATTTATTGAAATATAGTCTCATTATTCAGTACACAAATTGTACGTATTATTAGACACATCCCAGAATAAAAGCTTAATTTTAACTAAAAAATAGAAGTTTTATTCGGCATTCCTTTTGAATCTATTTAATCAGAAATAACAGATTAAATGGTGATCAAAATGAAAAAGTCAATATTATCTTTTGCAATAATAATTACAGCTTTTGCAATTACTGCTTGTAATGTAAAAGTTAATGATCCATACAATTACGATATTACGGCACCTTCACCTCCGAGTGGAATTTATGCATTAAACGGTGATCAGAGAGTTGATCTTTCCTGGTATGAAAACAGGGAAAATGATGTTGCTGGTTATAATGTTTATTACAGTTATTCATATAATGGAAAATATACTTTAATTGGCTCGACTGAGACAAATTACTTTATTGATGACGGTGCTGTAAATGGTGATACCTATTATTATGCTGTTACTGCATACGATTATAACGGAAATGAAAGTGATCTGAGCTACGATGTTGTTTATACTACCCCAAGGCCGGAAGGATATAATCAATCCGTTTTAGATTACAGATCTTTTCCTAACCATGGAGGATATTCATTTACAACTTATTCTACTGTGCCCTATGATGATAATAGTTCTGATTTTTTCTTTGAAAATTATAATGGAGATTTTTACTTGGATGTTTGGAACGATAGTGAAATTCAGGATATGGGTGTAACTCAGGATATTTATGATATTGCCTATGCCCCAACCATTGGCTGGTCATCAACTAAGGATGAATTTGCTGTTGTTGGACACACCTATGTAATCTGGACTTGGGATAATCACTATGCGAAAATTAGGATAAACTCTATAACTAATTCAAAAATTTCATTCGATTGGGCTTTCCAATTAGTTGAAGGGAACAGAACGTTGAAGCAAGCACCTGAGAAAAAAGAAAGAAGTAAACTCGTTAAAAGCCAAAAAAGATAGCAAATAGCGGTTAAATTAAGAGTAAATCTTTATAGATTTACTCTTAATTATTCGTTAAATTTACCTCGAAAAACAATATTATGAATAGAATTTTGAAATATATATCAATAATATTATTTACTGCACTAATTATAATTCCTACCTATGGGCAGGTAAAAAAGGACAGAGACAGCAAGGCAAAAAATACTAATCTAATTAATCAACAAAACTTGTTGCGAAATAATAAATCAAAAGATTCCATATTAAACCAGGACCCACAAATAAAACAGATATTGGATAAAATCAAAACCTCAATATCATCCGGTAACATTGAAACAGTTTCTTCGTATTTAAGTCCACAGACTTATTTAAATTTATCGAACGGGATCAGCGGCTATTATTCTGCTAATCAGGCATATTACGTATTGGAGGATTTTTTAAAAACATCTAAAGCGATATCTTTTGATTTTAATGAAATTAGTCTTTCAGGTTCTAACCCCTTTACTACCGGAATTTATAATTATGAAAAAGAGGGGAAACGAGGTACTGCACATATTTATATACAACTCAGAAAATCTAAAAAAAACTGGACTATTACACAGATCACAATTAATTAGATGAGTAACGGATTATTAAAGAAATTCAAGGGCGATAGAAAATATTTTGCTATCGTCCTTTTTGTTTTATTCCTTTTACTGGTCTCAGGAATTTTAATTCCGATTCTAACACAAAAAAATCAGGGTGATTGGGATAAAATCAGGAATAATAAAGTAATAGACATTGAAAGTTCGGTTAACAAACTTTTCCAGGAAAAGCAATCAAAACTTCTAAATATTTCCAGTTCCTTGAGTAAGCAGTTAGCGTCTACATTAACTCAATCAAAAACAACTTACGAATCTTTAATACAACTAATAAACACAGGCGATTTTGCAAAATATTCTGTGGAGGTACTTGCTCCTAACGGGAGGCTTATTGCCTGGAACGATAAAATAGCTTTAAAACAAGAAGACATTTTACCATTGTCTTTCCCGGCAGGGGAAGCTCATTTCTATAGATCTGAGTTAGTGACGTATTTAACAGTTACGGATACCGTATTTGTAGAAAACGACCAGTTTTATTATGTGGTTAGTGAGCCAATAGAAAAACATTACAGCTTTGTAGGACCATACTATAAGGAGAAAAATTTTTCACGTGATCTTACAGATGATTTTAATACCCAGTTTAATATTGAATATAATCCATTTGCCGCACCATCAAGAGATGGCCGGAATTATTCGTATGATTTACTCAATAACAAAAATAACAAGATAGGAGTGATAACTTTTGCCGTTCCTAATCTTGATTATTCACTAAATAAAATTAAATCAGAAGCTTCGCAAATTCAGTCGATCTTTGTTGTAATTGGTTTCTTCTTTTTAGGGTTTAGTTTTAAAAGAGAATTTAATGCATTAAAATCCAGAACGCTTAAATTGCTGATTTTAGCGTTGTATTGCTCATTATATAGATTGTTGTTTTATACAGTTGATTTTCCAGCAAATATACTAAATGGAGCTATAACTGAGTCAGCCTATTTTTCTTCTACTTTTGGCGAAGGTATTGTAAAATCACCAATTGAATTTTTTATAACAGTTTTATTGCTACTGCCAATTTCTGTGCAGGCAATCAAATTATCTCTTGATTATGTTCATAATTGTAATGCTAAAAAATTAATAATTTTAAAAATCCTTGGAATACTGCCATTAATTGTTGTATCATTTTTATTGTTGAGAAGTCTGAATGCCTCCATCAGAAGCGTTGTTTTTGATTCTACACTCAGATATTTCAAAAGTCCGGATATTATTCCAGGATTGCCTACTCTATTGATGGAATTAAATACATTGTTGCTGGGGATTTCAATTCTCCTTGCATTTGCTTCTATATATTTAATAATTATTGCTTTTTTGCCATTGAATAGATTCAAACAGAAAAAAATATTTTTTGTAATTCTATTTATCATATTTTTTTCGCTCAGCTACGTTTCTTTAAGAATTCAAAGTACCCCATTAATAACTCCGGTTCTGGGATTTGTAATTATTACTTTGGCCTTCATTTTCCTTTATTACATATATTTCACAGATGCGAAGCATCCAATTTATTTATTTGTTTTTGGAGCATTGATCTCATCTTTTATTACAATTTCTTTATTGAATTATTTCAATTTAGAGCTTGAAAGAGAATCATTAAAAACGACAGCTCTGGAGATTAATCGATCTAATGATAATTTATTACAATTTTTTCTAAACGAAACGCTTACAAATGCAATTAAAAATGATGAATTAATAAGGTCATACTCTCTTGTAAATAGTAATTATGATACAGAAGCCTTTATAATTTGGAGTACCAGTTCGCTTCAAAAAGAATCCTTAAATTCTTCTGTTTCTATTTATAATGCTAATTTAAAACAAATTGGATATTTCGGGATTGGTCAAGGAGTTAAAAAAAGCAAATTGGATTCTTTGCAAAATTTGTTAGGCACTAATTCAAAGCTAATTCAGATATTACCATATACAGAAAATAACACGAAAAAATTATTAGGGCTAGCTGTTGTAAAACAAAGGGGAATAATACTTGGATATGTTTCTGCCACAATTAATGTTGATATTTTAAATCTTGGTAAAGAAAAATTTCCCGAATTCCTGGAATCAAAAAAGAATATTATAAATTCAGTAATAGATCCACAAAAATTAAAAATATTTGAATTTATAGATACAAAATTGACTAATGTATTTGGAGATATATATCCCTCATTGGATCAGACAAAACCAATAATTAATTCTAATTTTTCAGCTGATAATGAAGCATGGCTAAATTTATCTTTAAGCGGCGAAAATTATCTTACTTATGCACTTAAAATTGAGACGGAGAAAGGTACAAAAATCACTTCTGTTTCTGTTCTTGAGAAAAATTTATCCTGGAATCTTTTTAATTTCTTCAAAATATTTATTGTTCAAAGTATATTCATATTTATTTTGTTTTTAGTAGCCTTTATATCTCAATTCAAAACATTTCGTTATAGCTTCAGAACTCAGCTATTAATTGCATTTTTATTGGTATCAATTTTACCTGTAGTAATTCTAGCGGTATATAATCGCCAGATTGTAAAACAAAAAAGTCAAAATGCAATCTTAAAAGAATTAAGTGAAAGATGTGATTATGTTGAAAATCATATTAATGCTCAAATAGAAAATGATAGAGAAAATAATCTTACAACTATTTTCAGTCATGCAGGTGAGGAACTGGGGATATCATTTTCAATTTATGAAGGAAGCAATTTAATATTTAACTCAAGGAATCAATACTATAAAGTCGGCTTATTTGGTTATAAATTGGACCCCGAGGCATACTATGAACTTAATTATCTCAATTATCGGGAATATTTAACCCAAGAGAAGATAGACTATTTTTCATATAATGCTTTCTTCAAAAAATCAGAAATCACAGGCCGCTACTTTATAATTAGTGTAAATGACGCATTTAATAAAGTCAATTTAACATTTTCAGTAATTGATGTCGATGTATTTCTGTTTGGAATATATTCGTTTGCTACTATTTTAATTATACTAATAAGCACATTTCTGGCCAATAGAATTTCATCACCCATAAGACGATTAACAAAAGCGACGGCTTCAATTGCTCACGGTGATTTAAACGTTGAAATTCATAACGATCAAAGAGGGGAATTAAAAGAACTTCTTGATGGATTTAATTCAATGACTAGTGAATTGCAGAAAAACCAGGTTGAGCTTGCAGAACTTGAACGGGAAAATGCATGGAAGGAAATGGCAAAACAGGTTGCACACGAAATAAAAAATCCACTTACGCCAATGAAACTTGCGGTTCAGCAATTAATGATTTCTTATAAAGATAAAAATCAAAAATTTGATAGTATGTTCAAAAGAATTTCTAAAACATTGTTAAACCAGATTGAAAGTTTAAACCAAATTGCAACAGAATTCTCACGGTTTGCCAGAATGCCAAATTATAAAATTGAGGAACTTGATTTAATTCCCGTTGTACTTGACTCGATAAATTTATTTGTAGATGAGGGGATCGAAATAAATTTCCAGAGTAAATTAAAATCTGTAATAATTGAAGGTGATAAAGTCCAGTTAAGGCGAATATTGATTAATCTAATAAGAAATTCCATTCAGGCTAATTCTTCTAAGATAGATTTAGAACTTACATTACAGAATAAAAACATTGCAATATTATTAAAGGATAATGGCACAGGAATTCCGGAAAAATTCAGGGATAAAATATTTGAAGCAAATTTCACTACAAAAAAAAGAGGAATGGGATTAGGTCTAAAACTGACCAAAAGGTTCATTGAAAGTATAAAAGGAGAAATTAAATTAAAGAGCTCATCTGATGGAGGCACCGTATTTGAAATTACTGTCCCTTTTTTAAATGTAAAAATGCAAGATAGTTAACAATGTCAATACTAACTAGTCATCAAAAAGCTGCATTAAGTTTTGATCATCACATTTCGCTAACTGCAAACGCAGGTTCCGGTAAAACATTTGTCTTGTCAAAAAGGTACCTAGAAATTGCATTATCCTTTAAAAAGCCGAATCTCAAAAGTATTGCAGCAATTAGTTTTACTGAGAGAGCTGCTAGCGAACTCTATAAAAAAATTGCAAATGAAATTCATAACCGTATTACCTCGTCGAATAATCAAAGGCTCATAAGGAAATTAGAAAATATAAGAAGGCAATTGGTTTCAGCCAATATATCGACAATTCATTCCTTTTGCATAGATATTTTAAGGGAGTTTCCTGTAGAGGCTGGACTGGACGCAAACTTTACTCCAATTGATGAAATAAGCTCTAACGAACTAATTGAATTATCTGTTGATGAACTTGTAAAAAAAAGCATTACTAAATCTGCAGACGAAGAAAAACTAAAATATCTTGTGAGAATTTTAGGCTCCAAATCGAATTTAACAAATGAACTTATTCGGCTCATTAAAAAAAGAAAAAATGTACTGATAATTGCTGAAGATATTTATGACAGGAATATTGATGAGATAAGTACTCATTTATTTAGGTCATTTACAAAAGAATTTAAAGAAATATTTAATGATAAAATCCCAGTTTTTTTAGAATCAATCAAAACTATAAATTCTGAAGTTATAACTGATAATCCGGATAACGAAATTGCAATAAAAATTGATGCTGAGCTTGGGAAATATAAAATGAATCCCGACACAAATAATATTGTAAATAGCTTAAAAAATTTATGCGATCTTGTATTTACAAAAACAGGAACTGTAAGAGTTAGGGGATATCTTACAAAAATATTATCTGAAACATATCTTAAAGAAATAAATCTGTTACAGGATTTTAATTCATTATTTAAAAATATAGAGCTTCCTGAGAACCATGCTGAAATAGAGACGGAATTAGCAAGATTCGGGAAAAATGTTATTTACTTTTTTGAAAAAGCGATTAAGATTTATAATGGTAAAAAAAAGGAAAACAGTTATCTCGATTATGAGGATATTCTATTATTCACAAAAAAAATACTTGAAAATAATGAGGTGCAAGATTCTTTGTCAAGAAAATATTCTTTTATAATGGTAGATGAATACCAGGATACAAACGAGCTTCAATACAATATTTTTCTCCCAATCCTGGACTATTTAAAAAAAGGTAACCTTTTTGTTGTTGGAGATGAAAAACAAAGTATTTACATGTTTCGCGATGCCGAACTTGAAGTATTTAACAGAACAAAAAATGATATTGATAAAACTTCCGGTGAAAATAAATTGCTTACTCTCCCGGAGAGTTTCAGAATGGCTCCAGCAATATCACTTTTTACAAACTCGCTATTTTCAAGATTACTAAGTCATCCAAATTATTATTTTAACGAAGTAATGTACAATGAATTGATTTGTGCTAGCAATACTGCAACAAGCGGACGTATTGAAATATTATTGGCTGAAAAATCTGAGGAATGTGAACAGAGTGTTACAAATGTTATGAATCTGAATAATGAAGCCGAAATGGTCTCGAAAAGGATTTGTAATTTAATTAATACTGGTACTAAAAATGATAAAATTAAGTATAGTGATATTGCAATACTTTGTAGAAAGCGAAGTGAATTTAAGGAACTTGAAAATGCATTTGTTAAATACAAAATTCCATTTGTAGTAGTAGGAGGGAAAGGCTTTTATCAACGACAGTCTATTTATGATATATATAATTACTATTCATTTTTATTAGACAAAGAAAATGATACAGCCTTGATTGGCACACTTCGTTCACCCTTTTTTAATTTGTCTGACTCGGAAATTTTTGAAATATCTCTTGCTGAGGGTAAAAATTATTGGGAAAAGCTTAATAAATATTCTAATGGTAAAGAAAATGCAAAAACCACGGTTAAAATACTAGATAAAAATTTAAAATTATCTTCAAGTTATGGTCTGACATCTCTTCTCAGAAAAATATTAAATGAAACTAATTATCTGGCTGTTATTGCATCCCGGTCAAATTATTTGCAGGAATTAGCAAATGTTGAAAAACTTATAAAAGTGACAACTAATTTTTATTCATTTGGCTTTAAAACCCTTTATGATTTCGTAAAATATTTAAAGGATTCAATTAGTAGAATTGAAGATGAGGCTCAAGCAGTTGTTTCAGATGAGAGTAATTCTGTAAAAGTTATGACCTACCATCAGGCAAAGGGTTTGGAATTTAAAGCTGTATTTCTCTTCAAATCACATCAACCAATAAGAAAAGAAACAATTAAGGCAAAAAAAATAAGTATAAATAAACAATTTGGATTGCTTTCAAAAGTTCCTGTTGATTTAAATGTATCTAAGGAGTACCAAAAAGCTCCGATTGTTGGCTTAGCCGATTTAATAGATGCAAAAAAGAACAGTGCTGAATATAAAAGACTGTTTTATGTTGGAGTAACCCGCGCAATAGAATATTTATTTATTTCCGGTACTTCCAATAAAGATCATTTATATGATCCTGACTCAATATTTAGAATGCTGCAATCCGGATTGGATATAGACTTTAAAAAGGGTGAATTTTCAATTAATTCAAGCCTAAAATTTACAACAACATTAAAAAATGAATACAAAACTGAAGAACGTAAGGTTAAAACCTCAATTAAGATTGTAAACAAAATTGATAATGTGATTTCGACTGAACCGGAACAAAAATATTTGCAAAAGCGCGGAATTCTTCTTGATAAAATTACCGATAAACCGGAAGGCGAATTTATATCAGCGACTAAGGTTGCAGTTTATAAACAATGTCCGTTAAAATATCAATTAACCTATGAATTTGGATTTACAAAAATATTTAACAAGTATAAAAATTGGTACAGGAATTCTATTATTGAAAACAAGGACGTTGTGAATTATGAATTCAATAATAAAGAGGAATTATTAGCCAATAATATTCAACTAGAAGAAAATAATACTGTTGGTTATTCCGATATTAAAGGGAAAATTATTCATAAAATTCTGCAGGAGGAATTGGATAAATCCTTAGTTGATATTTTTGTTGAAAGAAAATTGAAAGATGAAATTGATGTATTTGCATTCGACACTGAAAGGGTAATTAAACTAAAAAATGAAATTTATTTGCTTTTAGATAATTATTATAATTCAGAAACATTTAAAGAGATATCCGGTTTAACTAATTATGAAAATGAATTTGAGATATACGTAAAAGAAAATGATTACTTCCTTTATGGAATAATTGATAAATTGATAATAACTTCAGAAAAATTATATATAGTAGATTACAAGACTGATGATCTAGACAAAGATAACCTAGTAGAAAGAGGGAATGCTTATTTGCCACAACTAGAATTTTATTCATATATTGTAAATCAACTTTTTATAGAAAACAAACAAATTGAGCTAAAAATTGTATTTCTAAAGTACCCTGAGATAAACTTTTCAAAGAAAATTGTGAAAGAAGATATTAAAAGAATTAAATTAGGACTTAGGGAAATGGTAAATTCCATCAGAAAAGACAGTTTTCCTAAAAATCTTAAACATTGCGCTAAGTGTTTATACGCTTTGAATAATGATCAATGTATAATTCAAAAATAATAATAATTAATTCAATTATTGCGGAAGTATAAATCATGAATAAATCGGTAAAACAATTATTGGAAATTGATGATATAGAAAAAGAACTGTTTGAATGCAAAGCAGGAGTTTTAGCTATCCACAATAAGGATGATAAACTTAATCAATTTCCGGTTACATTTATTTATAAAGATAAGAATATATATTTTTTCTTTGAAGAAGACGATGAATTATTTGAAAGCATTCAAGTAAATTCAATTGGAATATTTACTTTTTTAAAAGAAGAAAAAATCAGGAAATCGAAAAAAGCTGGTTTCATCCCTTCTTATAAAATATTGTCAGTAACAATATTTGGTATTCTGAAAAAAGTTGAAGATGTTAAACTACTTGATAAATTAAGACAGGGATTTGCAAGAAAATATTCAGCGAAAGAAGCCGGAAGCGAACTTGATTTTTCAATTTTGGATAAAGCATTAATGATTGATACTGAAGAGATCAAAGCAATTGAAGAAATTGGCGGTTAATTTCAAATCAATCATATCAGTTGCGTTTTTGTTTTTTGTCGTTTACGGTTGTGGTACTGTAAGTTATTTTGAAGTCCCTCCAGAATTCAGGTCTCCTGATAGGAAAGCTGAATTATTAAAGAATTATGCCTCCTATATAAATGGGGTAATAATTTTTATTGATCCGGGACATGGAGGAAATGAAAGGGGAAACAAGGGGTTTGAAGAATTTGAATCAGAAGCTGATCTTAATCTCATAGTTTCACTATACTTAAGAGACTTTCTCACTGATGCAGGCGCAATTGTTTATATGTCGCGCACAAATGACAAAAAAGTTGAGTTAAAAGATAGATCAATACTAGCAGACAGCAGTGGAGCGGATATTTTTTTAAGCATACACCACAATGCTCCTGGTTCGATCGGCGATATTTGGACAGACTACACTTCTACATATTATCATTCAAAAGAGAATAATTATGAATATGAACCCTCAGAAAGAGATTTAGCGCGATATGTTCAAAGAGACCTTGCTTACGCTGTTAGAAATTCTGGTGGATTAGGCTCTTTTGACGGAACTTATTCAGATTATATAATATATCCGGATTATGGATTTTCTGTATTAAGAGAAACAAAAATCCCGTCAATTCTTGTTGAATGTGTTTTCAGCACTAACCATTTTGAAGCTGGTAGATTGGAAGATGATGAATTTAATAAAATTGAAGCATGGGGAATTTTCAGGGGTCTTTGCAGATATTTTAAGGCAGGTGTACCGCGGATATCATACCTTAACAATAAAGATTCTGTAAATTCAGGGGATCTTTTAACTTTTTTATTAAGTGATAGCACAGGTATTGATTCTAATTCAATAAGAATGCAATTTGATTCTGTAGATGTCCATGATTATTCGTTTGATGAATCGAATAATTTACTTTCATATCAAGTGAATAAATTAGCGTGTGGCTTTCACAGCTTAAGAATAATAGTAGCGAACAAAAATGGGAACCATTCATTCCCATTTCATAAAAAGCTATTTATAATTAAAAATAATCAACCGGTAAAAATTTAATGCTCAATTATGTCTGGCTTGCCCTATTATTTCTGGGAATCGGAGCAGCCGTTACAACTGATATAATCAATCAAAATGAGAATAGGTTTAGGAATAATGAACCTATTCCTGTTGAAATTCAATTTAATTCTATACCCGATCAATTCTCTTCTAAATCCGTGCGGGGGGAAGTTAAAATTTCTACAGGTGAATTTAATTCATTCTATAAAGATTCTATTAAATCTGCGTTAACTTTTCCTGCTGAGATTACTTTTAATTCAAAAAACAAGAAATCAAGTATTTATTTTAATATTGATAAATCCAGTCCTAAAATACTTCAGGAAATAGCCTCAGCATCGGGAGAAAAGGATGATATTACAGGTACGATAATATTGGGAAAAACGGTTGAAGAAACAAAGATAACCGCTCAGATGAAATTAGAAGAAGTAAAATTCTTGAAATTAAAGGATGTGACTAATTCAGCTTTGGATTATGCGGGAATAGCAGTAAATATTGCTCTTGGTTTAATTGGGATTATGGCTCTCTGGCTGGGTGTAATGAAAGTTGCTGAGAAGGCAGGATTGATTAAAATAATATCAAATTTCCTAAAGCCGATTACTAAACGCTTATTTCCTCAAATCCCTGGTGATCACCCGGCGATGGGATCAATGATAATGAATATTTCGGCTAATATGCTCGGACTGGGAAATGCAGCTACACCTTTTGGTTTAAAGGCAATGGAAGAACTTGAAGAACTTAACCCGGAAAAAGGAACTGCTACAAACGCAATGTGCACGTTTCTCGCAATAAATACTGCCGGCATTACTTTAATTCCCGCAACGGCAATTGCAATACGAGCTGCAGCCGGGAGTACAGATCCGGCTGTAATAATAGGGACTTCACTTTTTGCATCAATCAGTGCAACAATTGCAGGAGTTACTGCAGCAAAGTTTTTTGAGAAATTTCCAATTAAAAAGGGCGAGTTTTCAGATTGGTTGAAAAGCAACACAAAATTATTCTTAATTGCGGCTTCTATTTTAATTATTGCAGCTTTGCTTATTTTTTCCGGTCTGGGGAAAACGATTGGCCCAATTGTTAATCCAACTGCTGTAAAAGATGTTATACAAGTTTTTTCTACACTTGCTATTCCATTATTAATCGTTGTTTTTCTTGGTTTTGGATTTTTCAAAAAAGTGAAGGTTTACGAACAATTCATAGAAGGTGCAAAAGAAGGATTCAACATTGCAGTAAAAATTATTCCCTACCTGGTTGCAATGCTTGTTGCTATAGGGATTTTCAGAGCAGGTGGAGCAATGGAATTCCTGATGAAAATTCTTAAACCTTTTACCGATCTAATTGGAATGCCGGTTGAAGCTTTGCCAATGGCTTTAATGAGACCATTGTCGGGAAGCGGTTCTCTGGGAATTATGGCTGAAATTATTTCAGTTCATGGACCAGATTCATTTATAGGTATAATGGTTTCTACATTTTATGGAAGCACTGAAACTACATTTTATGTACTTGCTCTATACTTTGGGGCGGTAAATATTAAGAGAACCCGCCACGCTTTGCCCGCCGGGCTTGTAGCAGACATAGTTGGAATCCTTGCTGCTGTTTTTATAGTAAGATTATTATTCAGCTAGTTTAGTTTTGATATGAAAATTTTTATTACGAGAAAAATACCACAAAAAGCAATAAATTTTCTAAAGAATAAAAATTATGAAGTTTCAATCTATAAAAAAGACCAGCCCATCGAACGTAAAATATTACTAAAAAATATTAAAACTGCTGATGGCCTAATTTCCCTTCTGACAGATAAAATTGATAAAGAAGTAATTGACAGTATGAAGGATTGTAAAGTTATTGCCAATTTTGCCGTTGGCTACAATAATATTGATGTAGGCTATGCAATATCAAAAGCGATTATTGTTACAAATACCCCCGGTGTTTTAACTGATTCGACAGCTGATTTAACAATGGCTCTGGTTCTGTCCTGCGCCCGGCGTATCAATGAAGGAGAAAAATTTCTAAGAGCAGGGGAATATACTCACTGGAAGCCCAACCTGTTACTTGGGGTCGAATTAAAAGACAAAATATTTGGAATCTTGGGAGCTGGCAGAATTGGAAGTGCAGTTGCAACCAGGGCAAAAGCATTCGGATGCAAAATAATTTATTTTTCCCGATCAAAAAATATTGAGCTAGAAAAACACACCGGTGCAAAAAAGGTTCCCTTAAATTATTTATTGAGAAATTCAGATTTTGTGTCTGTCCATTTACCTTCAACAAAAAAAACATACCATCTTCTGGATAAAGAGAAGTTATCTTTGCTGAAAGGTTCTGCAATTTTCATTAATACTTCACGTGGTGAAATTGTTGATGAAAAAGAATTAATAAAAATTCTTCAAAAGAAGAAAATTCATTCTGCAGGACTGGATGTTTTTGAAAACGAATTAAATATCAATCCTCAACTTTTGAAACTTAAAAATGCAGTCCTTTTGCCACATATTGGAAGCGCAACAAATAAAGCAAGAACAGAAATGGCAATGCTTGCTGCAAAAAATATTGCCGCCGTATTATCAGGCAAGCCCCCAATAACTCCGGTCTAATTTACTAGTGATTATTATGAAGTTAGGTTTTATCAACCTTAATTTGATAATATTCACCTTTATCGGTAATTTTAAATATATTAAATAAAAATACTTAGCCAAATGAGAATAGGCATACCAAAAGAAAGTCTGCTCGAAGAAAAACGTGTAGCACTTGCTCCAGCGGGGGTCGATTCCCTTACCAGATCAGGGCACACTGTTTATATTGAAACCGGTGCAGGGGAAGGAAGCCATTTTAGTAATGAAGATTATATTAAAGCGGGAGCTAATATTGTTTATTCCCCTGAAGAAGTTTTTCACCGTTCGGAGATGGTTGTAAAAGTAAGTCCATTGAGCGATAGTGAAATTGAACTTCTCCAGAAAAATCAAATATTATTTTCATTTTTACATCTTGCAGTTGGAAATAAAAATGCAGTTGAAAAATTAATCCAGAAGAATATTACTGCAATAGGTTATGAATTAGTGGAAAATGAAGAGGGTCTACCTGTCTTACATTCTATGAGCGAAATTGCAGGACAGATTGCTATTCAGGTATCAGAAAGATTTCTTGAAAGTGGAAAAAGACCTGGGAGAGGGATTTTACTTGGCGGTATTACCGGTGTTGCACCGGCAGCCGTTGTAATATTAGGTGCTGGAGTTGTTGGAAATACAGCTGCAAGAGCCGCTCTTGGTAGGGGTGCACAGGTTATTGTAATTGATAACGACCTCCACAGACTGAGAAAGATAGATAATAATTTTAGAAAAAAAGTTACCACAGTAATGGCAAATCCATATACAATTAGTCGTGGCGTGAAATTTGCTGATGTTCTTATAGGAGCAGTACTTATAAAAGGCGAAAAAGCACCAAATCTCGTAACTGAAGAAATGGTCAAACAAATGAAAAAAGATGCTGTAATTGTGGATGTTTCTATAGACCAGGGGGGATGCATAGAAACTAGTAGAATAACAACTTTGTCAGATCCTACATTTATCAAACATAATGTTATTCATTATTGCGTGCCGAATATGCCTGCATTGGTTCCGAGAACGGCAAGTTACGGACTGAATAATGCTTCTTTAAAATATGTTCAAAATATAGCCGATAACGGACTGGCTGACGCCCTTATAGGTGATTCAGGTCTGTCACGTGGCGTCTGTACTTATAAAGGTTATGTATCAAACCAAAGGATTGCTGAAGTTTTTGAACTTGAATATAGAAGATTGCATGTATTTTCAACAAATTGATTTTGTAATTATAAGACTTAGAATTAAATGACTACCACAGAAGAAATAAAATCATCGCTGAATATTCCATTCAATATTTTAGAATCTTACAAAAAGAAAGTTGTATCTGCTGAAGAAGCTGTACAGGTCATTAAACCGAATGACAATATTGTTGTTCAATGCGGCTGCGCTGTTCCACTTGTATTAATCAATTCTATGGTACAGAGAAAAAACCAACTAACAAATGTTACAATGAGTCACGTTCTTACTGTAGGTGAGCTTCCTTACCTTGTTCCGGGAATGGAAAAGCATTTCAAGCATAATGCATTTTTTATTGGAGGAAATTCAAGAAAAGCTGTTAGCGAAGGAAGAGCAGATGTAACTCCAATTTACTTATATGAATATCCTCTTCTTTTTACTCGCGGTACTATACCTGTTGATGTAGCTTTAATTCATGTATCCCCGCCCGATGAACATGGATTCTGCAGTTATGGAGTTGATGTTGGCTTAATTAAGAATCCTGCATTAAAGGCAAAAAATATTATTGCACAGGTAAATCCTAATATGCCAAGAACATTTGGTGATAGTTTTATTCATATTAATAAAATTAATTACATAGTTGAGGTGGAGGATCCAATTCAGGAACTTCCGCAATTCGATAAGAACATGACTCCGGAAATTGATCAGATTTATAGCAAAATCGGCAAGTATATTGCCGATCTGGTTGAAGATGGTTCAACCCTTCAGCTCGGTATAGGCGCAATACCTGATGCTGTTTTACATTATCTTCACGACAAAAAGGGATTAGGTATTCACTCTGAAATGTTTTCTGACGGAATAATTGAACTAGTCGAAAAAGGTGTTGTTACAAATGAATTTAAGACATTGCATCCGGGAAAAATAATTGCCGGTTTCGTTTTAGGCACAAAAAGATTATTTGATTTTATTGACAATAATCCTCTTATTGAATTTCATCCCCAGGAGTACGTAAATGATCCGTTTGTAATTGCAAAAAATGATAAAATGATTGCCATTAATTCTGCAATTGAAGTAGATATTACAGGACAGGTCTGTTCAGATTCTATCGGGCCAAGGCTTTATAGTGGTTTTGGTGGTCAGGTCGATTTTATACGCGGCGCCGCAAGATCAAATGGGGGTAAGCCAATTATTGCTTTACCTTCAACAACAAAGGACAAGAAATTCTCACGAATTGTTAAATCCTTAAAACCTGGCGCAGGAGTAATTACAAACCGCGCAGATGTTCATTATGTTGCTACTGAATATGGTGTTGCACAATTATTCGGTAAAACTATCAGGGAAAGAGTTTATGCACTTGCTAATATTGCGCATCCCAACTTCCGCGACGAATTATTGAAATATGCTTCTGAAAATAAGTATATTTAAATATGGTTGGCATCATAGGTGATATACATGGTTGTTACAATACTCTATTTGAACTTGTTAAACAGATCAGGCAAAAATATCCAAACATTGAATTGTATTCTGTGGGCGATTTGGTTGACAGAGGGAAATTCAGCTACGAAGTAGTTGATTATGTCCGTAAAGAGAAAATTAAATTTACTCCCGGCAATCACGATTATATGTTTTACTATTTTATGAAAAAACCGGTCAGCGCTCTGGCTAATTCCTGGCTTTATAACGGTTACGAGACAACAATGCAATCTTATGAAGACAAGTATGATAAATTAGGTGAACATCTTGATGTAATAATTGAAGCACCACTTTATTACGATTTAAATGATTGTTTTATATCTCATGCGGGAATTTCTTCAGCATTTGAAAAAAAATTATCACCTAAAGTTCTCAAAGATAAAGAAAAGCTGAATGAAATTATTTTGGATAATATAGATTCTGAAGAGGGAATTCTCTGGACAAGAAATAAACTTTTGAATTTGGGCAAACTTCAGGTAGTCGGGCATACAAGAAAACCCGATATTTTGATTGAAGAAACTTCTAATGTTGTTTATATAGATACTTCAGCATACACAGGTAATAAACTGAGTGCAATAATTGTAGAAAACAGTAAAATTATTGAAATTCTATCAGTTCCCTCAAATACCGAAGATTTAAGTTTTATGTACTTTTAGTTATCCTTCAAATGCTGGGACCGCGTCTATATTTATATTCACTTCTGTATCAAAGTTTCTATAAAGATTCAATTCGCTTCCTAAAATCCAAATCTTAATATATATCCTGCTCCATATAAATAATTGCTGCAAGATGAAAACTATTAAAATTGTAAGACCCGAACTCATTCCAATTATATCTTCTAATTTAAAGTAAATGATGAACAGAATAAGTGGGACTACAAGTAAAAGAATATAAAGTAAATATGCGCTTAAAAAATGCCTGAATGAAAAACCGAACGCTCTTAAAATTGTCCTGAAGGGTCTATATTCTTCGTGTTCTACCATCATTACTTTGGCATAATCAGTAACAATAAGAAGTAAGATGAAAATAAATAAATGAATTATTATTCCGATCAGACCCATATAAAAAAGTGATGCTTCACTTTTTACTGAATGATAAGCGGATCCTAAAATTGCAAATAGCGCTATATAATATATGACAGCTATAAAAATTTGAAAAATTAACATATATAAGGCGAGTCTGAAAAACCTAGAAAAATACCTGGCGCTACCTTCCCAAAAAGATCTTAAAGAATATTTTTCTTCCCCATTTTTTAAAATGGTGAGAATTCCACCACTAAAAAAGATTGTAAAAATAAGATAAAATATTCCCATCCAGATTGCAATTGAAATGTAAGGTTGAATTGCAGCATATGAATTATGCATAAAATCAGTATATACTGTGTAATCATACCCTTTTAATAATTTTTCAAATGCCATTGAACTCCCGGCTTCTTTCATAATTGTTCCTTTGAAAGGAATAGCAATGGCTAACGCAAGCAAAAAAGTGATTGCGTAAATTGTAGTTGCCAATTTTTTAGTTTTAAATGCTGATATAAAACCATTTTTGTATGCTGTTATTAATTTCATTTTAAAACTCTTTTTATTAATTAGAAAATCATTGACATGGAAGTAACCAGGTTTTCAACCCAGAAAATAAATTTTGTCATATATTTGCTAAAAGGTGCTGAACTTTGTTCTAAAGTGTAGCTGTTATTATTCAGGTTTACATCCATTTGTATTTTATTTTCCGGATCAACCTTTGCCCAGACTACTTTTTGAGGCCCTTCAAATATCAGGTCAAATGTTCTCTCTTTTCCATCCCACGTTGCAAGTGAGTCTTTCCCGTTATCAAAGTGCACCAGAATCTCGACAGGAATAGAAATTTCTCCAAGTCTGTAAACTACAACTTTAGAATGATAGAGATCATCGGCTCTTCGGTATTTATAATACATTTTAGTTCCTGCACTATCATAAACTCCTTTTGGTATTTCGATTTTATTAACTGAAATACTTGCAAGTTTATAATCACAAATATTTGATCCATACAATACCTGGTCAAAGTACCAATTCATATTTTCGCCGAATTTATTACCTAGCCTTTTCTTTACAATTTCATTTACAATTGCAATAAAATCACTTGCACAGGGATGTTTGAAATGCCATTTTTCAAAATAAGTTTTCATAATTTCATCCATTTCATCTCGACCAATCAGCCGATCAAGTGTAGTCATCCAGGTTGCGGTTTTGTTGTAAGTAATTGATCCGTAACCTCCGTCTTTATATCCCCAGGCAGTTCTGAAGTTTTCGGCAATTTTGGGATTATTCATTCCGGTATAACCTTCTCTCTGGCTCTCGAGATCTCCCAAATGGTAGCCGCCTAATTCTACAAATGCAGTTTTCTCACCATAAGTATTATCCATTATTCTTGTTTCGTAGTAGGAATTAAATCCCTCATCCATCCAGGCTTCTTCAAATTCATTTGTAGCCAGCAGTCCCATGAAATAGTTGTGTCCAAATTCGTGAACAACTACATTTTCTGTAAACCTAATGCCGTCCGGCATACCCCAAAGACAACCCGCTGTAATAAATGTCATATATTCCATTCCGGCAGATCCCAGACCTCTTAGTGGCGGATCTACAATTGTTAAATTAGGAAATGGATATTTACCGACATATTTATCGAGATAAGCAAGTGCAGCCTTTGCTGATTGAATGTGTCTGTCAGCCTGGGCAAAATGTTCCGGCTGAAGTAAAACTTTAATCTTGACATTTTCCCATTGTCCTTCAGCAATTTTAAATATTGGTGAAGCAGTCCAGGCAAAATCAATTACATCTTCGGCGTGATAGCTAAGGGTTTTAGTACCGTCATTATTTTTCTTCTCTGCTGTTTGCAGCCCAACTGCACCAACAATATATTTTTCAGGCAAAGTTATATTTACGTTATAAACGCCAAAGTCAGCATAAAATTCAGAATTAGCGTGGAACTGGTGGCAATTCCAGCCACCTTTTATAGCATATCTAATTCCGGGATATTCATAAACTCCAATTTTCGGGAACCACTGTCCAACAAGAAAGTAATCATCTGCAAACCCGGTTCTTGCAAAAATTTTAGGTAGTTTTGATCTGAATTTTATATTAAGATTAATAGTTTCTCCCGGTCTTACAGGTTTAGAAAGTGCAACACTAATAACTGTCTGGTCATCAGTATTATCATCATCTGGATGAATAAATTTTATTTTGTTCGTTAAATCTTCGCCGTCTTTTATTTTCATGGCCAAAACATCGATCCAGCCCCAGTTAATATTAGTTTGCTGATCAAGTTCCATACCACGAAGCTGTCCGCCCGATTCTTTCATAAATGTTGATTTAGAATTTTTGAAAGCGTTTAAATAAAGATGAAATTGTAGCTCGGATATGTAATCATTAGATGTGTTTTTCCAGTGAAGTGTTTCGAATCCCTCAATTATTTTTATCTCCGGGTTCAATGCAGCGTCTATATCGTAACTAGCAATTCTATTGCTTAATGGAGTTTCAAAAATAGTTTGTGGTAGTGAATTAACAGAAAGTAAAAAGAGAAAAAGGAAAAACACAGGAGCAATTTTTAAAAAATGGTACTTCATTTTTTACTCCGGTAAATTTAATTGGTATGACTTTTTAACATTAATTGTATATTTTTTTAGAAATGAATCTTATTGATGCCCCTTCATAATTTGATATTGTAATATGTTCAAATATGATTTTATAATCAACCAAATGATGATAAATGGCAATTGAGGTGGGAAATGATGAGAAATAATATTCAATAAAACGGAGTAAAAGATGAATAAAAGAAGAGTTGGAAATAATGGTCCCGAAGTTTCTGCAATTGGACTTGGTTGCATGGGAATGTCTGAATTCTATGGAGCAGGAAATGAAAAAGAATCAATTGCAACTATTCATAAAGCACTGGAACTGGGAATAAATTTTCTTGACACGGCAGATATGTATGGTCCGTATATGAATGAAATACTCGTTGGTAAAGCAATAAGAGACCGGCGTGAGGATGTTTTCCTTGCAACTAAATTTGGAATACAACGGAATGAAGACAGTACTAAACGTTCAATTAATGGAAAACCAGAATATGTAAAATCTGCGTGTGAAGCTTCATTAAAGAGACTTTGTACAGACCATATTGACTTATATTATCAACACAGGGTTGATGCAAGTGTACCTATTGAAGAAACAGTTGGAGCGATGAGTGAACTTGTAAAAGAGGGAAAAGTCAGGTTTCTCGGTCTATCAGAGGCTGGACCTGAGACAATTAAAAAGGCTTTTTCTGTTCACGAAATTTCTGCTTTGCAAACAGAATATTCATTATGGAGTCGTGAGCCTGAAAATGAAATCCTGGAAACTGCGCGCGAACTTGGAATTATTTTTGTTGCCTACAGTCCTCTCGGTAGAGGATTTTTAACTGGCAGGTTTAAGAAATTTGAAGATTTTGAAAAAGATGATTACAGGAGATTTTCTCCAAGGTTCCAGGGAGAAAATTATAATAAAAACCTGGAACTTGTAAAAGAAGTTGAAAAAATCGCTGCAGATAAAAACATTACAGCAAGTCAGCTAGCTCTTGCCTGGGTTCTTGCCCAGGGTAATGATATTATCCCTATTCCGGGAACAAAGCATGTAAAATATCTTGAAGAAAATGCCGAGGCAGCTTCAATCATTTTAACAGATGATGAATTACAACAAATAAACAGTGTTTTTCCGCTAGATGCAGCAGCATGAACACGTTACCCGGAAGAAATTATGAAAGTTGTAAACAGGTAACAATCTTGTAACCTTCAGACATAATAATGGTCTAAATATTATTAACTAACCGGTCTGCTAAAGCAAATCAGCGGATAATTTTATTTAAATAATATTTTTGTAAAAATAATGTTAAACAATAAGTTTAGTAAAATTTTATTGATAGTTGTGTTTTTCATTTCAACTTTTCCTGAAGTTTACTCACAGGAAATCAAATCCGGTAAAGAAAATGAAACCAAAGGTGACACTCTTGTATGGAATAATATCAATTTTGGTAAATATAATATAAAGTATACTGATGCTGATAATATTAAGTCTATCAAATCAAATATTGATTTGGGAATTAAGTTAATTGAGACATACTTTGATAAATCATTCAAAAAGCAATTTACCGTAAATATCTTTCCAAACAGGGGTATGCTTGATAGACAATGGCAGAAAGATTGGAACATCCCTTCCTTTAAATCAGAATGCTGGATGGTAGCGAGTGGCGTTGCGGATAAATTAGATTTGCTTAATCCGGCTGACTGGGAAAAAGAGGCATGTGAACACGATGCTTCAAATCCAACGGAAGTTCAAAAACTAATAGCTCACGAACTTGTTCATGTATATCACGGACAAAATAATGTAATTCCTGATTTTAACGGACTGGATGATATTGGATGGTTTATTGAAGGACTTGCCACATTGGTATCTGGACAGTTGGATAAAAAAAGATTGGACAGGATAATTTCCACAGTTAAAAAAGGTAATTATCCAAAAAAACTAAAAAATGCGTGGAGCGGCCCTGAAAAGTATGGAATTTCCGGTTCGATGGTAAATTTTATAAAATCGGAATATGGAAAGGAAAAAATTATTGAACTTTTGGCGAAAACTAACGAACAAGAAATTCTTGCTGAACTTAATACAACGGAAGACGCATTTATTAAAAATTGGAAGACCTGGATACTTAGTCAATATGTGGAATAAATTAGAAAGGAATTTAATTAGTCGGTAATAAATTAAATTTTTCACTTTACTCTAGTCTACGTCAAGCTACCGCCCTAATCTCTATTTTTTTATTAAACCAATTAAGAATTTTATTATTCATTGAGTATCTTTACTTAAGGAATCATTGAATATTTAGAAAAATTAAAAAGGGAGTAAAATTGAAAGTTATAGCTGATTTTTGCCTGGTCCCGATAGAGGTCGGAATTTCTGTATCTAAATATATTGCAGAATGCGAAAAAATATTTAAAGAAGCTGGATTAAATACTAATCTGCACGCTTACGGAACGAACCTGGAAGGGGAGTGGGATGACGTTTTTGCATCAATAAAAAAGTGTCACCAAAAAATTCACGAAATGGGCGCACCGAGAATTTCTTCTACTTTAAGGTTTGGAACAAGAACCGACAGGGAACAGACAATGGAAGATAAAATCAACAGTGTAAATTCTAAATTATAGTTATCAAGTTTTAATGGAAAACCTGCTGTTTATTGCAAATATAGTTGTTCCGGTTTTTATTATTGTTGCACTAGGTTATTTTTTAAGAATTAAAAAACTTATAAATGATAATTTTGTAAGTCTCTCCTCCAAAATAGTCTTTTCTGTTTCACTTCCGGTTTTAATCTTTATAGAGATCTCTCAGATTGATCTGGATGTAATCCTGGATTTCAAATTAATTTTATTTGTTTACGCGGGGACAATAATTTCATTTTTGTTGATATGGTTTATTTCTGCGCCATTTATAAAAAACGGGAGGGACAGAGCATCATTTATACAGGGAAGTTTCCGTGGAAATTTTGCAATTGTTGGACTTGCCCTGATTCTTAATATTTATGGTCCTGAAAAACTCGGAAAAGCATCCCTGGTTCTTGCTTTTACTGTTCCTCTTTACAATGTGCTTGCTGTAATTGCGTTAACAGTTCCTGTCAGAAAAGAAAAAAATCTTGATCTTAAAAAAACTGTTCTTGAAATAATTAAAAATCCTCTTATTCTTGGAGTTCTTTTTGCTTTGCCATTTTCCTATTTCAAAATTCCGGTAAATGATATGCTGTTGAAATCTGCAAATTACATAGCTGCGCTGGCATTACCCCTTGCACTTTTAGGCATTGGAGGATTTTTGAATTTTGCTGATATCAAAGAAAGGATAAAACTTACTTTAATTTCTACTGTAATAAAGATTGTCCTTATTCCTTTAGCAGCTACTTTTGCAGCTTATAAATTTGGCTTTACGGGAGACGATCTTGGGATTATTTTTATTCTTTTTGCCTGTCCTACAGCAATTGCCAGCTTTATAATGGCAGAGGCAATGGGAGTGAACAGCAAATTAGCCGGAAATATTCTTTTGATAACTACTATGTTTTCTGTCTTTACTATTGCTGCCGGACTTTTTATACTTAGAGAAAATGGTTTGATATAATCGGAGGATATTATGGATGATAAAATTTTTAGAAAACACCTGGTTGCATTATTAAATGGAGGACAAGCATTTACAAAATTTGAAAATGCACTGGAAAATGTTAAACCGGAACTAAGAAATAAGAAACTTGCAGATAATGTCCATTCAATCTGGGGAGAACTGGAACATATGAGGATTGCACAGGAAGATATCTTAAAATACATTGTTGATCCAAAATGGAAATCTCCCAAATGGCCGGTAGGTTATTGGCCAAAAGAAAATTCTGGTAAAATAAATGATGAAGATTGGAATAAATCAATTTCAGGATTCTTAAAAGACAGAGAGAAAATAATAAAAATTATAATGAATGATGATATTGAACTAACTTCAATTATTCCGCATACTGAAAAGCATACCTTTCTGAGAGAAATTTTAATAACTGCTGAACATAATGCTTATCATCTTGGACAGATTCTTACAGTTAGAAAATTGCTTAACGACTGGGATTAATTATTTCCCTATATCTTCGTTCCAGAGTTCCGGCTTTGAAGAAATAAAATCTTTCATCATATTAATGCATTCCTGATCATTTAAATTAATAACTTCAACTCCGTGTTCTTTCATAAAATCAACCGCACCCGGGAAAGTTTTTGATTCACCTGCAATTACTTTTTTAATTCCAAACTGAACCACAGCACCTGCACACAGGTAACAGGGCATAAGTGTTGAGTAAAGCACTGTGTCTTTATAACTTCCAATTCTTCCCGCATTTATTAAACAATCAATTTCTGCATGAACCATTGGGTTATTATCCTGGACTCTTTTGTTATGCCCGCGGGCTATTAATTTCCCATCTTTAACGAGCACAGATCCAATTGGAATCCCACCTTCACTTAATCCTTTTTTAGCCTCATTAACAGCTGCTTTAAATAGCTCGTCCATAATTTTTCCTAGTTTTTAATATGGAATAAAAAATAAAAGTTAAAGTCTGCTGAAAAGCCACATTCCTGCAATCTTTTTTTTGTTTTGTGGAACAATCACCCTAAAATTACTAATTAATGTGCAAAAATGAACTAAAATAAGGAAAATTGTAAGAAAGTCAGATATTAGTACGAAAAATTTTCCTGTTTATTTAATAAATAAATTTGTAAATTTTTCCCAGACTTAGTAATTAACATAATAATTAGATTTATGAACAGGCTAGAATAGA
>DATFMR010000094.1:0-12711 GCA_035266865.1 Ignavibacteriaceae bacterium | reverse complement strand
TGGCTTGTGCAAGGTTGGGTGTGATCCATTCTCAGGTATTTTCCGGATTTTCCGGTAAAGCCTGTGGCGAAAGGATTGCTGATGCAAAGAGTAAAGTATTAATTACAGCCGATGCTTATTACAGGGGAGGTAAATTAATTGATCATAAAGAAAAAGCAGATATAGCTTGTGATGAAGCTGAAAAAGAAGGACAAAAAATTGAAAAGGTTCTGATCTTTCAGAGATACCCGGGCAAGAATTCGGCTAAAACCCCGTTGGTTGAAGGACGAGATTTCATTGTTAATGATGTAATCAAAGATTATTATCACAAGAAAGTTGACCCGGTAGAACTTCCTGCCGAAGATACTTTATTCCTTATGTATACTTCCGGATCAACCGGAAAACCAAAAGGTGCACAACATTCAATTGGCGGCTATTTATCCTACGTAACCGGTACATCAAAATATGTTCAGGATATTCATCCCGAAGATGTTTACTGGTGTATGGCTGATATCGGCTGGATAACAGGTCATTCTTACATAATTTATGGACCCCTTGCAATGGCAGCCTCCTCGGTAATTTTTGAAGGAGTTCCAACCCATCCGGATGCAGGGCGTCCATGGCGTGTAGCCGAAGAACTAGATGTAAATATTTTCCATACATCACCAACTGCAATTCGTGCATTACGCCGCGTTGGTCCTGATGAACCGGCAAAGTATGAGTATCATTTTAAACATATGACAACAGTTGGTGAACCAATTGAGCCGGAAGTATGGAGATGGTACTTTAATGTTGTCGGAAAAAAAGAAGCTGCAATTGTTGATACATGGTGGCAGACTGAAACAGGTGGATTTCTTTGTTCAACATTGCCGGGCATTCACAAAATGAAACCGGGAAGTGCAGGTCCTGCAGTACCGGGAATTTATCCAATTATTTTTGATGAAGATGGAAAACCATTGCCGGCTGGGAGCAATAAAGCGGGGAATATTTGTATTCAAAATCCATGGCCTGGAAGAATGTTAACAATCTGGGGCGATGATGAAAGATTCGTAAGGCAATATTATCAACGATACAATAAAGATCCGAAAAGCAAAAAATGGCAGGACTGGCCATACTTTGCAGGGGATGGAGCAGTTCAGGCTGCAGATGGATATTACAGAATTCTTGGAAGAATAGATGATGTAATAAATGTTGCGGGTCATAGATTAGGAACAAAAGAACTTGAATCTGCTGCATTAATGTGTAGTGAAGTTGGAGAAGCTGCTGTTGTTCCGGTTGCCGATCAAATCAAAGGAAAAATTCCACATATTTTCGTTTCACTAAAACCTGGGATAGAAGCGAGTGATGAAATTAAAAAGAAAGTTTCTGATACCCTTGCTAAGGAAATAGGACCAATTGCAAAACCGGGTAAAGTGTGGATCGTTTCCGATATGCCAAAGACCCGATCGGGAAAAATTATGCGAAGAATTCTATCTGCAGTTGCGAATAAACAGGATGTTGGTGATATCACTACTCTTGCAAATCCGCAGGTTGTTGAAGAAATAAAAAACCAGGCATAATACTATTTTATTAGTGGAGGTTTCGATTATTTGTATGGAACCTCCATTTTTTATATATATTCTTATACTCTTTTTCATTTTTAGCAGGAACAGAGTCTTATGTTCCGGATTATTCCCGAAGGGCTTGGATACAAAGAACACGTATTATTAAAAAATGGTCAGGGACTGCTATTTAAACCCGCCACAGAAAAAGAAATCCCTTTAGTTGAATCATTTATGAAACGCGTTTCCAGAGAAAGTTTACGAATGCGTTTCATGGCAGCTATGTCTGAAGTTCCAAAAAATATTGTAGTTGATTTATGTAAAGGAGATTTTAAAGAGTCTGGATGTATTCTTGCAATTGTAGGTGAAAAGAAAAATGAAAAAGTTGTTGGGCTTGGAAATTATATTGGAATGGGGAACGGCAGAACCGCAGAAGTTGCTTTTTTAATTGAGGACGTGTACCAGGGGAAAGGGATTAGCACACTTCTTCTAGAAAGACTTGCAGGTCTTGCTGCTGCAAATGGATACGTCGAACTTGAAGCTGAAGTTTTGCCTGATAATCAACCGATGATTAATGTTTTCAACAGCTCTGGATTTGAAAAACATAAAGTGTGGGATTCAGATACAGTTCACTTTGAAATTCCTGTTAACGGTGCCGCGGCACTTTGGGAACAGGCAGACCTTCGCGAAAGGATAGCGGTTGCAAATTCACTTGTTCCTCTTCTCCGCCCTGAATCAATTGCAGTTATCGGTGCTTCGAGGAATCCTTCATCAATAGGAAATATAATTTTAAAGAATATAATTTCGGGAGGATTTAAAGGGAAAATATTTCCGGTAAATCCAAACGCAGAAAAGGTTAATGATATTAAATCCTATCCTTCGGTTAATTCAATTAAGAATAAAATTGATCTCGCTGTAATTGCTCTTCCGGCAGAAAGTGTTCAGATAGCAGCGGAAGAAATAATTAAAGCAGGTGCAAAAGGAATCGTTATTGTCTCTGCAGGTTTTGCTGAAGCAGGGCCTGAAGGAATTAAAAGACAAAAAGAACTGGTCAGTCTTGTAAGAGCAAATGGTGTCAGGTTACTTGGACCGAGTTGTCTTGGACTTATGAATACAGATCCCTCAGTTAGTATGAACGCAAGTCTTGCACCGAAAATTATGATTGAAGGTAACGCTGGATTTTTTTCACACTCTGCGGCACTCGGATTAGTTATCCTTGAATATGCTAAAGAAAAAGGAGTTGGTTTTACAACTTTTGTTTCTGCCGGTAACAGGGCGGATATCTCCGGCAATGATCTTTTACATTATTGGGCGGAAGATCCCGCTACCAGAATGGCAATTCTTTACCTGGAAACCTTTGGCAATCCCAGGCGATTTGTAAGGATTGCCAGAAGAATGTCGTTCAAAAAACCAATCCTTTGTGTTAAAAGTGCAAAAAGTGTTGCAGGTAAAAAAGCTGCCGAAGCAAAAAGTGGACTCATTGCCGGCGGTGGAAGAGAAATTGATGCCCTGTTTCAACAGACAGGTATTATACTGGCACCATCACTTGAATCATTATTCGATGTTGCAGTTGTAATTGCACATCAACCATTACCAAAGGGGAACAGAGTAAGTGTAATTGCTAATTCGTCCGGGATGGCAACTCTCTTTGCAGATGCTTGCGAGCATAATGACCTTGTACTTGAAGGTCCCGGTGTTGTTGATCTTGGTGCGTTTACTTCTCCCGAAAATTATGAGAGTGTAGTGAAAGAAGCCTTGATAAATGAAAATGTTGATTCATTATTAATAGGATTTGCCTGTGTTGGTGATTGTAGTACTGAACCTGTAGCGGAAGCAATAAGAAAAGGAGTCAGTGAAGCAGAAAAAAGTACAGGAATTAAAAAACCAGTTTTGCTTTGTTTGATGGGCGCAGTAGGTACTGTTTCATTAATCAATGAATCAGATTCTGAAAATGAAAATGATAAAAGAAATTTTCCCGCATTTCGTTTCCCTGAATCAGCAGTAAGTGCACTCGGCAGGGTAGTCAGATATGCAGAGTTCCGTAAACAAAATATTGGTAAGCTGGTTTGGTACCAGGATGTAAAATCGGATGAATCACGTAAATTTATTCAAAGTTTTTTAAGCGGTTCAGATGTATTTGAGCCGGACATTTCTTCTTCAAAAAAAATATTATCACATTTTGGCTTTGAGTTTTTAGAATCGATTCCAGAAAATGCTAAATCTTATAAAATCCATGTGAAACCTGATCCTCTCTTTGGACCAATAATTATTTTAAGGTTCGGGGATTTAAAAAGCATTTTTAGAATTACTCCTTTAACTGAACATGATATTGATGAAATAATGGAAGAAATGAATTTGGACAGAGACAGCAGAATATTAAATATACTTGGAAGAATTTCACAAATGATTGAGGAAATTCCATGGCTGTGGGAATTGGAAGTATCGACTATTGATGGAACAAAACCAATAATATCAAATAATATATTAATGAGACTTAAGCCGGGGGGAGCCGGGAGACCTTCATATTGAAAAATAAATTTTTGGGGGAAATAAAATGGTAATAAGTGATGTAATGCATTCGGATCCGGTTACAATTTCACCGGGTACAAAACTTAAAGATGCATATAAATTAATGCAGGAAAAAAATATTAGGCATTTGCCTGTATTGAAAAATGAAAAATTGATTGGAATTGTTACAGACAGGGATTTAAGATTGGCAACAAGCAAACTTGCACAAAAGCCTTTTGATCCCGAAGAAACTGTTGAAAATATAATGAGCCATCCGGTCAGCACAACTCATCCGTCTGACCCGGTTGAAATAGCAACCCAATTGATGCGGGAATTAAAAATCGGGTGTTTACCTGTATTGGAAGAATCTAAATTAGTTGGAATAGTTACAAATGCTGATTTGCTTGATGCTCTGCTTTTGCTTACCGGTGTTCATCAGCCTACCGGCAGGCTTGATGTTCGACTTCCCGACAGGTCGGGCGAACTTGCTAGGCTGGCAAAACTGCTTGCTGATAAAAAAGTAAACATTCATTCTATTCTTACTTATCCAGAAAAAGATAAAAAAGTCAGGCTGGTTTTAAGACTGGGAACAATGGAAATAAGAAATATAGCTGAAGCTATTTGCAATTCAGGTTTTGAAGTAATCTGGCCTCCACACATAGCATGTGTAAAGTAATATATAACAATAAATATAATTTATATAACCTCGGACCGGGTCACCCGTTTGATCCGGTTCGGGTTGAAATGGTATTAGACCTGTTTAAGGAACTCGGTATTTCTATAGATATAACTACTCCCGGACCAGCAACCGTTGAAGAAATTTCTGAAATTCACGATAGTGAATATGTAAAAGCGATTGAAGCAATCAGTGCAGGAAAATATTCAGATGATCCTGAAAAATATGGATTAGGAACTGCTGATAATCCTATTGTTAAAGGGATGGCTGAAGGAGCCAGGTATCAATGTGGCGGAACTTTATCAGGGGCGAAATTAATACTCCGGGATAAAACGAAAAAAGTACTGCAGCTTGGCGGGGGCTTTCATCACGCGCATAAAAATTTTGCATCTGGTTTTTGTATTTATAATGATCTTGCTTTAGCAATAAACGAATTTACAAAAGCTGGATTGCACGTAGCTTATATAGACATTGATGTTCACCACGGTGACGGAGTACAGGAGATATTTTATTCAGATGATAAAGTGATGACAATTTCTCTTCACGAATCAGGGGAGTATTTATTTCCCGGCACTGGCTGGATGCATGAACTTGGGAAGGGAACGGGAAGATCTTTAAAAGTAAATGTTCCTCTTGAGCCTTTTACAGAAGGAGAATCCTACCTGGAAGTAATTGACGGAATTGTTGAACCGGCATTAAAATGGTTCAAGCCCGATATAATGATTCTCCAGGCAGGAGCAGATGCGCATTTTTCAGATCCGCTTGCTGATTTAAATCTCACTACTTACGATTTTGAAAAGATTTTTAGAAAGATGATTAACCTTGCAAATAATAACTGCAATGGCAAAATGCTTATCACTCTTGGCGGCGGATATTCAATAAATGCAACTCCAAGAATCTGGACACTACTTTATTCAACTCTTATTAATAAAGAAATACATGGTAAATTGCCGCAAAACTGGATTTTAAAATGGGAAAAGAAATTAAATAAAAAGCTACCTGGATTTCTTCACGATGTTTTACCGGCTTTTGATAAAATTCCCCGAAAAAATGAAATCGAAAATCATAACCGGGATACAGTCAGAAGATTAAATGACCTGGTTTCCCCCCACTGGTTGTAAACTATATTTCCTTTCAACATAATTTTCTCTTCATTCTTCAAAAATATGTAACTATTTATTTTTCTTTTAATAAACTTATCATTGTAGCTTTTTATAAAAATAAATTCCGGGAGCATCAGTGAGAGTTAAAGTTATTTCCTTTTGCCTGCTGGTAATTAGTCTGTTTTATGCAGGCTGTACTGACAAAAAGAATGAAACTAATAAAAATGATATTCTTACCTTCAGAGTAAATAATAATCATTCTGGCGTGTTTGCGGGTAAAGGAATTGAAAGCCCCAATGGATTTAAATGGATATTCAAAACAGATGGACCAATAAGAACTTCACCTGGAGTCTATAACAATACAGTCTATTTTGGAAGCAGTGATGGCAATTTTTATGCTGTTGATTTTAATTCCGGTAAAGAGAAATGGAGTTACAAATCGGGTGGTGCTATCCAATCTACGCCCGCAATTGCCGGTGATCATATATTTTTCTGCAACAGGAATGGAATTCTTTATTCATTAAGCACAAAAGATGGGAAAGAAAACTGGAAAATTAACTTGGGTAAAGATTTACCTCTCCAATGGGGATTTGATTATTACCTTTCATCACCTGTAATTGAAAATGGAACTATTTATATCGGCAGCGGAAGCGGAATATTTTATTCAATTGAATTCTCAACCGGTTCGGTTTCGTGGGAATATAATTGTAATGCAAGAATCAGGTCAACAGCTGCAGTAAGTAATAACCTTGTATTGTTTGGAGATATGTCCGGCAGATTTTATGCGCTTGGAAAAGAAAAAGGCAACCTGGTCTGGAAATTTGAAGTTGAGGGAATCAAATATGACAATTCAAAATTCGGATTTGACAGAAAATCAATAATGAGTTCGGGGTCGGTATCCGGTAAAAATGTGGTTTTTGGAAGCAGGGATGGCAATCTTTATAATCTTGACCTAAAAACAGGGAAAGAAATATGGAAAGTTGGTAACGGCACTTCCTGGATAATTACATCACCTGCAGTATATAACGGAGTAGTTTATGATGGTAGCTCAGATGCGCGGTTTGTACGGGCGGTTGATTTAAAGACAGGAGATGAACTATGGAAATTTAATACCCACCAGGCAGTTTGGTCATCACCTGCTGTTTCCGCAAACAGTCTTTACTTTGGAGATTTTTCAGGGACTTTATATTCTCTTGATTTACAAACCGGGAAAGAGAACTGGTCTTATAAATTATTAGGTGGTTTTATCGCTTCTTCTCCAGTTGTGGTAGCTAACAATATTCTAATTGGCGGAGATGATGGATCTCTTTATTGTTTGAATGGTAAAGAAAAATCAAAATCCGAAAATATAAAGCGGGCAGTTTTCTATGAACCGACTAAAGAATTCAATTGGTTTCACAATGGAGTTGACGAAGGGATAAAAAATTATTTTGAAAAATCAGGATATGAAGTGCTTGATAAAAATTCATTGGCAAAATTTTTTAAAGAACAAATCAATTCAAAATCAAAAAGTGTAGTTGTATTTGCATCTAATAAAATTCCGCACACAGTTTTTGATGAATCAGAAAATAATTTATTAATAAAAGAATATTTAACATCCGGAGGAAAAGTTGTTTTCCTTGGTGCAAATCCTCTTGCATATATTTTCGATAAAAAATCGGGCAAGTTAGCAGGAATTGATTTCAGAATTCCCTCAAAAGTTTTCGGAGTTGACTACCAGGGAGAATTAACCGACGCATTGAAAGGATGGTTTTATGTAAAGACGACGGCGGAAGGAAATAAATGGGGGCTGACAGGATGGTGGGTTGGAATAGCTTCCGTTGATAAAAGCCAGGTCTCAACAGTTCTTGCTCTGGATGAAAACGGAAATGCTGCAGCTTGGATAAAAAATTACGGCGGTGATGAGGGAACCGGTCTTGTCCAGCTCTGGGTTGATAGAGACAGGCTGTCTAATCTGTCAGAAATAAAGGCAGCCGCAGAATTTAGGCTGTAATTTGATCTGAAATCGAAAAAATCAAACAAAATTTAATTTTTTTGTCTAATAATTATATACAAAATATCCAGTGTGAAAAAGCTGGTTTTGGGGCTAAAATCAAAGGATTTATCAACCCCAAAAGCATAATAAACTATTTTATTAGAAGGAGTTACCTAGATAACATAAAAAAATGATAAATTCTTCCCTTTTATATTATATTGATGCAACTTTTTACAAGAAGAAAAGTATAATATACTACAAAAGGCAGTTGACCTTTTCATAAATTCTATTAATTTACCTACTGCAGGAAGAAAAATATATTGCCTATGAAAATAATTCGCTTACTATTTATACTTTTAATATCGACAACGCTGTTTGCACAGAATTACTATCAAAAATATTCTGCTAATTTAAAGGATCATTTAAGCGAATATTCTGATCAAGGAAATATACTGGTATGGGTTTTCTTTAAGGATAAAGGAAGCTCTTTAAATAAGTATTTCGAAAAACCTTCCTCAGTAGTAAGTGAAGCCTCGCTGAAAAGAAGAGCAAAAGTTCTAAAGCCAGATAAACTAATTAATTTTGCAGATCTCCCTGTAAACAAAAAATATATTAATGAACTTGAAAATACCGGCGTGAATGTAAAACACGTTTCAAGATGGTTTAATGGAATTTCCAGCTATATTAAGTTGGAAGATCTACCTAAAATAGCCTCTTATAATTTCGTTAAAAATATAGATTTAGTTGGTTTATTTAAAAAGCCTACACCTCCGGAGCTGGACAAAAATATAAATCCGAATGAATTTGCCTTTAGAAAACAAAAAATCGTGCATAATTTAGACTATGGACCTTCCTTCGAACAACTGGAGCAGATAAAAGTACCTGAAGTTCATGATTTAGGTTATGATGGAAGCGGGGTAATAATATGTGTAATGGATGCAGGTGTTAGTAATCTTTCTCACGAAGTGTTCGATTATATAAATATTCTGGATACTTATGATTTTGTAAATAAGGATTCTAATATTTCTAATCAGGCAGATTCGGGTGAAGGATCTCATGGTACTTATACTCTTGGTTTAATAGGAGGATATAAACCAGGAAGCTTAGTAGGCCCAGCTTACGGTGCAACATACCTACTAGCTAAGACAGAGAATACTGATAGTGAATCACCAATTGAAGAGGATAACTGGATTGCAGCAATGGAGTGGGCAGATAATCTTGGTGCGCAGGTGACTTCTACTTCACTTGGATACAGGGACGGATTTCAATTTGGCTTCAGGGATTATACAGCTGCTGATATGGATGGAGAAACTGCACGTATAACTATTGGTGCAGAAATGGCAGTGAGACGGGGTATTGTTGTTGTGAATTCCGTTGGTAATGAAGCACAAACTTTAGCAGGTGAACAAAACACTCTCGTAGCACCTGCTGATGGAGATAGTGTAATTGCCGTTGGAGCAGTTGATGTAAAAGGCAACAGGGCATATTTTAGTAGCAACGGACCCACTGCTGACGACAGGATTAAACCAGATGTTATGGCATTAGGGTTTAATGATTACATTCCTAATTCTGTTCAAGGCGCAACAACCGGCTATCTTTATGGCAATGGTACATCATTTGCTTGTCCATTGGTCGCTGGCGTTGCAGCTTTAATTTTGCAGGCAAATCCGGACTGGACACCAATGCAAGTTAGAGATGCACTAAGGAAAACAGCATCTAAAAGTAATAATCCTGATAGCTTTTATGGTTGGGGTTTAATAAATGCTCAAGCGGCGATTAATTATAATCCCAATTCAAGTGATTCTTTAAGTAGCGGAAATACTAAAAATTCAATTCCTAAAAACTTTGAACTTGAGCAAAATTATCCAAATCCATTTAATCCTTCCACTAACATCACTTATAAAGTTAAGGAAGATGGTTATGTTACGTTAAAAATATATAACCTGCTAGGCAATCTTGTCGCGACTCTTGTTGACGAATATGAGCCCGCCAGTGTTTACACAATTAATTTTGATGCAAAATCTGGGGATAATCCTCTACCAAGCGGGGTTTATTTTTACAGACTGCAGGTTGGAGGATTTGTGGCCACAAAAAAAATGGTAATAATGAAGTAAATTCTTATTTTGTAACTATTTAACGATTAGTTCATACAACCAAATATATTCCTCCTTTTTTCATTGATTTTTATCTTCTCTTTTTGTACTAATATGGTGACGGATTTGGGGGGGTAGTCCTTATTTATAATTACTCCATATGATTACAGATTCCAGTAATGATGTTTTAATGTTTTTAAGAGGAGGTCATAATGAATCAGCAAAAATCAAACCATACCGGTTATTCGAAAGATGCACACCGATATATAAATCCGATTATTAATGGTAGAGAAATCACATTTTCCAAAATTGATGGAACGTCTGTCTTCGCTTCTCCTTTTACTAAAAGACCTGTTAAAGCAAAGTTAACTGATCAAAAAAATGTGAAAGGGAAAAAAGAGATGGTTGATTCCATTCATAGTGAGATGTGGATCGGTTAGTTAAATTGAAGGAGTTAACGGTTCCGGTAGATATTTTTCGAAAATATTATTGTATTAATAATTTCATTTTAATTTTTTAATTCCTTCCTTACTATACCTGTTCAGGTAATATTTTTTCATTTTTTCGTATGGAAATTTACCCCGGTAGAAAAAATATTGAAGTCCTAAACCATCTAATCCTGCAAAAAATATTCTTGCTTCAGCCATTGGATACTTAACTTTAATTTCTTTAAAAATCTTTTCTATTATTTTCAAGAAAAACTCAGCAAATTTTAGGTTAACGGACTGCGAGGTTTCAAAAATTTCCGGCTGAAGTGATATTGCAAAATAGAGTCTCCAATATTCTTCCTGGTTTTTTAGATCGTCAAACATAGCTTTAATAATAAATTCTAGTTTTTCATACGGGTCTTTTATTATTTCAAGTTGTTCCTGTAAATTATTTCCTGTATTCAAAGCCTCTGCGAAAATAGCATCAAGTATCTTCTCTTTGCTTTCGAAATAATTATATGCCAATCCCTTCGAAATTCCGGCAGTTTTCGAAATATCACTAATTGATGTACCATGGAAGCCTTTATTAGCAAATAACTTAAGTGAGCTGCTAAGAATAGCATTCCTGGTCTTATTCCTGATTTCTTCGTTTTGTTTTTTAGTTCGGGGCATTTTTAATTGATTGCTTGTTCAGTGATAAACATATCATTAATAATAATAATGATTTTTGATAATATGTTGACAAAGTTGTAAATTCATCTTAATTTTTGACTGAACGTTTAGTCAATATATAAAAAAATACAATATGAAAAAAGCAATTTTATTAGTTCTGTTATTTACCTGTAAATTACTTGTTGCACAATCCCCTGAAGAAATTGTAATAAAAGCAGAAAATGCGATTAAAGGAAAGACATCACATGCTGAAATTGAAATGATTATTAAAACACCCGATTACACCCGGGATCTGGAAATGGGAAGCTGGTGGGTAGGAAATGATAAAGCCCTGATAGTAACAAAAGCACCAATAAAAGAAAAAGGAAATAAAACGCTGAAGATAGAAAATGAGATGTGGGAATATTTAAAAAACACTGAGACGACAATAAAAATTCCGCCGTCAATGATGCTTCAGGCGTGGAACGGTTCGGATTTTACAAATGATGATCTTGTGCGTGAGTCGAACCTGAGCAAAGATTATGATCAGAAAATTATAGGCGAAGAAAAAATTAGCGGGGAAGATACATGGAAAATTCAATTAACCCCTAAACCGGATGCGCCTGTTGTTTGGGGGAAATTATATTACTGGGTTAAAAAGAAAAATTTTTTGCCTTCCGTTGTTCAATATTTTGATGAAAAAGGAAATATGATACGCTACCTCGTTTATTCAGATGTAAAATATTTTCACGGTAGAGCAATTCCTTCAAGGTGGGAAATGCACAACAGGAAAAAGGAAGGACACTCTACGACAATAATCTTAAAGGATATTGAATTCGATGTAAATATTCCAGATAGAATTTTTTCATTCCGTGAGCTTGAGAGAGGGAATTAATTTTGAAACTTCTTATAAAACTTGCCTGGCGAAATATCTGGAGAAACAAAAGGAGATCAATTCTTACCCTTGCTGCGGTTACTTTTGCAACTCTAATGGCTATTGGAATGAGAGGAATTCAACTAGGTACTTATGCACTTAATATTAAATCTGCGGTTGAGTTATTTTCCGGTTATCTCCAGGTTCAGGCAAAAGGTTATAACGACACTCCAAAACTTTCTTTTTGCTTTAAGGAAGATAAAAATATTGAAACAGCATTAAAAAACACAGAGGGAATAACGGCTTATTCTTCAAGGATTTATGCAGATGGATTGGTAAGCTTCAAAGATAATTCGCGCGGTGTTGCAATTTTTGCAATAGAGCCGAAAAGGGAAAAAGAAGTAACTACATTCGTAGAAAATATTGATCAGGGGAATTTTTTTGAGTCAGATTCAACTGATGAAATTGTTGTTGGTTCGCAATTATTAAAAAACCTGAATGCCAAATTAGGTGATGAAATAGTTTTGCTGGCGCAGGGATATGACGGTTCACTCGGCAACAGGAAATTTACAATTGTTGGTACAGTACGACTTGGTGTGCAGGAACTTGAATCGACTGTCGTTTTTATGGGACTAAAAACCGCGCAATCACTTCTGGCGATGAATAATAAAATAAACGTTTTAGCAATTAGAGCGAGTGATATTAATAATCTTTCTGAAATTAAAAATAGTCTTTCCGCAAATATTTCAAATAATAAATTAACTGTTCTTCCGTGGAATGTTGTAAACCCGGAACTTCAGCAGGCTATTCAACTGGATAATGTTAGCGGAATTCTTTTCCTCGGAATTTTAATTGTGATTGTTGCTTTCGGAATTTTAAACAC
>DATFMR010000093.1:0-3773 GCA_035266865.1 Ignavibacteriaceae bacterium | reverse complement strand
ATTCGTGGAGAGGGAATTATCTCTATGGATAATAATGACTTAAGTAAGAATTATACGAAACTTGTATTTGGAATTGATAACCAGTTCACATCAAAATTATATGCGTTAATTGAATATCAATACAATGGTGAAGGCATAACTAATAAATATTCTTATGACTTAAATGGTTTAGCTAAAGGAAACATAATCAACCTCAACAGAAATTATTTGTTTATAAGCAGTAACTATCTTTTTACCCCACTGATAACCGGAACAATTTCTAATAATATCGATATAAATGATGGAAGCGGTTTTGTAAATATTTCATGTTCATATTCTTTATCAGGTAATTCTGACCTAAGTTTAGGCAGTCTAATTACTTACGGAAAAGTATTTACAGAATACAGGTATTATCAGAACTCGGTTTACCTGCAGGCAGAATTATACTTTTAGGGATAGATTTTTATATAAATAATTGTATTGCATGTTTCGCACTTATTGTTTTTAATGTAGTAGTGTATTTATGCGTTCCTTTTAATTATACTTTTGTTAAAGTGTGGTATTAAGAAACGCGGAGGGTCAAATGAATCAACAAAAAATAAATAACTCTAACAATCAGAGGAACTGGTCCCGGTTTATTAATGATGTTATGCACGGCGAAGAATTAACAATCAAAAAGATTGATAAACATTTTTCAGTTAGTCCACCTTATAAATATCAATCTGCCGGCAAAACATTTAAACGGAAAGACATCGATAACAGGGAAGAGATTTTTGAATCTACCCGTAGTGAGATGTGGATCGGTTGAAGTAAAAAAATAATTTTTAGTATTACCTTAACTAAAATTTCATGGGAATAATACGTTCAGGTAATTTATGTCCCACGCATTTTAATCCTTGAATCACTCCCTTTTTTAACAGTATAAACTCCCGTAAGTATAATAACAGCAGCAATAAGAATTGTAAGATCAAGTTTTTCATCCAGCACAAGCCAGCCTAAAAACAAAGCTATTATCGGGTTTACATAAGCATAGGTTGAAACAAAAGATACCGGAAGATTTGCTATGGCGTAAATATAAGAACCGTATGCAATAAAGGATCCGAATACCAGTAGATATAAAAATGCAAGCACTCCATTTTGTGTAAGTTGAAGCGCAGAAGTTTCACCTAATGCAACGCCGAGTAATGATAAAGCAACACCCGCAATCATCATTTGAAATGCGGCACCCATTAATGGATGGACAGATACTTTTTTATATTTTGAATAAAGTGTACCGGAGGACCAGCAGAAAACTCCAAACAGAAGTCCTATTATTCCTGTTAAATATTGAGTGTTAAATAAAGCGGACAAATCAACGCCAAAGATTAATGTAACACCGGCCAGACCAAGTAATACACCGAAAACAATCTTAAAATTTAACTTTGGGCCTGTTGGCAGCAATGATTCAAGTCCGACAATCCACAATGGAACTGTAGTTATTAGCAAAGCAGTAAGCCCGCTTGGCACCCATTGTTCTGCGAAAACCACTAAACCGTTTCCAAATCCAAGTAGTAAAATTCCTACAACCGCCAGATGTTTTATCTCCTTCTTTTCTGGTAATTTGTACCCACGTAGTTTTAAAATTACTATTAGTATTGGTCCGGCCACAAGCCAACGCAAACCGGCAAAAAGAACGGGCGGAAAATCTTCTACACCTATTCTTATTGCAAGATAAGTAGTTCCCCATATCAGGCAAATCGCTGCCCAGGCAATGTACGCTCGTAAATTTTCTTTTGGCATTTCTTTCACTTATTAAGAAGGTCAAAAATAATGAAATTAAATATCATTTCAGAAATTATTATTTATGTAATACCATATTTGTATTTTAGTGTAAAACAAAGAAAATATTAATGATTAACCGGGCACAATGAACAATAATCAGTTAAATGAGTTTGTGAACAATCTTCCCCGAAATCCCGGCATAATCGGGAAGGATGAATATTTTAATTCTGCCGTTTTAATTCCATTGGCATTGATAGATAATGAATATCATTTCCTTTTTGAAAAAAGGGCCGCGTCAATCAGGCAGGGCGGAGAAATCTGTTTTCCCGGCGGTGAATATGATGAAAAAACAGATAAAGATTTTCTGGAAACTGCAATAAGGGAAACGGAAGAAGAACTCGGCCTGGATCGTAAACAGATTAAAATCCTTGGTAGTATGCATACTTTTCTGGGGCCGATGGGAGTAACGGTTGATTCATTTGTTGCTTTGTTTGATATAAAAAAGATAGAAGACTTAGACATAGACAAGAATGAAGTAGAAAAAGTATTTACCGTACCCGTTTCATTTTTTGAAAAAAATCAGCCTGATGAATATAAAATAAGACTTGAAATGCATTCACACTACGTCAACGATAAAGGAGAAAAAATAGATTTATTCCCCGTTGAACAGATTGGTCTCCCGGCCAAATATTCAAAACCACGATCCGGGAAAAGCCACAAAGTATATGTTTATAAGACAAAACCTGATATAATCTGGGGAATAACTGCTGCTTTGATTCGTGAAGTTATCGGTAAAATTAATTCAGAATTATAGTACCATAATTATATCCTGATGCTTCTCCAGTTTTTCATAAACTAAATCTCGTGCCGCTTCCGATGAAACCATTATTTTCAAATTCAGACTGAAGTATTTTTGGTTTTTACTAACATTTGACGGTGTAATTTCGTATTCAAGATTGAGAGATGACTCTTCAACCGCTGCTATTAGTTTGTCCAGATTATGTCCGATAATCTTGTAAGACCACTCACATGGGTATTTTATCTCAGGCCGTTCGCTGTTTGAATCAAGTATCATTTTCTTCCAATTTAGTAGATTTTAATGGCTTTTTAGCCAACAAAATTAGCCTTATTGTTGAATTTTAAGCAATAAAATGGAGCGAAGTTCGTATATTTAATGTTACAAAATTTCTTTTTATGATGTGAATTTAGAATTATTAATATAATTAATAAATAACCGGGAAAATTTTAACAAAAAGTTTCAGGAGTTTCAAATGACAGGAATAGTTGATGTAATAGCAAGGGAGATACTTGATTCAAGAGGAAACCCGACATTAGAAGTAGAAGTATTATTAGAAAGCGGAGTTATTGGGAGAGCTGCGGTTCCAAGCGGCGCTTCAACAGGTGAACACGAGGCTGTAGAGTTGAGAGACGGCGATAAAAATCGTTACCGGGGCAAGGGTGTTCTAAAAGCAGTTGACAACGTAAATGAAAAAATTGCTGATGACATAATTGAAATGGATGCAGCCGAACAAGTTGAATTAGATAATTATCTTATTGCTCTTGATGGTACCCCGAACAAATCAGTTCTCGGTGCAAACGCAATACTTGGTGTTTCACTTGCCTGCGCGAAAGCTGCCGCTGAAACACTCGAACTTCCGCTTTACAGGTATATTGGCGGAGTAAACGCAAAAACTTTGCCGGTACCAATGATGAATATTCTGAACGGTGGAAAGCATGCAGACAATAATGTAGACTTCCAGGAATTTATGATAATGCCTTTTGGCGCCTCCAGTTTTGCGGAAGCGCTAAGAATGGGAGCTGAAACTTTTCATTCTTTGAAATCTGTTCTTTCAAAAAAAGGATATAATACCGCAGTCGGTGATGAAGGCGGGTTTGCTCCCGATTTGAAATCCAATGAAGAAGCAATTGAAGTAATTCTGGAAGCTATTGAGAAAGCTGGTTTTAAAACCGGTACTGATATTGGCATAGCTCTTGACCCTGCTGCAAGTGAATTCTTTTTAAAAGACAAAAAT
>DATFMR010000092.1:0-3012 GCA_035266865.1 Ignavibacteriaceae bacterium | reverse complement strand
GAGGTGTGTTTACAAATCTGGAGGAGTAAAGAAAACTTTCGTGGGGAATCGGAATGGAGCACCTGGGTTTATCGAATTTCATTAAATGTTTGTCTGACCTTACTTAAGAAAAAGAAAAATAATAGTCAGCATTTTGTATCTGACTCTATGCCAGCTGAAGAAACTGAAGATAATTATGCATTTTCAGACGAGTCTCTAAATCTTTTATATGATGCTATAAGAAAACTATCGGAAATAGACAGAGCCGTTATTATGCTTTATTTAGAAGAAAAATCATATCAGGAAATCGCTGATATTATAGGAACAAATCCCAATAATATAGGTGTCCGGGTTAACAGAATTAAAATTAAATTAAAAAAAGTATTAGATGGAAAAATCAATTGAAAATATATGGAAAGAGGGTTTTCTAAAAAATGACGCGTTAATAGCGCCAAAAATAAACAATCTTTACTCCCGAAAATCCATTCATATCATAGATAAATTTAAAAGAATGTTTAAAATAAATTTGATTGCAATTGTTGCATTCTCTTTTGTCTTTTTAATTGTATCATTTCTTGTAAGAATACCTATAACGGGCATTATTTTTTTCGTAATGCTTACTATACATGTCATTATTAACAAGAAATTACTGAATGGTTTAGAGAAAATAGATAAAGGTGTCAATAGTTATGAATATCTCAAGGCATTTAATCAATGGATAAAAAAGCAGGTGTCAGTCAATAGGAGAATGTCTGCATTTTTATACCCAATTATATTTGTATCATTAATTTTAGGTTTTTGGTTTAAAGACGCAAAGGGCATGCCTTTGGGCGAAAGACTTGTGCATAAGATTCTAATAAGTTTTCCTGATATCTATCTGATATTTGGAATTCCACTGATAGGAATTGTTATTGTAGTTTTAATTTTAGGTTTACTGGCATTTTTTGGCGGTAGTATTTATCAGTGGGATTTGAACCTTATTTACGGAAGAGTTTTCAAAAAACTTGAAGAGTTGATGGCTGATATAGAAAGTTTAAACAATTAAATACATCTCTAAAGCGTTCATTTATAATCCTTTATAAAATTTAATAAAAAAGATAAGTTTTACTTGTAATAATTATTGATTTGAGCCACTAACCAGGAAAACGTTTACCATTATTACATTACAAGGAGAAAACAAGTTGACACTACAAGAAGCTTATAATTTTTTTGAAAGTTTAACAACCGAATCAACTAATAAATCTGAAATTAAGGTTTATGAGAAATTTGTCTATATCCTATCCGAATTAAAGACTAGAAAGTTCACAGAGGATGAAATGGAATCCATAGAAGCGGAACTTGATAGTTTAAATTTAAACTCAGATCCTGAGAACAGAATAAAATACTTTAAGAAAGCACTAAGCAAATTTGAAAAATATTTAAAGGATACATTTTCTTTAACATCAAAAGGTTATTACACCCAGATTGGTATAGGTCTAGGATCGTCTTTTGGAATTCTTTTTGGAGTTGTGTTCTTGTCGAGTTTTGAGCGGTCTTTGGGTATTGCTTTGGGTTTGAGTATCGGAATGTTAATTGGATTAATTATCGGTCAATCTATGGATGCCAAAGCCAAAAGTGAAAGTAGAGTGTTATAATTATAAACACGAATGCAAATCTTAGAAATCCAATAAAGTTAGAATGTTTCTAAAAATAATAATCTTGAATCTAAGCATCGGGGTATTACACCTCCACAAAAAAAATGGTTTTTTTGAAGTAAATCCAAAATTTGGACTATTTTAAAACGGCCCGAAATCGCATTTTTTTTACCGCTAACTAACCCAACCATACCGTTAACTAATTAATCCTTCCTTTTTGTGGAGTTTTTCGCAAAAAATATCAATATTCTAATAGAATTACCGCGAAACTTTAATTTTTGCGGAAGACTGGCGTACAATTGAATATTATCAAACAGGGGTGAAAATGTATTCGAAGAAAGTATTTTACCGCATATTCTTATCTCTATTTTTAGTTAACATCGCTTTTGCTTCGGGAAAAAACGGCGGAGAGAAAAATAAGAATTTAAATAAAACCACAGACTCAATTCATTTTACTCATTTCAATATTAATAAAATCTCCGCACCGATTTATAATAACGGGATTGCTGATAACAGTCCTACCGGTAATTCTGGTGTTTATTATCCGAGTGATACCAGGAAAACAGCTGTATTTACTTCCGGCCTGACATGGGGAGCAGTTGTTAACGGGGGAGATTTAAGAGTCGGCGGTTCAACATACATAACCGGCCTGCAGCCGGGCAGAATAATTTCGAAAGGTGTGGCCGCAAACGTCGACGATCCCGCAAACCGTGTTTACCGGGTAAGGCCGGATTTTAAAACTGCAGATTTTACGGCAGAAATCCGGGACGGTGAAGGATCGGCCGACCAGATTAAAGCGCAGTATGAAAAAGACTGGGATGAATGGCCCGCGGATGAAGGCGCACCATTTAATGATAAAAACAAAGATGGAAAATATGAACCCTCTGTAGATATCCCCGGCGCCCCCGATGCAGACCAGACACTCTGGTTTGTAGCAAATGACCTGGACAGCGTCCAGGCAAAATCTCTTTATGGATCTACTTCTATGGGACTGGAAGTTCAGGTTACAGTCTGGGGGTATAATCGTACTGAATCAAGTACTATGAGTCATGTAATGTTTAAGAGATATAAATTAATTAATAAAGGGGACTATGATTTAACAAAAATGTATACCGGTTATTGGTCGGATGTAGACAACGGAGATGCCGGTGACGACCTGGACGGTTGTGATACACTGCTTGACCTTGGATATACTTATAACTCAATGGCTGTAGATGCCTCTTATTCTCCCTTACCACCACCCGCAATTGGATTTACTTTTTTGCAGGGACCAATTGTACCGGGAGTGCCGGGAGATACGGCAATGTTTGACGGAAAATTTTTAAGCGGTAAAAAAAATCTTGGGATGACGTCGATAGGCTATATTCACAAATCATCTCCGGAACCTTATTCTGAACCC
>DATFMR010000091.1:0-58526 GCA_035266865.1 Ignavibacteriaceae bacterium | reverse complement strand
TGATGGAATATTGACTGAAGGGAATATTGAAATCACTTTTTATATTGTTCCCTTATTTTTTTGCTCTTTTTATTACTGAGATTTTCATGAGATTACTGCGGGAGTAACTCAGTTGGCTAGAGTCACAGCCTTCCAAGCTGTTGGTCGCGGGTTCGAGTCCCGTCTCCCGCTCGAGATGAGTTTTAAGGTTTATATCTTAAAAAGTCGGATGGTTGAAAAATTTTACATTGGTTCAACGAAGAATTTGAAGAAACGTGTGGAATTTCATAATAGCTCAAAAGCTAGATGGACAAAAAGATTTCAGCCATGGTTCGTTTTACATTTTGAAGAATTTGATAGCCGAAGTAAGGCTGTAAAAAGAGAAAGATATTTAAAATCCTTTAAAAATATAAAAGGGTTTTTAGAATCTTTAGGGAGGCTTTAGTCAGGATAGGCTAGAGTCATCCCGCTCAAAGCGGGATTGGTCGTCCCGACGAGTCGGGATCTCCCGCTCAGGAAATTAAATTTGAAAATTTGACCGTTTGCTCTAGCAATAAGAAATTGCTGACGTAGCTCAGTTGGTAGAGCACATCCTTGGTAAGGATGAGGTCACCGGTTCAATCCCGGTCGTCAGCTCAACTAAAATATAAAAGATGCTTTATGAGAGATATTATAACTTTAGAATGTACTGAGTGTAAAAGAAGAAATTACACTACTACTAAAAATAAAAGACTTCATGCGGGAAGAGTTGAGTATAAAAAATACTGCCGCTGGGATAAAAAACATACAGTCCATAAAGAAACAAAATAATTGTTACGTCAGTAGCTCAATTGGCTAGAGCAGCGGTCTCCAAAACCGCAGGTTGGGGGTTCGAGTCCTCCCTGACGTGCTGACAAAAAAAGAGTTTAATATGAAAGAAAAAATTATTGCTTTTTTCGATGATGTGGTTAAGGAAATGAAGAAAGTAACCTGGCCGACCAAGGAAGAATTAAAAGAATCAACTAAAATTGTGATTATATCCTGTTTAATCTTAGCGGCATTTACATATTTTATTGATATGGCTATTACCCAGATTTTCAAAGGTATATTTTAAGTTAAGGTATTTATGGAATTTAAATGGTATGTAGTAAGAACATTTTCCGGGCACGAGAATAAAGTAAAAACTTTATTGGATACTGAAATTGGTGAGAATGAATCGCTACAGTCAAAAATAAAAGAGGTTTTGGTACCTTTGGAAAAAGTGTTTGAGGTAAAAGATGGAAAGAAAAAAAGTAAGACTAAAAATTTCTTTCCGGGTTATATTTTGATTAATGCAGAACTTGATAACCAGGTTAAAGAATTTATTCTCAACACTCCTTCTGTAATGGGATTCCTCGGTACCCGAAATAATCCGAATCCATTACAGCCGGAAGAAGTAAAAAGAATAATTGGAAGAATTACACAGGACGAATCTACCGAAAGGATGGAAACTATTTTCAGAAACGGTGATGTTGTCAAAATTATTGATGGACCGTTTAATAATTTTAGTGGAACTGTTCAGGAAGTAAGTGAAGAAAAAATGAAGATAAAGGTTATGGTTTCGATTTTTGGAAGAAAAACTCCGGTAGAAATCGATTTCGTACAAGCAGAATTGGAAAAATAAAGACTTATAAATTTTTATTCGTATAGGAAATAATTATGGCTAAAAAAATATCAGGATATATCAAACTCCAAATTCCTGCGGGAAAAGCAAATCCTTCACCGCCGGTTGGTCCCGCTTTAGGACAGAAAGGCGTTAATATTATGGAGTTTTGTAAACAGTTTAACGCAAAAACTCAGGATAAAGATGGATTGATAATTCCTGTTGTTATAACAGTTTTTACTGATAAATCATTTACTTTTATTACCAAAACTCCTCCGGCGGCAGTTCTCTTAAAAAAAGTAGCAAAACTTGAAAAAGGGTCAGCTGAGCCACATAGAGTTAAGGTTGCGAAAGTTTCGAATTCTCAGGTAAAAGAAATTGCGCAAATGAAAATGCCGGACTTAAATGCATTCGATATTGAACATGCTGCAAGCATGGTTGCCGGAACCGCAAGAAGTATGGGCATTACGGTAGAAGATTAAACGTAAAGAAATTTTAAAATTGAAATTCAGACGGTGTAATAATGCAAAAGACAAAAAAAAATAAAGAGACTCTGGAAAAAGTTGATACAACAAAAGAGTATTCTATAATTGATGCAATAAATACTCTTAAAGAAAATTCAAAATCAAAATTTGTTGAATCTCTTGATTGCGCAATAAGATTAGGTGTTGATCCAAAACATGCAGATCAGATGGTAAGAGGTACGGTTGCTTTGCCACACGGAACCGGAAAACAGGTGAAAGTACTTGTTATTGCAAAAGGCGACAAAGCAAATGATGCTAAAGAAGCCGGTGCTGATTATGCAGGCTTTGAAGAATACCTTGAGAAAATAAAAGGCGGTTGGACAGATGTCGATGTCGTTATTGCTGCTCCGGACACAATGTCGGAATTAGGTAAGCTTGGTAAAATTCTTGGACCAAAAGGATTGATGCCAAATCCCAAAAGTGGAACAGTAACACCTGATGTTGCAAAAGCTGTTAAGGAAGTTAAAGCCGGAAAAATTGAATTCCGTGTAGAAAAAGCCGGAATTGTGCATACATCATTAGGAAAATTAAATTTTGAAGCTGAAAAGCTTGCAGAAAATGTAGAAGCATTCTTAAATACAATTATCAAACTAAAACCTGCTTCAGCTAAAGGTCAGTATGTAAGGAGCCTTTTCCTGTCAACAACAATGGGACCTGGTTTGAAAATTACTAAGGATGTTGTCGCTCATTAAGAAATTACGCACTAATAAATGCTTCTAACCCATCCCAAATTAATGGGACCGATACGGTTAATTAAAAATCTGGTATAGGAGAGTTATGAATAAGAACGAAAAAGCTGAAAAAGTTGCTGAAGTTAAGGAGTTGGTAGAAGACTCCTCTGCAATATTTCTGACTGATTTCAGCGGAATTGATGTTGCTGATATTACTGGTATCAGGAACGAATTCAGGAAAGAAGGAGTACGATATAAAGTAATTAAAAACACTTTATTCAATCGTGCAATCTCCGAGTCTGGAAAATATCCAAAGCTTAGCGAGCACCTTGTTGGAATGACAGGTTATGCTTTTGCTTCCGATAACCCGGTAGCACCTGCAAAAATCATCAACAAGTATTACGAAGACAAAAAGAAGCTTGCTCTAAAAGCTTGTTATATAGATGATCAGTTTTATGAAGGAAATAGGTTAGCAGAACTTGCTGCTTTACCTTCAAAGAAAGAGATCATTGCAAGTATTTTAGGTTCCATCAATGCACCTGCTTCTGGCATTGTTGGAGCAATTAACGCTGTTATGAGAGACTTGGTAAGTGTTATTGATGAAGTCGCCAAGACTAAAGCAGCATAACAAAAAGAATTTTTTGAATTAAAAATCAGTAGGAGAAAGTAAAATGTCAGAGAAGATTTCTGAAATTGTAGAAAAAATAAAAGCATTATCATTAGTAGAAGCGTCTGAATTAAAGACTGCTTTGGAAGATGAATTTGGTGTTACAGCAGCAGCTCCAGTTATGATGGGTGGTGCCCCTGCAGCTGGTGCGGCTCCAGCGGAAGAAAAAACTGAATTCGATGTTGTGCTTCTGGGTGCCGGCGATAAAAAAATTAACGTTATTAAAGTTGTAAGAGCTCACACTGGCTTAGGCTTAAAAGAAGCTAAAGACCTTGTTGACGGTGCTCCTAAAACTGTTAAAGAAGCTGTATCAAAAGACGAAGCTGAAAAGCTCAAAAAAGAGTTTGAAGATGCTGGCGCTACGGTAGAACTAAAGTAATTTAATCTTAGTCGATACAATATATTTTTCTGAAAAGTGATAAGTCGGATTATTCCGTCTTATCTCTTTTTTATACTTTGGATTACGTTGTTTAAGGCTGGACAATAAAGAATACGAATTTTAATTGAATTGGAGGTTTACAATTGGATAATAATAGAATTTCCTTTGGCAAAATTCCCTCTGTAATCGACGTTCCTGATTTACTTGGCATACAGACTGCATCATTTGAAGAGTTTGTACAATTTCAATCTCTTGCTGCCAAGAGAGAACACAAGGGACTTCAACAGGTTTTTGCTTCTAATTTTCCGATTTTTGATAATAAAGAAAATTACAGGCTCGATTTTCTCGAGTATTTTATAGAAAAGCCGCGCTTTTCAGTAACTGAGTGCCTGGAGAGAGGTTTAACTTATGCAGCACCATTAAAAGGAAAACTACGTCTGTCAACAAAGGACCCTGAAACGGAAGAATTTGTTAATAGTGTTGAACAGGAAGTTTATCTCGGCAATCTACCATTTATGACCGAAAAAGGTACCTTTGTAATTAATGGTGCTGAAAGGGTGGTTGTATCTCAGCTTCACCGTTCACCCGGTGTTGCTTTTTCTCAAACAGTTCATCCAAACGGAACCCCGATTTATTCAGCCAGAATTATTCCTTTGAGAGGTTCGTGGGTAGAATTTGCTACCGATATAAACTATGTAATGTATGTTTATATAGATAGAAGAAAAAAATTCCCTGCAACTACACTTCTTCGTGCATTAGATTATGCAACCGACGAAGAAATTTTAAATCTGTTTAATCTTATTGAAGAAGTAAAAGTTAAAAAAGTTGATATAGAAGATTATATCGGCAGAACAATTGCAAGCGATGTTTTCGATATGTCTACAGGTGAGATTTTTCTGACCAAGGATAGTGTTCTTTCCGAAGAAGATATTGACAGATTAAGTGAGGCTGAAGTAGATAGTCTAAAATTTATCAGTTCAGAAACTTCAGCTGATATGGATCTCATTGTTAATACTTTGAGAAAAGACACATCACATTCAAAAGAAGAAGCACTGTTTGCAATTTACCGCCAGTTAAGATCAGGCGAAGCTCCTGATGTTGAAACTGCGCACGGATTAATTGAAAAATTATTCTTTAATGATAAAAGATACGATCTTGGTGACGTTGGTCGTCACAGAATGAACGATAAATTAAAATTAGATATTGATGAGAATATAACCATTCTTACTGTTGAAGATATTATTTCTATTATGAAATATATTATCAAATTAAGAAATGGTAATGAAAGCGTTGATGATATTGATCACTTAGGAAACAGAAGAGTTAAAACTGTAGGCGAACAATTAGGTCAGCAGTTTAACATAGGTATGGCCCGTATGGCTAGAACCATAAAAGAAAGAATGAACATGCGTGATACCGAAAACTTTACACCACAGGATCTTGTAAATGCAAGAACTATTAGTAGTGTAATAAATGCGTTTTTCGGGACTAATCAGTTGTCTCAATTTATGGATCAGACAAATCCTCTTGCTGAAATGACACATAAAAGAAGAATGTCTGCTTTAGGACCCGGCGGTCTTACTAGAGAAAGAGCAGGATTTGAAGTTCGTGATGTTCACTATACTCATTACGGTCGTTTATGCCCGATTGAAACTCCTGAAGGTCCGAACATTGGTTTGATCTCCTCATTAACAATTTATGCAAGAGTGAACAGGTACGGATTCCTTGAAACACCATATAGAAAAGTTTCTAAAGGAAAAGTTACAGCCGATGTTGAATACCTGACTGCTGAACAGGAAGATCATTTTACAATTGCTCAAGCTAATGCACCTATTGAAAATAATGGAAAGTTTGTAAACGAAAGAGTAAAATCCAGGAACAAGGGTGAGTTCCCAATTATTGTTCCGGAAAATATTCAATATATGGACGTTGCTCCTGCACAGCTTGTAAGTGCAGCAGCTGCATTAATTCCATTCCTCGAACATGATGATGCTAATAGAGCTTTGATGGGTTCAAACATGCAGCGCCAGGCTGTTCCATTATTAAGACCGGAAGCTCCAATCGTTGGTACCGGAATGGAGAAAAAACTTGCCACAGATTCCAGAGCAATTATTGTTGCTGAGGATAGTGGTGTTATCGATTTTGTGGATTCAAATAAAATTACTGTTAAATACGATATTAACCCGAACAGTATTGAAGCCCTGACTAATTTTAATGATACCAAATTAGTTACATATCATTTAACAAAGTTTGCCGGAACTAACCAGGAAACCTGCGTTAACCAGAGACCTGTTGTAAGCGAAGGTCAGAAAGTTGAAAAAGGTGATGTACTTGCCGATGGCTGTTCAACAGATCAGGGAGAACTCGCGCTCGGAAGAAATGTACTTGTTGCTTTTATGCCATGGCGAGGTTACAACTTTGAAGATGCTATTATAATTAGTGAAAAAGTTGTAAGTGAAGATGTTTATACTTCAATTCATATTGAAGAGTTTGAACTACAGGTAAGGGAAACTAAACGCGGTGAAGAAGAATTAACTAAGGAAATTCCAAACGTTAGTGAAGAAGCCGTTAAAAATTTAGATGAATATGGAATTATAAGAGAAGGTGCGGAAGTAAAAGAAGGTGATATTCTTATTGGTAAAATTACTCCAAAAGGAGAAACCGATCCGACACCTGAAGAAAAATTATTGAGAGCTATTTTCGGAGATAAAGCAGGCGATGTTAAAGATGCATCATTAAAAGCGCCTCCGGGATTGAAAGGAACAGTAATAAAAACAAGATTGTTCAGCAGGAAAAGAAGAGATAATGAAGCGAAAAAACATGAAAAGAAATTACTGGATGATCTTGAACACGAGCATAAATTAAAAGTGGGTAACCTTTATCAGAAATTAATTGAAAAGGTTACAAAGCTTACTGAAGGAGAAAATACAACAGGTGTTCGAGACCTTGATGGTAGTGTTGTATTGAGAAGTGGAACCGCAATCAAAGATGTAACATTCTCATCAATGGAAGATGTTACAAAACTTGATTATACACTTGATTGGTTCGAAGCAAAAAGAGTAAATAATCATATCAAAACTGTTTACACAAACTATTTTGATATGCTCGCTGAAATAGAAGAAGATTTCAAAAGAGAAAAAGTAAAAATAACCAGTGGAGATGAACTTCCTCCAGGGATTGTTCAACTTGCAAAAGTTTATGTTGCTAAAAAACGTAAACTTTCAGTTGGAGATAAAATGGCCGGAAGACACGGTAATAAAGGTGTTGTCGCTAAAATAGTTCCGCAGGAAGATATGCCGTTTTTACCGGATGGAACACCGGTTGATATTATTCTGAATCCGCTTGGTGTACCTTCACGTATGAACCTTGGGCAGTTATATGAAACGGCACTAGGCTGGGCAGGTAAATTGCTGGGTGCAAAATTCTCAACTCCAATATTTGATGGTGCAAAAGTTGAAGACGTTGATCAATGGCTGGAGAAAGCCGGCCTTGAACTTGGAAGCAAAACAACGCTGATTGATGGAAGAAGCGGAGAAAAATTCCACCAGAAAGTAACTTGTGGATACATTTATATGCTTAAACTGAGCCATCTTGTTGATGATAAAATTCACGCCCGTTCAATTGGACCATACTCACTTATTACCCAGCAACCATTGGGCGGTAAAGCTCAGTTCGGTGGACAGAGGTTTGGTGAAATGGAAGTGTGGGCGCTTGAAGGTTACGGTGCTTCTCACATCCTTCAGGAAATCCTTACTGTTAAGAGTGATGATGTTGCTGGTAGAGCAAAAGTATATGAAGCAATTGTTAAAGGTGAAAACTTGCAGGAACCAAATATTCCTGAATCGTTCAACGTTTTAGTTAAAGAGCTCCAGGGCTTAGGTCTGGATATCAAAATTAATTAAACGATTGAACTTGTCCGCTTGAGGCGGGCTATCCGTTAATTAACGGATAACTTTTCACTAGAAATTAGGAGATAAAAAATATGCCTTATAGAATTCAAGAAAATGCGATGCGTGATATTAACAATATCACAATTAGTTTAGCTAGTCCTGATGATATATTGTCGAGATCTTATGGTGAAGTTACAAAACCGGAAACGATAAATTACAGATCATTCCGTCCTGAAAAAGATGGACTTTTCTGTGAAAAAATATTTGGACCGACCCGCGACTGGGAATGTTTCTGCGGTAAGTACAAAAGAATTCGTTATAAAGGTATCATTTGCGATAGATGCGGTGTTGAAGTAACACAAAAAAGTGTTAGAAGAGAAAGGATGGGACACATTGCTCTTGCAGTTCCTGTTGTTCATATCTGGTTCTTCAGAGCGCAACCGTCAAAAATTGGTAATATAATTGGGGTTAGTCTTAAAGAATTGGAAAAGGTTATTTACTACGAATCATATGTTGTAATTAATCCTGGACCAACTGGTTTAAGCAGACTTGATTTGATTTCTGAGGACCAGTATTTCGAAGTAATAAACTCTTTGCCTGCGGGCAACGAAAAACTTGATGATACAGATTCTAATAAATTTGTTGCTAAAATTGGCGGCGATGCGATAAAAAATATTTTAAAAAACACAGATGTTGAAAAACTTTCTAAAGAGTTAAGAGATCAGTTAAAAATTGAAACTTCTCAACAGAAGAAAGCAGACCTTCTAAAAAGATTAAGAATTCTCGAATCATTTAAAGAGACTGAAAATAAAGTTCCAAACAAACCTGAATGGATGGTGCTGGGATATATTCCAATAATACCACCTGAATTAAGACCATTAGTTCCTCTTGAGGGTGGTAGGTTTGCAACAAGTGATTTGAACGATCTATATAGAAGAGTAATAATTCGTAATAACCGCTTAAAGAGATTAATCGACATAAAGGCGCCGGAAGTTATTCTAAGAAATGAAAAGAGAATGCTTCAGGAATCAGTTGATGCGCTTTTTGATAACTCAAGAAGAGGCAGTGCTGTAAGAAGTGATAATAACAGACCACTGAAATCTTTGAGTGATATGCTCAAAGGGAAACAGGGCCGTTTCCGTCAGAACTTACTAGGAAAGAGAGTAGACTATTCAGGTCGTTCTGTAATTGTTGTTGGTCCGGAATTAAAACTTCATCAGTGCGGATTGCCAAAAGATATGGCTGTGGAACTTTTCAAACCTTTTATTATCAGAAAACTGATTGAAAGAGGGCACAACAAAACTGTTAAGAGTGCTAGAAAAGTTGTTGATAGAAAAGATCCTATTATTTGGGATATTCTTGCCAGGATTATAGATGGTCACCCGATTTTGTTAAACCGTGCTCCTACGCTTCACAGATTGGGTATCCAGGCATTTCAGCCAACTCTGATTGACGGAAGAGCAATTCAGCTTCATCCAATGGTCTGTACTGCATTCAACGCTGATTTTGACGGTGACCAGATGGCTGTTCACGTTCCTCTATCATATGAAGCTCAGCTTGAAGCAAGTTTATTGATGTTGAGTAGTCACAATATTCTTTCACCACAAAATGGAAGTCCTATTGTTGTTCCTACTCAGGATATAGTATTAGGGTGTTATTACCTTACAAAATACAGAGAAGGTGGGCTGGGTGAAGGAATGTCATTTAGTTCAATGGATGAAGCAATCATTGCTTATAATTCAAAAATTATTGGACTGCATTCTAAAATTAAAGTTAGAATAGATGGTCAAATGGTTGAAACCACAACCGGTAGAGTTATCTTTAACCAGATAGTTCCAAAGGAAATGGGATATTTCAATCAATTACTTATTAAGAAAACATTTGGCGGATTTATTGGCCAGATGTTTATGAAATTAGGAAACAAAGTAACTGCTAAATTTCTTGATGATCTTAAAGATCTTGGATTCAGGTATTCAACCGCAGGAGGCTTATCTGTAAGCTATGCAGATATGATTATTCCTGAAGAAAAAGGAAATCTTATTTCTAAGGCAGATAAAAAGGTTGAATCAATTCTAAGTGAGCACGAGCAGGGTGTAATTACCGATGCTGAACGTTATAATAAGATTATTGACGTCTGGACTCATACGACTAACGATGTAGCACGTGCTTTAATGGAAAAAATCAGAATACATAATAATGGTTTCAATTCTCTTCATATGATGGTTGATTCAGGTGCCAGAGGTTCACAGGAACAGGTAAGGCAGCTTGCAGGTATGCGTGGATTGATGATGAAACCTCAAAAAAGTTTATTAGGGCAGGCTGGGGAAATTATTGAAAACCCTATTGTAGCAAATTTTAAAGAAGGATTATCAGTCCTTGAATACTTTATTTCTACACACGGAGCTAGAAAGGGTCTTGCTGATACGGCACTTAAAACTGCTGATGCAGGTTATCTAACAAGGAGACTTGTTGATGTTTCCCAGGATGTTATTATAAGAGAACTGGATTGCGGAACTATTCTAGGAATAGAAATTACAGCTTTGAAGGATGTTGAACAGGAAAGAGAACCTCTTGCAGAAAGAATAATAGGTAGAACAGCTCAAGAAGATGTATTCGATCCCAAAACTGATGAGTTGATTGTAGCCGCAGGTAATACAATTACTGAAGATATTGCCGAGCAAATAGAAGATTCAAGTATTGAATCAGTTTATATTAGAACAGTTCTTACATGCGAGTCTAAGCGTGGAGTTTGTGCAAAATGCTATGGCAGAAATCTTACTAATGGAAAATTAGTGGAAGATGGCGAAGCAGTTGGTATTATTGCAGCACAGTCAATCGGCGAACCTGGCACACAGCTTACATTAAGAACCTTTCACCTTGGTGGTACTTCGTCTCGCATAGCTTCACAGTCATTGGTTGAATCTAATGTTGAAGGCTACGTTAAGTTTGATAGGGTAGCATCTGTAGAAAAATCTGATTTCCTAGGTACTGTAAAAGTTGTAACAGGAAGAAGAGGTGTACTTGGAATTTATGATGATAACAACAGGCAGATTAAAAAATATGATTTGCCATACGGTGCAGAAATTGTTGTTGAAGACGGTGCAAAAGTTAAAAAACGTACTCCACTTTACAATCACGATCCTTATAATGCTGTAATCCTTTCTGATATTAATGGAATAGTTAAATTTATTGATATGGTTGATGGATCAACTATTCAGCAGGTAACAGATGAACAAACCGGCCACGTACAGAAAGTTGTTATTGATTCAAAAGATAAAACGCTCACTCCAAGTATTGCAATAGAAAATGACAACGGAGAAAGAAAAGTATTTAATATACCTACAAGGGCTTATTTATCTGTAGATGAAGGTGAAACAGTTACTGCCGGAACTATTCTTGCAAAAATATCAAAATCAGCTACAAAGAGTAGAGATATTACAGGCGGTCTTCCCCGGGTAACGGAGCTATTTGAAGCAAGAAGCCCTCAAGAATCAGCTATTGTTTGTGAAATAGAAGGTTACGTCAAATTCGGCGCTAGGAAAAAAGGATCGCGTGAAATCCTTGTAACTGCTCCAGATAAATCTGATGAAAAGAAATATAATATTCCGTTAGGTAAACACATTCTTGTTCAGGAAGGTGACGAAATTCCTGCCGGTGAAAAAATAACAGATGGGCCGATAAACCCGCATGATATATTGAAAATTAAAGGAACTAGTGCTGTACAGGAATATCTTGTAAATGAAATACAGGATGTTTACCGTTTACAGGGCGTAAAAATAAATGATAAACATATTGAAGTAATTGTAAGACAAATGCTTCAAAAAATAAAAATCGTCTCACCCGGCGATACAAGGTTCCTTGAAGAAGATATAGTTGACAGAATTGAGTTCATTCAGGAAAATCAAAAAATGCAGTCTCTTGTGTTTATTGAAGACAAGGGTGATTCCAAATATAAAGACGGCCAACTTCTTCCAAAGAATAAGGTTAGAGAAATAAATGCAGATCTGAAGAAAAAAGATAAAAAGCCTATTGTTGCTCGTGATGCTGAACCTGCAACATTTGAACATATACTTCTTGGTATAACTCAAGCTGCTTTATCAACTGAAAGCTTTATTTCTGCAGCTTCTTTTCAAGAAACAACAAAAGTCCTAGCAAATGCCGCTACTGAAGCTAAAATAGATCGTTTGTTAGGCTTGAAAGAAAATGTAGTAATGGGTCACTTAATACCTGCTGGTACTGGACTTAAAAAATACAAAGATATCATTCTTCCAGCAGAAGAAATAGTTGAAGAGACTGCTACTTCTGAAGAGGTGAATGAAGAAAAAGTACAAGCGTAATTAGCTCAATTTCAAAATCCGGTTCCCTTAACGAGAACCGGATTTTTTTGCCCAAAATCGAACGAAAATAAGCAAAATAATTCAATGACTTCTTGACTAACTTTTTAAATAATCCTATATTAGAAGTCTGAAATTTTTTAGGATTTGACATGTTTAGGAGAATTACGTGCCCACAATAAATCAGTTAGTAAGAAAAGGTCGTGTTAGAATTCTTGCAAAGAAAAAAGCACCGGCCCTAGAAAATTGTCCACAGAAAAGAGGTGTGTGTACAAGAGTATATACTACTACACCAAAAAAACCAAACTCTGCATTAAGAAAAGTTGCCAGAGTTAGACTTACTAACAGTATGGAAGTTACTGCTTACATACCGGGCGAAGGACATAATTTACAGGAACACTCAATTGTACTTATAAGAGGTGGTAGGGTGAAAGATCTTCCTGGTGTTCGTTACCATATTATTAGAGGTACGCTTGATACAAGTGGTGTTGAAGAAAGGAAAAAAGGGAGATCAAAATATGGAGCGAAAAAACCAAAGGCAGCAAAGTAAACTATGAGAAAAAAAAGAGCAGGTAAAAGTTTATTAAAACCAGACCCAAAATTCAATGATGTAATGGTATCCAAGTTCATCAATGCAATTATGTATGATGGAAAAAAATCAAAAGCAAGATACGTGGTTTATAGGGCTTTTGAAATAATTGAAGAAAAAACTAAAAAACCGGGACTCGATATTTTTAAAAGAGCAATGAGTAACACTCAGCCTCTAATTGAGGTAAGGAGCAGAAGAGTTGGTGGAGCTACTTATCAGGTTCCGACAGAGGTGAGATCGGAAAGAAGATCTGCTCTGGCAATGAGATGGTTAAAAATTTATTCCAGGCAGAGAAATGAAAAATCAATGGCTGGTAAACTTGCGGCTGAATTAATTGCAGCTTCAAATAATGAAGGATCCACAGTAAAGAAAAAAGAAGACGTTCACAAAATGGCAGAAGCAAATAAAGCATTTGCGCATTTTAAATGGTAAGTATTTTTAGAAACGATAAAGAGAAAAAGATATAAGTAATGGCAAATAAGAATAAAATAGAGAAAGTAAGAAACATTGGGATTATGGCGCATATTGATGCCGGTAAAACAACTACTACAGAACGTATTTTGTTTTATACAGGTAAATTGCACAGACTTGGTGAAGTTCATGACGGCGCTGCAACTATGGATTGGATGGAACAGGAAAAAGAACGCGGTATAACTATTACAAGCGCTGCTACAACTTGTTTCTGGAATGATCATCAGATCAATATTATTGATACTCCCGGACACGTTGATTTTACCGTTGAAGTTGAAAGATCTTTAAGAGTATTAGATGGAGCCGTTGCACTATTTTGTGCGGTTGGTGGTGTTGAGCCTCAATCAGAAACTGTCTGGAGACAAGCTGATAAGTATAAGGTCCCGAGAATAGCTTTTATTAATAAGATGGATAGAACGGGTGCTGATTTTTATCATGCTGTTGAAATGATGAAAGAAAGACTTGGCGCTAATGCTATCCCGATCAACCTTCCAATTGGCGAAGGTGATATGTTCACTGGTGTTATAGATCTTATTACTTTTAAAGCAAGAATGTTTCACGATGAAACTTTCGGTGCTACCTTTGATGATATTGATATTCCTGATGACTTGATGGAAGTAGCAAAAAAATACAGAACAGAAATGCTTGAAGCAGTTTCTGAAGTTGATGATAGTTTACTGGAAAAATATCTTGAAGGACATGAAATAACTGAGGAAGAAGTTAAAACTGTTTTAAGACAGGCAACTATTGAATTGAAAATTGTTCCTGTTCTTTGCGGATCAGCATTCAAGAACAAAGGTGTTCAGAGATTACTTGATTCCGTTGTTGATTTCCTTCCGGCTCCTATTGACTTTAAAGAAATCGAAGCTCATCACGTAGGAATAAACGATTTAATAAAAAGAAAAATTGACGAGAAAGAAAAATTTACTGCACTGGCTTTCAAAATTATGACTGACCCGTTTGTTGGTAAACTTACATTTTTTAGAGTTTATACAGGGTCCTTAAAAGCTGGGTCATATATTTTTAATTCTGTTAGTGGAAAAAAAGAAAGAATCAGCCGACTTCTTCAAATGCATGCAAATCATAGAGAAGAAGTAGGAGAGGTAAAAGCAGGAGATATAGCCGCTGCGGTTGGATTGAAATTTACAAAAACAGGCGACACCTTGTGTACTGAAGACGACGCCGTAATGATGGAAAAAATTGTTTTCCCTGAACCGGTAATACAGATTGCTATTGAACCAAAAACAAAAGCTGATCAGGATAAATTATCTGAATCACTTGTAAAACTATCTGATGAAGATCCTACATTTAGGATTAAAGTTGATGAAGAAACAGGTCAGACACTTATCAGTGGAATGGGCGAACTTCACTTGGAAATTCTTGTAGATAGAATGAAAAGAGAATTTAAGGTAGAGGCAAATGTTGGTAAACCTCAGGTTGCATACAGAGAAACTATCACTCAGACAGTTCAGTCTGAAGGTAAATTTGTTAAGCAATCAGGTGGTCGCGGTAAATTTGGTCACGTCTGGATTGAGCTTGGTCCTAACGAACCTGGTAAAGGATTTGAATTTGAAAATGCTATTGTTGGCGGTGTAGTACCAAAAGAATATATACCTGCTGTATCTGCCGGAATTAGTGATGCATTAAAAAATGGAGTAGTTGCAGGATTTCCGGTTGTTGATGTTAAAGCGAAACTTTATGATGGATCATATCATGATGTGGATTCAGATGAAATTTCTTTTAAAGTAGCAGGTTCTATGGCTTTTAAAGCCGGAGCTAAAAAAGCAAAACCAGTACTTCTCGAACCAATTATGGACGTTGAAGTAGTAACTCCGGAAGAATATCTTGGCGACGTTATGGGTGATTTGAACTCAAGACGTGGAAAGATTGAAGGATTTTCAGCAAGGAAAGATGCACAGGTTATCAAAGCAATTGTGCCGCTTTCTGAAATGTTTGGTTATGCTACTGTGTTGAGATCAATGACACAAGGAAGAGCAATTTATACCATGCAGTTTTTACATTATTCTGAAGTTCCAAAATCAATTGCTGAAGAAATTTCTGAAAAATCCGGTAGTAAATCAGCTACAACCGCATAAAGAGTATTATTAATAAATAAATTTTAAAGGAGATAAGTAAGATGGCAAAAGCAAAATTTGATAGGAGTAAGCCTCACGTTAACGTAGGTACAATTGGTCACGTTGATCATGGTAAAACTACTTTAACAGCTGCCATCACAATGGCTCTCTCATCTAAGGGTTTATCTGAAAAAAGAACTTTTGATAGTATTGATAATGCCCCTGAAGAAAGAGAAAGAGGTATTACTATCGCAACAGCGCACGTTGAATATTCAACAGAAAACAGACATTATGCTCATGTAGATTGTCCGGGTCACGCCGATTATGTTAAAAACATGATCACCGGTGCTGCTCAAATGGATGGTGCTATATTAGTTGTTGCAGCCACAGATGGACCTATGCCACAAACAAGAGAGCACATTCTCCTTGCCCGCCAGGTTGGTGTACCAAGAATGGTAGTTTTTATGAATAAAGTTGATATGGTAGATGATCCTGAATTGCTTGAACTTGTAGAAGTGGAATTAAGAGATCTTTTAACAGAATACGAATTCCCTGGTGAAGAAATTCCTATAATTCAAGGTTCAGCATTAAAAGCTCTTGAAGCAACAACTTCAGATGCACCCGCTGATGATCCTAGATTACAGTGCATATGGGATCTGATGAAAGCAGTTGACGAATATATTCCAGTTCCAGAAAGAGATACAGACAAACCATTCCTGATGCCAGTTGAGGACGTATTCTCAATTACAGGTCGTGGAACAGTTGCTACTGGTAGAGTTGAAAGAGGACAGGTTAAGATTCAGGAAGAAGTTGAACTTATTGGACTTGGTCTTCACAAGAAAACTGTTGTTACTGGTATTGAAATGTTTAGAAAAGAACTCGATTCAGCTATGGCTGGTGACAACGCAGGTATCTTGCTAAGAGGTATTGAAAAAACTGAAATCGAAAGAGGAATGGTACTTGCAAAAACAGGTTCTATTACACCTCACAAAAAATTTGAAGGCGAAGTTTATATCCTTTCAAAAGATGAAGGTGGACGTCACACTCCATTCTTTAACGGGTACAGACCTCAGTTCTATTTCAGAACAACTGACGTAACTGGTGTAGCAACACTGCCATCAGGAACAGAAATGGTTATGCCTGGTGATAATGTAAAACTTAGTGTTGAGCTTATTGCTGAAATTGCTATGGAAGAAGGTTTACGTTTCGCTATCCGTGAAGGCGGTAGAACTGTAGGCGCAGGCGTAGTAACCAAGATTATTGAATAATATTGAAAGTATAGATCGATAAGGGAGCTATTCGGCTCCCTTTTCGTGTCTAATTATATAAAAGGAGTATCTTAAAAGTGGCTGGTCAAAAGATTAGAATAAAATTGAAATCGTACGATCATATTTTGATTGATAAGTCTACTGAAAAAATAATTAAGACAGTAAGAAGCACAGGAGCAGTAGTTTCCGGTCCAATTCCGCTTCCTACAAAGAGAACTTTATATACAGTTTTAAGGTCTCCGCACGTTGATAAAAAATCACGTGAGCAATTTGAAACAAGAGCTCACAAGAGAATTATAGATATACATAATTCTAATAATAAAACCGTCGATTCTCTAAGTAAATTAGATATTCCGGCGGGTGTTGATATTGAGATTAAGCTTTAATGAATTTGGGAGCGAAGATGTCTGGCATCATCGGAAAAAAAATAGGAATGTCTAGCGTGTTTGACGCACAGGGAGATTTAGTCCCGGTAACCGTTATTCAGGCTGGCCCATGCAAAGTTGTTTCGATCAGAACTAAAGAAAAAGATGGCTACAACGCATTGCAATTAGGTTTTGGTGAAAAGAAAGAAAAAAATATAAACAAACCTATGAAAGGTCAGTTTGCCAAGTCCAAGATTCAGCCAACGGCTATGCTTAAAGAATTTGGATTTCCTGAAAACGCTGAATTTAAGATCGGCGATGAAGTTAAAGTAGATTTGTTTAAAGAAGGCGAAAAAATAAAAGTTCGCAGCAAGTCTATTGGAAAGGGGTTCCAGGGCGTAATGAAAAGACATGGTTTTGGTGGAGTCGGTGGTACAACTCATGGTCAGAGCGATCGTTTGAGAGCTCCGGGTTCTATTGGTTCCAGTTCTTATCCTTCAAGAGTTTTTAAGGGAATGAGAATGGGCGGAAGAACCGGTCACAAAAATGTGACTATTTCTAATTTGAAAGTAATCAAAATTATTCCGGATCAGAATTTAATTCTAGTAAAAGGTGCTGTACCGGGCTCAGCAAATTCATACGTTGAATTGATTAAGCACTAAGTTTATTAAATAGAAGTAATTTGGTAAGATAATGAAATTAGATATTTATAAAATTGACGGCAAAACAACCGGAAAGAAAATTGAGCTTTCCGATGGTATTTTTGGTGTTGAACCTAATGACCATGCTATTTATTTGTCGGTTAAATCTTATCTCGCTAACCAGAGACAGGGTACCAGTAAAGCAAAAGAAAGAAGCGAAGTAAGAGGCGGAGGTAAAAAACCCTGGAAACAGAAAGGTCGTGGCGGTGCACGTGCCGGTACAACAAGATCCCCTTTGTGGGTTGGAGGCGGAACTATTTTCGGACCACGCCCGAGAGATTATAGAGAAGATTTACCAAAGAAAATTAAAAGACTGGCTAGGAAATCAGCTTTAAGCTATAAAGTTAAAGATGAACAATTACTGGTTGTTGAAGATTTCAATTTTGAAACTCCAAAAACTAAAGAATTCAAAAGCTTTCTTGATGCTCTGAATTTATCAGGTAAAAAAGTTTTGGTATTAACTAATGGAAAACTGGAGACAGTCTATAAGTCAGGAAGAAATATTCCTAAAGTTAAAATATTGGAAGCTGCGAAAGCATCTACTTATGATATTCTGAATAATCAGGTGCTTGTTCTTCAGAAAGGTGCTGTTGATGTTATAGGTAAAACATTTGAAACTAAGTCAGAGGCGGTGAACTAAGATGCACGATATATTAATAAAACCTTTGATTACTGAAAAAATGACTAACCTGTCTGCTGATCATGGGCAGTATGGGTTTTTAGTTAATCCTAAATCAAATAAGGTTGAAATTGCAAAAGCGATTGAAAAGAAATTTGATGTGCATGTTACAAACGTTAGAACTATTAGTCACGAAGGAAAAACTAAAACACAATTTAGAAAGAGTGGAAGATTTTCAGGCAAGACTCCTAAATATAAAAAGGCAATTATTACCCTTAAAGAGGGTGAAACTATAGAATTTTTCGAACAAGTTTAGATTTTGAAAACAGGATTTAGCAATGGCTATTAAAAAAATAAGACCGATGACACCCGGAACAAGATTTATGTCGAAATCATCTTTTGATGAAATCACCAAATCAACTCCGGAAAAATCTCTTACCACGTCTTTGAAAAAATCAGGTGGAAGAAATAATCATGGTCGTATTACTTTAAGATTTATTGGTGGTGGGCATAAAAGAAGATATCGGATAATTGATTTTAGGCGTAACAAAATAAATGTCCCAGCAAAAGTTCATTCTATTGAATATGATCCGAACAGAACTTGCAGGATTGCTCTTCTTCATTATGCTGACGGAGAAAAAAGATATATTCTTGCACCAAACGGTTTAAAAATAGGTGATACAGTAGTATCTGGAAGTGGAAGTGAAATTATTCCAGGCAATGCACTGCCGCTAAAAGAAATGCCATTAGGAAGTTTTGTTCATAATGTTGAGCTTAAACCAGGCAAGGGAGGCCAACTTGGCAGAAGTGCAGGAACTGCTTTGCAGGTATTAGCTAAAGAAGGTGAATTTGCACAATTAAAAATGCCTTCAGGTGAAGTTAGGTCAATTCGCCTTGAATGTATGGCAACTTATGGAACCGTTGGAAATTCAGAACAGGAAAACATTAGTTGGGGTAAAGCTGGTAGAATGCGTTGGAAAGGTAAAAGACCTCATGTGAGAGGAGTTGCCATGAATCCTGTTGATCATCCGATGGGTGGGGGTGAAGGTAAAACTTCCGGCGGAGGACATCCTGTTTCTCCCTGGGGACAAAAGGCAAAGGGATTGAAAACCAGAAAGCATAAAAAAGAATCCAACAAATTTATTATAAAAAGACGTAACAAGAAGTAGAGAGTAATTATGCCAAGATCAGTAAAAAAAGGCCCATTTGTAGATTATAAATTAGCAGCTAAAATTGATAAGCTGAATGAATCTAATCAGAAAAAGATTATTAAAACTTGGTCACGTTCATCTACAATTATCCCTGATTTTGTCGGTCATACAATAGCAGTTCACAACGGAAATAAAATGATTCCAGTTTATATAACTGAAAATATGGTTGGTCATAAACTCGGAGAATTTGCTCCTACTAGAATTTTTAGAGGACACCCTGGAACAAAAGCTGAAAAAGCTACTAAAGCAGGGTAATTAATAATTAAGGATTTTGATTAAATGGAAGCTAGAGCAATACATAGATTTATTCCTTCTTCACCAAGAAAAATGAGATTGGTGATCGATTTGATAAGAGGAATACCAGTAGAAAAAGCCATTGAAATTTTACACTTTCAACCAAAGCATGCATCAAAAGATGCAGAAAAAGCTTTGAGATCGGCTATTGCTAATTTGATGAATAAGGATGATAACACAAGGGTTGATCCAGCTGATTTATTTGTAAAAGAAGCTTTCGTAAATCAGGGCCCTACTTTGAAAAGAATATCGCCAGCGCCAATGGGTCGTGCATATAAAATTAGAAAAAGATCTTGCCACTTAACAATAGTGGTTGCAACTAAGGCATAATTATCAGGAGGTTATTGATTGGGACAGAAAACACATCCGGTTGGTTTTAGAGTTGGTGTAATAAGAGGCTGGGACTCTAATTGGTATGAAAATAAAAGTTACGCCGGAAAAATTAAGGAAGATTCTAAATTAAGAGATTATGTTAGAAACAGACTTAAAAAGGCTGGTATATCAAGAATTATAATTGACAGAACTTCAAAAAATATAATTCTTACTATTCATACATCAAGGCCGGGAGTAGTAATCGGTAAAAGCGGTAAAGAAATTACACAGCTTGAACAGGAATTGAGACAGGTTACCGATAAAGATGTTAAGGTTCAGATTTCTGAAATTAAAAGACCTGAACTTGATGCTTATTTAGTTGCAGAAAACGTTGCCAATCAGCTGGCAGGAAGAGTTTCTTTCAGAAGAGCAATGAAGATGGCAATTACAGCAGGAATGAGAATGGGTGCTGAAGGTATAAGAATTATGTGTTCAGGGCGTTTAGGCGGTGCTGAAATGGCAAGAACTGAACAGTACAAACAAGGCAGAATTCCATTGCACACAATTCGTGCAGATATAGATTATGCAAACGGCAGAGCAGAAACAATTTATGGTTCAATAGGAATTAAAGTTTGGATCTGTCGTGGTGAGATTTTAGGAAAAAGAGTTACAGAATAAAATTCCGGGAGATTTTTAGTCATGTTAATGCCAAAGAGAGTTAAATTCAGAAAGTCCCAGCGCGGAAGAATGGCTGGTAAAGCAAAGAGAGGAAGCGCTGTATCTTTTGGCGATTTTGGTTTGAAAGCATTAGAACCACACTGGATTACAAGTAGGCAGATTGAAGCTTGTCGTGTTTCTTTATCTAGAAAAATGAAAAGAGACGGAAAAGTTTGGATTAGAATATTTCCGGATAAACCTGTTTCTAAAAAGCCTCTTGAAACAAGAATGGGTAAAGGAAAAGGCGCACCGGAATTTTGGGTTTGCGTTGTAAAACCGGGAAGAGTTTTATTTGAAGTATCGGGTGTATCAAAAGAAATTGCTCACGATGCATTGATGAGCTGTTCTCATAAATTACCGATAAAGACAAAGGTTGTTTCAAGACCTGATTATGAATAAGTCTATTAGGATAAATTAAAATGAAGATTCACGAAATAAGAGAAATGAAAACTGAAGAGTTGATTAAGACTATTAAAGAAGAAGAAAAAAATATGATAGATCTTCGTTTTTCTAATCAGTTGAAACAGCTAACTAATACTTCAAAACTCAGGATTGCTAAAAAAGATATTGCAAGAATGAAGACAATTTTGACAGAAAGGCAATTGGCAGAAAAAAAGACTGCTGATAGGGAAACTAAAGAAGGAGCTAAAGCTTAATTATGGCTGAACGTGCATTAAGAAAAACCAGGATTGGAGTTGTTGTTAGCGACAAAATGGAAAAAACAATTACTGTTGCTATTGAACGCAGAGTTTCGCACCCGATTTATAAAAAATATTTTAAGAAAACTACAAAGTTAACAGCTCACGATGAAAAGAATGAATGCCATGTAGGTGATAAAGTAAAAATTATGGAATCACGTCCATTGAGTAAAATGAAAAGATGGCGTCTGGTTCAAGTTGTAGAAAAGGCCAAGTAGTATAGGAGCAGTTTAAAAATGATTCAAGAAGAAACAAATTTGGTAGTCGCTGATAACTCGGGTGCAAAAAAAGTAAGATGCATAAGAGTTCTTGGTGGTAGCGGAAGGCAATATGCCAGTCTGGGTGATCTGGTAGTTGTTTCTGTTAAAGCTGCTATTCCTAATGGAACGGTTAAAAAAGGTGAAGTATCGCGGGCTGTTATTGTAAGAACCAAAAAGGAAGTAAGAAGAAAAGATGGCTCGTACATCAGGTTCGATGAAAACGCAGCAGTTTTAATAAATCCTCAAAATGAACCAAGAGGCACACGTATTTTTGGACCTGTTGCAAGGGAATTACGTGATAAACAGTTTATGAAAATAGTTTCTTTGGCACCAGAAGTATTATAAGGTTTAGTAAAAAATGAAAATTCGCAAAAATGATAACGTAATGGTAATTGCCGGTAATGATACCGGTAAAACAGGGAAAGTGTTGAAAGTATTCACTAAGGAATCACGAATAATTATTGAAGGGATTAATCTTAGAAAACGGCACACTAAACCGAACCAGAAGAGTCCGCAGGGAGGAATTATTGAAAAAGAAGCACCAATACACTTTTCAAATGTTATGCTTCTCGATCCAAAAACTAATGAACCAACAAGAATTGGTGCTCAGATAATTCTTGACGAAAAAACAGGGAAAAAGAAAAGAGCGCGTGTTAGCAAAGCTACCGGCGAGATGATATAAATTAATATTTTATTCAAGGTTTGATCTAAAATGGCAGATAAGAAAACAAAGAAAGAGGGAGCTGAAAAGAAAACAAAAGCAGCAGCCACTCCGCAAAAAGAAGTTAAAGTTAAAGTAAGACTTTTTGAAGATTATAAAAAAGAGGTAGTACCCTCTTTAATGAAAAAATTTAGTTATAAAAGTGTTATGCAAGCTCCAAGACTGGAAAAAATTGTTGTCAATATGGGGCTCGGAGACGCTGTAGCTGATCCTAAAATTCTTGAGGAAGCGGTCAAAGAACTTGAGACCATCACTGGTCAAAAAGCAAGTGTCAGAAAAGCTAAAAAAGCTATTTCAAACTTTAAGTTAAGAGAAGGTTTAAAAATTGGCGCTATGGTTACATTGAGACGTGAAAAAATGTATGAGTTTATGGACAGGTTTATTAATATAGCTTTACCCAGAGTGAGAGATTTTAGAGGGTTATCTGATAAATCATTTGATGGAAGAGGAAATTATACTATTGGAGTTAAAGAACAGATAATTTTCCCTGAAATTAATGTTGAGAAAATTACAAAAGTAATGGGTATGGATGTTACATTTGTAACGACAGCAAAAACTGATAGTGAGGCTTTTGAACTTCTTCAGTCATTTGGAATGCCCTTTGTTAAAAAAGAAATTAAAACTGCCTAAATAGGAGAAGTAATGGCTCGTTTATGTTTAATTGCAAGACAGGATAAAAGAAAGAAGCTTGTCGCTAAATATGCAAAATTGAGAAAAGAATTAAAAGAGAAAGGTGATTACGAAGCTTTACAAAAATTACCTAAAAACTCTTCACCGGTAAGACTGCACAACAGGTGCATGTTTACAGGAAGAGCACGAAGTTATTATAGAAAATTTGGAATTTCTCGTTTAGTATTAAGAGAAATGGCCTTAAAAGGCGAAATTCCTGGATTAAAAAAGTCAAGTTGGTAGGAGAAGAAATTATATGCCGGTTACAGATCCGATTTCAGATTTATTAACAAGAATCAGAAACGCAGCAAAAGCTAAGAAGGTCAGTGTTAATATCCCTTCTTCTAATATGAAGAAGAGCCTTGTGGAAATTCTGAAGCAACAGAAATTTATTGATGATTTCGAACTTATTGAAGATAATAAGCAGAATATTTTAAGAGTTAAATTGAAATATACTAGCGGAACTTCTGCAATAAGAGGGCTAAAAAAAATCAGCACTCCGGGACTTAGAGTGTACAAGGGTGCAGATTCATTACCAAGAGTTTTAAATGGATTAGGTATTGCTATAATATCTACTTCTAAAGGTTTGATGACAGAAAAAGAAGCCAGAAAACAATCATTAGGCGGCGAAATCGTTTGTCATATCTGGTAATTCATCCCGCTTTTGGCTGGGATTAAATTTGAATGGAGATAAAAAGTGTCAAGAATTGGTAAAAAACCAGTATTAATACCTAAAGGCGTAACTGTTACTCTTAAGGGAAATAATCTAAAAGTTAAAGGTCCTAAAGGAGAATTGGAAAGTAGCTTTCATAATTCTATTAAAATAGAAATGAAAGAAAGCGAGATAATAGTAACACGTCCAAATGATCTTAAAGAAAATAAAGCATTACACGGATTAACACGTGCATTAATTCAGAATATGGTTCAGGGTGTAACAACCGGGTATACCAAGACTCTTGATATTGTTGGTGTTGGTTACAGGGCCGAACTAAAAGGGAAAAATCTTTTATTAAATATTGGGTATTCACATCCAATATATTTTATTCCTCCTGACGGAATTGAATTACAGACACCGGCTCCGACACAGATTGTTATTTCAGGAATTGACAGGCAGCTTGTTGGAATGGTAGCATCTAAAATCAGATCTATCAGGAAACCTGAACCTTACAAAGGTAAGGGAATTAAATATTCAGATGAACAAATACAGAGAAAAGCTGGTAAAACTGCGGGCAAGTAATTTTTAGTGGAGATTAATTAGAAAATGATAAATAGAAAGAAAAATTCAAGAATACGTGCAAAAATAAAGATCAGGAAGACAATTTCGGGAACCCCTGAAAGGCCACGTCTTACTGTTTATCGTAGTTTATCGAATGTTTATGCACAGTTAGTAGACGACACAACAGGGAATACGCTGGTTTCAGCTTCTTCGGTTTCAAAAGAATTGGCTGACGAAATTAAAAATGCTAAAAGCAAGGTTGCAAAAAGTAAAATTGTAGGCAGCCTGCTTGCTAAAAAAGCTTTAGAACAAAAAATCTCCTCAGTAGTTTTTGACAGAAACGGTTATCGCTATCACGGAAGAGTTCAGGCTGTTGCTGAAGGTGCCCGTGAAGGGGGATTGAAATTTTAGTTATGAAAGTAACTGATATTTGCCGGATCGTCTAATGGTAGGACTACGCCCTTTGGAGGCGTCTGTAGAGGTTCGAATCCTCTTCCGGCAGCAGATTTTTGCCGGTAACTAAGTAAGAAATTTTGAAATATTTATAAATTTTAGGTGAGAGAAAAAATTGAAAGTCATTAAGTCAACCGAAGTTGAAGGTCTTAAAGAAAAAGTAGTACAAATTAACAGAGTTGCAAAAGTTGTTAAAGGCGGTCGTCGTTTTAGCTTTAACTCAATTGTAGTTGTGGGTAATGGGGATGGAATTGTTGGTGTTGGCCTTGGAAAAGCAAATGAAGTTACCGATGCAATTTCAAAGGGTATTGATGATGCTAAAAAGAGCTTGGTAGAGGTTTCAATTATTAAAGGTACAATTTCACACGAAATAACAGGTAAGTTTGGAGCCGGTAGAGTTCTGCTAAAGCCAGCTTCTCCCGGTACAGGTTTAATTGCAGGAGGTGGAGTGCGTGCAGTGCTTGAGGCAGCAGGTGTGCAGGATATTCTTACAAAATCTCTCGGATCGAGTAATCCACACAACCAGGTTAAAGCTACACTTAATGGTCTTTTAAATTTAACCGATGCAAGAAAGATGGCTAAGAAAAGAGGAATGACAATCAATGAATTATTTGCTTCTTAATTGAGGAAGAAATGGGAAAAATTAAAATAATACAAACAAGAAGTATAATTGATAGACCTAAGGACCAGAAATTAACTATAGAAGCTTTAGGATTAGGAAGACCAAACTGGGAAAAGATACATAATGATACTCCTCAAATCAGAGGTATGATAAGAAAAGTGAATCACCTGGTGAGAGTTGAAGATATTAAAGAGTAGTAAATAAGGGTTTAAAATGGATATTCTAAGTAATTTAAAATACACCAAAGGCTCAAGAAAAAATCGTAAAAGAGTTGCTCGTGGTGCAGGTTCTGGACACGGCGGAACTGCAACAAGAGGTAGTAACGGTCAGCTATCAAGATCCGGTGCAAAACATAAATCGTGGTTTGAAGGCGGTCAGATGCCGTTACAAAGGAGAATTCCAAAATTTGGCTTTAGAAATATTTTTAAAGTTGAATATCAGGTAGTAAATGTTAACTCTCTTCAAAAATCTATGGAAAACAAAAAGCTTACTGATGGTATAATTAACGCTGAAACTTTAAAAGCTGCTGGATTAGTTTCGAGCCTAAAAAAGCCGGTTAAGGTGTTAGGCTTTGGTGAAGTAAAAGCAAAATTTCAGCTGGAGGTTAATGCTTTTAGCAAGTCTGCAAAAGAAAAAATTGAGGCTGCAGGCGGTTCAATTAAAAAGATTTAATCTGGTAATAAATGTCTACAATTACTGATACTTTCAGAAACATTTTTAAGATTCATGAGCTTCGCCAAAGGATATTATATACTTTGGCACTTCTTGTAGTTGTTCGTCTAGGAGCACATATTACTCTACCTGGTATTGATTCTGCTTTACTGGCTGAGAGTACCAGAAACTCAAATGCTAATGATCTATTTGGGTTATACGATTTATTTGTTGGTGGTGCATTTAAGAATGCAGCAATATTTGCTTTGGGAATAATGCCCTATATTTCTGCATCTATTATTATTCAGTTATTAGGTGCAGTTGTTCCGTATTTTCAAAAGCTGCAGCAGGAAGGTGAAGAAGGACAAAAAAAGATTACCCAGTTAACCAGGTATGGAACTGTTCTTATTTCTGCATTGCAGGCATGGGGTGTTACTATCAGACTCTTAAATATTAATGTTCAGGGAGTTCCAATAATTCCTGCTGGAGTTCAGGGATTTGGCTGGACGATGTCTACTGTTATTCTGTTAACTTCAGGCACAGTCTTTATGATGTGGTTGGGTGAGCAGATTACTGATAAAGGGATTGGTAATGGAATTTCTTTAATTATATTTATTGGGATTATTGACAGATTCCCTTTTGCGATTCTTGATGAATATCAACTTATCTCATCAGGAAGTCATAGCATTGTTATTGAACTTGTTATTCTTGCTTTTATGGTCTTTATTATTGCCGGAGTTGTATTAGTTACACAGGGAACTAGAAGAATCCCTGTTCAATATGCTAAAAGAGTTGTGGGACGAAAAGTCTATGGAGGAGTTACACAATATATTCCTCTTAGGGTCAATACAGCTGGCGTGATGCCGATTATATTTGCGCAGTCAATAATGTTTATTCCTAATACTGTATTATCGTTCTTTCCAAATAATGAATTTTTACAGAGTCTAGTTCCGTATTTCAGTTTTACGTCACCGGTTTACTCAGTTATTTATGCAATAATGATTATTTTCTTCACTTATTTCTATACTGCTATTGCATTCAATCCGAAAGATGTTGCTGATAATATGAAAAAACAGGGCGGATTTATTCCGGGAGTAAGACCTGGAAAACAAACATCAGAATTTATTGATAATATTCTGACGAAAATTACTTTGCCGGGATCGTTCTTCCTGGCGATTGTTGCTATACTTCCTGCATTTATTGCAGGTTATGGAGTTTCACAACAGTTTGCACAGTTTTTTGGCGGAACAAGTTTATTGATTATTGTAGGCGTTGCACTTGATACTTTACAACAAATTGAATCTCACCTGGTGATGAGACATTACGATGGTTTTATGAAATCAGGTAAGATGAAAGCACGAAGATAATTATTTGTGATTTTAATAAAGACAAAAAAAGAAATTGATTATATTATAGAAAGTTGCCGGATAGTTGCAGAAACTTTACAATTAATGAAAAGCAATGTTAAACCAGGTGTCACAACAAAAGAACTTGATCAAATTGCTGAAGACTATATTTTAAGTAATGATGGAAGAGCTGCTTTTAAAGGATATTCTCAGGGTGGTTCTTCAATAGATTATCCGGGATCCATCTGTGCTTCCATTGATGATGAAGTTGTGCATGGAATTCCTGGTTCGAGAGTTCTTAATAATGGTGAAATTATATCGCTTGATGTTGGTGTTGAAAAGAAAGGTTACTTCGGTGATGCTGCTTTAACTGTAGCAGTAGGTGATATTTCTCCTGAAAAGAAAAAATTGATGGATGTAACTGAAAAATCTCTTTACCTTGGCATTGAACAGGCTATTGCTGGAAACAGAGTACATGATATTTCAGCAGCTGTTCAGATATATGTAGAATCAAATGGTTTTTCTATCGTAAGAGATCTTTGCGGACATGGAGTTGGAAAATTTTTGCATGAAGATCCTGCAGTACCAAATTTTGGTGAGAAAGGAACTGGTGCAAAATTAAGAAAAGGTATGACGATTGCAATAGAACCGATGGTAAACTCAGGTAGATACGAAGTAAAAACTGCGCCTGATGGCTGGACAATTTTAACAAGAGATAATTCTCCATCGGCACATTTTGAACATACTATTTTAATTAATGATAATAAACCAGAAATTTTAACGGTTCAATAATGGCTAAACAAGGACCAATTAAAGTTGACGGTGTTGTTTTGGAAACATTGCCGAATGCTCACTTTAAAGTAAAACTTGATAATGGGCACGAAATATTAGCGCATATTTCCGGCAAAATGAGGATGCATTTTATTAAAATCCTCGTTGGAGATAAGGTATCAATTGAATTATCTCCCTATGATTTAACAAAAGGTAGGATAACCTACAGATATAAATAGCGGAGCGGAAATGAAAGTTAGAGCATCAGTAAAAAAGATTTGTGATAACTGTAAAGTAATTAAGAGAAAAGGCGTTGTTAGAGTTATTTGTAAAAACAAAAAACACAAACAACGTCAAGGTTAATTTTTTAAAAGTTAAGGAGAAAACAATTGGCTCGTATAGCTGGTGTAGATTTACCTAAAAACAAAAAAGTAATATTTGGCTTGCAATACATTTTCGGAATTGGTCCGACCGTTGCGAGTAATGTAATTGAAAAAGCCAAAATAAATCCTGAAAAAAAAATAAGTGATTTGACCGAAGGGGAAGTTGCAGAAATAAGAGCCGTGCTACAATCTGATTTTAAGGTTGAGGGAGCTCTTCGTTCTGAAGTTCAACAGAATATTAAGAGATTGATGGATATTGGCTCTTATAGAGGTATCAGGCACAGAAGAGGATTACCGGCAAGAGGACAAAGAACAAGAACAAATTCACGTACGCGTAAAGGCAAAAGAAAAACGGTTGCTGGCAAGAAAAAAGCACCAACTAAGAAATAAAGTTTGATTACTTGGAGGATTAGAATTGGCTAAAGTTATTAAAAAGGCTAAGAAAAAAGCACATGTAGATGCTAACGGAGTTGCACATATTAAAGCAACTTTCAATAATGTTATTGTGACTATAACAGACATATACGGAAATACAATTGCGTGGTCTTCAGCTGGGAAAAATGGTTTTAAAGGATCTAGAAAAAACACACCTTTTGCAGCTCAGGTTTCTGCTGAAGCCGCTGCTAAAGAAGCTTATGATCTAGGTTTAAGAAGAATTGATGTTTTTGTAAAAGGTCCAGGCTCCGGGAGAGAAGCAGCTATAAGAGCATTAAATACAGCTGGTTTGGACGTTTCATCTATTAAAGATGTTACACCAATTCCGCATAACGGTTGCAGACCGCCTAAGAAAAGAAGAGTTTAATTTTTTATTGGAGAGTGAATTAAATGGCAAGATACACAGATTCAGTTTGTAAACTGTGCAGAAGAGAAAAACAAAAATTATTTTTAAAGGGTCAGAAGTGCTTCACTGAAAAATGCCCTATTGAATCTAGAAATTATCCTCCTGGAGAACATGGAAATTCAAGAAGAGCAAAAATTTCTGAATATGGAGTTCAGTTGAGAGAAAAACAAAAGATTAAAAGATCCTATGGTTTGCTTGAAACTCAATTTAGAAATTATTTTGAACATGCAAATAAGCAAAAAGGAATTACTGGGGAAAACCTGATCAAACTTCTTGAGTGCAGGTTAGATAATGTCGTTTACAGACTTGGATTTGCCTCTTCAAGAAAGCAGGGAAGACAATTGATTCGTCACAGACACTTAATGGTGAACGATAAAATTGTTGATATACCTTCTTATATATTAAAAGCAGGTGATATTGTTAAAATAAGAGATAGAAGTAAAAAGCTTGATGCTATTCATGGCTCTCTTAAGAGAATTAAAGATTCAACATATCCCTGGTTACAAACTGATAAAGCTTCGCTATCAGGAACTTTTTTACAGGTTCCTGAAAGAGCAGATGTTCCTCTAAATGCCAATGAACAATTGGTGGTTGAGCTTTATTCTAAGTAAAAATCATTTTTTAAGACTAAAATTTTTTAGAGGATATATTTATGAGTGGTTCAAATTTAAAGATGCCGGAAGCAGTTGTTTTAGACGAGACTAGTTATACAAATGATTATGGGAAATTTTCTCTTCAACCTTTGGAAAGAGGTTTTGGAGTTACTTTAGGTAATGCATTAAGAAGAGTTCTTATATCTTCCTTAACAGGAGCCGCAATAACTTCTGTTAAGTTTAGTGGTGTATTGCACGAGTTCACAACAATCGAAGGTGTTGTAGAAGATGTTTCAGAAATTATACTTAATCTGAAACAAGTGAGAATGAAATTATTAAGCAAAAAACCTAACCCAATTATTATATCATTTAATGGAGCTTCTGAATTAACTGCATCAGAAATTCAAAAAAATAGTAATGAAATTGAAATACTAAATCCTGATTTACACATTGCTACATTAAATAAATCAGCAAAATTTGATCTGGAAATTAGAGTCGGTAAAGGTAAAGGATTTGTTCCTGCTGCTGAAAATATAACACCAGATCAAACCATTGGTGTTATTCCAATTGATTCAATCTTTACACCAATTAAGAATGTAAAATATGATGTTGAGAATGTCCGTATCGGCGATAAAAATGATTTCGAAAAACTTATGCTCCAAATTTTTACTGATGGATCAATTACTCCTGACGATGCATTAACACAGGCTGCAAAAATTTTAAGAGATCATGTTCAGTTATTTATCAATTTTGATATTGATCAGGAAGAAGAACAGGCTGTAAGCCAAAAAGACAGTGAAAAAGATAGAATAAAGAAAATTTTACTTACAAATGTTGACGATCTTGAATTAAGTGTACGATCTCATAATTGTTTGAAAGCTGCAAGTATTAAAAATCTTGCTGAATTAGTTAGAAGAGATGAGTCTGAAATGTTAAGGTTTAGAAATTTCGGAAGAAAGTCTTTAGCCGAACTTATGGAGATTGTAGAAAACTTAGGGCTCGAATTTGGAATGGATGTTGACTCATATTTGAAAGAAGAAGCAGAATCCAATTAATTTATTTTGATTTAAAGGTTATTTCATGCGACACAGAGTTAAAGGTAGAAAATTAAAAAGAACTGCAAGCCACCGAGCTGCTTTAAAAAATTCACTTGCAACATCCTTGCTGAAACATAAAAGAATAAAAACAACTCTTGCAAAAGCAAAAGAGACTAGGGGTTTTGTTGAGAATATTATTACGAAAGCAAAGAAAAATGATCTGAATGCAAGACGACAGGTAATGCGATATATTAACGATAAGGAAGTTGTTAAAGAACTGTTTAATGATATTGTCCCAAAAATTGGTGACAGGCCGGGTGGTTATACTAGGGTAGTTAAACTAGGTAATAGGATTGGTGATGCAGCATCAATGGCGGTAATTGAACTTGTTGATTACAATGAAGTAATTAATAAACAAGCCGAGGAAGTAAAAGAGAAAAGAGAATCTAAAAAAGATACAAAGGACATTAAAACGGAAGCTCCGGAAGTTGAAGAAGCAAAGGTTGTAGAAGAAACGACAGCTAAAGAAGAGAAAAAAGTCACAAAATCCAAGAAAGCGCCAAAGGTAAAAAAGAAAGCTGAGGAAAAGAAAGAAAGCAAGACTAAGAAGGAAGATAAAGAGAAGAAAGAAACCAAAGCAAAAAAAGAAAAGACAGATACTAAAAAGAAAAAAGACAAGAAATAAAATAATATTATTTTCTACAATTTACAGGAGTAACCGAAAAATCGGTTGCTCTTTTTTTTTCTATGTTTGAAAATCCGCAATTTGTAAAATCTGTGTTTCGGTTGGATGACATTATTAAGTCACCTATACCTGAAGTTATTCTATGTGGGAGATCAAATGTTGGAAAATCTTCGCTGATCAATTCTCTTTTTAATAGGAAAAATCTTGCAAAAACAAGTTCAACCCCGGGCAAAACACGCTCAATTAATTATTATTTAATTGGAGATAAGTTTTATCTTGTTGATCTTCCCGGTTTTGGTTATGCAAAAATAAGTAAAAAGGAAAGAGAATATTGGGCCAAATTAGTTGAAGGATTTATAAATAGGTCCCAAAATATTCAATTCGCATTTCACTTAATTGATAGTAGGCATAAAGCTACTGAACTTGATATCAAGCTTAATAATATGCTCAATTATTACCGACTGCCATATGGAGTTATCTTAAGTAAGATCGATAAATTAAAGCAATCTGAGTTATCAGAAATAAAAAAGAAGGTTATTAAGTCATTTCCTGAACTAATTTTTGGGCAAAACCTGTTTTTTTATTCTTCCATTAAGAAAACTGGTAAAAAAGAGTTGCTTAGTCATTTTTCGAAACTTTTTTATTTATAACATTTGATCTAAAATCGTTGTAGTTTGCTATTAATTATAGTGGAAATTATATTTATTTTTAACTTTTAATATTCTGGAAACTGGATAAACTGATGGACCAAAGACAAAGAAAAAGAGTTTTGATCTTTTTGATTGTTCCCTTACTGGCTTCTATCTTATTTATCAGTGATGATTTTATTATTAGAATAATAACTATTCTCTTACTCATAGTCTATGTTGCTTTCATAATATTCCTCAGAGACTCTTTAAAATTTAACAGAAGCGGTTACATCCCTGATCTGGCTGAAGATGATATTGTATCTGATGATGATTATTCCTCTTCCCCATTGTATACTGATCCCGACGAATCATTTCAAATTATTTCAAAAAACAAAAAAATAGAAGTAATAACTCAGGCAGATTATACTCCTGAATTCAGAGCTCCTAAAACTACATTGAAACCTCCTGATCTTAAGGAAAGATTTAACGAAATTGCTAATGAAAAAATCCCCGATGAACTGGGACACGATGGACAGTTTTCATTTGTACTTGATAAAATCCTTACTGTAATGAAGGAGGCTTATGCAGCTCATACAGCTGTATTTTTCTGGTTCAATAAGTCAAAAGAAAAATTATCTATAGAACGATTTATTTCTAATTCTAATGGAATTTCTAGAAGAAAAATTGATGTTGAAGATGATATTCTAAGCAAAATTGTCGAAAAAGGAGAGCCGGAATTATTAAGTGATATTCCTGCAACAGCCGAAGCGGATGTTATTAGATATTATGACTCTCCTCAGGGAATAAGAAGTTTTGTGGGAGTCCCTTTATTTTATGACAAAGCTTTAATTGCTATTATTGCCGTGGATGCAAAGGTTGAAGATGCGTTCGGTATTGAAACTATATATGCACTGGGAAGATTTGTAAGAGTTATTACAATGATAATTTCGATATTTGAAGAAAAACATTCTGATACTATTTCACAACAAAGATTGAATGGATTATTGAATCTTATAGATCCGGAAAAAAAGATTGATAGCGAAGAAGAGCTAGTAGATGCTTTACATAATACTTTAGGATATCTACTTAACTGGGATGCCAGTGCCTTTGTTTATTACAAGCCTGTTGACAAAAAATTCCAGGTTTTAAAAATATTCAATAAAACTTCGTTAAAATATATAGGCGAAGGTCTTGAAGTGGATATTTCCGGGACTCTGGCTGGTAAAGCAATTGCAACCGGAACACCGATTAAAATTGATGATACCTCAGCAGGCGAATATAAGAGATATTCAAAAAGTGAGGACGTGAGCTTTGATGGTTCTTTTCTTGCAATTCCTGTGATTTACCATTCGCAAAATTATGGAGTCCTATGTTTTGAGAGTTTGAAAAAAAATATTTATACAAATTCAGACGTAATTTTTCTTAAAAGTGCGATTAATATTTTGTCATACATTGTATATTCATATTCAACACAGCAATTGCTTAAAAGTCTGTTGGCGGTGGATGTGGAAACCAGAGCACTTAATGCAGATACCTTTAAAGAACGAATGGCAGCCGACTTAGTAAAAGCAGAGCAGTCAAATCTTCCCGGTGCACTTGCATTAATCAGAATAGATGACTTTCTGGAAGAGGAATCTTTATTTGAAGGTAATCCGCTGTCCAAGGTTCTTGCTATTGTTACTGATACCATTTCGAAAGAAATGACTCTTCTCAATCTTTTTGGAAGAATAGGAGAAAAAATATTTGGGGTTTATTTCTTTGGTGCACAGCCTAAAGACGTTTTTCTTTGGGCAGAAAAGCTCAGGGTTAAAATTGCAAGAAAACCGATTGCGGTGGTTTCAAAACAAACTACATACACTATATCGGTGGGTGTTGCGGCTGCTTCAAATAAATCTGATGTAGAAGAAATTATTTATAATGCGGATCTTGCACTTCAAAAAGCCATCCAACTTGGTGGCAACCGCGTAAGAAATGTAAATTAAATACCCTATGAAAAATTTTTTTATTATCGTACTCGATGGAGTAGGTATTGGTGAATTACCTGATGCAACTGACTATGGGGATGCCGGCAGCAACACACTAGTTAATATTGCTAATTCTGTGAATGGACTTATGCTGCCAAACATGAGAAAACTGGGATTGGGAAATATTGCTGATATTAAAGGGATAAGTAGAACTGAAAAGCCTCTTGCCTCCTTTGGTAAACTTACAGAAATATCAAAAGGGAAGGATTCAACCACGGGCCATTGGGAAATATCAGGATTGTTAGTTGATACAGATTTTTCTTATTTCCCGGATGGTTTTTCTGAAGATATAATAAACCGCTTCTTAAATTATACGGGATGTAAAGGTATACTTGGAAATAAAACTGCTTCGGGTACCGAAATAATAAAAGAACTTGGAGACGAACATTTAAAAACTGGCTACCCCATAGTTTACACATCTGCAGATTCAGTTTTTCAGATTGCTGCACACGAAAGCGTAATACCACTTGAAAAGCTTTACGAAATTTGCCGGGTAACTCGGGGTGAAGTATTGAAATTACCATTGTTGGTGGGTCGGGTAATAGCTCGTCCTTTTATTGGAGATTCTGGTAATTTTACAAGGACGACTAATAGAAGAGATTTTTCTCTCGACCCGCCATCTGATACTATACTGGATATTTTACAAAAGAATAATATAAATACTGTAGCAATCGGAAAAGTAAACGATCTATTTAATCACCGTGGAATTAAGATTGAAGTAAAAACAAAATCAAATGGTGATGGATGCAACAGGTTATTAGAGAATGCAACTAAGGTTAATAACAGTTTAATATTTGCTAACCTTGTGGATTTCGATGTTTATTTTGGGCACAGAAATGATCCGAAAGGATTTGCAAAAGCTTTACAAGAGTTTGATGAATTTCTGCCAAAATTTTTAGAGAAAATTGATGAATCCGATAGGATTGTTTTAACAGCTGATCACGGTAATGATCCCACTACTTCTAGTACGGACCATAGCAGGGAATTTATCCCACTTTTATATTTTGCAAAAGGAAAAGAAGGGAAAAATCTTGGTATAAGAAAAACGTTCTCAGACATTGGCAAAACGGCCGCTGAATTTTTTGCTGTAAAAAACACTCTTAAAGGGACAAGCTTTTTAAATTAATTTGAAAATCAGGATATAAATTGCTCCTAATTTTTTCTTTGCTGTTGATTGTATCTTTTATTTTGTCAGTTTATATTAAGACTGCAATAACTAAAACATACTAAAAAAGAGGAAATATTGTTTTTAGGGAAAGTAATTGGATCTGTTTGGTCAACAAAGAAAGATGAAAATCTTGTTGGCTCAAAATTACTTATAGTAAGGCAGGTTGATCTTGAGTACAATGATAAAGAAAATTTTGTTGTAGCGGTAGATAGCGTTGGTGCTGGAGTTGGAGAAATCGTGCTGGTAGCAACTGGTAGTTCATCAAGGCAGACAAAAATTACAAAAGACAAACCTGTTGATGCTGTTATTATGGCAATTGTTGATAAACTTGATATTTCTGTAAAAGGTTTTATGGAAGAATATAAGTCACGCTAAATACTTAAGTGATTTTAGTTCTTAATAATATTTAATCATTAATAGGATCAATAATTGTGTTCCTTGGAAAAGTAATAGGAAATGTTTGGGCTACTCAAAAGTATGAAGCACTTAAAAGTTTCAAATTAATGTTTGTTCAACCTATTAATTCTAATCAGGAAAATATTGGAGAACCGATTATAGCTGTTGATACAATTGGGGCCGGACCGGGGGAAACAATTTTTTATATCACTGCATCTGAAGCGGTAATTCCTTTGCCAGTGGATATGGCTCCTGTTGACGCTTCAATTGTTGGAATTGTCGATACAATTAATCAGTCCGCTATTTGATAATTTAGCCGGCTGATCAATCAACTTACAAAACTAATAACAGCGCGAGGTTGTAAGTGAGAATTACAAAACAATATACCAATCGTGAAAGTCAATCTTTAGATAAATACCTTCAGGAAATCGGGAAGGTAGATCTTCTTACCCCGGAACAGGAAATTGAACTTGCAATCCGTATTAAAAAAGGTGATCAGGTAGCTTTGGAATCTCTTACCAAAGCTAATCTTCGGTTTGTTGTAAGCGTTGCCAAACAATATCAAAATCAGGGCCTCTCCCTCGGCGATCTGATTAATGAAGGTAATCTAGGATTAATAAAAGCAGCTAAAAGATTTGATGAAACAAGAGGATTTAAGTTCATTTCTTATGCTGTTTGGTGGATAAGACAATCAATATTACAGGCGCTTGCTGAGCAATCAAGAATTGTAAGGCTTCCGTTAAATCGTGTTGGGGCGCTTAATAAAATTGGTAAGGCATACAGCAATCTAGAGCAGGAATTTGAAAGGGAACCAAGTGCAACAGAACTTGCATCTGAACTCGATATGGATATTACTGAAGTTGCAGATACCTTAAAGATTTCTGGCAGGCATGTTTCAATGGACGCACCTTTCGCACAAGGTGAAGATAACCGACTACTTGATGTAATTCAGAATGACCAGCAACCTACTCCTGATTTTTCACTGATGTCTGAGTCTTTAAGGGCAGAAATTGAAAGAGCTCTTTCCACTTTGACTGAAAGGGAAGCCGAAGTAATTAAGTTATACTTTGGGCTGAATAAGGAACATTCACTAACACTTGAAGAAATAGGCGAGAGATTTAATCTGACTAGGGAACGCGTAAGACAAATTAAAGAAAAAGCGATTCGCAGGTTAAGACATGCTTCCCGGAGTAAAAACTTAAAGGCTTATCTGGGATAAAAGATGTGTAAATGTATGAAGTTCTTTCTATTTTTATTAGGTTTTCTCGCTGTAATTATTTATTCCGGCTGTTCTTCTTCATCTAATTCTACACGATATGGGAATAGTTCAAAAGACAAATCTGGTAAAACTGAAGACGTAAGATTTACTTCTGATAATGATAATAATACTAAGGATTCAATTGAGCAAAATGATACCGAAACTGAAAATATTACTAATATAGATGATCCAGACGTTGATGATTTACCTGATAATGAAACTAAAATTGATATATCTTCAGTAATAAAAAAAATAAGTCCTTCCTCAAATTCTAATGATCTTTCTTTTAAGAACGGTACACCCAAAGAAAAAATGTTAATGGAAATAATCAGGTATTTAAACACACCTTATAAATACGGAGGCACATCAAAAAACGGGATAGATTGTTCAGCGTTTACACAAGCAGTATATAATAAAGCTCTTTCGTTTAAGCTGGAAAGAACCGCTAGTCAGCAATTTAGAGAGGGCGAATCAGTTTCAGATGTTGATAATTTGCAATTTGGGGATTTGGTTTTTTTTAACACAAGCAGAAGGGTTAAACCAGGGCACGTTGGTATCTATATCGGTGATCACCTTTTTGCTCACGCCTCTAAGAGCGGAGTTACTGTATCTTCCCTTGATATGGAATATTACTCTAATAGATTCATGGGTGGAAGAAGAGTTGAATCCGACCAGTTTGGGTCAAAATAATATTTGTCCTTTCCTAATTCCTTCAATTTTCTTCAACAGAAATATTTACGTATTGAATGTATAATTATATATCAATAAGTTTTAATTATTATTCTCATTTAAGACAAGAAAAGGAACGAATATTTTTATGAAAAAATTGAACTCTTTTATATTAACAATTCTTTGTGTCTTCTTTGTTGTAATTACATTAAATGCGCAGTCAAAAAAAGAAAATAAAATAGACATTAAAAAATCCGATCCCTGGACAGTTAAACAAGTTATAACAACATCCGAACTTGAACATCAACTAAAAGAAAAAAAGTCCAAAAAACCGATTGTTTTGCAAATAGGTTTTGATTTTCTCTTTAACCAGGGACATATCCCCGAATCAAAATTTATTGGGGCAGCTTTAAATCAAAAAGGGATTGATGCACTAAAAAACTATGTAAAAGGATTGAATAAAAATACACAAATAGTTATTTATTGCGGTTGCTGTCCCATGGATCATTGCCCTAATGTACAACCTGCGTTTAAAACGTTGGAAAAAATGGGATATAAAAACACTAAAGTTTTATACCTGCCGGATGATTTTGGTCAGGATTGGGTAGATAAGGGGTATCCTGTAGCCAAGTAGAGCATTTTATTATTCTATCATTTTCATCTTAATTTCATAATTTATCTTTAAATTTTAAGGAATTCTTAAAGGTATATAGTGCGAATATTAATAATTGAAGACGATAAAAAAATAGTTGGGGCTCTATCACGCGGGCTGAATGAAGAAAGCTTTGCGGTAGACGTTGCCAACGATGGTGTAAAAGGAGAAGAACTGGCAAATGTAAATGATTATGATATTATTATTCTTGATATAATGCTGCCTAAACAGGATGGATGGAAAACCTGTGAAAATTTAAGAAAGGCTAAAAAAGCCACTCCTATTTTAATGCTGACCGCACTTGATGATGTAGAGGAAAAAATAAAAGGACTCGATGTAGGAGCTGATGATTACCTTTCTAAACCTTTTCATTTTGGAGAGCTGTTGGCAAGGATAAGATCTTTAATTAGAAGAAATTCAGAAATTAAAACAACATCAATTGAATTTTACGGATTAGCTTTAGATCTTAATACGCATAAAGCATTCAGAGATAAAAAAGAAATATCACTTACAAGTAAAGAATTTGCACTACTCGAGTTTTTTATGATGAATCGTGATAAAATACTTTCCCGTTCCGAAATTTCTGAACATTTATGGGATATGAACTTTGATCCTAAGAGCAATGTAATAGATTCATTTGTAAAATATTTAAGACAGAAAATAGATAAAAATTTTAGTAAACCTTTAATCCACACAGTTCGTGGTTCCGGTTATATTTTTTCGGATATGAAACCTTAATGTTTTCAATTAAATTAAAAATAGTATTTGCATATACACTAATATTCGGAATTATCCTTACGCTTTTTGCGTATATAATTTATCAGAGTACTGAGAAAGCTGAATTGGCCAGGCTGGACAGCAAGTTGAAAGGTTATTCTATATTGCTTCAATCTGAAATTGAAGAACAAAGCATGGAAGATAATGGGTTTAGGTATTCGGAATTCAAAATAATTCCTACCGAAGGATTGAAAAGAAGCCATTTCCAATTGCTTGATAATAATGGGGAATCAGTTCTTGGTGATACAGTTTTAACCTATTCAGATAAAACATTTGTAAACTCTATATTAAATGAACAAGAAAAATTTGATAGAATTAAAATTGGTAGACATCACGCTCGAGTTTATTTAAGCGCAGTTGAAATAAACGAAAAGACTGATCATATTTTAGTGGTGTCATCCTCTCTTGAGGAAGTAAAAGATGACCTCGAAAGGTTACTGCTTATTTTCTTTATTGTTATTCCTGCCGGTCTAATCCTTGCTGGAACCTCTGCTTTTATTATTGCTAAAAATGCTTTCAAACCAATAAATAAGATGATTACTACAGCCAATGAAATTAGTGCTTACAGTCTAGATAAAAGATTAATTGTTCCGAACGCAAATGATGAAGTACAGGCTCTAAGTATAACTTTAAATTCAATGATTGAAAGACTTGATAAAACATTTAAAAGTCACAGGCAGTTTATTGCCGATGCGTCGCACGAAATAAGAACTCCGTTAACTGTTATTCAAACCGAACTTGAACTGGCACTAAAAAAAATGCCGGGAGGCGCTACAAAGAAAAGCATAAATATTTCTCTTACGGAAATTGAAAATCTAAACAAAATGACCAACTCGTTATTAACTCTTGCAAAGATTGATGCTAAAAAAAACAAAGTAGAATTGAGTAATGTAAGATTGGATGAATTAATTCTTGAATGTAGTCAATTATTAAAAGTAAATGCTGAACAAAAAAGAAATAAAATAAATATTGTAATTGATGATGTTATTGAATTTAATTGTGACAGGGGAAAAATCAAAAGTGTGATTTTAAACATAATAGATAATGCAATTAAGTATTCAGGCAACGAAAAAGAAATAACAATCTCATTAAGCAAAGAATACTCTGAATGGATAGCTATTAAAATAATGGATAATGGACCTGGAATTCCGGTGAGGGATATTCCTCATATCTTTGAGAGATTTTACCGCTCAAATGAAATCCGCGCTGATGTGGAAGGAAATGGACTGGGCCTGGCGATAGTCAAGGAATTTGTAGAAATGCATAAAGGGAAAATTAGTGTTAAAAGTATTCCTGGGGAAACGATTTTTTTAGTGATATTACCTGTTTTAAACAATATTTGATAGAATACTTGCCATTTCATCTTCTCTTCATTTTCACTTCTTAAGTTGTGGTTAATTGTTTCTAATTAATCGAAAGGAGAAAAAAAATGAGAAATATCACATCAGTAATATTTTTTGTTTTTGCTTTAATATTTACATTCTCAGCAATAACAAGTACTAATGCGCAGGAGATTAAAATTAAAAAAAACGACCTCCCCGCCACAGTTACAAAAGCATTCCACTCGGCTTATCCGGATGCAAAAATATTAGGCACCGCAAAAGAAACCGAAAAAGGCGTAACGTATTTTGAAATTGAAAGCAAGGACGGGGCTGTAAGGCGCGACCTGCTTTATACGATAGATGGTAAAGTAGCCGAAATTGAAGAAGCATTATCTGATGAAACTATTCCTTCGTTTGTCAAATCAACTATTGAGAAAAAATTCAAAGATGTTGAATATAAAAAGGGAGAAAAAATCGTCAGGAACTCTGTAACAAAATATGAAGTTATAATAGAAGCATCAGAAGTAAAGTATGATGTAGTTTGCGATGCAAACGGAAAGATCCTCACAACTACAAAATTAAAGAATGAAGAATTAGACGAAAACGATAATGATTAAATCATTCAGTCTTCAATTTTAAAATCTTGAAGGCTAATTGTAATTTATCGTTTTATATTTGTTGGAATAGCATCAAAAATTTATGATAAAAAAAGTATTATTCGCTGCTGTTTGTCTTGGGAATTTATTATATGCCCAGTACAATCTCGATTATTTCGTAAATAAGGCGTTGCAAAATTCACCCGTTTTAAAGGACTATCAGAATCTAAGTCGGATAAATGACTTGCAGTCGAATTTAGATGAAGCTGAAAATTCTGCGTTTAAAGTTTCGTTGACAGCTAATTATTTATTCGCTCCATATTTTAATAATAATGGGAAATACATTTCTACCAATCCTGATCCAAAGGCAATCGGTTACGATGTCGGCATTACAAACGGAGGTTTATATTCTGCACAGTTAAATTTCGATAAAAATATTTTTAACGGAGATTTGCTCGATGTATTGCAAAAGCGGAAATTAACGCTAAATAAAAGTTATGAGAATAAATCTGAGGAAGAAAAGCACGCTTTAAAGAAAGAAGTTACTGATATTTATTTGAAAGCTCTTCAAGATTTACTGCTTTACAACCTATCACAAAAAACGGTTGAAAATTTAAATGACCAACTAAAAATTACCGGTGATCTTGTTAAAAACGGATATGTAAAAGCGCAGGATTATCTTCTGCTTAAGGTTGAATTGAATTCACAGAAGATAAACCTCGATGAAACTTGGCAGTCTTATGAGTCTGGACTTTCACAACTTTATTCAATATGTGGGATAAGGGACACACAAATTGTTAAGATTGATTCTGTTGAACTCGTTCAAAAAGAAGATGAAGCAATTCATTCAAACTTTCTCACTAAATTTTATTTGGACAGCTTAAATACTACAAACCAGCAGCAGATCTTTGAAACAAAATATCAGCCTCAGGTAGGGTTGTTTTTTAATGCGGGTCTAAATGCCGTTGAAATTGAGAATATTCAGAGAAAACTTGGATTTAGTGCAGGGATAAATTTCTCTTTGCCTATACTCGATGGCGGGCAAAAGGATATAACAAGACAACAAACTGAGATTGCCAAATCTACATTAAAAGAATATAAAAATTATTTGTCGAATAATATTTCGACACAGCTGAACAATTCTGAAAGTAAAATTAAATCCATTAATAAGAACCTCTGTTCTATGGAGGAACAAGTGGATGATTATGGAAACATCCTTATGCTTTCAAGAAAACAACTTAAGCAGGGCAATCTTTCAATGATTGAGTATCTAACTCTTTTAAGGAATTATTTTGAGTATCAGAAAAAAATAATAAACACCCGGATTAACTATCAATTAGAAATTAATAATTATAATTACTGGAACTGGTAGAATGAATTATTCAAAAAGATTCTTGCTAAAATTGGTATCCTATTTAAATTTATTTCTTCTTTCCACTGCTTTGATATCGTGCTCAGAAAGTGGAAATAATTCTACTGAATCAAATAACAGCGGGACTCCTGTAGAAATAACTAACCCGGTTGTTATGAATCTTAAAGATTACTTAAAACTAAATGCTAATACAGTCTTTCTAAGTAAAGAAATTATCAGAGCACCTTTCCAGGGATATATCGAAAAGATTTATAAGAATATTGGTGACGAAGTAAAACCGGGGGACATACTTTTTAGCATAAAGACTAAAGAATCTGCCGCATCTGATAGCATAAAAATTAAAATAGGGGAGAATATATTTAATGGTTCAGTGTTGATAAAAGCCAAAACAAATGGAATATTATCCGAATTAAATTACCACAATGGTGATTTTATTTCTGACGGTGAGCAGCTTGCAATTGTTTCAAACCCCAATTCACTACGAATAAAATTAAATGTGCCATATGAAGAGTCAGCAAAAATTAAAGTTGGTAATTCTTGCAATCTTGATCTACCTGATGGAACAATTTTAAGTGGAACAATAGAAAAAAAAGTTCCATCTGTAGATCCGGGTACGCAGACGCAGACTTATTTAATAAAAGTAATCAAATCCAAAGAACTGCCTGAAAATTTAAATATCATAGTTAATATCCCATTTAAAGTTTTTAATAATGCTGTGGTGGTTCCCAAAAATTCGATTGTTACGAACGCAACGGAAGAATTATTCTGGGTTATGAAATTACTAAACGATACAACTGCGATTAGAGTTGATATAAACAAAGGAATTGAAACTGACAGCCTTGTACAGGTTTTAAGTCCTCAACTTAATGTTAAAGATAGAATTGTAGCAACAGGCTCGTACGGCTTAGCTGATACTTCTAAAATTGAGATCATTAAATGAATAACTTTTACGTTAAATACAAAAGCCCTGTAACGGTGATTCTGATAATTATACTTCTTGGCGGAATTTATTCATTGTCAAAAATTCAATCGGGCTTATTTCCTAACATTACTTTTCCAAAAATCAAAATTATAGCAGATAACGGAGAACAGCCGGTAGATAAAATGATGGTTACAGTAACCGTTCCGTTGGAAAATGCAATTAAAAAAGTACAGGACTTAAATTTAGTCAAAAGTGCAACCAGTCGCGGAAGTTGTGAAATTTCAGCTTTCTTTAACTGGAGTTCGGATATTGATCTTGATAAGCAGAGAATTGAAGCCCAAATCAGCGCAATAAAACAAAATCTACCCCAGGGAATTAATGTAACAGTTGAAAAAATGAATCCATCAATTTTTCCTGTAATGTTTTTTTCACTTGAAGGAAAAGGATTCAGCCAGATTGAATTAAAACAGTTGGCTCAGTATACAATCAAACCATTTCTTTCAAGAATTGATGGAATTTCTGAAGTTGCTGTTGTTGGCGGGAATACAAAAGAATTTAAGGTTCTTCTTAACACAGTTAAAATGAGTAATTTAAGAATTACTCCACAAATGGTCTCGGATAAGATTTCGCAGGCAAATTTCATCTCTTCCACTGGTTATTTAAGTGATTATAACAGGCTTTACTTATCTCTAACAGAAGCAACGCAAAACAATAAAGAAGAACTAGCAAACCTTTCAATTATTAATAACAAAGACAGGGTAATAAAACTAAAGGACATTGCAAATATTGAAGTCAGCGCAGAGAAAAGTTATATACACGTTGAAGCAAACGGACAGGAAGCACCTCTAGTTCATATATTAAAACAACCTGATGCGAATCTTTTAGAAGTTGAACAAGCTGTACTCAACAAATTACCGGAGCTTCAACAATTATTGCCTAAGGGAGTCACTTTTCATTTAAATTATAACCAGGCTGCTTTTGTTACTGATGCAATCGGGAGCCTGAGAGATGTTTTGTGGATCGGATTATTATTGGCAATTCTCGTAACTGTTATTTTTCTTCGTTCTTTTAAAGCCAGTTCAGTGATCCTGATTACAATTCCAATTACGCTTTGTTTAACCCTTATTGTATTATTTGTGATTGGTTATACATTTAATATAATGACCATCGGTGCTGTGGCTGCCGCAATCGGATTAATAATTGATGATGCCATTGTAGTTGTTGAACAAATACACCGGACACACGAAGAAAACCCCAAAGAAACAAGTCTTACTCTTGTTACAAAAGCTGTGAAATATTTATTACCCGCTATGGTTGGTTCATCTCTCAGCACTATTGTAATATTCCTTCCGTTCTTCTTGATGCAGGGAATTGCCGGTGCCTATTTTAAAGTTATGACAAACACTATGATAATTACATTGGTCTGTTCATTCTTAGTAACCTGGATTGGTTTACCTGTAATTTATCTCCTGCTTTCTAAGAAAGAATCTAAAATAGATAATCATAAAGAAGTTAAGAAAAGAGGCTGGGTCTATTTTTTTATTTATCGTCCATTTATTTCTCTGGGGTTTGTGATTCTTTTAATTCTTTCTTCTTTTTATATAATCCCACATCTGCCATCAGGGTTTTTGCCTCAAATGGATGAAGGTTCTATGGTTTTGGATTACAATAGTCCTCCCGGTACATCTTTGAAGGAGACAAATAGAATTTTAAAAGTAGTCGATGGAGTATTGCAAAGTACTCCCGAAATTGAAAGTTTTACCCGCCAGATTGGAACTCAGAACGGATTTTTTATTACCGAGCCGAACAGGGGTGATTATACTATTACTTTAAAGAAAGACAGAACTTTAACTACGGATGAAGTTGCTGATGTTTTAAGAGCTAAAATTGAAAAAAAACTCCCATTCTTGCAGGTTGATTTTGGACAATTGATTGGTGATATGCTTGGAGATTTAATAAGCTCTGCTCAACCGATAGAAGTTAAAATTTTTGGAGATGACCAAAAGACATTAAAAGAATTAGCACAGCAAATTGCTGACGTAATTGAAAACACTCAGGGTACTGCTGATGTTTTTAATGGAATTACAATTGCGGGTCCAGGAGTTGTTTTTAAACCTAATACCAGTAAGTTGGCACAATATAATTTAACTCCCGATGATCTTAAATTTCAACTTGATTCAAAAATTGAAGGTGTTGTAGTTGGAAATATTCTTGGAAAGAATCAGCTTTATAATATCAGAATGTTTGAAGGGAATAATGACTATTCAATCAATGATCTTAAAAAGGGCCCCATATTTTTAAATGATGGCACACTTAAACCAATAAATGAATTTACCGGAATAAATATTACCAAAGGCGTTTCTGAAATCGATAGGGAAAATCTTAAACAAATGTTTGATGTTACCGCAAGATTGGATAATCGTGATCTTGGAAGTACTCTTGCTGATATTCAGAAAAACATTCAGCGCGAAGTTAAACTTCCAACAGGTTATGAAATAGTATATGGTGGTGCCTACGCCGAGCAACAAAAGGCATTCAGTGATTTAATGATTATTCTTATCCTGGCGATCCTACTGGTTTTTACTGTTATCCTATTTTTATTTAGAAGCATTAAAGTCTCTTTAGCTATAATATTTATTGCCATACTTGGAATGGCAGGTAGTCTTATCGCTTTGTTTTTAACCGGAACACCGTTAAATGTTGGAAGTTACACAGGCATAATAATGATAGTTGGAATAATTGGCGAAAACTCGATATTCACATATTTGCAGTTGCGCGAATTCCAAAAGCAAGGTCATAATTTAAATGATTCGATAGCATTTTCTATTTCAACGAGATTGCGCCCGAAACTTATGACTGCTTTCGGAGCAATAATTGCGTTACTTCCTTTGGCAATAGGCGTGGGGACAGGAGCACAAATGCATCAGCCACTAGCTATTTCTATTATAGGCGGGTTCATTATTGCATTGCCCCTTTTGCTTATTGTGCTGCCTACAATATTGTTAAAAATAGAAAAATAACAAGAATTTTATTTCTGGAATCCTTGTTTTGTAATAATTGTGCTTTAACATTTTAATTAAGAGAAGAATCATGAAAAAAATGTTCGGTTTCCTTTCGCTTATACTTTTACTCTTTCCATTTTTGATGCAATCCAATATAATAGCTCAGACATCGGGCTATAAAATAGTAAAAACAATTCCTATTGGCGGAGAAACTCGCTGGGATTATCTTGCTGTTGATAATACTTATCACAGATTATTCCTGTCACATTCTTCTTCAGTCGCGGTGATTGATATATCTAATAATTCGTTTATTACTGAAATTAAAGATTTGCAGGGAGTACACGGAATTTGTTTTGCGCCTGAATTCAACAAAGGCTTTATCAGCAACGGAAGAGACAGTTCTGTTACAGTTTTTGATTTGAAGACTCTTAAAGTTTTGAGCAAAATACAGGTAACCGGAAAAAATCCAGATGCAATTATGTATGATCCATTTACCAAAAGAGTTTTTATAATGAATGGCCGATCTGCAAATACTACTGCTATTGATGCAAAAAGCGGTAAAGTTGTAGGTACATTAGCGCTCGATGGAAAACCGGAATTTGCAGTTTCTGATCTCACAGGTAAAGTTTATGTAAATATTGAAGACAAAAGCGAAATACAGGAATTTGATTCCAAGAATCTAAAAGTTCTAAACACTTGGTCAATTGCACCGGGCGAAGAACCTTCTGGTTTAGCAATTGATATAAAGAATAATCGATTATTTTCTGTTTGCGGAAATGAATTACTGGTTGTTGTTGATTCAAAATCAGGAAAGATTATAACTACTCTTCCTATCGGAAAAGGAGTTGACGCTTGTGTGTTTGATAATGAAGACCAGCAGATTTTCAGTTCAAACGGAGAAGGGAATTTAACTGTAATAAAAGAAAAGTCTCCTTCAGATTTTGAAATAATCGATACTATAATTACAGAGAGAGGTGCTAGAACTATGGCTTTTGATGAAAAAACAAAAAAAATATTTACCGATGCTGCTCCGGAAGGAAAGGATGGTTCGAAAAATTTTACTGTTTTAGTTTTGGGGAAAAATTAGCCCAAAAAGCAAAATGTAGCATCCTTTAGATATTGTAAAATAATCATTTAAAAGTTAAATTTACGGCTTACAAATTTTCGAACTACAATCTACAAAAAATGCCTAAGCTCATATTTATTTTATTTTTATTTTACACTGTTTCAAGTTTTGCGCAGGATTCATTAAAAACATTAAGATCAGGTAAATTTAGCGGTACAATAGATTCTTCCCAGTCTGGTGAAAATTTATTGATTCACACTAAAAGTGATTCCGAAATTATAAGTGATGTAATTAAACCTGAAAGAAGCCTAAAATTGGAAAACAATTCCAATAAACTTACATGGCACGACTGGCTCACAAACATTCCACAGGACTATACAAGATTTTATGATGAGGCTATTCATACTGATTTGGGAGTTTATTTCTGGATTGCTGCATCAACCGCAGGATTTATGGCTACTGATAATCGAACATGGCTTACTCAACATGAATGGTACAAAAATTCGAATGTTGTAAGACAATTAAGTGATAGGTTTGGAGAAATTGGGGACGGCCGTACACAATTTACTTTAACGGGGCTTTTTGTTGGTTGGGGCCTTTTATTTAAAGATGAAAGAGCGCTCAGAACAGGAAGCCAAATTTTACAAGTAACAATTTCAGCCGGTGCTTTTGTTCAGGTGTTAAAACATATGACGGGAAGAGAAAGTCCGGTTGTCTCTACAGAACCAGCCGGGGAATGGAAATTGTTCCCCAGCCCGATAGCATATCATAAGCACGTACCAGCATATGATGCATATCCTTCCGGTCATCTCACAACGATGCTGGGTATGGTTGTAGTAATTGCAGAAAATTATCCGGAATGGAAATGGGTTAAGCCTCTTGGCTATACAGTATCCGCGCTAATGGCAATAAGTATGGTGAATAATGGAATCCATTGGTATAGTGATTATCCATTAGCTATATTTCTTGGTTACGAATTTGGTATGATAGTAGCGCATCCTGAAAAATATAAATCAAATAAAGACGAAAATAAAATTTCTTTTAGATTCGCTCCTTACAGATCGTATAATGGAACTGGAATAGCATTTTCGTTGAAATTTTAATAACTGGCTATTTCCATCAAGTCAGGAAATAAATGAAAATAAAGCTGACATTTATTTTTGGGTTACTTTTTTTCTGCAATATTTTTCTGAATGCTCAGGATGAAATAGCAAATGATTCCACTTCTGCTACAGATAGTCTTAACCTTTCTGAAATTGCAATGGGACTGGATGAAATCAAATCAGATTCTTCCATTACGTGGCACCAAATGATCACAAAAGTCCCCAAAGATATTTATGAATTTTCAGGATCCGCATTAAATTCAAATCAAATTCCTTTGTTTGCAGGATTAGCAGCAGCTACAGGAGCACTTTATCTGATTGACAGGGAGGGATGGAATTTTAATAAGAGATTATTTGATACTTCGCCGCCCTTTCATACTTTTAGTGATATTGGTGTGGACTTTGGCAACGAAACTTATCATTTGATTTTAGCAGGAGTCTTTGCCGCTTACGGTCTTGCTGATGATAATTCCCGCGCATTAAAAACTGCAAGCAATGTAGTTGAAGCCCTAATTGCAAGTGGTATTAGCGTTCAAATATTTAAACGAATCTTTGGAAGGGAAAGTCCGGAATTATCCACGCAAAATTCCGGTTATTGGAAATTATTTCCGAATTTAGCTGAATATCAACGACACCAGCCAAAGTATTATGCATATCCATCAGGACATATTACAACTTTAACAGCTACAGTTACGGTACTTGCAAATAATTACCCGGAAGTAAAATGGATTAAGCCGGTTGGGTATGCTATGATTGCAATTTGTGGTATGGGTTTAGTCAGCAGAGGCATGCACTGGTATAGCGATCTTCCAATGGGAATTTTTCTCGGGTATACTTTCGGGAATTTAATTGCTCCGGAAATAAAAATTAATAACGATGAAAACAACATATCAGAAAATTCCATAAAATTTTCTCCGTTCTTATTCAGTAAAGATATCGGCCTTGCAATTTCCTATACTTTTTAATTGTCAGATTGTGGATAAATGAAGTTCCAAAAGTAATGGATCTATTCATCAGGATAGTAGATTTCCTTATCTTAAGTTGTAATTCATTTGAATAAGCTCCATAAATATCATATATCAGCCGATAGTTGTTACAATTAATTCTGCATTTTTGTCGGCTAATTGCTAGACTCTATTAAATCAGATTTATTAAAAATTAAAAAATCGTTTATTTAATAGGATATTTTTGCTAAGTTAATAATAAACAACATTTCTGTTTTACTGGGGGTCATTCCGAAAATAATTTAATAATCAAAAATGGGGTAAATATGAAAGCAAATGAGCTTGCCAAAGATTTCATCCTGATTTTGTTATTACCTTTATAGTTTCAGCTCTGGTTTCCTTTCTGTATAGTTTAATTGTTCAATCGGAAGGTGTTTTCAATTGGGGTACTGCTGTTCGTATGCCAATTGTTTTTTGTATTATTTATCCCTGGTGGCACCTTGGTGAAAAGAAAAGTTACTATAGCTAAACAATTAACTGCAAATTTTTGGTTAGTTATAATTTTCCGCAGTTTGTAGTTTTCGTAAATTTTATAAAAGGAGATCGAAAATGGCAGATTCAAATCAAAAAAAAGACAAAAGTGACTGGGCAATAGGCGGTGGTTTGCTTATGGGACTGGGTGCCGGATTTTTTTTCCTGCAGCAATCTGCATTAGTGTTTGTGGGATGTATGATTTTAGGATTGGGATTGGGTTTAATGGTAACAACCATTGTGTCGAGCAAAAAATCTTAAACTCACAATAAGAATAAAATATTTATTTTAGCGAAGTTTTAGCACTTTTCTGAATATACTATTATGCGTACTGGTATAATCTTAAAACGATAATAAGGCGAAATTTGGAAATAATGATAAAAAATCGTTTTCCCAAAATTGTAGAATAAAAAAGCCGTTCAAATAAACGGCTTAAATTTTTGATATTTCTATTTTTAACTGCAGCCTGAAGTAGAGCCACAGGTCATACATTTCAGGCAGGTTCCGTTTCTTACCATTGTCATACTTTGGCATTCGGTGCATATATCACCTGTATAACCTTTTTGAATTGCCTGTCTTATTTTTGTTGACATATCATTTCCGGACTTTGAAACAGCCTGCTTATTTATTGTGCTAGTTGGTTTAGCGGCTGTAAAATATTTTAAGGAATCTCCGGAATCTTTATCAAGTTCGACCAATCTTGTACTTACAACTTCTTCGTCAACAAAATCCGGTTCGCTGAGTTTTTTTACAATCCCGGATGAAGTTTTTGATTTGTATTCATCCGGCTCAACATGAGCCAGATCATTTCTGCCTAAATATGTAACCGCTAATTCTCTAAAAATATAATCGATGACAGAAGTTGACATTTTAATTTTTGAATTTCCTGTTACAATACCGCTTGGTTCAAATCTTGTAAATACAAATGCATCCACAAATTCTTCAAGTGGAACGCCGTGTTGTAAACCTAGTGAGATTGAAATTGCAAAACAATTTAACAGACTTCTGAAAGCAGCTCCTTCGCGGTGCATATCAATAAATATTTCACCAATCTGGCCGTTGTCGTATTCACCTGTACGTATATAAACAGACTGACCATTGATCTTGGCTTTTTGAGTATATCCTGAACGTCTGTCGGGAAGTCTTCTTCTTTTTGCAATGTAACGGTGAATGATTTTTTCAGCAATTTTAACTATATCGTTCTGGTCTTTTTCTTCTATAATTGTTTCAATATCATCTTCACTTATTGAATTTAGAGGCTGGGAAAGTTTTGATCCATCCCTGTAAAGTGCGTTGGCTTTTATTCCAAGTTTCCAGGACTGCATATATGCGTTTTTAATATCTTCGACAGAGGAATGATTAGGCATATTGATGGTTTTAGAAATAGCTCCGGAAATAAATGGCTGTGCAGCTGCCATCATTTTTATATGGGCTGTAGGACGAATGAATCTTGTTCCCTTTTTACCACATTTATTAGCACAGTCAAATACCGGGTAATGTTCATGCTTCAGGAATGGAGCGCCTTCTATTGTCATTGTACCACATATATAATCATTGGCCGATGCTATTTCCTGTTTTGAAAACCCAATTGCTGAAAGTAAGTTGAAATCATAGGAACTAATTTGTTCAGCATCAATTCCCAACTTCTTTATAAGAAAGTCAGCTCCCAGTGAAAATTTATTGAAGGCAAAACTTAATTCGAAAACACCCGGAAGTTGTTTTTCTATTTTAGCAATGGCTTCATCAGTAAATCCTTTGGCTTTTAATGATTCTGAATTGATAAACGGGCAGCCGGTTAAACTTCCGGCACCTTTCGCGTATTTAACAATTTCAGAAATCTGGTCCTTATTATAGCCGAGTTTTTCAAGTGCGGGAGGAATAGATTGATTTATTATTTTGAAGTATCCGCCGCCTGCTAATTTCTTAAACTTAACCAGCGCAAAATCAGGTTCAACGCCGGTCGTATCGCAATCCATGACTAGCCCAATAGTGCCTGTAGGAGCAATTACAGTAACCTGGGCATTTCTGAATCCATTCTCGTTTCCAAGCTCAAGAGCTCTGTCGGCATCTTCTCTGGCGGCCTTTAGAAGGTCTGAGGGGCAGTGTTTTGGGTTAATGCCAACCGGATGTATACTTAATCCTTCATACTCCTCATTTGGTACGTTATAAGCCGCTCTTCTATGATTTCTTATAACCCTCAGCATATGTTTTTTATTCTCTTCATATTTGTTGAACGAGCCCAGTTCTTTTGACATTTCTGCAGATGTTGCATATGCTGACATATGCATAATTGATGTAAGAGCCCCGCAAATTGCGAAAGCCTCGTTACTATCATATGGAATTCCCTGAAGCATAAGCAATGAACCTAGATTTGCATATCCCAAACCAAGGGTTCTGTAATCATAACTTAATTGGGCAATTTCTTTGCTGGGGAACTGTGCCATCAAAACGCTGATTTCAAGCACAATTGTCAGTAATCTTGAAGCATGCCTGTATGCATTAATGTTAAATTTGCTTGTTTTTGTATCATAGAATCTTACAAGATTCATTGAGGCAAGGTTGCAGGCAGTATCATCCAGAAACATATATTCGCTGCAAGGATTTGAGGCTTTAATTTCCCCGCCCTCAGGACAGGTATGCCATTCATTAATTGTTGAGTGATATTGAATCCCGGGATCTGCACAGGACCAGGCGGCATAAGAAATCTGATCCCAGAGATCTTTTGCATTTAAAGTTTTGCACGGCCTTGGTGCACGATTTTCTTCTTTTGATTTTCTCTTTTCAATTCTCCAATATAAATTCCAGTCTTCGTCACTAATTACCGCATTCATAAATTCGTTCGTTACCCTAATAGAATTATTAGAGTTTTGTCCTGATACAGTAAGGTAGGATTCAGAATTCCAGTCAGTATCATAAACCGGAAATTCAATTGATTTGAAACCTAGTTTTGCGAGATGAATTACTCTTTCTATATAATTGTTAGGAATTGCTGCTCTTCTTGCTTCAAGGACTGCGTGCTGTAATTTTTTGTTCACTTTTTTGTTGAATCTGTCATTTTCCGGATGTTCATCGTAACAGGCCTTCATTATAGCGTTTAAATGAAGGTTACAAAGTTTAGAACCTGAAACCAAAGCTGCGACTTTTTGTTCTTCTACAACTTTCCAATTAATATATTCCTCAATATCCGGGTGGTCCAGATCTACGGTAACCATTTTTGCGGCTCTTCTTGTTGTTCCACCTGATTTAATTGCGCCGGCAGACCTGTCGCCGATTCTCAAGAAAGACATAAGTCCGGATGATCTTCCGCCGCCACTTAATGGTTCTGCTGATCCGCGAATATCAGAAAAATTTGAACCGGTTCCTGATCCATATTTAAAGAGCCTTGCTTCGCGAACCCACAGGTCCATAATTCCGCCATCGTTCACAAGATCATCTTTAATAGATTGAATGAAGCAAGCGTGTGGTTGTGGATGTGTATATGCGTCAGTAGATAAAGTTAATTTGCCCGTTTTATAATCAACATAATAATGCCCCTGTGCCGGGCCGCTGATTCCATATGCCCAATTTAAACCAGTGTTAAACCATTGAGGACTATTCGGAGCGGCCATCTGGCTGGCTAGCATTATAAATAATTCATCATAAAATGCTTTCGCATCTTCTTCAGTATTAAAATACTCTGCTTTCCATCCCCAGTAAGTCCAGCATCCGGCTAATCTGTGGAATACCTGTCTGGAATCTGTTTCGGATGAATATCTTTCTTTTTCCGGAAGTTCAGCTAATCTTTCAATATCGGCAGTTGATTTCTGTAGCCAAACAGGAACTCCTTTTTCATCCACTTTCTTCAATAATTTGGGAACACCCGCTTTACGAAAATATTTTTGGGCTATAATATCGGTAGCAACCTGCGACCATTGGTCCGGTACTAATACATCTTCCATTCTGAATACAACTGAACCGTCAGGATTCTTTATCTCTGACGTTCTTTTTACATATTTTAAAGAAGAAGATACATCTTTATTAGCATCGGTAAATAGTCGATTTATTTGCATTTAGCACTCCCGGGATTAACAATTTATTTTATTAATTTTCTAGAGCTGAATACCGATTCAGCGGAACATATGGATTTGATTTGCAAGACTTAAATTCTATCTTCATTTAAGATTTGACTTTTGTCCCTGATTTGCCTGTGACTGACAAAGTAAATAAAAAAATTTTAAAAGAAAATAGAGATAAAAAAACATCGTAAATGAACGTGGAACAACAGAGCGCAAGTTTGTGATATTTCTATAAAAAAACAAATTAAATTTTTTAATTTTTTTTTTATAATTAAAATAAAATTTTAAAATTCAAGTATTTGAGATAAAATTTTAAAATTTATTTTGCAAAAGTATTTCATATCTTAAAATCGGGCTGAAAATGGACTTTTTGAAAGGAGGAAAAATTCTTTATAACCGGATTTCTCCGCTCGTGTAAATTTATGAGCCTGTAAAATTATTAGGTCTTATTTTAGCCCACAATATTTTTTGCAATTCAGGTAGATCTTGGAAGAAGAAAAAATAATAGAGATTAAAAATCTCTCAAAACAATTTAAGGAAGTTAAAGCAGTAGACGGATTAAATTTGTCAGTTTACCGGGGTGATGTTTTTGGTTTCCTCGGTCCAAACGGAGCCGGCAAAAGTACCACCATCCGGATGATGCTTTCCCTTATAAAACCAACTGAAGGGGAGATAAGCCTGTTTGGAAAATCACTTACAAAACACAGAAACATAGTGTTAAGGAATATCGGCGCGATAGTCGAAAAACCCGATTTTTACGGCTATTTGACGGCTTTTAAGAACCTTGAGATTCTCGGAAAACTCTCTTACACTGATGTATCCCGCAAAAGAATAATGGAAGTGCTGGAGTTTGTAGGACTGGAGAAAAGATATAAAAGCAAGGTAAAAACATTTTCGCACGGAATGAAACAAAGACTGGGGCTTGCCCAGGCACTTCTTCACGATCCTGATTTAATAATATTGGATGAACCGACCACGGGTCTTGATCCTCAGGGGATGAAAGAAATTAGAGAACTTATTATTTATTTGAGCAGAGAAAAGAATAAAACGATTTTCCTCTCGTCACATATTTTATCCGAAGTTGAAATAGTTGCAAGCAGAATGATAATTCTGAACAAGGGCAAAAAAATTGTTGAAGGTACAGTTACTGAACTATTGAATAGCCAGGATATCCAGGTAACAGTTGAGGTTGAAAATATTGAAAAAGCAGAACAAAAAATTAATGAAAGTAAATGGAAAGAAAAGTTTACAACTTCAGCAAATAAGAAAATGTTTTTTAAACTTCTGCAGGAGGAAATTTCCGAATTGAATAAATTCCTGGTTGAAAATGAAGTAGGCGTAAGTGCCCTGGTACCTACCCGTTCTTTGGAGGGTTATTTCCTGAGTATTACAGAGAAAGAAAAATGATGTTAACGCTGATCCAAATAGAGTTATTTAAAATATTTAAAAAGTGGCGGACTTATATAGGATTTATCGCCATTTCACTGCTTGTTACTGTAATCCAGGTGGGAATTTCATTTGAAGGATCCAGAACACTCAATTTTATGACAAGAAATCTTCAGCAGGAATTTGTTTTTGTCGGTAATTTCCTGAATGGCTACCTTGTTTCCCAGCTTATATTGAATGCAATATTTCTTCATATCCCGTTCCTGGTTGCACTTGTTGCTGGTGACCTTTTGGCCGGAGAAGCTACAATGGGAACGTACAGGATGCTGATAACAAGACCAGTTTCAAGGTTTAATTTGGTAACAGCAAAGTTCTTAGCAGGAATTATTTACACGGCTCTTTTGATAATCTGGCTCGCGATTATGAGCCTCAGCTTGGGGACTATTTTATTCGGAACCGGAGAGTTGATGAGCATGCAAAGTGATGCAATTGTTATCTTTGCAAGAGGCGATATATTCTGGAGATTTTTATATGCCTATGGTTTTGCTATTGTAGCAATGAGTGTTGTTTCATCACTTGCTTTTTTACTCTCTTCCCTGGTAGAAAATTCAATTGGTCCGATTATAACTACAATGGCAATTATCATTGCATTTTTTATTATTTCCGCATTAGATGTTGGAGTTTTCCAGGCAGTAGAACCATACTTATTTACAAGTTATATCGGCGGGTGGAAATCGTTTTTCAACAAACCGGTGGATTATTCAACTATATTTAAATCGTTGATGGTACTCGGAATTCATATTATTGGATTTTACGGATTGACTCTATACTTATTCAAAAGGAAAGACATTTTAACGTAATTATATTTTTAAAGTTTTATGAAAAAAGCATTATTTTTTTTGATCATATTTTGTGCTTGTATTTCGGGCCAATCAAAAGATCCGGATAAAATTCTTGATGATATTAAAAAGAGTTACGGCGAAATAAAAGATTACCAGGTCGATGTTGAAATAAAAATTGATGTTTCATTTTTGAAAGTGCCTGATACAAAAGCGAAAATTTATTTCAAGCAGCCTGATAAAACCCATATAGAATCAAAAGGATTTGCTCTCCTACCCAAGAGTGCATTAGATATTTCACCAACCAGCCTTTTAAAAGGAAAATACACAGCCCTCTTTGACCATTTTGAAGATTATGAAGGAATTCCAACTGCAGTAGTAAAAACAATTCCACTAGGGGAAACAAAGGATATAATTCTGACAACTTTCTGGGTTGACCAGGCAAAGGATATTTTAAGGAAGGTTGAAATTTCTACAAAGACCAGCGGAACGTTTTCTATAAATTTTAAATATGATGATAAAACTAAATTTCAACAGCTTCCTTCATCAATAGTTTTTTCATTTGATGTGGGTAAGCTAAATTTGCCTAAAAAATTTAGTGGTGGAGGAAACCCTGATAAAGCTGACGAAAAAGATTACAAGCCTCAGATAGGAAGAGTTTACATAAATTATTCAAATTATATTGTTAATGAAGGAATCCCGGATTCTGTGTTCGAAAAACCTGTGGAAAGTTTAAAGCATAAAAAGAAATAATCAGAATTTTATTTTTCCGGTTAGTATTTCCATAAACATAATAAAATCTCCGGCAAGGCTGTAGAAAGGATGTGTAAAAGTTACAGGTATGTTTTTTTCTATAATAAAATGACCAACCCACGTAAACCCATAGCCAAAAAAAGGAAGTAGAATAAAGAGAATCCTTTCGCAAGTTAAGAATATCAGGAAAAAAGTAATTGTTACAAGAAGAGTTCCGGTAAAGTGTAATCTTCTATTTAATCTGTCCTTATGCTCATTAAGGTAAAATGAATAAATTCTGAGAATGATTTATACTCTTTTACCATTTAAACCTCCTTTTAATTTTGATCCGATATTCAGGAATTTGCAAATACATTAAAATATTTATGACCACTTCCAGTATTAAAGAGAACAACTTTTTCGTTTTCTTTTATCCAGCCTGAGTTTCTCAATTTCTTAAATGCTGCCAATGTAGCGCCTCCTTCAGGTGCTGCAAATATTCCCTGTGTTCTGCCTATTTCATTTGTGTCTTCAATTATTTCTTCGTCAGTAACTGAAACTGCGGTACCTTTACTTTCACGCAATGCTCTTAATATTAAAAAATCTCCGACAGCAGCTGGTACGCGAAGTCCATCCGCCACAGTTTTAGCATCCTGCCAGGGTTCTGCAAATTCTGTATTTTGTTCAAAAGCTCGAACCATTGGCGCACATCCTGTAGATTGAACTGTTACCATTCTCGGTCTTTTTGAATCGATCCACCCCAGTTTTTCCATTTCATCAAAAGCTTTCCACATTCCGACTAGACCTGTACCGCCGCCGGTCGGGTAAATAATAACATCCGGTAATTCCCAGTTCATTTGTTCTGCGACTTCGTAACCCATTGTCTTTTTGCCTTCAATTCTGTAAGGCTCTTTTAAAGTTGAAATATCAAACCTTCCGAATTTTTTAACTCCTTCAGCAGCAGCCTTGCCGCAATCAGTAATTAGTCCGTCAATCAATGTTACTTCCGCACCAAGAGTTTTGCATTCAGTTATGAAGGGAAGCGGAACATCTTTCGGCATAAATACAAAAGCTTTCATTCCTCCAAGCGCTGCATAGGCGCTCATCGCTCCGGCTGCGTTTCCCGCAGATGGAATTGAGACTTCTTTAATTCCGAGTTCATAGGCACGGGATATTGCCATACACAATCCGCGTGCTTTAAAAGATGTCGTTGGATTTACACCTTCATCTTTTATGTACAAATTTTTAAAGTTTAATTTTTCACCAAGATTTTTTGCCAAATATAAAGGAGTAAATCCTTCGTTTAAACTGAGTCTGAATTTATCGTCTTTTACAGGGAGCATTTCTTTATAACGCCAAAGATTTTCCGGCCTGTTTTTTAATAAATCCTTTTTGAATTCTGATTTTGCTTTTTCGAGGTCATACCTGGCTAGCAGAGGTTTGCCGCATT